>JBARFX010000050.1:0-3481 GCA_049797655.1 Candidatus Acidiferrales bacterium | reverse complement strand
CGCAGAATGGGAGCATCTTCCGCATTCGCTTCATGGCTCCCTCTCCGGGCGATTATAAATACTCCGTCACTTATCATCAGGGCTGGTCGCGCAGGACCTCATCGGGCGCCTTTCACGCCTACGATGGCCATCGCCGCGGTCCCATTCGAGTCGATCGACAACATCCCTGGCATTTCATCTGGGAAGGCACCGGCGAGCATTACTTCTTCAACGGAACAACCGCCTATTGGCTGATGGGATGGAAAGACGAAAACGTGATCGATGCCGGCATTGAGCGGCTTCACCGGCTCAAAGTGAATCGCATGCGCGTGACGATCGCCGGGCGCACGAACCTTCTCTACGGCGAGCCAGTGATGCCCGGCGAAAACTGGACGGTTTTCCTGGCTCCCTGGCCGGCCAAGCAGGCTGACGATGCATACCATCCGGGGTTCGACTATCGCCGGTTCGATGTAGCCTACTGGCAGAAATTCGACCGTGCGCTTCGTTACGCCCGAGATAGAGACATGGTCATCTCACTGGTGCTCGATATGAACGATGGACGCGTGCACCCCGCCGCATACAGTGAAGACGAACGCCGCTTCATCCGTTACGCGATCGATCGCTTCGGAGCATTCTCAAACATCACTTGGGATCTCGGCGACGATCTCGATCACTATCGAAGCCGCCTGTGGACGCACTACGCCGGTACTCTCATCAAGGAGCTCGACCCGTACCAACATCTCGCGACCAGCCACCCTCTTACCTTTCTTGATGAAGACCGCACGTATGACTGGTTCGATTTCACATCCTTTCAGGAATGGTCAAGAAATCAACATGCCTTCATGCTGAGCCAGCGAAAACAACAGGAGAAACTGGGCCGAATCATTCCCCAAACCAACGAGGAATACGGCTACGAGGATCACTACCCTCTGTGGTCCCCAGGTCCTCCCGCCGAATCGGCCGACGTGTTGCGCCGAACCGCGTGGGACATCGTCATGGCGGGAGGCTACCAGACCACCGGCGAATCCGCGCGGCGCGGCACCAACGTGTGGCCGGATACGGGCGGCGGCTGGATGAATGGCCGCGGCGACGACACGATGACGATGCTGCAAGGCTATGCGCACATGGTCGACTTCTTTACCAGTTTCGACTGGTGGAAAACGGAACCCCATGACGAATTGGTATCGGCGGGTGACTATTGTCTCGCGAACCCCGGCGATACGTATGCCATCTACTTGCCAAAAGGTGGAAGTGTGACGATCCATCTTCTACCTGGCCGGTATGAGGGCAAGTGGTTCAGCGCGGTAACGGGTGAGTGGATCGCACTTCCGCCCGTCGAAGGACCCGTTTGGACTTCGCCTTCGGCAGCAAGCTCCATCGACTGGGCTCTCTTGCTCCGCCGGAAGTAAGGCATCGATCCTACCAAGGGGAGTTCGCAGCGACTGCAAGCTATTCAGGAGGAACCACGATGAATTTTGATACGCCAGAGATGAAAGGCATCGTCGAGCGCTTGGACAAGCTGGAAACACAAAACCGAAGACTCAAATGCGGCGGGATTGCAATCCTGGTGGCGTTCTCGGGGCTCGTCGCGATGGGACAGAGTGCGCCGACTCCGAAAGTCGTGGAAGCACAAAAGTTCGTTCTGAAAGACGCGGATGGAATCGTGCGCGGCTGGTTGGGAGTGTACGCGGCGGGCTCGGAATTAACTCTCGGAAATGTTAATAAGCAGCCGCAAATGAGGCTTCTGGTCAGCGAGGACGGCAGCGACCTGCATTTCTTTGGAAGCCACAATGGCGGAATGACTCTCGGCGTGACTTTTGGCAAACCCACTATCGCGATTGCGGGTTCTGACGGGAACGGTGGAGCCGGAATCGCCTTCTCAGAGGCCGGGCCATCCTTGACCGTGAACGACAGAAACGGATTTTCCGCGGTTGTGGGAGCGACTCAGCTCAAAGCCCAGGCGCGCAGCGACGCTCATCCGACCTCGGCCGCCTCAATTGCGCTCCTCGACAAGGACAAGAACGTAATCTGGCAAGCGCCGTAACAGGTCAATCATCACAGGCCCAGCTGTCGCGGCCTGCGACCCCACTCCGCTAATTCGGAAGCAAGCCGTACACAGTGAACGCTAGTTGGCCCCCGACGTACACCTTGCCGTTCGCAACGGTCGGCACCGGGAACTTTACGGATACCGGTGCCGCGCCTACTCCGCTACTCGGGCTGCTGAATAGCATCGTCCCGAGGTTCGTTGCGTCGTACGCGTAGAGCACTACAGGAGTGCTGGTCTTGTAGCCGACGGAATCCAGGTTCCATACGATTCCGTTCGTCGCCCCGCTTGCCGATACCACCGGCGTTCCGGCTCGGTAGGTGAATGTATTGGTTGTGTGCGATGTGGAACTCGTCGCAATGCTCCCGTTGGAAATCGGCAGCTGCCGGATCGAGTCGTTCACCACAACCTCGTAGATGTTCCCGTTCCAATATGCCGGCTGGCCGAAGAATCCGGCAATCGCGCTGCTCGTGTTGAACATCACGGTCACTTCGCCTACGTCCTGGTTCGCCGCAGCGTTGAACCCGCCCATGTTGGTTTGATCCAGAAGATAAATCACGCCCACTTTGCCCATCGCAATCATCAGATGCGGGTGCGTTACAGACCCAACGGAATCCGGCAGTATGATCGGATTCGATGAGCCCAGATCGATGTCATTTTGCTGCATGATCGCCTGATCAAATGGCGTGAAAGAGTCAGCTTTCACACCGGCTGGAGTGAGTTTGATCACCGAATCGGCCCAGTTGTTCACGCCGTCATAGTTTCCGTTACCCGTTTCGAAGTAGATATTTCCGCTCGCATCGATGGCAGGAGCATTCCCTGATCCCCAGATGGCCCCTCCATTATTCCCGTTGACCGGATCGCTCGTGTGATAGAACCACTGTTGCGCGAGCGTCGTCGCGTTGTAAGCCATCATCCATCCCTGCCAGACTCCGTTATCTCCATGTGACCCAATCGGAACGTAAATGGTGCCGTTATTCAGCAATAGGCCAGCCCGTTGGAGATGGGTGAGGGTGTTGAAATTCGGAGCGCTGACGACGACAGGCCCGCCGAATTTTTCCGTTCCCGTCGTCACGTCCAGCGCATGCAGCCGGTGCACAAAACAGGGTGCGCTCGAAGTGCAGGCGACGCCCGAGACGGTGCCGACAATCTCTTTCGTCTTGGCCATCACGTAGATCGTATTCGTCGTCGGATCGATCACCGGCGTTGAAGTGATTCCGATTTCAGGGACGAGGTCCGAGAGTTCGTGTACGTCCGACGGTGCCACGGTCACAATGTTTGGGGGCGAAATGAAGCTCGTCTTCCACAGCTGCACGCAGGCGGGTGAATCTGCATCGAATGCGTACACGCTGTCATGTTCCGTCGCCACAAACACCACGTTGCGCGTCACCCCGCCCACATTCAGGTTGGCGTAGTAGAGCGGCGCGGCGTACAAATATCCGTCGAGCCCTCCGCACG
>JBARFX010000049.1:0-24767 GCA_049797655.1 Candidatus Acidiferrales bacterium | reverse complement strand
AAGATCGAGATCTCTAGAATCAGCCACGGTGCCGATCTGAGATAAAAAAAGAAAGCACGAAACACCACAGGAAAATCACTCCACCTGAGAACTCCCGCCAGTGGGCGAGTTTTTCAACAGCCACCCCCGTTCTCGACAGCTATTTGTAGAGGTTGACGATAGTGCGCGCCGATTCGAAGTATTCGGATGGCCAAAAACATGGGCACACCGTACGAATATTTGACGCAGGTGGATCGCCAATCAGAGCAAGGCTGGTAAAAAATCCGCTATGCAAAAAATCATGTATTTCCAAGTTGGGGCGTGACTCGAATGTTGGCTTGAACTTCCTATTTTCCTTCCTTCAATTGCCTTAGCGTTCTCTCATAGGTTGGAACACTTGATCTGGCATTCGCCGGGACATTACCAAGTGTGATCTCCCAGTTCTTGATCGCATTGTCTTTGTCTCCCACCGCCGTATAGCCTTGCGCGAGCCCAAGGTATGGCCAAAATTTCTCCTCCGGATGGTGCTGCTGATTGGCCTTGAAGATTTCCAGAGCTTTTTCATTTCTACCGTATGAAAGAAGACTGGCGGCGTAGAGGTAGATACGAATCACATCCGTTTCCTGCAAGCGCAGTGCTTTGTCGATGACTGCATCGGCCTCGTCATTTCGACTCATGGCTTGAAGCACCGCGGCTTTGGTTGCCAGGGTGGAGGAGTCCTCGCGTCCTCGAGAAGGGCCTTTGAAAGGCTCCGTGATGGCTTTATCCGCCCAGATCAACGCTTCATCCAAATTGATTTTGTGGCTGGCGCAAAACTGTGCGGCGGTTTGCCAATTTTGATACTTGAATCCCGGCCAGCCTTGAAGTTCGCTGGCCATCTCCTGAACGTAAAGGTCATTCACATTGGGAACATCGATCTTGAATGGGATTCGCTTGTTTTCCCATTGCAAAAACGCCACTGCCGAATCTGGGCGGCGGTCGTCAAATCCATACGTCAAGAATTCTGTATAGGGAGCTGCTTGGGGATTCACCGGAACTCGCAATGCATCATTCTTCGCGTCGTATTGAAAACTTCCCCAGCCGGTCGAGCTGTGAGAAAAAATCCACGTCCAGGGTCCCGTTTTCTCCAGCTCCAGGAACAGCCCGTAGGTGCCGGCCTTGAGCTCTTTGCCTTCGATTTTTACGTTCTGTGAGACCGTGATGGTGGTAGTTTCATTGGCGCCCGCTCTCCATGGCGTCGCCCTGGATGGGCCCAAGCCCTCGTCAAAAAAACCATACCTCACAAGTTCACCCCAAATATGACCGGTACGGTCCGCACCCGTACCTCCATGAACGTTGGGACTGTGATAGTCGATCGTGATCTTTACCAGCCCAATCCATTGCGACACTTCCGCTCGCTCGTTCGCCCCATTGGGAGGGAGCGAGAGCTCGGAGAGCTCTTGACTATGAGCCAATCCCGCGGGCACCAGGAAAATCAACAGAATTGCAAGGATGTAGGTCTTTTTCATCAGATCGCCTCCCGCGGGCTTTGGACCACGAGCCTCAAAACACTCGAAGCCTTGACCGCTTTGCTCGGTCTGGAATGCATCAAAGCAAACGATTAGACGCATTTGTGGAGCAGAGGTCACCGCTATCGGAGAAGATTGCAGCTTCTCTCCTGGCGGTCGGCAATCCGGAAGGCACACTTACTGTTGATAGATTTTCTTATCACCATGAATCTCGGAATGAGATCTGTCGTGAAAATCCCTGCTCGCAACGTCTCTTTGAAGACACGCGTTGTATATCCATGCGGAGGATTACCTCCGGGTGTCCCCTAACTCGGGATGAGATCAGCGTCTCCGGTCCCTGGACCGGACTATTGCGAGGCAAACGATTGTCCCGCCCGCCATCTGCAAAGCGGAGAAGCCTTCCTTGTCTTTGGAGTTCGCGTGCGTCTTGGAGTCAGAACGCGGAATGAATTACCCGAATGACTCCGTCCGTTGCTTATTGCGCGTTAATCCAGGAGTCTGACCCCGTCAGCTTGACGGAGACGTCCGAGAAGAAGATCCGCGCCGGCTTGCCGTCCGCCGTCCCGCGGTGGTCTGTAGAGATAAGGAGAGGGCCGGCCTTCTTGTAGCCCGCCCAAGTGGTGGTGACGAGACTCGGCTTTTGAGGTCCGCCACGGCGGTAGATGAATTGCTCGACTCGGTTGTCAGAGCCAATAAAGAGCTCCCAGGTGTCGCCGGGCGTGTAGCCGCCATCCGAGGGATATTTCACTACAATCTGCGTGGCGGAACCTTTCCCCAGCGGCAGTTTTTGCTTGCCCTTATCTTGCACGTCGGCGCTGGTATCCCAGACAACATGGAAGGGGAAGACCAGCCAATATTGATCGTTCATGAAAGCAGGATCGACTTCGTCCTTCACGTTGGCAGGTTGGCTGGTAAGCTGAGAGCGCATGTACGTAACCTGTACCGGCTTGCCCTCCTTGTCTTTTCCTTCGTAGCTGACCTTTCCAGTCTTGGGCTCCCATTCCCACTTATGAGCCAGCTTAAGGTTGAGCCCGGGTAACTCCAAATTGAAGGTATAGCGAATCCCTTCGATTTGCCCCCACGAATCGAGACCGTACGTCTTCGCCATCTGTTCGACAATTGGCGGGCGTGTCTGCGCCGTGGAGGTTGAAGAAAGTGTCAGCATCACGAAAGCCAGAAGACCGATGATCGTTACACGGCACGCATTTTTCATGAAGGTCGCTCCTCAGTGAATTGACCGGCGAACCTGCTCGGCTGAAGATTATATCGCACAGCTCAGGCGATTGTGTTACCGGATGCTCGTGCGGCCGGACTCATTACGAGCATGGGGCGGGGCCGGTCGCGCGAAGCGGCGAAACTCGATAATTGCCGCGGCCACTGCTACCGATCCGTACTCCAGCAGCACAATCCAGCCAGGAACCAGCCAAGGACGACCAAGCGCGCGCAAATGCCAGACGTAGAAAGTTGGAATGATGCTAATCGTCCAGACGATAATCGGCACGGTCGAAACCGACTGGACAAACGGCAGCAGCCAAAGAAGGTACCAAGGATATACGACTGGTGCGCAGAGAAGCGTAGCTGCCATGGGCCATGGGAATGTTTGCGACGAGAACCCATCGCGCCTTCTTCGTAGCACCGCGGCGGTTATGAGCCCCAGTAAGAGTGCGAAGCCAGCCACTACCTGAGGTCTCGCAATTCGTTCGAGCGTGGCGAAGACCGGATCATTGAAGCGAAACCGCTGCACGAACACGCCGAGCGATCCCATTGGAATCGGAGCACCTCGCAGAAACGGTACGTACAGGAGCCCGACGATCAGAGCCGCGAGCAACCCGTCGCGCGCGCGCACCCGATGCCAATAAAGCGGCGTCAACACAATCGGGAGAAACTTTACAGCGACAGCCAGCGCAAATGCGATGGCGGCAACGGTTCGCCAACGGCGCCCGAGCGCAGCGGCGGAGAGCAGCAGCAGTAGGGCTCCGAGGATGTCAATGTGAGGGCTCTGAGCCACACATAAAACGAGCAGCGGGTTCCAGGCGTACGCAAGCGCCCAATGTTCCCCCAGCCCGAGGCGGCGCAGCTCGGCGAGCAGCAGCGGAACGATCGCTAATTCGCACAAAGCGAAAGCAACTTTGAACGCAAAGGTCGACTCGTGGATCGCCGTTACGGCCCGGAAGAAAAGTTGAGCGCCCGCTGGATATGGGCTAGGCACATCCGGGTTGTTGAGCGTGCGGGTTTCGGTTGTGTGCAATGCGCTGAGAGCAGGGTCGCCGGGAACGACAACATACGGGTTATAGCCGAGCCGCTGCACGCGGCCATCCCAAACATATCGATGAACGTCATCATCTGAACCCGGCGGCATCAGTAGAAATGGAAGATGCCACAGGGCAGCCAACACAAGCCCAACGACGATGACACGGTGCGGGAATCCCGGTGTGGAGAGGAACTCGCGAATAGCGAGGAGGTACGCGATGCTAGCGACGGCCAATGTAACTAGGTAGGGAAGGGATCCAACGCCGCCCGGAATTCGGGCGCAGGCTACAAGCGCTGTAAGCATGATGGCGCCAAGCCCGCAGAGCCTGTGCGATGCCGTGATCGTCATCGGTCTCCGGCGCTTTGCCGCGGCGGCGCCGCTCTCCTCCATTCCGCCAGCCACTGCGCCGTTCTCGGTGCTCTCGCGGGAACGCGTTGCAGTTCGGCGGCAAGTTGGCTGAGGTCTGCTGCTACGTCAATGTCATAGAACGGATCGGTGAGACGCACCGAAAGACCCAGGGCGCGAGCTCGCGCCAGCAGCGCGTCAAATGCATTCGTCGTACCGAGCCCATCGCCCGAGAAGAGTCCCGGATGAGGCGCCGTCGCACCGACGAGGTAGTAACCTCCGTCGTGCGTCGGGCCAACAACGACGTCACACTGGGTGAGTGCTTGGAACGCGCTTTTAAGTACGGACGCCGGGAGGTGTGGGCTGTCGCTGTTGAATGCGATGATGCGCTGGTGGCCAGCCGCCGCGAAATGTGCAAACACCGACGTGAGGCCCGCCGCAAGACCATCGCCCGACTGCGCCACGATGGGAACCGTGACAACTGCCTCACGCAATAAATCCTCAACGTCGGACGCTGGGCACATGATGGCGACGTCCACATCGTCGAGTGACGTTGCTAAGGCCATGGTATCGTCCAGAAGGCAGCGATATAACTCGACGACGGCGGTGGAAGGAAGGCTCTGAGCCAACCGGGTTTTTGCGCTGCCGGGCCTTGGCGCTTTGGCCATGATGACGAGCGCGCAATCATGATTGGTTGAACGAGTCATCTGCTCGCTGTCGGAGGGTGCACCGAAAAGGCCCAAGGGAGCCATCACGCAGACTCCGGCGTTCCGGCTCGCCGTAGGCGGAAATAGTAGCGCAGAATGCGAGAGAAAATGAACCACGCCGCGCCGAGGGTGCCACCGATCGTGCCGCTGATCTTTGATTTTCCGATGCGTGGATAGTAGCTCACCGGCACCTCGACGATCCGGAACCCGCGGAGCGCGCCTTTCAAAATCAGTTCGACCGCCCAGCCATAAGTAGTTTCTTCAAGCGCGAGCGCACGGAGGACATCGGCGCGGGCGGCACGGAAGGGGCCGAGGTCAGTGATCCGTTGTTGAAACAGAAGCGAAATCAACCCGGCCGCCATACGGTTGCCGAATGCCGCGTGCCAAGGAAGAGCACCAGGCGTGCGCGGGCCCGCCAAGCGCGAGCCTAACGAAATGTCCGCGCGGCCTTCGGAGATCGGAGCGAGCAGGAGCGGAAGTTCAGCTGGCCGATCGCTGTAGTCACCATCCAGGAATACGACGACGTCGGGCGCGCTGGCGGAGGCGAGACCGGTCAGGCAGGCTTGGCCGTAACCGCGACGTCGTTCGGAGACGACTCGAGCCCCGGCGCGGCCGGCAATCTCAGCGGTCCCATCGGTCGAATTGCTGTCAACGACAATGACCTCGGTCACGAGATCGGCGGGGAGATCCGCCAGGACCCGACCGATAGCACGCGCTTCGTTATGCGTGGGGATGATGACTGAGACCCGCACTCGATCTCCGTTTGCCTTACCACCAAAGCGAGGAGGGTCGCCGGCGTGCCAGGAAAGCGTCAAGCCCCCACGTGCGGCCTGCAGCTCCTACCGCAATCGCAAGCGAGGCTAGCGTGGGAACAAGCAGTTCCCAGATCCACGCGGTGCCCCACTCCGAGATCCAGAGGCTCGCGAGTAGCCCACACGCGACGAGGCCAGCAGGGCGCGTGAAGAGGCCGAGCACCAAGAGGACGCCAAGCGAGATTTCCGTCAATCCCTGCAGCGGCGCTGCCATCGCTGAGTGGCTCGCCGCTGTAGCCATGATAGCTTTCCAAACGGCCGGAGCGTGATCGTGTTGGATGTAATAGCTGATCAACCCGGCGTAGCCGCTTGGCTTGTAGAGTCCTTTCCCTAAATTCTCGAAAAAGACCCACACGAACATAACCCCAATCGTCAGCCGAACGATCGCCAGTCCGATTCGCGCATAAGGTTGGTCGGGCATTTAGGAAGTCCTCACTCGAAGTTCGCTTGCATTCATTGCAATCGATGTTGTCGAATTGGTTCGATGGTAGCACCGCCGCCGAAGTTGCAGCTAACCGCGCGCAATCACGATCGTCGTACATGCGCTTTCGGCCTTGGGAAGTTCGCGAGCGTCAGCCATGCGCACGTCCAACTTCTCTATTTTTCCTCGGACAACGGGACAATAAAAGTCCGGCTGATCGAGGGCACTCTGGAGGCGGCGCCGACCGGCACAGCCACCGTAACAACTCTCGAGATACAGGCACGAGCGGCATGCTTCAGGCACCGTGCGCGCTTCCACAAAGGGTGAAGTTTCTATGACTCCCGAGCGGAGAGACACAAGCAGGGAGAGTGGTTCCCCAGCTCCCGGCCAGTACACGCAAGGCTGAGTGGTGGCTCGGGGCGTAATACGCACAGTACTCACCCCACATCCACCGGTCCTCGGAGGCAGACCGGCCATGGCGCGAACCAATGGTTCGCCGATGGCGATCACGTCGGTTTCCGCAAACAACGCGCGAAAGCCTTGCCAATACTCTTCGTAACTCAAGGCATACAGGTCAGAACGCACCGCTTGGTAAACATTGACCCGCAGCGGCGACTCGTAGCGCTTGACCGCCCGCGCCACTTCCGCCAGACGCAAATAATTCGACTTCATCATTACCGCTATGAAGGTGACGGGGATCCCCAACCGAACACAGCGCGCTGCCTGATCATGGATCAAGGCCCAATTTCCGCTGCCGCGTTGGGCGTCCTGCTCAGGCTCGGTGGGATAATCGAGTGAGAACTCGATATCGTGGAAAGCACGGAGCTCGTCATCAGTGAGCACGCCCGCGCTGTGGCCATTCGAAGTGATGGTGAGTTTCACTGGCAGAGTGCGGAGGTAAGCCAAAATCTCGCGGAATTGTGGATGCATTCCGTTCTCGCCGGTTCCCAGATTGACCGAACGGATCGGCAGGCTTTCCATCACAGATCTTACTTGCTCGAGGCTAAGCCGGTCCGTCCGCGCCGGGTCGCGGTAGCAGAATGAACAAGCCAAGTTGCACTCGTTGGTTAGTCCGAGTCCTAGGGCAAATCCTCCGGGCGAAGTGGGACGGACCATATCAGACTGTAATGCGGACTGTGTCACGTTCAGATTACCTTGTTGGAGGAGGCGCCGGAACGGCGAGCGATTACCTGAACGTAACGCGCGATCGCGGAATACTCCGGACGCACTCCCAGCGTCGATTCTAATTCGAATACTTGAGAGTAGGTTGCATCCGTCAGATTCGCTAGTTTCAGGTAGTCGAAAAACACGCGGACACCATATTCGGCGACGACTTCCAATCCAGCTCGGACAAGGAAGTCGTGTAGGTCCGCAGGGGCAAATACGCGTATGCGCTCCCCGTAGAGGGTGTCCACCGCCGTCTCCGCGATGAGATTGGCAGCTGCAAGTTTCCAGTCGCCCGAATTAACGGCTTCCTTCAGTACCTCCCCAGCACGATTGCGCACCAATACCGACAACACGCCTTCCTTCCGCAGGACGTGGGCCATTTCGCGAACGGTCGTAGAAGGATCGTCCGTATACTCCAGCAAGTTGTGGCACACGACGACGTCAAACGACTCAGGAGCGAAGAGTTCGCGCAATTGGCCAATGTCGGCGTGGCAAAAGGAAATTTGCGCTGTCACTCTGCAGACTTCTGCGTTCTGGCGTGCAATCCGGAGCATCTGTTCGGAGCCGTCGAGCAGCACGACCTCAAGGCCGATCTGCGCGAGCTGCACACTCGCAAAACCCGTGCCGCCGCCCACATCGAGCGCTCGGCACCTGGATGCGTTGCGCGGCAGAAAGCGGCGCATGTTCTCCCATGCCAGCTCGGAACGCAGCCTGCCTGCCGGCGTCTTCAGGTAAGCCGCGTATTTGTCTGCGTCTTGGAACCGCGAGGTATCCAGTATTCCGCTCTCAAACTCCACGGGCTCGCCTCGTGTCTTGCGTGACCGAGCGAGTCGAGTGTACGCTATCCGTCGGTCGGTAACTAAGAACAGAATTTCTGGTTCGAAGGGGTGGAATATGAACCGGCGCGATTTTCTGCGATCGACAGGAGCTTTTTCAGCAAGCCTCGCGTTTGCGAAAGCTGGGCGACTTCTTGCAAAGGGCACAACGGTCGACCCTTGGCGCACGTTCGAAGTCACGACGCGCGTCGAAGTCATCAAAACTTCAGGAACGACGCGCATTTGGCTGCCTGCAGCGCTCATCACAGAAACGCCATTTCAGAAAACTCTCTCTACCGCGTTCCACCCTGAGGGCGGCACGGCAAAAATGATGGAAAACAAACCGAACGCCCTCGGAATCATCGTCGCAGAATTTCCATCTGGTGTGAGGCCAATCCTCACCCTCACAAGCCGAATCGCGACTAAGAACTATGTTGTCGATCTCGCCGCACCTGGCAGGGCACGAAACGAGAGCCGGACGGATTTGGAGTATTTTTTGCAACCGACGAAGCTTTTGCCGACCGATGGCATTGTGAAAGCCACGGCAATAAAAATTACGAGCGACGCGAAGACGGATGCCGAGAAAGCGCGCGCCATCTACGAATGGATCGTTGACAACACGTTTCGAAATCCGAAAACGCGTGGGTGTGGTGTGGGCGACATTCGTTTCATGTTGGAGTCTCGGGATCTGGGTGGCAAGTGCGCAGATCTGAACGCGCTCTACGTGGGCCTCGCGCGCGCAGCCGGCGTTCCAGCGCGCGACGTGTACGGGATCCGTGTCGGCAAATCAGAATTGGGATACAAGAGCCTAGGTGCTTCGTCGGAGAACGTGACAAAAGCGCAGCACTGCCGCGCTGAGGTTTACCTGAGCGACTATGGCTGGGTGCCAGTCGACCCCGCCGATGTGCGGAAGGTCGTGCTCGAAGAGCCGCCCGGGAATCGTCCTCTGGACGACGACATGGTGAAGAGTGCCCGGGCGCGGCTGTTTGGATTCTGGGAGATGAATTGGATCGCGTACAACTTTGCGCATGATGTCGCTCTACCCGGATCGAAGGGCGCGCCGGTCGGCTTTCTAATGTATCCGCAGGCGGAAACTGCCGAAGGCAGGCTCGACAGCCTCGACCCGGACAACTTCAAGTACGAGATTACGTCGAAGGAGACCACCGCTGCGAACGGCTGACATTCTCCAACAAATCCGCAACCTTCTGCAACCCAGGTGCAACCGGAAGAAAGCCATCAGATCGTGAAAGCGCTGCAACTTCTTGAAAAAATTGGTAGGCCCGCTAGGATTCGAACCTACGACCAACGGATTACGAGACAGGTTATTTCGCAACGCGCCGCCGTAATACTTCGAGGATCCCTGTCACTAGCATCGCCGGTGTCGGCGGGCAGCCTGGGATATAGCCGTCTACGGGAATGACCTCATCTACCGCGCCAACGATCGCGTGGCTACCTGCAAAAATTCCGGCGCTGCATCCACATGCCCCCACTGCGACAACCAATTTTGGAGCTGGAGCAGCCTCATACGCGGCCTTAACGGCGTCAGCCATATTGCGTGTAACCGGACCCGTAACCAGCAGCATGTCGGCATGTTTCGGAGACGCCACGAAATGAATGCCAAATCGTTCCAGGTCGTAATACCTGTTCGTAAGAGCGGTGATTTCCGCTTCGCATCCGTTGCAAGAACCAGCATCGAGTTGGCGAATGTTTAGCGCCCTCCGCAGAAGCGAGTGAATCTGCATGCGTGCCTCTTCTAGAGGTAGGGTCCTGGGAGTAACTTCCGTACGGCTGTCGATATCCCAGCGCCGCACCGTCTGCTCTTTCGCCACGCCGCACCGGGTGAACTGTTTCGCTGTAACTACGGCGCCCTCGCCAAGTTCAATACACTTGCCGCACCCAATGCACCGCCCGTACGACAGTCTCAAGCAGCGACGTCCTTCGTAGCCCTCGATGCGGAGAGCGGCCGTGGGACAGACGTCCACGACCGTCTGAGCGATGGCCGGCGTCAAGCGATCCGCGACGATGTCGGGCATGCGGCTGCCATCACAGTCTCCAAGCAAAACCTCCACCGGGATCAATCGGTTCGGCTGGCCGAGGCTCTTCTCAATCACGTCAAAAATCACCGGTCACATCCTGAGTACGAGAGGCTGAAACTCTTGTTGATCATGGGAAAATCCGCAATGATATTGCCAGTTGCGGCGAAAGGCATCGCGGGCCAGTTCTGAAACGACGGAGACTTAACGTGGCATCGAGTCAATAGACCTCCGCGCGCTTCGATCCAGTAGCAGAGTTCCCCGCGGGGTGATTCGATTGCAGAAAATCCTCGGATGTCATCTTGCGAGACGACCGGAGTGAACACGCTCCCGTCCGAGAGGGATCTCCCGGCCTCTTGGATCAATCGCGCCGAGACCTCCGCCTCGGCTATGCGAATTCGCGCACGGGCCATCACGTCTCCGTAATGCGTGACGGGAATTTCGAACTGGCTGTAGCCGCCGTACGCGTGGTCGCGGCGAACATCGAGATCGACACCGCTCGCGCGCGCGACGGGGCCAACGATCGCAAGGTCCCGCGCGGCTTCTTGGCTAAGTATTCCCGCCGTTTCAAAGCGGTTCTGGATCGACGGCGTCTCAAGGATCAAACGCGCGATGTCCGAGAAGTCTCGGTGGGCTCGTGCCACAACCTGTGCGAGCGCGGCCACCTTTCCGGAGTCAAGGTCGAATCGCAGACCGCCTGGAATCGCGATGCCGCGCCAGTAGCGGGTTCCGCAACACTGAGCTGCCTCTCGAAGCAGGGACTCCTTGAGCCCCGCCGCATATGCGGCGGGGACGCCGAAGCCCACGTCGGTGCACAATCCACCGATATCTGAGATGTGACACGCAAGCCGCTCGAGTTCGAGTCCAATTCGGCGTATGCCTAGGGCTCGCGGCGGAACGTCGATTCCGCAGGCTGTCTCGACGGCCTGGGAATAACACACCGCATGAGCGAAGCAGTTGTCGCCGGAAACCGATTCCGCGAGCATTGCTCCATCCTTCATCGCTCTTCCTTCGAAAAGCTTCTCGGTGCCCTTGTGAGTGTAAAAGTGGCGCAACTCGAGATTCAAAATGGTGTCGCCGACCACGCTGAACCGGAAATGTCCAGGCTCGATGATGCCAGCGTGAATGGGGCCAACTGCGACTTCCGCAACACCCTCGCCCTGAACCTGCAAGAAGTGGTATTCACGATTCGACCAAGGAACATCGTCCACCGGGTCGATCATGGGATAAACACCGTCGGGCCAATTATCGTGAAAAATTAACGGCCGCAAATCTGGGTGTCTGACAATCTCAATGCCGTATTGGTCGTGGAGTTCTCTCTCATACCACGCGGCCGCAGGCACCTCGGGAGCGATAGATCCGAGCTCGCCATCAGCTGTGTGCACGATTTCGAAATATTCGGGGACTCCCCTGTCGAAAATGTAGTGAACCCGCTTCTCGCGGTTTTGGCCGAGGCTTCCGAAAATTGTGACGAGTCGCGCCGGGGCTCCCTCATTGGTCCGTGGAATTGCCGGCCTTGTTCCGGAAGGATTCCGCTCGCCGTGCCGAAGTGCTCCGTGGGTGTTTTCATTCATCGCAGCACCGCGATCGCCTCCCGCAGGAGAACGCCGAAGAAGTGAGGAACGCACACGCCGAAAACCAGAAGACAGCCAGCGGCAATTCCCATGGCGATGTATTCAGATGGGATCAGCTTTGAATTTTCTGGAAGCCGACCTGGGTCTCCACAAAGCATGAGAAAGAGGTGGTGAGCGAACCCGCCGAAAACCACCGAGAGCACAACCAAGAAAACGATCGCAACGAGGTAGCGCATCTGGGTGAAGGCTTCCGAAAGAATGGCAAATTCGCTGATGAAAAGGCCGAAAGGTGGAAGGCCTACGATGGCCAAGCTCCCAACGAGCAGAACTGCGGTCGTTTGCGGCATCGTATGTGACATGCCCCTGATGCCGTCCATGCGCAACGTGTCCAGATTGTGGCGGACGTTGCCAGCGCTGAAAAACAAAAGAGACTTGGCCACCGAGTGGTTGAATGTGTGCAGCAGGGCGCCGAACAACCCTAGCGGCCCCCCCAGTCCGAGTCCGATCGCGATGATTCCCATGTGCTCGATGCTGCTGTAGGCCATCAGGCGCTTCAGGTTCCGTTGCACCAAAATGAGGAGCCCCGAGACAACCATGGATATCACGCCGAAAAGGAGCAGCAGAGAATGCGAGAAGCCAGGTCCCAGCGCACGAGAAATGATTGCGTCGTAACGCATCAAAGCGTACATGGCGCAATTGAGCAGGACCGCCGAGAGCAGGGCGCTGATGGGTGTGGGGGCCTCGGCGTGCGCGTCCGGCAGCCAGCTATGCATGGGAACGAATCCGATCTTCGTTCCGTAGCCCACGATGACGAAAACAAAAGCGAGCTTCAACAGATGGGGGTCAAGTCCTATGTGCGGAGCGGCATTCATCAGTGAGACCCAATCGAGCGCGGCCGCCGAACTCATGCCCGCCTTAACCGCGGCCAGATACAGCACGATCGTCCCAAACAGCGCGAAAGCAATCCCCACCGTGCAGACAATCAGATACTTCCAGCCAGCCTCGAGCGCACCTTCGGTGTTGTAGAAGCCCACGAGCAGGGCCGAAGCCAGTGTCGTTCCCTCCATCATGATCCACATGAAGCCGAGATTTTCCGAGAGGCAGACACTTATCATCGTGAACAGGAACAGGAATACCAGGGCATAAAACCAGCGGGGCGACGAAAAACGCCCCTCTCCCATGTGGCGGAAGTAGCCGGATGCGTACACAAGCACGAGGCCCGAGATAAATGCGATGCCCATCAGGAAAAACGAGCTGAGTCCATCAGCGCGCAAATAACGGCCCTGATCTATGGCTCCGTGTATGTGGACCTGCCAGACGACCGCGACGAGCGCAACAATTTCGAATGCTTCCAGAACGAGGGCGACCCGGGTAGCGGCCCGCTGGTCACGAAAAAAGAAAATGAAGCCGGCTCCGAAAAGTGGGATTGCGAGTGGTAGTAGAAGAACCATCGCTCAGCCCCGCAGCCGCCGCATCTTCGACACGTCGAGATGCTCAAACGTGTCGCTGATACGAAATGCAAAAATTCCCATCAGAAGCAGGCCGATCAGGATGTCGAAGAAGATTCCGATCTCGATGACGAGCGGCATTCCGAACGTGGTGATCAACGCGGCCAGGAAGATTCCGTTCTCCAGCACGAGCAGGCCGAGGATCTGCATGAGCGCCTTCTTACGGCTGACCATCAGGAATGCCCCCGTCAGAATCAGGGAGACCGCTGCGGCAAGAGCATCGTCTGGCACGTGCACGGCCTGGCCATAGGAATGGACGGCCGCATACGATAGGTAGATCATCGCCGCAACGATGAAGACGGATTGAGTTGGCGTCGTCGAAGCCTTTACGTCGCGTGCGGTTTTCAGCCGTCTTGTCAGGACGAAGAATGCGCGAGGGATTGCGATCACTTTGATGAGAAGGACCAGGATGCCGATCACGTACGCCTCGGGGAGCTTCTCTTGAAAAGCCGTCGCGAGAACTTCCGCCGTGATCACCGCAGATTGAAGGCTGAAGAGAAGGATACTTGTGGAAATACGGCGCGCGACAGCGAGCAGGAGAATCGTGAGAAACAAAAAGACGGAAAACGAACTCAGAACTTTCCCGGTCGCAATTCCTACCAAATCCATATGACTACCTCTTCGCCAACGTCGTAAAGATCACCGCAAGCGCGCTCACTGCAGACGCCACGCCGAGGAAATCGGGAACCAAGTACATGCGCAGCTTGGCCATAGAGCTCTCGATCACGCTGACTAGAATCGCGAGAAAGGTGACTTTCGCGCAGTAAACCGCCAAAGCCAAGGGAAGTTGCCAGCTGGAACCTCCGGAAGCCATTCCCCAAGGGCAGAACAGCGCGATGAGCAGGGCCAGCATCGAATGAAGCTTAACCGCGCTCGCCCATTCAATCAGCGCTAAGCTCGGCCCCGAATATTCGAGCACCATCCCCTCGTGGATCATCGTCAACTCAAGGTGAGTGGTCGGATTGTCCACAGGCATGCGACCTGTCTCGGCCACAGTCACCATGGCGAGAGAGGTAAAGGCCAGAATGTGCACCGCGGAGATATTGAAAACACTTTGTTGGAGAGTCCACGCAACGATTCCCGCAATGTCAGCGCGAGACGCCATGATCGCCACCGCCACCAGCGCCAGCAAGAAGGGCGCTTCCGCCAAGCTTGAGACCAATGCCTCGCGGCTCGCACCCATTCCGCCGAATGCGCTTCCTCCATCCAGAGCCCCGAGGGACAGAAAAAACCGCCCAAAGGCCAACAGATACACAAGCAGAAAGAAGTCGCCGCCAGACCTGAGCAGTGCCGAAGCGTGTACGACCGGTACAAATGCAGCCACGCTCACCATCGAACCGAATAAAAGAACCGGAGCTAGACGAAACACCGCCGAGGATGTCGGAGGAACTAAGTTTTCCTTGCGGAAAAGTTTGAGAACCTCTCCGTAAGGGCGCCAGATGCTCGCTCCGCGGCGTCTTTGCAGCCGCGATTTTATACGCGCAATAATTCCACGCACGAGTGGAGCGCCCAGGATAAGGATCAGCGCCTGCAGAATGTCCGCCGCAATCCTCATCTCTCGAACCTCAATAAGGCCAGTAGCGATACCAGCGCGAGAAAAATGTAGAGCAGGTAGACCTGAATGTTCCCCGTCTGCAATCGCCGTAACCTATGCGCTAACGAAACGACTGACTCGACAAAGGGCCGATAGAGGGCTCGTTCGTACGACGTTGTGCGGGCGTACCGATACGAGATGGAAGTGGGAAAGTATGGCTGATCGGCGGGTAGTCGTTCGACTTTGCGATCAGGCCGGTAGACTTGAGCGAACACAAACCGTATCGGCTTGGAGAAGGCCGTGGACGTGTATTGCATGCGGCTCGAAAGCGCCGGGAGGCCGCAAGCCCACGTCCGAGTAATTCTTTCCCGGCGCCTGAATAAGGCGACGGCGACGATTGTTCCCAGTACAATCACTGCAATCCACGGAATGATGCGAGCGATGCTCAAGGTTTCTTCCGGTACGCTAGCACCAGGAACCAGCACTTGAACCAGTGAGACCAATGGGCGCAACACAAGCCCTGGCAGAATTCCGATGAAAACGCACCCTGCGCCCAGCAACCACATCCCGACACGCATTCCGAATGGTGCTTCCTCCGCATGTTCGGCTCCTGCGCTGCGAGGCCGCCCCAGAAAAGCTACTCCGAAGGTTTTCACAAAACACGCTGCCGCCAAACCGCCGATCATTGCAAGAATGCCAACCATCAAAGGCAAAATAATCTGCGCCTTTGTGCCGGCCAGGCTCGAACCATCGAGGAAGCTCCGAAATATGAGCCACTCGCTGATGAAGCCGTTGAAGAGCGGCAGCCCGGCGATCGAGCAGCACCCGACGAGTACGGCCACGCCTGTGAACGGCATTCGATGCTGCAAGCCTCCCAACTCATTCAGATCGACAGAATGAGTTGAACTGGAAATTGCGCCGGCGCCGAGAAACAGTAGGCTCTTGAACAAGGCATGGTTAAATGCGTGCAGCAGCGCACCGATAAGCGCTAAAGCCGCGCCGAGTGGGGCTCCATGTGTCAGGAAAATAAGCGATGTTCCGAGCCCTAGAAAGATGATGCCAATATTTTCTATGCTGCTATAGGCCAGCAGTCGTTTGAGGTCGTGCTCAACAATTGCATAGAGAATGCCGAGAAGCCCCGTTACGGCAGCCACGAGCAAGACAACATAGCCCGCCCACCAAGGACCACCGCCAAGGAAATCAAAGGCAAAACGCACAAATCCGTAAACGGCTGTCTTCAACATGATTCCCGACATCAATGCGGAAGCGGGGCTCGGAGCTATAGGGTGTGCCCGAGGCAACCACAAATGCAGCGGGATCAGGCCCGCCTTGGCTCCGAATCCCACGAATGCCGACAAAAAGACCATTGCGCGAATTCCCGTGGGTATCGAGGCGCCAGCCGCGCGAATCGCCTCAAAATCCAAACTGTGGGAAGAAGGCAGGAAAAGGAAAAAACACGCTGCTACAGCGGCTGCGCCTACATGCATCATCAAGAGATAAATGAAGACATTGTGACGCCGCTCGGACGAGTCTCCTTCGATTAGGATCAGTGCGGCGGACACCAGCGTCATCAATTCCCAGCCTGCCAGAAACGCAAAACCGCTGGACGCCGTGACGACAACGATCATGGAAAACAGAAACAACGAAAAGAATGCCCAGCTCCAGCGCCGCCGCTGCTCGGAGTAGTGTAGGTCGAAATACGGGACAGCAAAAATCGTGACCGGGACCGCTACCGCGCAAACCAGAAACAGGAAGAACGCACTGAGGCGGTCGACAGCCAGCGAGAAGTAAAAGGGCGTCACCCAGTGCAGGACGAGCCGAGGAGCAGGCTCTTGCAAGAAGCTAGACACGGCCACGAGACAGCCGGCAGTACTAGCGCCGAGAATCAGCGCGATCGCAAGCCTCCGCGCAATCTTCGCACGGCCGATGATTAAAATGAGGGGAGCGAGGCCCCCCAGAGCAGTTATCAAAAAGACGAGCGCCGCACCAGTGAGTCTCATTAGCATCTTGCTATTTCTGGCGCCGCCCTTTCTTCATTTCTTCGAGCATCTCACGCACGCCCACCAGGTGATTGTTGAAGATTTCCTTAGCTACATCGAGCAGCTTGAAGAGGGAGTGATCGGAGGCCGAATAAAACACGTTCGATCCGGACTTCCTTCCGATCACGATGTTCCGAACCCGCAGCACCGCCAGCTGCTGTGAAACGTTCGCCGGTTCGATTTCGAGCATCTCGCCCAGTTCCTTTACGCCCTTCTCGCCGGTGCGGAGGCAATCCAAAATCCGGATGCGGATGGGGTGTGAGAGCGCCTTGAAGAACTCCGCTTTGAAGTTGGCGAGCTGTTGAGACATGCGAATATGCAAGAATTCTTACATGCTAGACTATCGGTAGGATGGTGTCAATGCTGGCAGTATGTGGCTCGTGCGTGAAGGAACGGCAAGCCGGGAGGTGATAGACCCGTCTCTGAGAGACCCAAGTCGCGGAACGTCGCGCGGAGTCGGAGGCTCCCTGTATCCGGCAACGGAAACGGACTCATCCGCGTGTATGTTCCGGCGGCGATCACGCTTATACTGTTGAGTTGAAACCGGGACCCAACGCAAACGTGGTCAACCTCGTCTCGTCACCGTATCACTTTACAGCCAACTAGGACCGGGTCGGTATCCGGCTCGTGTCAAAGCAAACCTATTCGAAAACCGAAGGCTATTTTGCCTCGGCTGCCTATATTTGCTCCGATTCGCCGCCGGAATTCTTGGTGAGAACGAGGCCCGCTTTGCCGAGGGATTGCCACAGCCTTTCTGCTAGTTGCGGTGGTGCGATGGGAGACGAAGAATTCCAGCTCATTGAACTGTTGAACCAGATTAGAATTCTAAGGACAATTGGGTAAAACCAAATGGCGCGTGCGCAGAGTACTTCCCAACTTTCTTTTCTGGACCGGTTTCTGACGGTATGGATCTTCGCGGCGATGGTCGGTGGCGTCGCGGCGGGTTACCTAGTGCCGGGGATTGTTCCCTTTTTAAACCGTTTCAGCGTGGGAACAACCTCCATCCCGATCGCGATCGGACTCATCCTCATGATGTATCCGCCACTCGCCAAGGTGAAGTATGAAGAGATGGGACGGGTGTTCAGCCACCGAAAGGTATTGGTCCTCTCGCTGATTCAGAACTGGGTTATCGGGCCACTGCTCATGTTCGCTCTGGCAATTCTTTTTCTTCGCGACAAGCCAGAGTACATGACGGGACTGATACTGATAGGGCTCGCGCGGTGTATTGCCATGGTAATCGTATGGAACGATCTGGCCAGGGGCGACCGTGAGTACGCTGCCGGCCTTGTGGCGTTCAACTCCATTTTTCAAGTTTTGTTCTTCTCCGCCTATGCGTACTTGTTCCTCGCCGTGTTGCCGCGATGGCTAGGGATGACTGCAATCCGCGTGAACATCTCCATTCGCGATATTGCATGGAGCGTTTTCATTTATCTGGGCATTCCGTTCTTCGCAGGTTTTGTCACTCGGTTTGTGCTCACCGGCGTAAAGGACAAGGAGTGGTATCACACCCGCTTCATTCCGAAGATCAGCCCGATTACGCTCATCGCTCTTCTATTCACGATTGTGGTGATGTTCTCGCTTAAAGGGGAAATGATCGTTCGGTTGCCACTCGACGTCGTTCGAGTCGCCATCCCACTGACCATTTACTTCGTCGTAATGTTCTTCGTTTCTTTCTGGATGAGCGCGCGCGTGGGAGCAACTTATGCTGAATCCGCAACGCTCTCCTTCACGGCAGCTTCGAACAACTTTGAACTGGCGATCGCCGTGGCCATAGCGACATTCGGAATCAACAGCGGGGCGGCCTTCGCCGCCGTGATCGGTCCACTCGTAGAGGTCCCCGTCCTGATCTCGCTGGTCAATGTTGCCCTGTGGATCAATCGGCGGTACTTCGGCGACCGGTTCGAGACTGTGACAGTTTGTCCTAAACAGGAAGCTTGATCGGGACAGCCCTCGAACCACCAGATTGCGTTGACCCCTATAGGCCGATGAAGGAGGTCATGGTATGAAATGCTTCGATTGAGCGATGAAGGGCACTGCCACCGAAACAATCGGAATTTGCCACCATTGCTCGGTCGGGGTCTGTGACACTCATGTTATCGAGCCAATTCTTGTTCTTTCCGCAACGCGTAACTTGCGAAATATTCCACACAAATTTTTCCTACAGAGCGCTTACAGCGGTTCGAATTCATCCGCACGAACTAAACGCTCCACCTCTACTCCACCGAGAACGGAATCGGAGCCGTGGTCGACGTTGTACCGTTGGTCGTCGCGCTCACCGTCAACAGGTAGTCGCCCCGCGGCGTGGCTCCGTTGGGGCCTTTCGGCAGGCTGCTGCATGCCGAACCGCCGAGTGCGATGAGCGTCAACAGCGCGAACGACAGCGCCCATTGGGGACTGCGCCGTTTGAATGTGAGCGCAACTCCTCCCAGCGTCAACCCGACGAGAAGCAGGCCGAACCCGCCGCCGAATCCGCCGGGATTTGGTGAGTGTCCGAGCGGTGTCGTGTCGGCTGTGCAGAACGTGTTCACGACGATCGCGACTTGCGATGGCCCGTTCGGCGTCAAGGTGACATCGGCTGGATCCGGATTGCAGGTGATCGAAGGAGCCGGTTGACCCTCAGCGCTCGTTACGGTGCAACCAAACGTAACAGTTCCGCTGAATCCGGGCGTTGCCGTCAACTCGATACCGACTGCCAGCTTGCCTCCGGGCGGCACGGGCGGAATCGTTCCTCCCGGCGGCGGCGTGACTGAAATCGTGATGGGCGAGTTCGTGAGTGTGAGCAGAGTCGAGCCCGTCAAGTCGTTCGTGGTGGCGGAAATCGTGGTGCTCAAATCCGCGTTCGCCCCGGTGGTCGCGAGACCGCCTGCAACGATCGTTGCCGCATCCGGATTCGATGATGCCCATGTAACAGTTGCGGTGATGTCCTTCGTGCTGTCGTCGGAGTAAGTTCCCGTCGCGTGGAATTGCACGGTTGAGTTAATCGGCTCGGTCGGGTTCGCTGGCGTCACCGCGATGGATTGCAGCGTTGGCGGATTTTTCGTAAATGTAGCCGTGATCGCCGTTGCGGTTGCAGGCATCGTGAACGTGCACGTCGCACTCGTCAAGTTTGGACACACGGCGCTCCAGCTCGTGAACGTCGAAGTGGCGTCAGCCGTTGCTGTCAAACTCACCTGCGCGCCCGCGGTGAAGCTAGCCGTGCAGCCATTATTCGAGCCGCTCTTGCAGTTGATGCCCGAACCCGTGACGGTTCCCGAGCCGGTCCCTGCCGTCTGCACCATCAATTGCGGAGCGGCAACGGTGCCCACCGTGATCGCTCCGGAAACTCCTGTGATGGACAGGGTGACGGTGTCAGTCGCGGTAATCGTCTGGCTGCCGACCGTGTTAAGTGTCGCTGGGAATGTACCGACGCCGTTCGTGAGTGTGGAATTCGCAGGCAAAGCTGCGTTCCCATCCGTGCTCGAGAAATGCACGGTGCCGGCGTAACCCGTCGCAGTTGCGTTCGACGCGGTCAACGCGGTGACCGTGATGTTGAACGCCGTGCCGGTTGTGGCGGCTGCAGGAGCCGAAACTGAAAAGTGCGTTGTTGGCGGCGGACTCACAGTGATCGTTCCCGAGATGCCGGTAATGGACATCGTCACGGTATCCGTCGCGGTGATCGTCTGCCCTCCATTCGTTCTCAGCGTCGCCGAAAACGTCCCTGTCCCGTTCGTCAATGTCGAATTCGCGGGAAGCACTGCCTGCACGTCGCTGCTCGTGAAGTGCACCGTTCCGGAGTAGCCCGTGACTGTCGCATTCGACGCATCGAGCGCCGTTAACGTGAAATTAAAGGATGAGCCCGCGGTTGCAGTTGCCGGCGCCGTGACCGAAAAGTGCGTCGCTGTCGCCCCTCCCACGCTCGTGGTTACGCTTGCCGAATTGTTGTTCGAATTGGGATCTGTTGAGCTTCCGGCGACGCTGGCGGTGTTTGTCAGACCCCCGGTTGCCGTCGGCGTCACGTTGAACTTGATCTGCGTATTGGCTCCGCTTGCGAGAGCGCCAATCGCGCACGAGAGCGTGGTGGCACCGCTATCGATGTCCACGATGCGAGTGCACGTCTCGGATGCAATTACGGTGGTCGGTGGGAGGTTTCCCGGTACCGGGTCGGTCATAACCACGCCCGCGGCATCCTGCGGGCCATTGTTCGTTACCGTGATGACGTACTGGAAGCTCGGACCCAACGGCACATTGCTCGGTGCAGTGATCGTGATCGCAAGGTCCGCGCCCGTCCCACCCGTCACGGTCATCGTGGCGGGATTTGTGGTCGCGTTTCCCAGAGTCGCGTTTAGATGCGCCGTCCCAGCACTAACGGCTGTGGCCAGACCAGCGGCGTTTACCGTCGCGGCCGAAGTATTGTCGCTGGCCCAAGTTACCTGGTTCGTGATGTCGCCAAGCGATCCATCGCTGAAGAATCCGGTGGCCTTGAACTGTTGGGTATTCCCGGCCGCCACCGTTATAGTCTGCGGGTTCACCGCGATGCTCGTGACTGTTGCCCCGGTCGAGGCCTTCAGGCTGAATAACACGCCATCATCGAAGGCGATGGGCTGTGTGGGAGTCGTCGTGCAACTCGCGCACGTTGGCTGAAACCCGTTCACAGTCGTCGGCGGATTCGTATGCCCGAAAAAGTCGGCTGAAGCACTGCGGCCGACGGCATAAATGGTGCTGTCCGCGCCAACAGCCAGGCCGCCAATCCGCTCGTTCTGGCCCACAAGTGCCGCCCCGCCGCCAATGAAACTGGAGAAGAAGAAATTAGTTGGCCCAGTCGGGGACGGGGCGACGCTGATCCCCGTGACGTAGCCATTCTGAGAGCCGGTCAGCGTGCTCTGAAAAGCGTTTATCGACGGAAAATTCCCCGATGTTGTCTGCCCGCCCACAATCAAGTGGTACGCAAGCGGATCATTTACATCCAACGCGATAGCGTGAACTTCGTCGCTTCCGTCGCTCCCGCCCAGATAAGACGAGAACACCAGGCTTGCAGCCCCTGTCTTCGAAGTATCCAGAATGAGAACCCACCCGGTCTCTCCGCCGTTCCCCGATTGATTTGTGTTTTGGCCGTTGAGCGGCCGCATGAGTGGGATATCGCCTACGGCGCCATTCGAGGTTGTGAATCCTCCAATGGCAGCCACGTCTTGACTGATCGCCACCGCCCCATTCGTAGCCTCGGTAGTACCACCGCCCCCGTAGTAGGTCGCGTAACGCAGCGCCGCAACACCCGCAATCGTTGGATCGAGCTCCATTGCGAAAACGTTTTCCGTGCCCTTAACTGTCGTCTGGAATCCATTGGCCAGATTTGCTCCGCCGGGTCCCACGTTGAAATCGGTGCCTGAAAATGTATTGCCCCCGGCGAGGATGCGGCCGGAGCTGTCGATGAAGCCGCCACAGCCGACGTTAACTCCGCTTCCAAGGTCGCTTCCCACACCCACATTTAAGTAGGTCATATATGTCGGGGCGAGGTCGGAGCGCCGCAAGAGCGCTACGTAACAATCGCTGGTATTCGCAGTGCCCGCCTGCCCATTGTTGAAATTCTTTATGTATGCGAGCGCGGTCGTCGGTAGATCTGTGCTCGTCGTGCCGCCCGATACCATCACGTTGCCGGATCCATCGAGCGCGGGGAACCCGCCGTCCTGCGTTCCATTGCCGCCCAGCATCGCGGAAACGTCTACTGCATTGCCCGCTGCGTTTAAGCGCGTCACCACGGTAGCGGCATCGCCTGTAATGCTGTCGCTCGCTATGATCGTGGTTGTTGGATAGTCACTGCACTGTGTGATTCCTCCGAGCACCGGTTGAACTCCGGCTGCTCCCTGGCTGACGTCCAGCCGCACACTGCTGATGACGCTCCCGCACACGCCCTGCCCGAAACCCGGAAGCGACGTGTGGCCTCCGACGAACGTCAGGTAGTTCAGAGAGGCCGCACCGGTGCTCCGCGGATCTAGCTTTGCAACAAATCCGTAGGAGCTGCCGTTGGCCGAGCCCAGTAGGGTATGGCTCTCCGAAAATGAAGTTAGGTCGGAAGTGATTCCCGCCACGTAGACCTTTGGAGCAGCGCTATTGCTATCGTCCACTGCGACGTCGGTGAGGAACTCTTCCTGGAGTCCGCCGAGAAACGACGCGTACCCGATGCTCGGATCGATCACCACCGGCTGGCTGTTGTCGTACTCCGCTAGGCGGAAACGAATCTCATTCTTTGCGCTGAGGACGAACCCGCCCTCGACCGTTCTACGCAAAGAGCCGATCATCTGGTAGATCACCGGCTTATGCATGCGGAATTCGGACGTCTGCGTGTGCAGTACCAGATCCCCGAGACGATCTATTTCGATTCGCTTGGCTCCCCTGATGCGAAAGCCAACTCGGCTTGGGTCCGCTCCAGGCGCAACGATGAAATCGTATTCCAACATTCTCTCATCGCCGTGAAACACCAGGTCGACCCCCGGGTAAACTTGTTTTGCATCCACCCTTGAATACAACGGAACTCCGGTGTGCCATCCCTTGGGATCATTTCCTAACAGGTAGTTCACTTTGCCAGGAAGCTTGTCGAATCCCGTCATCGAGGGTGCCCGATTCGCACCGATCAGTTGCATGCGTACGGCGCTGGCAGAGGCAGATTTAAGATCCAACGACGCAGCCATCTTGTTCTTGTTTCTTCCGGAGCGAGTGTCGGCATCAACCAGCACCGTCTCCGTCGGCGTCAGGAACATCGTGTAGCCGCTGCCGCGCGTCAGGAATTTCACCCGCGAAGCTGCCTGCCCTTGATTGGCTTCGAAGAAAAGCGGCAGGCTAACGGCCTTCGCGGCAATTCTTGAGCCCGTCGCGCCACGTGCCGTGTGGGTGTTCGAGTTCGGCGCCTGAGCCTTCGCCACCGTAGCGGACAGCAAGGCCATGATTCCCAGCAATACAAGGGCGAGCCTTCGCATAAAGAAGCCTCTCATGAAATGTTTTTGCAGGACCAGGCGGCTGCAGTGCCGGTAGGATTACTGCCGCCTAGCCCTGTCAAGTTGAAGAGTGTAGACGCCAGCGCCGGCCTCACGAGCCAAAAGACACCGATTTTCTCTGCAAACCCAGCTCGCCACGACCAACTACCCTCTTTAAGAAGTCGATTAGTCGTGGTGCTTAGAAACCACGGCAAAAACCAGGACTACAAATGGGCTCACATCCCCATGCTTGGCCCACACAGCAATATTCCCGAAATGTTTATTGGTAAATCTAAGTGCGCTTGCACCAAGTCTCAAACCGAGTTGACGCACTGTTGAGAAAACAAGTCTGGCCACAAACACCAGGCAAGGATCCGACGTTTCGCGCGGGCCTATTGCGGACGAGGAAAACCCGGGCAGTACGGCGTCCCGGTGATTTTTGCTGGGCATTTTGTACCACGGCGGTGAGGCGACTATAGCCTAAATCAAGACTACACGAAAGCTTCAGGCCACTTGTTGAATACAAAAGGCCTGCGCGTTTCGGGTCGCTCACTGCCACATTCGCTTTACGTCTTGAGTGTTTCGAGATGAATGTCGAGAAGATGGATGATTACCACCTATCTCATACTGTGACGATTTCAGATCGGTAATGACCGCGACGAGTGCGCTAGCTCGGCTTGGCCACGGTTTCCGAGCAAAATCAAAAGTGCAACACGGAGTGTAACTGCTCTTCGGGCACCCCAAATGTGCGGGGCCATATCTCAAGTAGATCGAATGGTCTGGTTGGTGGGCCCGCTAGGATTCGAACCTAGGACCAACGGATTATGAGTTCTCCTGACCCCTATGAGGCGGAAGAAGATAGACGGCTTAGCCCTGCAAAGCAAGGAAAAGTCCGGCAGAAACTGCAACCTGGGCGCAACCGAGATGCCGCCAAAGACATCGTCTAGCCCTTCCATCTGTAGTGCTCGCGTCGGCGCCGGTCTCGTTTTGAGATAGCTGGTGATAATCCCTGATGGCATAACGAAGTCGGCCTCCGAACGGTTCGAGTAAACTTTGCGGTATTCACCCGGCAAAGCTCGGAACCGAGGAGGCCGAGATGCAGATTATAGGCGTGGACTTACATACGCGAC
>JBARFX010000048.1:0-52821 GCA_049797655.1 Candidatus Acidiferrales bacterium | reverse complement strand
GCCCACACCATCTTCGGCTCGCCGGCGGACGTGCCGGGCCTCGCCGTCTCGGCCGACGCCAGCGCCTGCGCGCCTTCCGTCGTTCGCTCGACGATCCTCCATCCGCTTCCCTGACATTGGAGACAATCGGCTCGTGCCATCGCCTGAAAGGATATGCGCTGCGCTCGCTCCGCGCAAGCACACCCGTTCCTGTGGAAGAAACCCGTTCTGTGGAAAGAATGCTGGCGTGAACGCAAACAAGGCCTCGCGGCCGGTTCACAACTTGACGTTACTTCTCCACACGAATCGCCGGCCGCGGCGCCAATCTCACAATCGCGTTCCGGAATTTCTTGTCGTCGGTCGCAGCAAACCCGCGCGCCATCTCGTTGCGCACAAACTTGATGAACGCTTCCATTTGCGACTGCATCTCGCCCATTTTGTCGCGCATGTTCAGGATGATTTCGATTCCGGCAAGATTCACGCCCAGCTCTCGCGTCAAATTCAATATCACTTCGAGCCGCTCAAGGTCGCTGTCGGTATAAAGCCGCGTATTGCCCTGCGAGCGCGAAGGCTTCAGCAAGCCAACGCGCTCGTAGAGCCGCAGCGTTTGCGGATGTAGTTGATACAGCTCCGCAACGGCGCTGATCATATAGCCCGCCTTCGCTTTCTTTCTGGGCCGTACTGCCATTTCCTTCTCCTTACTTCTGCTTGTTACACAGTCGCTTTCGCGAATAGTTCCTTGCGTGGATCTTCCGGATCAATCTTGCTCAATTCCTTCAGCAAATTCCGCACCCGTTCATCTTCTGGCTTCGGCACCACCACCTGCACTTCAATGATCTGGTCGCCACGCTTTCCCGGATGACGCGCCGACGGCGCGCCCTTCTCGCGGAGGCGGAGTTTCTTGCCGCTGTCCGTCCCCGGCGGAATCCGAACCTGCGACCGCCCATCAATCGTCGGCACTTCCACTTTCGCGCCCAGCGACGCTTCTGTCACCGTGATCGGCACCACCGTGTAGAGATCGTCGCCGCGCCGCTCAAAAAATGGATGCGCCTGCACACGCGTAATAATGTACAGATCACCTGGAGGGCCGCCATGCATCCCGGCGTTCCCGCGGCCGGCCACGCGCACGCGCGAACCCGTATGCGCTCCCGGAGGAATGCGCACGTCCAGCGTGTCCATACGCGGCAAGCGGCCTTCGCCGCCGCAATTCTTGCAAATCGTGTGCAGCCGTCCGGTACCGCCGCAGCGCGAACACGCAATCTGGAACCGCATCTTGCCGCTTACTTGCGTCACCCGGCCCGACCCACCGCACGTGGGACAAACTTTTTCGTCGCCCGGCTCCGCCCCGCTTCCGTGGCACACATTACACACGTCAAGCCGCGTAAAACTCAGCTTTTTTACCGTTCCGTGCATCGCTTCGGCAAACGTAATGTCGATCTGATACTCGAGATCGCTCCCCGGTTCTTCTTCGTTCGCTGCCTGCGCCGCGCTCTGGCCACGGAAAAATTGGCTGAACAAATCGCGGAAGCTTGTGCCGCCGCCCGCGCCCGCTCCGCCGCCGGCCCCGCCTCCACCGAAATCGAATCCGCCGAAATCAAAATGGATATCTTCCGGCGACCCGCCATAGCCCGCACCCGGCGGAGGCCCGCCTCCCGGCCCCGGCACGTTGAATCCGAATTGGTCGTACATCTGCCGCTTTTTCGTGTCCGACAGAACTTCGTACGCTTCCTGGATCTGCTTGAATTTTTCTTCGGCGGACTTGTCGCCCGGATTCAGGTCAGGATGATATTTGCGAGCGAGTTTGCGGTAGGCCCCGCGAATATCCTTCACCGAAGCCTTTCGCGGAACCCCCAGCAGTTCGTAATAATCTTGTTTGGTTGTCGTTGCCATTGTGAATCGCTAGTCGCTTTCTGGAACACCGGATCCGTCACCGGCGGAGCCGCACGATGCGGCTCTTGTCGATACTGTTTTATCTACAGCTTTGCCCAGCGCTCATTCCATTCGGCCAGTTCCTGCGCCTCGCGCATCGCTTCCTCTTTTTTCTGCCGCTGCACTTCCGTCCGCCCGCCCATTGCCGCTTCTTTCTGGCTCGCTCGCTCCATCCACCGGTCGAGAACCGCGATTTTCTGCTCCACACTTCCGGGATCCGTCTTGAACCGCAAAAACGTTCCCGTGATTTCAACCGACCGGGGAGCAAAATCGGGAGGCACGTCCTGGCCCTGCGCGTCGTAGAAAAGCCGCCGCCAATCGGCGCTCGGCGTCTCCGTGATCGATACCTGAATCAAAAAATAGTTGTCGCGAACCTTCGTCACTGCATGAGGCGAGCTCGCCCGCTTGATGCCGCTTGTGGTCAACTCATTCTCCTGAATTTGTCCACACGGCCAAATTCACTCTGCGGGCCGACAGTGCCAGCCCGAAGGATCTGCGCCGACGCGCTTGTCCACAGCAAAACGGGCGGGGCTTGCTCGCGCAGCTCCCGCCCTGTCTTTGCTGTCACTGCGCTTTAGTTCGGTTTCTTCGAGTCATCCACGTCTACGAACTCGGCGTCCACCACGTCGCCTTGTCCGCCGGACGCGCCGCCTGCGGCCCCGCCATCTGGCGCCGCACCCGGAGTTCCCGCTCCCGCGCTAGCCGAACTCGCCGACGCTTGCTGAGCCTTGTACATCGTCTCAGCAATTTTGTGCGACGCCTTCGTCAGGCTTTCCGCGGCCGCGTTCAACCGGTCGAGTCCGCCTTCGTTCAGCGCTCGCCGCGCTTCCTCGATCGCTTCCTCGGCTGTCTTCACGTCCGGTTCCGCCAACTTCTCGCGGTTTTCCTTGATTAGCTTTTCGGTTTGATAGACGAGATTGTCGAGCCGGTTGCGCGCCTCCACTTCCGAGAGCCGCGCCTTATCTTCCGCCGAGTGCGCATCCGCTTCCTTCTTCATCCGCTCCGCTTCTTCCTTGCTCAAACCTGTCGAAGCGGTGATCGTGATTTTCTGCTCCTTGTTCGTTGCGGTGTCCTTGGCCGAGACGTTCAGGATGCCGTTCGCATCGATGTCAAACGTCACTTCCACTTGCGGCATGCCGCGCGGAGCCGGTGGGATCCCGATCAGATGGAATTTACCAAGCGACCGGTTGCCGCTCGCCACCGGGCGTTCGCCCTGCAGCACGTGGATTTCAACCGACGTCTGGTTATCCGCCGCAGTCGAAAACGTCTCCGACTTCCGCGTCGGAATCGTCGTGTTGCGCGGAATCAAAGGCGTCATTACGCCGCCGAGCGTCTCAACGCCCAGCGAAAGCGGCGTCACATCCAGCAGGAGAATGTCCTTCACTTCGCCCGCCAGCACGCCGCCTTGAATCGCGGCGCCCACCGCCACCACTTCATCCGGGTTCACGCCCTTGTGCGGCTCTTTTCCGTTAAATAGGTTCTTGACGATGTCCACCACCCTCGGAATGCGCGTCGAACCGCCGACCAGCACCACCTCGTCGATTTTGTCAGGTGTTATCCCCGCGTCGCTCAAAGCCTGCTTCACCGGACCAACCGTCCGCTGCAGCAAATCTTCCATCAATTGCTCGAGCTTCGCCCGAGTCAGCTTCAACTGCAAGTGCTTCGGCCCCGATTCGTTCGCAGTCACGAACGGCAAGTTAATCTCCGTTTCCATCAGCTGCGAAAGTTCGATTTTGGATTTCTCCGCCGCTTCCTTCAGCCGCTGGATCGCCATTCGGTCCTTGCTCAGGTCAATGCCCTGCTCTTTTTTGAACTCGGAAATGATCCAATCCACGATGCGCTGGTCGATGTCGTCACCGCCCAGGTGCGTGTCGCCGTTCGTCGACTTCACTTCCACGACGCCTTCGCCCACTTCGAGGATCGAAATATCGAATGTTCCGCCACCAAGGTCGTACACGGCGATCGTCTCGTCCTTCTTCTTATCGAGCCCGTACGCCAGTGCCGCCGCCGTCGGCTCGTTGATGATCCGTTCCACCGATAACCCGGCAATCTCGCCGGCTTGTTTCGTCGCTTGCCGCTGGCTGTCGTTGAAATATGCAGGGACGGTGATCACGGCCTTCGTCACCTTCTCGCCGAGAAAATCTTCCGCCGCTGTCTTCAGCTTCTGCAGAATCATCGCCGAAATTTCAGGCGGGCTGTATACCTTGCCGGAGATGTCCACGCGAACATCGTCGTGCGGGCCTTTCACCACTTTGTACGGCACCCGCTTCGCTTCTTCCGTCACTTCGTCGAACCGCCGGCCCATAAATCGCTTAATCGAATACACGGTGTTTTCAGGGTTCGTGATCGACTGCCGCTTCGCCACCTGGCCTACCAGCCGCTCGCCGCTCTTCGTGATCGCAACCACCGATGGGGTCGTCCGCGCCCCTTCCTGGTTCGGGATAACGGTTGATTCGCCTCCCTGCATCACGGCCACCACCGAGTTGGTCGTTCCCAGGTCAATACCGATAATCTTGCTCATAGAATCGCTCCTGTTGCCTTCCGCTCGCTTCAGTTTGGATTCAGTCCATCTGAGGCAGACCGATACTACACGTTGAGTCCTTCATTGTCAAGTTTTCTGTGCGTCTGTATTCCATTGTTGTTGAACAACTTACTCGACTTCTACACGCCCTCGCCCCCGTGATTTCCGCGCCAGTCTCCTTCCTTTGTCGCCGCATCGCTTTCCTTTCAAACCGCCTCCCGTCACCCCGCATCTCATCCCCTGTTCCACAAACTTAGCACCCTCGCCTCAAGGTCAGTTCAAAGGCGAACCAAATCAAGCTACAATAGTCGCTCTAGTTCATTCTTGATCGTCTAACGTCGTCTTAGAAGTGGCGTCACCTGACCGACGCTACTCGACCAATGCTTGGGAGGCACAGTTGAATCTTCGATATCATTCGGCTCGCTGGACATTGTCGGTCGCAGTCGCAAGCGTCATGCTCGCGCTCGCCCCGGTTGGGCACGCCCAGACCAAATCCGCCAGCGCCAAACCACACGCAAAGCCCGCTTCCGCAGAGACTCTTCCCCCGCCGATGAAGACTTTCGGCATGAAGTCCGCGCCGATCACCATGGAAGTTTTCAGCGACTACCAATGCCCTGCTTGCCGCTCGTTCTTTGAAAATACCTTGCGTTACATGATCAATGACTACGTCGCTGTCGGGAAGGTCTACCTCATCCATCGCGATTTCCCTCTCCCCATGCACCCCTACTCGATGGACGCCGCTCGCTGGGCAAACGCCGCCGCGCGAATCGGACGGTTCGAAGCGGTAGACGCCGCGCTCTTCGACAATCAGGCTAGTTGGACGAAAGACGGGAGCATGGAACAGTACATCTCCACCGCGCTGGGTCAGTCCGATTTCAAACGCGTGCAGAAGTTAGTGCAGGGCTGCCTCACCCAAACCGTTGGCGTAAAACCAGCCGCGCAAACCAACCACACCTGCGAACTCGACAATTACATCGCGCAGGACCAAGCCCTCGGCAAGCAGGTGCCTGTCAATTCCACGCCGACCATCGTCATCACCTACAAAGGCCAGCGTTATCCGCCCATGTCCGGCATGTTTACCTGGCCGATCATGAAGCAGTATCTCGACAGCTTAATGAGCCAGTAGCAAGATGAGCCGGCAATTTGGGAACCGCTGAAAATGACTAGCTCCTCGCGTGCGACTACCGGAAATATCCTACTCGGCCTCGGCCGCATCGCTCTCGCCGCGATCTTCATCGTCGCCTCATACGCAAAACTCAAACCGCAAGCCGCAGTTCCCTGGTCGGCCGGATCGGTACGGGTCTCGCTCGCACTGTTCGCCATGCAGGTCGACTCTTACCAATTGTTGCCCCCTTCGCTCGTCAGCCCCGTAGCGCACCTCTTGCCACCCTTCGAACTTTTCGTCGGCCTCTGGCTGCTGAGCGGCATCGCGCTCCGCTATTCTGCGTTGGTCACGTCTCTACTCATGGCCCTGTTCTTCGCTGTCACGGTTCGTTCCTACCTCCTCGGCCTCGAAATCAATTGCGGCTGCTTCGGCCCCGGAGAACGCCTTGGCCCAAAAACCCTCGTACGCGACGGCTCGCTCTTCGCTCTCGCCGTCGCCGTCACCATCGGCGCATTTCTAGTCCATCGCCGCCGCGCGTCCGCAGTTTCCTCGGCCGCCAATTCGCTCGCGTAGCAAGGTCGAATCGCAGTAAAGTGGGACACGCTTGAGCCTGTCCTCACCCGTTCCCGTGTTGCCGATTCCGCCGCAACCGGCTTCGGACGATCACCGCGCTCAGCTTCACCCCGCGCCAGCATCGCCCAGCTGCATGCTCAAATTCAGCCTATAATGAACCCCGCATCCAGCGCTGCTCCACTCGCGCCCAAAAATGAAAACCCTCGACCAGTATCTCGATGACGCTGCTCAAGCCCATGGTCACCTCTGCGCCGGCCAGGTCCTAGGCGTCCGCCTCGCCATGCTCGGCCTCCGCGAACTCGGCATCGAAGATCCCGTCCGCGAACGAAAGCGCCTCGTCACCTACGTTGAAATCGACCGCTGCATGACGGACGCTGTCGCTCTCGTCGCCGGATGCCGCCTCGGCAAGCGCGCTCTGAAATTTCTCGATTGGGGCAAAGTCGCCGCCACGTTTCTCGATTTGCAGACGGGTCGCGCCGTCCGCATTGTCGCCCGCGAAGATTCCAAACAGCGCGCCATCGAAATGTTCCCCGCTCTCGACAAAGAGAAAGGCCAGCAGCAAGCCTACCGCGTGATTCCCGACGGCGAACTGTTCGACAAGCAATGGGTCCGCGTCGAAATTCACCCCGAAGATCTTCCCGGCTTCAAAGGTCCCCGCGTCGTCTGCGCCCAATGCGGCGAAGGCGTCAATTTCAAACGCGAAGTCGCCGTCAACGGCCGCACCCTCTGCCGCGCCTGCGCCGGCCAGCGTTACTACACCCCGCTCCACGAATAAGCCGCTGACAGGAAGGAAGCAACCAGAACCACAGCGCCAGAAATCCGGCGCCCACGCACACCGACGCAATCGCTGTCGGCCAATTCGCGTCACGATCCGTACTTGGTGAAGCCTCGGCCTCTCCGCTCGTCATCAACACCTCGACCATGCGGAACTGCGAGCCCACAGGACGGCGTCACCTGCCACAACGCCTGCCGCTATTCGGTTTTACGTTCGACGCAATCGAAAGATTTCATTCCCTGCCGCGCCGGCGTCCCTACGGCACCACCGGCAGGCTGATAAAACTCGCCGTCCCCTGCGCGCGCCACACACGTTGCGTCGCCTTCTGATAATCCGTCGGCTTCGCGTAAAAAATGTTTGGCACAAACGTCTGCGGATTGCGGTCGTACAGCGGGAACAAGCTCGACTGCACCTGCACCATAATTCGGTGCCCCAGCAGAAAAACGTGATTCACCGTAGGCAGGCCGAAGCGATAGAGCAACGGCTGATTCGGAGCGATCGCTTCCGGATGCTCGAAGCTCTTGCGGTACCGCCCGCGAAAAATATCGAGCGATATCGCGAGTTCGTAACCCCCCATCGCTGGTTCCGACGGCACAGTGCCCGGATACACGTCGATCAACTTCACCACCCAATCGCTGTCGCTCCCGCTCGTCGAAGCGTACAGATTCACTTCGGGCGCCCCGCTCACGCGCACTGGCGCCGTCAGCGGCGCCGTCTCGTACGTCAGCACGTCAGTGCGCCCATCGACAAATCGCTGATCCTCCACCAGCCATCGCCTCCACGCATCGCCATCTTCCAGCACCACCGGTCGCGGCCGGTACGGAACCGGATTCGCCGGATCGGAAACGTACTCGTCGAATTGCGCCGCGCCTGCTCCCGCACCAGCGCTGGCACCCGGCGCGTCAAACGAAAGCGCGCCATTCGCGCCAAGATACAGCGCTCGCGACTTGTTCGCGCACCCCGCATCGCAGCTCAGCGGCCACGATTTCAACCGGTCCCAGTGATTTTCGCCCGTGTTGTAAATAAACACCGGCGGCGTATCCGCTTTCGGCGCTCCCTCCACGAGATACTGATTGAAAAATGGCAGCAGCACGTCGCGACGCCATTGCAGCGCAGTGTCGCCGTCGAACATCAGCGGCCCAAGTGAAGACCCGTTGTAATTCGCACCGCTGTGCCGCCACGGCCCCATCACCAGAAAATTTTTGTCGTTCGCCGTGTCCTTCGGCTCCATCGCCGCCCACGCATGAATCCCGCCCCACATATCTTCCTGGTCCCAGAGTCCCTGCTCCCACATCGTCGGCACCGTCAACGGCGTCTTTGCCATGATTTTGTCCAGCGCCTGTCCCTGCCAGAACGCGTCGTACGCCGGATGCGCTTTCACCAGCAGCCAGAACGGCAACTGGTCAACTCCCCCATACGTCGCGAAATCGCCCGCCGAACCTATCTCCAGATAATTCGTGTAGTCGTCATGTCCCATCCGCGGTATCGCCATCCCTCTTCCGCGCGCCGTAGTCTGGTCCGTGATGTAATCGAGATTCGGCTGGCGGAACGCGCCGTAGTGAAACCAGTCGTCGCCCATCCATCCGTCCACCATCGGACTTTCCGGCGCTGCTACCTTCAAAGCCGGATGCGGTTGAATCAGCGCCATCACCACCGTGAATCCTTCATACGACGACCCGAGCATCCCCACCCTGCCATTCGACTCCGGCACATTCTTCACCAGCCAGTCGATCGTGTCCCACGCATCCGTCGTGTCGTCCGTCCCGGTTAAATTCAGTGGACCCACCGGCGGCGGCACCATCAAATAATTTCCCTCCGACCCATACTTCCCGCGCACATCCTGAAACACGCGAATGTACCCGGCCCCCACGAACACTTCATCGCCCTGCGGCAATTCCGCCACCATGTGCGGCGAATCCTCTCCCGGCGGACGCTGCGCCCGCGTCGCCGCATCGTAAGGCGTCCGCGTCAGCAAAATCGGCGCGTGCGCCGCCCCCTTCGGCACCACAATCACGGTGTACAGTTTCACGCCATCACGCATCGGCACCATCACCACGCGCTTCGTATAGTCAAAATTCGTGTGCGGCGGCGTAAACTTCGCCGGTATGTCGTTAATCCGCGGCGCGTCCTGCGCCGTCGTTGTCCGTGCGCTCGACTGCGCCAGCGCCGGGATGGAAACCGAGAGAAGAGCGGCCACAACAGCAAACCCGAAATAAATAGCCCGAGCAGAAAATTTCATAATTATCCTTTGCATGTCACTCGTCACAGGTTTCTTACGGCATGCTCGTATTCGGCGGATTGCGTTTGGAGAGGTTCGGCGTGAGCTTCTTGACGACAAATTCCTGGAAAAGGTTCGCGGCGGCGGTTGCGCCAATGCCGATCGCCGCGTTCTCGAATGTGAGCGCGGCGCCGCGGTCGTTCGGCGGATAGTAAGTGTTCGAAATGCCGCCCGCGGCCAGGCTCCCGAGAATGCCCGAGTAGTTCGCCTGCCAGTGACCGTTGTCGCCCTTGCAAATCACCGACATTCGGATGGCATAGAGTGCGCGGGAACGCTTGCTGCCGGTTCCTTTGTAAAAGTAGCGCGGATCCTGCTTGAACACCGAAGGCAGAATGGCGCCTCCGATCAGCGTGTCGGTAATTGTGTCGCCCAACGCGGCGCCGTAGCGTCTGCCATAACCGTCCGCGCCTTGCCCGTATCCGCCGAAAGTATTTTGCGATTGTTGGATCCCGGCCGTCACGCCGATCAATACAAACGTCACGGGATCGATCGTCGTCTTCCACGCGAGTTCGAATTTCTGCTTCGGCGTGAGCGGAGCCGCCTGCGGAACGTAGCTGACGTAGAAATTCGGGATGAACCCCAGCACGCGCTGCTTCTCCTGCTCCTGAATCTGCACTTCCGCCAATTCGACCGTGGTGAGCGCGGCCACGTGCACTTCGGTGACGGCGGTCGCAACTTCGAGTTGAATAGGCGGGACGACATTGACCTCGCCGGGATGCAGGACCGCGGAGGATGTCTGCGTGCCGAACCCAGGTGCCGAAATTGTCAGCTGGAAAGAACCGGGCGCGACGTTGACGAACGAGAATTGCCCTTCGTTGCCTGCAAACACTTCCTGCGCCGGGGATTGATCCTCAAGCTTCAGCGTGACGCGGGCGCCGGCGATCGCAGCGCCGATTCGATCCATCACCGTCCCGCTGATCGTCCCCGGCAATCCCTCGTCGGATTGCTGGCCGGCGACTGGCGGCGTCGCGCGCGGCGCCTCGGGCAAATCGCTCTTGTCTTCGTGCGCGACGGGCGGCGGCTGCGACTGAGCGGGAGATTGAGATTGAGATTGAGGAGGAGGTTGAGATTGACCTGCAGCTTGCCCCGCGGCAAGCGCTGGAAACACCCAAAGCATGAAACCGACGCTGAGCCAGACAATGCTGCGAGGGCAACGGAGCGAACTCCGGAGCCTTCGGCGCGGAGATTTCGTGCGCGATTCCTTTCTCGCAGAATTCATCTCGTCGAGTTCACCATTACTACTTTATCGCGTTCCCCGCTGTCCCAGAACTATTTGAATGTGTGAAGTTGACTCGGGTTGCACACCGCCCCACCGCCGTTGCCGAAAGATTATGACGGCGCTCTCCCCTCAGCGAAATTCCGTCTAAAATGCCTTGCGCCCATCCCGGCCACTTTCAACTGCATCGTACCGGAGGCTTTCATGCAGATCAGGCTTGCCAGCGTAATGGTCGAAAATCAGGACAACGCTCTGCGCTTCTACACCGCGACGCTGGGCTTCGTGAAAAAGAACGACATCCCGATGGGCCCGTTCCGCTGGCTGACCGTCACTTCGCCCGAAGGCGCGGAAGGAGTCGAGCTCGTGTTCGAGCCGATGGGCTTCCCGCCCGCTCAGGCGTATCAGAAGGCGCTTTTCGTTGCCGGCATTCCAGCCACTGCGTTCCTGACGAACGACATCAACGCCGAGTATCAGCGCCTGAAGTCGCTCGGCGTTAAGTTCCGCAGCGAACCTAAGAGCATGGGACCAATCACCGCAGTCCTTTTCGAGGACACCTGCGGCAACCTGATCAACCTCGTTCAGCCGGAAGCCTAGCGCGACGGCCGATACGGACTCGTAACAAAAGTAAGGTTCCCGGCAGTGCCGGCCAGAATTTCTTCGCGCCGCGCTCCGCCTTTTCCAATTTCCAGCCTCTGGCTTCCAGCCTCCAGAGTGTTACACTCTCCCGTTTTCTCGGGGAGGCGGTCATGCGCCGGGTTTCACTCGCCATCATTCATTGCACTTTGCCGTTAGTGCTCTGCGCCGCGTTCATTGCGACGCCCGCTCGAGCGCAATCCGCCCCAGCCCCGGCGAAATTGCTCACCGTCGAGCGCATCTACAGTGCGCCGAGCCTAAGCGGCCACCTCACCGGTGGAATCGAATGGACGCCCGACAGCAAACAGATCTCCTACCTGGCGCGCAATGGGTCCGGCCCCGACGCGTCCGTCGAACTCTGGACGATGGATGCCGCCAGCGGCGCGCGCAAAGTCCTTGTCGGCGCAGACACGCTTAAGGCCGTCACGCAGCCGGAAAAGAAACAGACCACCCAGGCAACGGGCCTCGGCCGCGTCTCTGCGGAAAGTTACATGTGGGCGCCGGATGGCAAGGCGATTCTCTTCGCCGGGAGCAGCAATCTCGTTTTGCTCGATCTCGCGACGATGAAACCGAAACCGCTCGTCACCGGTGATGTTGATGTGGAGGACCCGAAATTTTCGCCTGACGGCAAATGGGTAAGCTTCGTCCGCAGCTCGAACCTGTGGGTCGTCAACGTCGCGAGCGGCGAAACCACATCCCTCACCACCGGCGGCAGCGAAGAAATCCTGAAAGGCAAGCTCGACTGGGTGTACCCGGAAGAACTAAGCGCCTCGACCGCCTACTGGTGGTCGCCCGACTCGACGAAGGTCGCCTATTACGAAATGGACGAGCGGCCAGTGACGCGCTACCCGATCATGGACATGAGCACGGTGGCTGGCGCCATGCAATACACGCGCTTCCCGCAAGCCGGTGAGCCGAATCCGATCGTTCGCGTCGGCGTGGTGCCGGTGACGGGCGGCGAAACGAAATGGATGGACACCGGTTCGAACACGGACGTCTATCTGGCGCGCGTAAACTGGCTGCCCGACGGCCGCCGCATCGCGATTCAGCGGGTAAATCGCGCGCAGGACAAGCTCGACTTGCTTTTCTTCGACGCCGCCTCAGGCGCCTCGCGACCGATTCTCACCGAGTCCGACAAATACTGGGTGAACCTCAGCGACGATCTTTACTTTTTTTCCGACGGCAAACGCTTTCTCTGGTCGAGCGAGCGCACCGGATTCCGCCACTACTACCTCTACGATCTTTCCGGCAAAGAGCTCGAACAAGTGACAAGCGGCGACTGGGGCATCAACGGCACCGGCGCATTCGGTCCGGGAACCGCCAGCCATCCGCAGGTGGACGAAGCCCACGACTGCATCTATTTCATCTCGAACAAGGATAATGTCGTCGAGACACAGCTGTATCGGGTATCGCTTCGAGATCGCAGCGTCACCCGGATGAGTCGCGAAGCCGGCACGCATCAGCCCACTTTCGCGCCGGATAGTTCAGGCTACGTCGATGCTTTTTCGACTGCGATGACGCCGCCCCGGCAAGACCTGTTTCGAATCGACGGCAAGCGCGTCGCCGTCATCGACGAAAATAAAATTCCTGAGCTCGCTGAATACCACTTCTCGCCCGTCGAGTTCCTGAATGTTTCCGCCGACGACGGAACCAAACTTTACGCGATGATGATGAAGCCGCCGAATTTCGATCCTTCGCATAAATATCCGGTTCTCGTCTACGTGTACGGCGGGCCGCAGGCGCAGAGCGTTCGCGACCTCTGGGGCGACGTCGAAGGCCTGTGGCTCGATCTGATGTCGCAGAAGGGATTCATCATCTTCGCGCTCGATAACCGCGGCTCCTACAATCGCGGCCACGCGTTTGAAACTCCCGTCTACCACCACCTCGGTAAAGTCGAATTGGAAGATCAAATCTCCGGCGTGAAATATTTGAAATCGCTGCCGTACGTGGATGGATCGCGCGTAGGAATCTGGGGCTGGAGTTATGGCGGCTTCATGACGCTCGATGCCCTGTTCAATGCGCCAGACGTGTTTAAGACCGGCGCGGCCGTCGCGCCTGTAAGCGACTGGCGCCTCTACGACACAATTTACACCGAGCGCTACATGGGCCGCCCTCAGGACAACTCCGAAGGCTACAGGCAAGCATCACCCGGCTACGATTCCGCAAAGCTGAAGGGGCAATTGTTGCTCGCGCACGGCACAGGCGACGACAACGTTCACTTCGAGAACACCGCCGAAGTGCTAAACCAGATGATAGACAACGGCCGCTACCCCGCTGCGCTCATGATTTTCCCCGGTCGCGGACATCCGATTGGAGATGCGCGGGCGCGCATCCAGCTGTTCGAGCGCATGACTGAATTCTTTTTGAAGAATCTCTGATCCGATGATACTTTCGAAAACACGCTCGCATACAACCACTAGGAGCCGGACGTATTCGAATATACTAGCGTCCAACGCCGGTTGGATTGCCACGTATGCCGTGCGAATCAGGAGAACTTTGCGATCAGTGCCGAAATTGCGAATGAATCAATGTGTTGTCCTGTGTCTCGCCGTGGCGCTGTGGTCCGCGGCTCGCGCCGGCGCTCAGCAGGGGCCGACGGCGAAGCACGAGCCGGTTCTCGAAGCCGATACCTCGTCTCTTCTCCTCGATAAAGGATTCACGAAGCTCTACGAACTAAACTTCGAAGGGGCGCGCGAGGAATTTCTCGAGTATCAGCGGATTCGTCCCGACGATCCGATGGGAAAGGCCGCGGAGGCCGCCAGCTATCTCTACCAGCAGTTCGACACGAAAGGAATTTTGACGTCCGAATTCTTTTTGAACGACGACAGATTTCTCGGCGGCATCGAGGGTACTCCCGCGCAGAATCGCAACTTGCCGTTTGAAGAAGCGGTTCACAGGTCTCGCGAAATGGCCAAGAAGCGCGTGAAAGCCAATTCGCACGATATTCAGGGCCTTCTCGTCCTTACGATTGCCGACGGAATGGAATCGAACTACGACGCGTTCATCCAGAAGAAGCAAATGTCCGCCCTCAGCTTTATGAAACAGGGAGAGCAGGAAGCGAACGCAGTGCTCGCGATCGATCCTACTTCGCAGGACGCATACGTAGCGCTGGGGATGGCCAATTACGTCATCGGATGCCTGCCCAGCTACAAGCGTGCGTTCCTGTGGTTCGGCGGAGTCCACGGTGATCGTCTGAAAGGCATTCAACTGATGCAAACCGCCGCGGACCACGGCCGCTACTTGAGCCCGTTCGCGAAAATCATGCTTGCGCTCGCGTACGAACGCGAAAAACAGCCGGAAAAAGCGCGCGTGCTTCTTGCCGAGTTATCCGAGCAATTTCCGGCGAATCGGATTTTCGCTCACGAACTCGTTCTCGTCGATCAGAAACAGACCTGCTGCAAGCGCTGATCGCGCCGTTTCCTGGTTCGCTTTCCGCCTACCACTTCACGCGCACGCGATAGTCGAGCGTCGCAGTTCCGTCCTTCGCCACCGGGATTGAAAATCCAAGCGTCGTTGAATCGAGCTTCGTCCACTTGAAATTCGAATTCAGCACTTCCCAATCTCCGCCGATTGGCTCGCGCACTTCCACTGTCACCGAGCTGTCTTTGTGATTCCGCAGCGTGATCTGATATTCCAGCTCCACGGAATTGCTCGTGATCTTTTTGTAGTCCATCTGCTTGCGCTCGCACACCACGTCGAAGGCATTGCCCACGTGAATCTTCAAAGTCTCGTCCTTTGGCGTGTGATCGATGCGATCTTCGCCGACGAATTGAACTCCGCCCTTTGAATCCGACTGGTAGACGCGCACCGTTCCCGCCGGCAGCGGCATTCCCAATCCGCTTCTTTCGTCGTTCTTGAAACGGTAGAGAACCTTCACCGGCTGCGGGATGGCGTTGCCGATTCCCTGCGGATTGCGGAACCAGTATTGCTGGCCTTCGACGAGCAAGTATTTCTCCACGGGAACGCCGCTTCCGTTCAGCAGACTGATCTGTTTCGATTCATTATTCTGAATCGACGTGCGCCGCGCCAAAGTGTAAAGGTGATACTCGGAAAACGCTTCCTGCCCAAATTGAGGAGGTGCAGCCTCCGCCTTCATCACTGCCGCGTTGTACGCGCCTCTCGCCATCGGCGGCTCCACGCGATTCAACTGCCCGGCGACGAGTTGGAGCTTTGCGTTCGAGTACGTTACGCCGCTGTTGTTCACAAGCGTGACCCAACCGTCGAGGTCCGCACTTTTTTCGTCGCGCCCGACGGTGAGCACGTAATCCGCGTTCCAATTCATGTTGCTCGTCAGATAGGAGGCTTCCACGCGCTGCGCTTCGGCGCCGCGATTGTCGAGCATCCACACGAGCGTCGGCCGGCTGTACAAATTCTCCGGCAGATCTGGAAAGCGGTAGGAATCAACCGCCATGCCCGTGACGATTTCGTTGCCGATTTTCCAAACGGGTCCGCCATTGTTCGCGAGAAGAACCGCCTTCGTTTCTATCCACCGCGTGGACCCGGCATCTCTTTCCGCGCGGACCAGCGTGACTTCTTTTCCGACATATTTTTGGAGGAGCTTTTGCGGATCGAGCAGATCAAATTCGTAGTTCTGCTCGATAACGTTTAACTTCGACGGGTCCACAAGCGAGCGGAAGTGCACCGTCGCGGGATTGATCGAAGCGGCGACGTCTTCGAAATGCAGCGGAAAGATGCCGGATGGCAGATGAATCTGGCGCACGTCGCGCACGAGAGCGATGTTCGAGTTGTAGACCGCAACGGCTAGATCGATCTGATCTTTTTCCGTTGTCGTGGAGGCCTGCTTGCGCGCGGCTTCTTCTTTTTCATTCTGCGCGGCTCGAAGATTTCCAAACTTTCCGGCTAGCGGCAGAATTGCCAGTGCTGCCACTGCCAATCCGGCGCGAATCATTTTGTTCGAAAGCACGCGCATGGGCTGTCTCCTTGGGTTGAGAATCGTTCCACAATTAGAACGTCTGAGATAGAAAAACTTGCTGCGAATTCAGGCCTATTTCAAGGGGTTCCAGGTCTCGCCGGCATCATCCGTTGACCATTGTTGTCCGTCGCTTGTCGTCACGACGGCGGCGAAAGCGTCTTTCGCAGTTACGGAAATCAGGTCCGACGCAGCCGGCGCCGAAATCCTTTTCCAATTCTTTCCATCTTCCGTACGGAAGATCACACCCGCGCGTCCCACGAGCCAGCAGGTGTTCGGCGCCGGTGCAGAGCCGGCGGTAAATTCGGAAGAGGCATTCAGCAGTTGGCTCTGCCACGAGGCCCCGCCGTCCTCTGAATGCTCAATAAATCCTCCACCTGCGATGCGATAGAGCACGTTTGACTCGGGGGTTCGGATTACGTTCTCTGTGGAGCGCTCTCTTGCGGCTTTAACTTTGGCCGCAGTGTTTGACCTCGCGAGGGCCTGGAGGTTCCTGCCGGTCGCTGCAACCGCCTCGGACTTGCGGCTCGTAATTTCGGCTGCCACCGGCGCTGGAGGCGCCACAGCGTCAGCCGCGTCCGTCGTTACGACAATCGATGGCAGCGCACCTTTCAACTCCGGAGGAGGAGCAGCCGGAGCAGGCTCGGCGGATTCGTTTGTCGATTCTGCAGCGGAGCTTCGTACTTCCGCACGCGCTTTCGGAGTCGATGATTTGGCGAGAGCTGAGATGGAACCGCCACGCGTGGCGGCGCCTTTTCCAGTCTGCGCTTGCATGGGAGCAGGTGCTGCCGGAGCCGTTTCGCTGCGCCTGGTAGCGGGAGGCGGGTGTAACGGCTCGTTCGTTGCGGCGTTGCTCTTAGAAGCGTCTGACGCACTCGAAGCCGGCTGCGCATCACGCGATGTTTCGGGCGCCGGCGACTGCGGCATCGTGTTCTCGTTGTTCATGGCGACTTTGGCTTCACGCGGCATGAGACGCACGTACGTGAAGACGCCAAGAATAAGGGCGGCGGCAACCGGAACGAGCCAGCGCAGGTCGAACAGCCTATGGTGAGGACGCGGCCGCGCTAGAGGGTTGCTGTGAGATTGCGTCGGCGCACCCGAGCCCAGGGGGACAGTAGGGCCCCGATTCCCCATCGCGCGAGTGGTCACCAGCACCGGTTCCAGCGCGATCTCGGCATCGGCTTCCACTGGGGCTTCGGCGCGGGCCAGTGCTGCAAGTTGTTCCCGGCAGCGTGCGCACTGCGAGAAATGCAACTCGTATCGGGCTGCTTCGTCCGAGCCGAGCGAGCGCTCGAAATACGCAGCCAGCAGTTCGGTGTCCGGGCAACCGCCCGGCGCGGCGGCGTCACCCGCGAGACTTCGCGGGAGGAGGCCGTCCATCGCCTTTTCGTTATCCTGCGAAGCCATGATGCTATTCTCCTTTCTTAGAACGGCCGAGACCAGAAATCTTGCAAAATTCCCAAGTTCACGGCCGAACTCAATCGGGAGCTGAGAGAGCGCGCGTCAAATCGAACGGCCACTCCTGGCGCGCGTATTCGAAGCAAAGCCGCATTTGCGCGTCGCTTAATTTCTTTTCTTCCCGCAATGCCGATTCGACGCACCGCCGCAAGTCACCGCGGGTCCGCTCGAGCTTGCGCGAAACGGTGGCTTCGTGCTCCCCGAGCAACTTCCCAACCTGCGCGAGCGTGAGATCTTCAACGTAGTAGTAGGCGAGGCGCAAGCGGTCACGAGGGAGGAGTCCGGCAAGCGCGGCCGTCAGGCAGGCTTGCAGCATCGCGAGATAAGCGTTGCGCTCCGGGTCCGGTGACGCGTTTTTCGATTCGAGCGAACTCGCAATTCCTGGAGAGTCACCTTCGGGATCGTCCAATGACTGAGTCTTCTGGGCGCGGCGAAACTGATCAACGCCACGCTGGGCCAAGATCGCGTGCAGCCACGTGGTCAATTTGCTGCGACCGTGAAAGTAATCGAAAAGCGAGCGGCGTGACCCGTCGGATGATTCGCGCAGGCCATACAGATCGCCGTAAAGCGAATCAGCGACGTCGCGCCCTCCCGACTCGTCTGAGCTTGATTTCGAGACGATCATGCGCGCAGCGCGATACAGCTCTGGCCGATAGCGCGCGACGAAATATTCCCAGGCTGCGCTGTCGCCCGCGCTGCAGGCGCAGGCGAGAGCGAGATCGCTCAGATGAAGGCTTTCGAGGTATCCGGCGACAATGCGGTCGTCGGGAAGAGAATCCGGAAACCGATGAATTGCGCTGCGTTCGAGCGCGCGCTGAAATTGGTCGCGCGTCAGGCTCCAGCCGGCCGGCACGGCAGCTTTTTGCCAACACCGCGTAATTACGGCGTTCAGCGCAGAAGAAAATCGATGAGATTTATCGGGCGGCATCGGTCAGCAATCGCCTTAGACCGCGGCTGGAAACGCCACTGCAGGAGAATGATACCTGAAGCGGGCAGTCTGGTTGCACCGAAGGCTTGAAACAGTTCCCGGACGGCGAACCGAAGCGTGGTTACGCTCGCGGGCGCTTTCGAGGCGCCGCAATCGCTTGAAATGGCCGCACCAATTCACCTATAGTCGCAGTCGAAATGCTCAAATTAAGTTCTGTCGAGGGAGGATCGATGGTGCGGCGCATTGCGGTCTTTGTGGGAGTTGTCTTGTGTTGTCTATCTTTGAACGCGCAAGCGCCGAAGCAGGCGCCGAAACGAATCGCTGTGCGCGCAGGGAAATTAGTCGACGGCAAGAGCGAACAGCCGATTTCGAACGCGATGATCGTTGTAGAAGACGGCAAGATTGTGTCCGTCACTCCGGGCGGAAACGCCCCCGCCGGCGTTGAGGTGATCGATCTTTCACATGCCACGGTACTTTCCGGATTGACGGATGCACACACCCACGTTCTGTTGCAGGGTGATGTGACCGCCGCCGATTACGATGAGCAACTGCTGAAGCAATCGATTCCCTACCGCGCGATTCTTGCGGCGCGCAACGCGCGCATCGCGCTCGACCACGGCTTTACGACGCTGCGTGACCTGGAAACCGAAGGCGCGATGTACGCCGATGTGGACGTGAAGAAGGCGATCAACCTTGGGGAAATTCCGGGCCCGCACATGATCGTGTCAACGCGCGCGATGACACCGACCGGCATGTACCCGCTGCTCGGCTATTCGTGGGAAATCGAAGTGCCGCACGGCGTGCAGTTCGTCGATGGCGTGGACAACGCGCGTCTCGCGGTGCGGGAACAGATTTCGCACGGCGCAGACTGGATCAAGTATTACTCGGACCGGGCTTACTACTTCGCGCCCGACGGCGTGCTGCACAGCCACGTAAATTTCACGGATGAAGAGGCGCGCGCAATCGTCGAGGAAACGCACCGGCTGGGGCACAAGGTGGCGGCGCATTCGATTGGTTCGGACGGCATCGCCGCTTCGTTGAGAGCGGGCGTCGATTCGATCGAGCATGGCGATGGATTCACGGAAGTGCTGCTGGACCAGGCCGTGAAGCAAGGCGTTTACTGGTGCCCCACGGTGATGGTCGGCGCGTATGTGGCGCCAGGGCGTGGCGGAAACTGGAAACCGATGGTCGATCTCGAGAAGAAGGCATTTGGACTCGGCGTGAAAAAAGGCGTGAAGATCGTGATGGGAACTGATGCCGGCGGATTTCCCTGGACCGATCCGGACTTGAACGAGGCGCGGGAATTTCATTACTACGTGGAGTACGGTATGACGCCGATGCAGGCGATCCGATCGGGCACGACCGTCGCGGCGGAAATGCTGGGTTGGAGCGATCGTTCGGGAACGGTCGAAGCGGGCAAGCTTGCAGACCTCGTCGCGGTTCCGGGCGATCCGCTCGCGAACATCGACGAACTCCTCAACGTGAAATTTGTGATGAAAGACGGCGTAGTCTACAAGAACGAATTTAAGTGAGTTTGCGCGCGGCGGGTTCGTCTCCGGGCGAACCCGCCTTTGCGTGACCTCGCCGTTGCGGCCCCAGTTCCTGCTAAGATTGCCTTTCGATGTACACCTGCCGGGAATGCGAACAGACGATTAATTCGGCAAGCGAGATCTGCCCGTATTGCGGTGCGGACCTGACGGCCCCGCCTGCGAGCAGCTTCGGCGACTCGATTCAACCTGCCGCGAAAAAGCCGGGGACCAAGCGCATCCTCATTGCTTGCGGCGTATTGCTTGCGACGCTCGTAGCCGTCGGCTGGTTCGCGGTGCCGTGGCACATGTCGGGTTCGAAATCGGAAGCAGAGGCGCGCGCTCGTGATGCTCTTACCACGATTCAAGCAGCGCTTGCCGGCTACGTTTCTTCTGAAGCGGCTTTTCCGTCTTCGCTCGAAGCTTTGGGTGATACGGCCCGAATCGCGGCGCAGAAAGCGCAACTGGGTCATTACACTTTGCAATACACACCGGGAAAGCCCGACGCCGATGGTCGCGTGAAAAGCTACATTCTGGTCGCGCGCCCGGGAAACTTTGGTTTTCGGAGTTATTACACGGATGAGTCCGGCGTCGTTCGCGCCACGAACGAGGACCGCGCGGCAACGGTTCAGGATGCGCCGGTCAAGCCGAACTTGTGAGAAAAATGGCAAATTATTACAACTTCTATGCGCGCTTGCGAGTCTAATCAGCGTCATTGAAGGAGCAGCCTTCTCTCGTCGCAAACTATCGGCGCTGCTTGGCGCACTTCTTTTCGTCCCGCCCGTGCTGGCGAGCGACGTTCCGGGGGGTCTGTGTGGTTTCGCGGACTGCTGCGCGTGTTCGCGGCCCCTTTTGGCACCACTGCCGGCGATCACAGATCCTCCTGACGCTCAGACCATGCAACACGGCGGGTCGCATTCGATGGCCGGGATGAACATGGGCGGCTCCGAATCTTTCATCGATGCGATTCTTATGCACGGCAGCGCCGGAACCAGCGCCGAGCCGATCTCGACGCCGCACGACATGCTGATGAAAGAATTAGGCGCGTGGATGCTGATGTTTCACGGGGTTGGATTCGTGAACGCGCAGCAACAAAGTGGGCCGCGTGGCGGGGACAAGGTATTTGGCACAAGCTGGCTGATGCCGATGGTGCAGCGGTCACTCGGTCCCGGCACGTTCACCGGACGCGTGATGCTGAGCCTCGATCCCGCGACGATCACCGGGCGCCGCTATCCGGAACTTTTCCAGGTGGGGGAGACGGCGTACGGAAATCCCATCGTCGACGGGCAGCACCCGCACGATTTTTTCATGGAGCTGGCGCTGCTCTACGATTTGAAACTCGGAGACAATGCGCTGCTCTCGTTTTACGGCGCGCCGGTGGGCGATCCTGCGATGGGCCCAACAGCATTCCCGCATCGCGCTTCAGCGAGCGAAGACGACCTGGCGCCGCTCGGCCATCATCTGCAGGATTCGACGCACATTGCGAATGATGTCGTTACGCTTGGACTGACGTACAAAGTCGCGCGTGTGGAAGCTTCTGCGTTTCACGGCCGCGAGCCCGACGAATTTCGCTGGAATATTGATTCGGGCGCGCTCGATTCCTGGTCGGCGCGGCTCACCGTGAATCCGCGGGCAAACTGGAGCGGCCAATATTCAATCGCGCGGCTGAAAGGCCCCGAACAGCTTTTCCCGGCGGAAGACACGCTGCGGATGACGGCGTCGGTTACTTACAATCGCCCGCTCCCGAACGGAAATTGGGCGATGATGCTTTTGTGGGGGCGTAATCGGGATATTCCCGACGGGCAGGTGTTCAACAGCTATCTCGCCGAAAGCACGGTGCGCTTCGCGAAACACAATTACGCGTGGACGCGGATCGAGAACGTGGACCGATCGAACGAATTGCTTCTCGGCGAGAATCCTCCGCCCGTGGGATTCGATGAACGGTTCCTCGCGCGGGTGCAGGCATATACATTCGGCTACGATCGCGAGTTCAATTTCATTCCGCACGTCGCAAGCGCATTCGGAGGACAGTACACGCTGTACACGAAGCCGTCGTTTCTTAATCCCATCTACGGCACGAATACCATGGGCGTGCTGATGTTCGTTCGCTTCCGCGCCATTCCATCCGGGAAGTAGCTTGATGCTATACTAACGGCGCAGGCCGTCGCCCCGCCCACTTGAAATCACCGCGGAGAGGTGCTGGAGTGGCCGAACAGGGCTGCCTGCTAAGCAGTTACACCCCAAAAGGGTGTCGGGGGTTCGAATCCCCCCCTCTCCGCCATAATCAAAAATACTAAGGAAATCGATAAGTTTGGCAGCATGCTACTCCCGTTCAACGGAGTGAGGACGAATTGCCCGGTAACGCGAGTTCTCCAGCACTTGCCCGTGACGTGTTAAGCGGCTATTGACGAGCTATACTTTATTCTTGTGGTTGAGAAAGCGACTCAGGCGGGTCGGCTTCGTCGGCGGCTGCCGTCATACGCCGTAATCGTTGGGCTTGTCATCTTTATTCCGATAGCGATCTGTCACCCAGATAGGTTCCTTTTTTTAGATATATTCATCGTTGCTCCAATCCTTTTCGCTGTCAGCGTTATTTTGATTGTCTGTCTGATTCGTGCAGCCGTTGGGAATAGTCAGCGGCAGCTTCTACCGATTCTGTTAACCCTCACGATCATCTGGGCTATTCCGACGTCGTTATTCTTCTACAACCTTAAGCATCCGTTTGAACTCCACGAGACCGCGCGATGGTTGGCGTCGTCGCAACATTACAAGAACAAAGTTCTCGCACAACCGACCTCAGCAAACGGAGAGTTGAAGCATATCGAATGGGATGCATCGGGATTCGCTGGACTGGCGAACAATACGGTTTTCCTTGTTTTCGATCCGGCAGATACACTCTCCGCGGCGGCCAAGAGCCGCCAACCCGGCAAATTCAATGGTATTCCTTGCGAGGTTCGGCTTATCCGTCGTCTGGAGAACCAATGGTACGCTGTTTTGTTCTCCACCGATGAATACTGGGGCCAGGGCAAATGCAATTGAGGTACTTTCGGCGAACGCACGCTTTGCACGCACACTGTCTGGTAAACGCTTTTGCCGGACATGTTTTTCACCGACATCCGGAATCAGAAGCGGGGTGTGCGACGGCTCCGACGCGCTACTGATTTTTGACCGCGTTCTACTGCCGAGTGGCGATTTGACTCAGCTCGATGCGCAGGCAACTCGAAACCAGCCAATGGATTTCCGCCACCTATTTCAAATCAGCGCAATGAGTTCCGAGCAAGTCACACTGCAAACGTCTGCAAAATGACGAAACTCAAAATAGCAGTGGGATGGAGTCCCCCTCTCCGCCAGCCATTCAAGCCAGTTGGCGATTCCGCGGCGCCGCTTCAAGGCTATAATTAATCTTGATTGGCAATTACGATGCCCCGCGAGCCGAATCGCAAACCCTATTCAGGCTTTCGCAATCCGTTGCTCTACACCTCAACTCTGCTGGTGATTGCACTGGTGTATGTGGCCGGGACATTCTATGTACGCCGGCAGGAGAATCAAGAAATCGAACAGCGCGCGGCCGATGCCGCCGCTGCTCGAAAACGCGCCGAGGACGAGCGCACCGTCGAACAGCTCGGTGGAAGCGAGTTTAAGATCCTGAACTTCTACGCCACGCCTCCGGTTGTCCATCCCGGCGAGCCGGTACAGTTGTGTTACGGCGTATCGAATGCGAAGACGGTCAAGCTTGAGCCGCAGACGAACGCCGTTTGGCCGTCGGCGAGCCGCTGCGTTGAAGTGACTCCCAGGAAAACTACCGAATACACGCTGACCGCCGAAGACGGGAACGGAAATTCGAAAACTTCGGCGGTCACCGTGCAAGTTCGCTAGAAGCCCGGCACTATGCACTTCCCTGCGCCGTACGCGGAGCAAATTTTTCCGCCCACCGCAGTCGCGCCGTCATCTGCATCGCGATGAACAGAGTCAGGATTGCTCCAATCGTAATCGCGAGCCCCGTGAAACCCTGAAAAAAGAACGCGTAGGAGAACAGCACCAGATAGATCAACTGCGCGATTCCTGCCTCCAGCGCTGCGAAACGCATCCCTACGACCAGCCGCAGATAACTCACCACCAGGAGAACGGAAATCACCGAACAAATCACGAATGCTGCGTGGATCGAGATGTGGTCCACCAGATAGGCCATGAGCAGGTGAAACGAGAAGAATGCACAGGCCAGAAAGAAATAGTTCATCGGGTGGAGCTCGATGCCGCGGATCGTCGTCAGCACAAACAGGACGAAAAAGAAAAACAGCAATGATACCGGCGCGAAAGCGCTGATGCGTCCCGCAAGCGGACCGGGTTGCAACTTCTGTGGCAGAACCATGCCGATCCTGTATCCGGAGACAAGATTCTTGTAATTCCATACCAGCTCGGCGCCTTGCGCGGTTTGACTTTCGTGGGTCGGCGACAGCGTGTTTTCTGGAAAATCGAACCCCTTGAAGTTCGTCGTCAGCCGCAGCTCGAAATCGCGAACCTGGCTAACTTGATCGCCGAAACTGTAGTGCCAGCTGTCGAGGCCTTGCGATCGGTACCCGACGGTGAGCAATGCCGTCTGGTGCGGCGGCACCGTCGCTTTGCCGAACGCGTCAGACTTCACATTTTCCAGGGCGAGCGGGACGCCATTCACGGTGAAAACCATGTCGTCATAAATTGCCTGCTGGGCGGGCAAATGAAGCGTAAACGTCACGTCGCGCGGCTGGTCGTCCGGGTTCGTGAACTCATACGCTCCCGCGAACTGAACTTGATACGTGCTGTACCAGAGGAGGCCTTTCCGCCGGTAGTCCGCGTAGAGAACTGCGTTCACGCGGCTTTTCTGAAGGTTCAGCATAACGTTGCGGCGATCGTCGATTTCCCGCACGACTTCTTCGCCATGTTGGAGCGTTCGAACTTCCCGCAAGAAACCTTCGACATAAGTTGCCGTCGGCGGGGGCTGCTCCTGAGGCGCGCCCCACGAGGATGCCACCCTGCCCCTCAGTTCGGAGTCGGAAGAATAGGTGCGGTAGAAAATCGTGCTGGCAAGAATGGCCCAGGCAATTGCGGTGCAGACGAAGATGAAACCAATCGCGACGATGCGTTTTCCCATGATGCTTCTCTCCTTGGAATTGGAACAAGCTTTAGCCCGCCGCACGGAGAGCATGCCAAGATTTATTCACATTGTAAAGTACTTTGTATTGTGAAGTGTATTCATGCTCTCTGCCTAATACCGATCCGCGTTTTTCTGGGTCAGCGTTTTCAGGGTTACTTGTGGCGGGGATTGCTGTGGCGGGCGTCCGCTGAACCGCGCTTTCGGAATTCGTTCGGCCAAGCTCGGTGCAGCAAGCTAACTGTGCCCGCCGCCGCCCAGCTCCCGGATGATGTCGCCGACGAACGACTTCGCATCTCCAAAAAGCATGAGCGTCCGGTCAAGATAGTACAGGGGATTATCGATTCCCGCGAAACCCGGACTCATGCCGCGCTTGATCACCATCACCGTGCGCGCCTTGTCCACATCCAGGATCGGCATTCCGTAAATCGGGCTGCTCGGTTCATTGCGCGCGGCAGGATTTGTCACGTCGTTCGCGCCGATCACGAGCGCCACGTCCGTCTGCGGAAAATCCGGATTGACGTCATCCATATCCAGAAGTTTGTCGTAGGGAATATCGGCTTCAGCCAGAAGAACGTTCATGTGCCCAGGCATGCGTCCGGCGACGGGGTGAATTCCGAATTTCACATCCACGCCGCGCTTGGTGAGAGCGTCGTAGAGCTCCCGCACCTTGTGCTGAGCCTGCGCGACGGCCATGCCATAACCCGGCACGATCACCACTTTGTTGGCCGCTCCGAGAATCGCCGCGGCTTCTTCGGGCGTTGCACTTCGGACGGGTCTTGCTTCCTCTCCCGTTGCGCCTTTCGCTCCCTGCTCCTGGCCGAACGCGCCAAACAGGACGTTTGAAAACGAGCGGTTCATCGCCTTCGACATATTCACCGACAGAATGAATCCGGAAGCCCCGTCGAGCGCGCCCGCGATAATCAGCAGTTTGCTGTCGAGCACGAATCCCATCGCCGCGGCGGAAAGTCCCGCATACGAATTCAGCAGCGACATCACCGTCGGCATGTCCGCGCCGCCGATTGGGACAATCATCAGCACGCCAAACAGAAGCGAAATTCCCAGAATCGCCGGGAAAAGATGCATGTGCTCGGGATGCTTCACCAAAACAGCTGCAGCCGCGATCGCAATTCCCAGCACCGACAAATTGACGAGATTTTGCCCTCTGTACGCGATGGGCCGCTGCGGCAGCACTTCTTCGAGCTTTCCCGCAGCCATCAGGCTGCCCGTAAAGGTCAGCGAGCCAAGAATTACTTCCGCGGAAAGCACGGCCATCATGAACGGCGGCACGTTGGGCGCGCGCAGATAAAATTCCGAAGTGCCTACCAGCGTGACGCAGAGTGCGCCAAACGCGTGGCTCAGCGCCGTCCGTTGTGGCACCGCGGTCATCTGCACCATTCCGAGAGGCACGCCGATGACCGACCCCAGTACCAGGCCGATTGCGATGAACCGATAGTCGATAATCCCGTGGTGGAGCAACGTTCCGATGATCGCGAGCAGCATGCCCACTTCGCCAGCCCACACTCCGTGTCGTGCGGTGCTCGGCGAACTCATCAATTTCAACGACATGATGAAAAGAACGGCCGCGATGAGGTAGGTGATCTGTAGGAGTAGATCCGAGCCGGCGAAGGAATTCATGGTTTCGCGGGCCGGCTGGTCTTGAACATTTTCAGCATGCGGTCGGTAATCAGGAAGCCGCCGACGATGTTGCTCGTCGCGGCGACGATTGCGACCGTGCCCAGAATCGTCGCGAGAGTGCTTTTGCCTTCGCCCGCTAGAATAATGGCGCCCACGACGGCGATCGCGTCGAGTGCATTGGTCAGCGACATCAGCGGCGTGTGCAACAGAGGCGAAACCCGGCGGATCACCTCAAATCCGATAAATGCTGCCAGAATGAACACGTAGAGATCGGTGAGAAGGTCCGACTGCACCATCAGTTCCCCCCCTTACTTGCAGTCGCGAGCGCCGGCAACGACAAAAATTCGCGCACGCGCTCGTTCACGATTTCATTGCCCCGCGTCAGCAGCGTGCTGCGAACGATCTCGTCGTCGGGTTTGAACTGCAGCTTTCCGCCCTGCACCAGGTATTGAAGGAACGCGGTAATATTCCGCGCGTACATCTGGCTCGCGTGATACGGCACGGTGCTCGCAAGATTGATTCGGCCGATGATCGTCACGCCACTGAACACGACTTTTTCGCCTGCCCGAGTCAGCTCACAATTGCCGCCGCGTTCCGACGCCAAATCGACGATCACGGATCCCGGCGCCATCCGAGAAACCATGTCGCTCGTCACGAGGACTGGCGACTTTTTGCCCGGAATCACCGCCGCCGTGATCACCACGTCGCTTTCCGCAACGACGCGCCCGAGCAGCTCACGCTGCTTTTTGTAGAAGTCTTCATCCTGCGCCTTCGCATATCCGCCAGAATCCTGCGCGTCCTTGGCTTCGATCGGCAGTTCGACGAAGCGCCCGCCGAGGCTTTGCACCTGTTCCTTTGCAGCCGGACGCATGTCATACGCGGAAGTCACGGCGCCAAGGCGTCGCGCCGTTGCAATCGCCTGAAGTCCCGCAACGCCTGCACCGATCACGAGAACCCGCGCGGGTGTAATTGTGCCCGCGGCGGTCGTCAACATCGGGAAGATTCGCGGCAACGTATCGGCGGCAATCAGCACGGCTTTGTAACCGCAAATCGTACCCATCGACGAAAGAGCGTCCATCGCCTGCGCGCGCGTTGTTCGCGGGATCAGCTCCACCGAAAACGAAGTCACGCCCGTCGCCGCAATTTCCTGAATGGTTTCAAGCTCGCCGAGCGGCCGCAAGAAACCAATCAGCACTTGTTCGCGCCGAAAAAGCGGGAGGTCCGCCTTGCCTGTCTTGTCGTTTGATCCGTGCGCAAGCACCTGCACGATGATGTCAGCGACGCGAAATACTTCCGCCCGTTCCACGATAATTTTCGCGCCTTTCGCGGCATAGTCGCCGTCCGGATAGCCCGCCTCGATTCCGGCTCCTGTTTCGACGACCACTTCGAGGCCGGATTTCGCAAGAGTAGGCACTACCGAGGGCACCAGCGCAACGCGCCGCTCTCCCGGAAAAGTTTCACGAGGCACACCGACGATCATCAACGCCCCCAATTGCTTGCAGCGAATCGCGCCGCATTCCACGGATTGGCAAGTGACGGCTTAACGGCAGCAACTATAGGCGTCACCGAGTTGTTTATTCTATCCGCAATTTTACGGAAGTCCATCGAACATCCGCGTCGCAGGCTCCATCGGAGCGGCGTAGTTTGAATTTCTAAGGCTTTCAGCATCGCCTACGAGAGACTGGGACCGCAGCAAGGATTACACTTTTCCCCAAAAGGCAAACGTCACCGCACCCACCAGAAACAAAAACGACACCATATGGTTCCACCTCACGCCTTCACCAAGATAGAACCACGCAAATACCACGAACACGCACAGCGTAATCACTTCCTGAATAATTTTAAGCTGGAACCCGGTGAATTCACCGTAGCCGATGCGATTGGCGGGAACTTGAAAGCAGTATTCGAAAAATGCAATCAGCCAGCTCACGACGATCACAGCCAGAAGCGGAGCCTTCCGGTACTTTAGATGTCCGTACCAGGCAATCGTCATGAAGATGTTCGAACAAATCAGAAGTAGTATCGTTTTCATAGCCTCAAAATGTATCACGCTCGCAAAATCAAAGTTAGCGTCACGACCATGCGCAGATATTCGACAAGACCGCCTTGACCCGCAACACCTGCACCTGCCGATTTGCGGTATTCCGCGCAAATCCTCTATAATCGCTCAGTAACTGTGCCGAAACGAAAAAGGAGTTCACCCTCACTACGACGCGCTCCCAAGCGCCGCCGACGGCCCCAAATGATCGATTTAGCGGAAAAAATAAAGAAGAAGCTGAAGGACGAGATCGCCGCGCTCGAGCACGAGCTCCATGACGAGCTGCCAAAAGAGATCAAAGTGGCTCGCGCTCACGGAGACCTCTCCGAGAACGCCGAGTACAAGTATGCCAAGGAGCGTCAGTCCTACGTGTCCTCGCGTCTCGCCCAGCTTCACCAGCGTATGGCGGACCTCTCGATGCTCAATCTCAGCAATCTTCCGAAGGACCGGGCCGCCTATGGATCGCGCATCGTCGTTACGGACATTGCGAAGGGCACCAAAATCGAGTACAAACTGGTAACAGTAGAAGAAGCGGATGCGCCCAAGGGTCTGATTTCCACGAGCTCTCCGATTGGACGCGCCCTTCTCGGTAAGAAAGTCGGTGACGAAGTGCAAGTGACGACTCCGGCTGGTCTGAAAGAATACGAAGTAATCGAGCTAAGCACGATTTACGACGAGGAATAACTGGGTGATCCGCGCTTCATGTTGAGCCGCACCATCGGCGGATATCTCTCCTGGCCCATCAACCGGCTTGCAGGCCTCCTCGCCCCCACAGGGATTCCTCCGAATTTCATTACCTGGGCGGCGCTCTGCCTGAATCTTTGGGCGGGAATACTTTTTGCTGCGGGACGATTCGCCGCTGGCGGCGGCCTGATGATTCTCGCCGGAGTGTGCGATCTACTGGACGGCCCTGTCGCGCGCCTTCAGAATCGCGTTTCGATTTTCGGCGGCTTCCTCGATTCGATTCTCGACCGTTACGCCGATCTGATCCTTTTTCTCGGCTTACTGGTCTATTACGCGAGCGTGAACCGCTTCGGCTACGCGTTCCTCGCAGGCGCGGCAATGGCCGGCGCCGTAATGGTCAGTTATGCAAAGGCGCGCGCGACATCCCTCGTCCCGAATGAAGATGTAGGCTTCTGGGACCGCCCCGAACGCCTCGTGCTGATGATTCTCGGAGCGCTTGCGAATCGCATGCCTCCTGTTCTGTGGATTCTCGCGATTGGACCCAACATCACTGTGATCCATCGCATCCTGCACACGTGGAAGCAGACGAAAGCGGCGCCACTCCCCGGCAATTCCGCTCTGGTGCCCGCTCCTTCGCCGTCGCCCATTCAGGCAAACGCATCGCACGGGGTCCGGCGCCCGTCGCCTCAGTATCTCTCGCGCACCGCCGGGCGCGGACGGTAGCCATGCCCAAGCTTCTCGCTATCATTGGCGTGCTCGTGATTTGTGCAGGACTCGATCTGCTTTGGCAATCGCGCCACGAAATCAAATTCTGGCTGGCAGCGTACGTCAAAGTGTTCCGCTCGATTCTTCGCCGCCAGGAAGAACCGGTCCGCGGACTTCCAGCGGCCGTTCCAGCGGCGAAGCGTAAGCACGCTGTGCGGTTTCTCCTCGGTGTCGGCTTTGCTTTCCTCCTCGGCCCGATGCTGATCGCCCTCAGCGTCACCCTGATGCTCTACACGAACCTCTGACGGCCCGGCGAATTTGAAACCCTCCCTCATCGTTCACGGCGGCGCTTGGAATATCCCGGATGAAGCGGTTGACGATTGCCGCAACGGGATTCGCCGCGCTCTCAAGGCCGGTTGGGAAATTCTCGCTGCTGGTGGCCCGGCCCTTGACGCAGTCGAAGCCGCCATCGTGATTCTCGAAGACGATCCCACTTTCGATGCCGGGCTCGGCTCGCACCTGAATCGCGACGGCCGCGTCCAGCTCGATGCGATCGTGATGGATGGAGCCACCCTGAAAGCCGGCGCGGTTGCCGCCGTTGAACGCGTCCGCAATCCGATTCGCCTCGCCCGTCGCGTCCTCGAAAAGAGTGAACACATGATGCTCGTCGCGTCCGGCGCCGAAAAATTCGCCGCGGAAAACGGCATCGCGCTCTGCGCCCCCGAAGATCTGATCATTGACCGCGAGCGCTCGGCCTGGGGCCGCTGCCTGGAAGATTCGCACGCTGCCGAGCATCACATCGACCACGAATTCGGCACGGTGGGCGCAGTGGCCCTCGATTCGCATAACCATCTGATCGCGGGCACTTCCACTGGCGGTACGTGTTGCAAGTTCCCCGGGCGCGTCGGTGATTCCCCGCTGATCGGCTGCGGATGCTACGCCGACGCGGAAGCCGGCGGCGTCTCCTGCACGGGCCACGGTGAAGGGATCATGAAAATCGTGATGGCGAAAATGGCCATTGATCTCCTCGCCGCTGCTGAGAGTTCCGAGCCAAAGCCCGGCGCGCACTGCAGGGAAATCGGCTGGGGCACTGCGTCGATTGCTCCGGCCGGTGCGGGCGAGCCCCAATCCGTGGCCAATTCATGTGTTTTCAAACTCGCCCAGCGCGCCCATACAACGGGCGGTCTCATCCTCCTCGATCGCCATGGCAACCCCGCCGCTGCCTTCAACACCCCACGCATGGCATACGGTTTCGTCAACCCAGACGACTCGCTTACAATCGCTCCATAGCGTCCGGATCGGCTTGTCTAGTCTGGTTTCGGGTCTCTCGGCTCCCGCGCATCACGCCCCGCATCCTTACTCCCATTCCCCTCATCCAACCCCCCGTCGCGTACAATCGCGCCAGCCCAGATTGGAGGACACCAATGGCAATCCGCGACGCACTTCTCCCTGAATTCGATCACGAAATGGCTACCACCCGAAAAACTCTTGAGCGTGTTCCAGAGGGGAACACGGATTGGAAGCCCCACGATAAATCCATGACCATGGGCCGACTCGCCGGACACCTCGCTGAGTTACCAAGTCTGGTTCCGCTCGCGCTCGAACGCGAATCACTTGATTTCCGTCCGCCCGGCGCGCCACCGCGCCAGCCCAACGTCATGTCTTCCCGCAAGCAGCTCCTCGAAGATTTTGACAAGAATGTCGCAGCCGCCCGCGCCGCGATCGCCCAATCGACCGACGATCAACTGATGAAGACCTTCACGCTGCAAGCCGATGGAAAGACAATTTTTTCGCTGCCCCGCACAGCCGCTCTTCGCGGCTTCGTCATGAACCATGTCATTCACCATCGCGGCCAACTTTCCGTCTATCTCCGCCTGAACAATGTGGCCGTGCCCTCGATTTACGGTCCCTCGGCAGACGAGCAAAGCTGACCGCAGGTTGGTCTCGGCCGCCCGCAGCACGTGATTACTTGCGGGTGACGCGGATTTCCGTTGTACCCGACGGCTACGACGAGCGCCTCACCGGTCATGGGCCTTGCGCGATCCCGTGCGCACTTCCGCGGGTTTGCAATGTCTCTGCAAAAAGAAAAACGGCTGGCAGCGCGAGCCGCCAGCCGTTCAGATTTAGGCAAAGAAACTGCGATTACCGGTGGCCTCCGCCATGACCTCCGCCACTGCCATGAGAACCACCGCCGCCACGACCTCCGCCACCGCCGTGGAATCCGCCGCCACCATGCGAGCCGCCGCCATGGAAGCCGCCTCCGCCGCGCACTGCTGCGCCGCCGTGGAAGCTGTTACCGCCATGGAATCCATTGCCGCCGTGCACTACGTTCCTGCCTTGGAATCCGTTACCGCCTCGGAAACCATTGCCACCGTGGATTACTCCGCCGCGATTCCAACCTCCAGGGCGACCGTAGAAGCGACCCCCATTGTATCCGCGGCCGTAGAACCCGTGGCCGTAGTAACCGCGGCCGTAAAACCCGTGGCCATAGTAGCCGTGGAACCAAGGGCCGACGCCGATGAAAACGCCATTGACGAAATAGTCGGGGCCATAATATCCGTAGGGCGCGCAAGCATACGGGTAATAATCGTAGTACCCGTAGGTGCATACCGGCGCGGGGCCGACATACCCAGGACCCACTCCGATCCCAACTCCAACGCGAACCTGGGCATGAGCAGCGCTACCCAACGAAAGAACCAAAATGCCAAGCAACACGCTATATTTTAGATAACGCACCTGAGACCTCCCTGCCGGTCCGCGCTGTCTGGTAACGACCGCGCTAGCGGCACCGAACCTGCCTTTAAAGCTCTTGCTCAACCTTGTGAAACCACTCATGCCCATCCATTCATGCAACCGCGATGCCAAAAGGTCTAGTTGGGGAAAGTCGATGTAATTCTTTCAGTATCCACCAGATACGAAGAAGGCGAGGATCCCTTGAGATGATGCCAAGCCGCCTTCGCCTGGCCGCCAGCCACCACCACTGCTGATTTTCAACCACCTCGTAGTTCGCAATGAGAATGGGCGGGTGCCGCGGAGGTGTTGTGGAGAATGAATCTCGTTCAAATCCAGATCTAAAGAAAGAAGGGTATGAAACGACTATTCCGGAATTACCGCTGCAGAAGATCCGTCAGGCGATCGGCGGACGGCTCGCGGTGATTTCTGCCAACCGGCTGAAAACACCCTGGACCACTCGATCGCAGCGCACGGCCATGAATGGAAACGCATTCTTCGCGTTGGCTCCTACTCGCGCAAAGAGCCAGCTTCGAACCATCGCGCGCCCGCGGTTCAGCCGGACCTTCACGTTTTCCTCAGTGAGCTCAAGCGCCGCTGCCGTCTCTGAAGTGCTCAATTCTTCCACATCCCGCAGCATCACCACCGAACGATAGCGCTCCGGAAGCCCCAGCAGCGCTTCCTCCAAGAGCTGGCCGGCTTCACTGGTGGACGCAATCTGTTCCGGGTCAGGTGAGGTCTCGGCTATGTTCATAGAAAATTCTCCATCCCGCTCCTCGTCATCCAATTGCTGGCTGCGATTGCGAGCGCGAAGACGGTTCAGCGACTCATGCACCGCAATCCGCGTAAGCCAGGCGGAGAATGGGGCGCGGCCTCCAAACTGGTGAAGATGCTGGTACGCGCGCACGTACGCGTCCTGCATCACGTCTTCCGCTTCGGCATCATCGCGCAGGATGGCGCGCGCTACCCGGTAGAGTCGCTGGTTGTAACGCCGCATGAGAATTTCGTAGAGCGCCGTGTCGCCGGCTTTCACCCGCTCGACGATCTCTTCGTCCCTCCAACTCTCAGCCCCGGCTCTCTCCAGAATTCCAGTCGTTTCCATGTCCCTACCAATATAGAGCCGGAATTGCGCGAAAGGTTACAGGCGAATATCGCATTTTCTGTGCGCGTTACATTTCCTGTAACCATTTGACGCGCCGGCACTCTTCTTAACAGGGGGCCAAAATGACGGATTTCGATCAGCACCTCAACAGCAGCTGGTGGGCTTTGAAGGTTGGCTTGGGAGTTGGGCCCATCATCACCGGAATCGACAAGTACTTCAACAAACTGGCCGACTGGGGAATGTACCTCAACCCTCTGGCGACAAAAATTGTGCCCGTGAGCGCAACCACATTCATGCACGTCATTGGCGCAGTGGAAATAATCGCCGGGCTGATCGTTCTCAGCCGCTGGACAAAAATCGGGAGCTACATCGTCATGCTCTGGTTGCTCGCCATCGCAGCAAATCTGGTCACGACCGGGATGTTCTACGACCTTGCCATGCGAGACGTTGAAATCGCGATCGGGGCTTTCGCGCTTTCGCAATTGACCGCCGTGCGCGAACACGCCATGTCAGGACAAGGGGCGAAAGCGGGGCCCGGTTCGCAGTTCGTTATGACCCGGTAGCAGGAATGAGAAATACAATTCAATCGGAGGATTCGATGAGAAACCTTGCTTCAATTCTTGTGCTGTTTGCTCTTTGTGCAGTGCCTATGCTTGCCGCCGTTCAAACCTACTCTGACGTTGCGGTAGTCGATGTGAATTGTTCCTCAAAAGTGAAGGCCGACCCGGATTCACACACGCGCGCCTGTGCCTTGAAATGTGAAAAGAGCGGCTTCGGCATCCTGACCAAGGACAACCAGTTCCATAAATTCGATGCGGCGGGCAATACCAAGATCATCGAAGCTCTCAAAGCGTCGGACAAGAAGGATCATCTCCGCGTCGACGTCACCGGCGATCTCGAAGGCGACACGCTGAAAGTCACGTCGATCAAATTGTTGTAGCCGGCGCTCCTCCTGCGTTCTTGCGCAACGGGGAGTTCCCCTCCCCGTTGCGCAGGTCGCGACGATCCCCGCCCTCCGCTCGATTCGCGCCGCTACAAGGCCTTCTTCGAAACCGCACGGAAGCAATGCCATTGTTCCGCATCGTTCCGCCTGATTTTCGAATCCCGGTTCGCTGGCTGCCGGCATCCGCACGCTCTCGTGTTGAACCGAAACCGATCCGTGTGCTAGCATCCCCGTTCCGCAGGGTCACGCGCAACCGCCGGGGGGCGGCGTCGTGATGTTTCCCGTTTCGCACAGCTCGGATTCGTGCTCCAAAATTTCCCGCCACGAAATGCCTGTTCCGAGCACTCCCTTTCGGGCTTCGACGTTCGAACACCTGATTTCGATTCCTTCAACCGAGGTGAAACATGAAATCCTACAACACCGAATGGATACGCAACGTGGGCATTGTAGGCCACGGCGACACGGGGAAAACCCAGCTCGTGTCGTCGTTGCTCTTTACCGCGGGGATGACGCCGCGGCTGGGTAAGGTTTCCGACGGTTCGACCGTCACCGACTGGGACGAAGAAGAAATCGCGCGCAAGATATCCATCAACACCGGCCTCGCTTACGCCGAATGGCAAGCGGCCGGGCAAGCAGAGAAAACAAAAATCAATTTCCTCGATACGCCGGGCTACTCCACCTTCATCAATGAAACGAAATCTTCGCTGATCGCCGCGGATGCTTCCCTGATCGTTGTCGACGCGGCTGCCGGCGTTCAGGTGGTCACCGAAAAAACCTGGGACTATGCCACCGAATACGATCAGCCGCGTGCCTTCGTCCTGAATTGGATGGACCGCGATCTCGCAAGCTTCGCGCGCTCGCTCGAATCGCTGCAGCACGTCTTCGGACGCGGCGTCGTGCCGGTCGAATTGCCGATCGGATCGGAAAAAAGTTTTCGCGGCGTGATCGATCTCGTCGCGATGAAGGCGCTGACGTACACGCCCGATGGCGACGGCAAGGCCAAGGTGGAGGAAATTCCCGCCGACCTGGCCGAAGAAGCGAAAGCGGCGCACGAAGCGCTTGTTGAATTGGTGGCCGAAGGCGACGATGCATTGATGCAGGAATTCTTCGACGAAGGCACGCTGCCCATCGACGATTTGAAAAAAGGCCTGCGAGAAGGAGTCCTAGCGAAGCGGATTTTCCCGGTGCTGCTGAGCTCTGCGCTCCACAATATCGGCGGCGACGCGATCCTGAATTTCCTGGTGGAGATTTTCCCGTCTCCCTCCGCGCGCGGGAAAGCGACTGGCCACAAGACGCCCGACCACAAGGGCGAAACAATCGAGCGCAAGATTTCGGATTCCGAGCCGCTTTCGATTTTCGTGTTCAAGACGCTTGCGGATCCGTTCGCCGGCCGCATCACCTATTTCAAAGTGATGTCCGGCGTGCTGAAGAACGACGCGACGGTTACGAATTTCAATCGCGGCACGCAGGAGCGAATGCAGCATGTGCAGGCAATGCAGGGTAAGACAGCCGTCGCCGTCAACGATCTCCATGCCGGCGACGTGGGCGCTATCGCGAAATTGAAAGAAACGACTACCGGCGAAACGCTCGGCGATAAGAATGCAACTATCTTCTATCCCCCTGCGCGCATTCCCGAGCCCTCGATCACCTTCGCGATCGAGCCGAAGACGCGCGCTGACGAGGATCGCATCGGCGTCGCGATCCATCGAATTCTCGAAGAGGACCTCGCGTTGCGTTTTGGCCGCGACCCGCAGACGAAAGAATTTCTGCTGTCCGGCGCCGGCCAGCAGCACATCGAAGTGGTAGTGGCCAAGCTTCGCAAGCGCTACCACGTGGACCTTACTTTGCACCCGCCGAAAGTTCCTTATCGCGAAACGATTCGTGCGAAGGCCGACGCTGAGGGCAAACACAAAAAACAGACCGGAGGCCACGGCCAGTTCGGCCTTTGCCGCATCAAGATGGAGCCGCTTCCTCGCGGCAAGGGCGTCGAATTCGTGGACGACGTCTTCGGAGGCGCGATTCCCAAGAACTGGATTCCGTCGGTCGAGCGCGGAATCCGTGAATCGGCCGAACGCGGTTATCTCGCCGGATTTCCGGTGACGGATTTCCGCGCGATCCTCTACGACGGCAAGTACCACGACGTGGATTCGAGCGACATGGCGTTCCGGATTGCCGGGTCGCTCGCATTCAAGGAGGCGATGAAGCAGGCGCGCCCTGCGCTGCTCGAGCCCGTGATGCACGTCGAGATCTACGCGCCCGATCAATATTCGGGCGACTTGATGGGGCACTTGAGCGGTCGCCGCGGAAAAATTAGCGGCAGCGAAACGCGCGCCGGAAGCGTCGTAATCAAGGCGCAAGTTCCGCTCTCGGAAATGCTCAGTTACGCGAATGAGTTGACGTCAATGACGCAGGGGCGCGGCAGCTACTCGATGGAATTCTCGCACTACGATTATGTCCCCGGAGAGTTGGCGGATAAAGTGATCGCCGCGCACAAACCGCACCACGGCCCCGAGGAAGGCGAAGCAGCATCAGCATGACGATTGGCTGAGTGCGGTGTGGAAGTCGGAAGGCGGGCCGGGCAAGCTTACGAGCGCCCATCGCGTGCGGGTGCTGCGTTCAGATTTTAGTTGCCGTGCGTGAGGTGCAACCGGCTGGCCAGGCTGCGGTGCTGCGAAGACCCATCCGCATTTTTCGCTTGAGCTTTGTTTTCTGCGGTTGCCTGGTTGTTCGCGTTTGCCGACCCCGGAAGCTGGCCTCCCGCTCCTGTTGGACAGGCGTTGCCGACGCAGGGCGGCCCCGCGACATGCAATAGCGAACAACCTCCGAGCCAAATCGCCGAACACAACAGTAGCGACGCGAACAGGGCGTTCTTCTTCATGATGAGCTCCCTCAGGTGCTCGACTGGCGGTAGAGACGGGCCGATTCCTGATTCTATGTTGGCACACAACTACAGGAGAGCTCGGAGTATTCGCGGAACGTTCTCCTCATGAGTAATGGGGAATAGAAAGCGAAGCGGATCCGCTAGCGGGGAAGGAAGAATCCGGTGCGGCGGCGATGCTCGTCCAAGGCCGGACCGAACTCTTTCGCGAGCAGCGACTCTTCCCGTTTCGCCTTGGCCGTGAAGCCGATGAAAATGAGTGCGAAGGCCACGAGAGCGCGATATTCACCAATCACAATCGCAGTGCCTGCGACCGCAAGCAAAAGTCCCGTGTAGATCGGATGGCGGATACGCGCGTAAGGCCCGGTGCGGATGAGTTCGTGCTCCTGGCGGATCGTCACTTCCCCGCTCCAGTTTTTGCCGATGTGCCGGCGCGCCCAGATCGCAAAGGTGACGCCCGCAACCGTCAGCAGCGCGCCCAACATTGCGATCCACTGGAGGTCGGGAAGAAACCGGCGATTGAGTGTGGCAAGGCGCGGATCCGCCGAGTAAAGCAGAACGAAGCCAAAAACCATGTACACGACATGAATCAGGCGCGCGAGCGCCGGTTCTCTTTTCTGCACTCGTTTCTGAGTGCGCGCCGCCCAAACCCAATAGACGCAGAACACGATCCATGCCGCTTGCATGATCTGAAAGGGCCTGGGCATCATCGGGGCCGTCCTCCTTGCTCTATTCCGGCCTTCCTTTGAGCGGAGCCGCTGATTCTACGAAGCCGATCGATCCATGCGAGCTCAGCGCGTGTGCGCTCGCGAAGGAAGCCAACCACTTCTTTGCCGAAACGGCCGAGATCCATCGCCGCTTCGAGTCTTGCGAACTTCGCGCCGCCCTCTTCGAGATAAGTTTTGCGCCGTTCGAGAATGTCTGCGCGGACCGCTTGCGGAAGCAGTTCGAAAAGCCCCACGCGCAAATGGAATGCTTCCGCCGATCGCGCTTCCGCATCGCCAAATGTTCCAAGTCGCTCGACAAGTACACGGCGGCCGCGCGGTGTGAGCGAATACATTTGTCGCGTTTGCCCGCGCTGGCCGGCGGCTTTTCTTTGCCGAACCCATTTCTCGGCGACGAACCGGCGCAACAGCGGATAGACGACGTTATTGTGCATTGCGGCTTGTCCGGTAATAAGTCCCGCGCGCTTTTTCAGCGCGTATCCATGCTGCGGACCCGCCAGAAGAATCGAGAGCAATAATAGGTCGTTCATGACTGTGTCAGTATTGTACTATTGAGGTTGGCGCGTCAAGACTTTTGTGCGGCGGCGGCCATACCGGCTGGGCCCCGATGATCTCACTCGAGCCTTCGAATGAAGCGGATTCCTTCGAGCGATAAAACGCTTTCTTCCGCGTTGGCCAATTTGGCGCTTGCGATTCCCTCCCCACATGCCTGAAGCTTCCCTGGCCATGAAAAAACCCGAGAAACAGAAGCGTTGGGGCGACGCCACGCTCGCCATTCGTAAAGGTGAAGATCATTTTCACATTGCCGCGCCGGTGGGCATCAACGTGGCGCGGACCGCGAACTTCACGTTCGAGAGTACGGAGGAGATGAAGCGCTGGGCTGAGGGGAAAAGCCCTGCGTACATTTACACGCGCTACGGGAATCCCACCCTGACGGTCGCGGAAGAGAAACTCGCGGCTCTCGAAGGCGCGGAAGCGGCCATCGTCACGGCTTCGGGCATGGCGGCGATTTCGAGCGCGTTGTTGGCGGTGCTGAAGGCCGGCGACGAAGTGATTTCGACGCGGCAAACATACGGCGGGACCTACCGGTTGATGCGCGACAATTTCCCGCGCTTCGGAATCGTCGTGCGCCACGTGGAATCGGACCTCGCGGGAATCGAGCAGCTTGTGAATCCGCGGACGAAGGCGCTCTACATCGAGACGCCGACAAACCCAACGCTGCGGCTCGTCGATTTGCAGAAGGCGGTGGGGTTCGCAAAGGAGTGGGGGCTGATTTCGCTGATCGACAACACATTCGCGAGTCCCATGCTGCAAAAGCCGATCCAGCTTGGATTCAACATCGTGCTGCACAGCGCGACGAAATATCTTGCGGGACACTCGGACTTGATCGCGGGCGCCGCCGCGGGCAGCCGCGCGATCATCAACGAAGTGCGCCACAACGTCATCAATCTGGGTGGGTCGATGGATCCGGAAGCGGCCTTCCTTCTGATTCGCGGGATGAAAACGCTTGGCGTGCGGATGGAGCGGCAGTGCGAGAACGCGATGATCGTGGCGAAGTATCTCGCAAAGCATCCGAAGGTTTCGCAGGTGCACTATCCGGGCCTTGCGTCGCACCCCGACCACAAACTTGCGAAGCGCCAGATGAAGGGATTTGGCGCGATGCTCGCGTTTGATTTGAAAGGCGGGCTCGCGGCCGCGCGGCGGTTCTGCGATCGCGTGAGGGTCTTCTTGCTGGCGGCAAGTTTGGGCGGCGTGGACTCGCTGGTGGTTCTGCCGATTTATACCTCGCATTACAACATGTCCGAATCGGAACTCCGCGCGGCCGGAGTGGGCGCGGGCACGGTGCGCGTTTCGGTCGGACTGGAAGATCCCGCTGATTTGATCGAAGACCTTCGCCAGGCGCTCGCTTAGAAAGGTTTTCAAGAAAGCGAGCCTGGAAGAATCGGTGGAAAATCTATCAAGAGCGTCTTTTCGAGACCCCCTTTTACCGTAGATTAGAAATGGGCTCGGAGTCATGTTTTCAATGGTTTACGGGGAATTCTAATCGCGCCACAGTAGATTAGAAAAGCAACGGATAGCGGGGAGCGATGAGTGGCGGGAGCGTAGGTGAACGGGGTGTTTGCCGCGGGCGATTCAGGCGCGAAGTTAGATTTGCTTTCGTTTGCCACGCCGAACGGTAGCACTATACCGAGGAAAAATTCGACTGGCCCTTGGATTGAAAGAGTTCAGTTAGTTCCGGTACTGTACTTTTCAGGCGAGAGAAAATTCTGGAGGTGCGGCGTTGCGAAGTGAGAGAGGGGCCGGCATCAGGACGGACATTTTGAGCAAGGTCCCGCAGGCCACGCTGGCGTTCTGGGTCGTCAAGATTCTTGCGACAACAGTCGGCGAGACGGGGGGCGATGCGCTCTCGATGACGCTGAACCTCGGGTACGCCGTGAGCAGCCTCATCTTTCTCGGATTCTTCTGCGTCACGCTTGCTGCGCAGATTACGTCGAAGCGATATCACCCGGTGTTTTACTGGGCGGTGGTGGTGGCGACGACAACGGTGGGAACGACGACGTCCGATTATCTGGACCGGACGGTGGGGCTCGGGTACGTGAAGTCGTCGGCAATGCTCTTCTCTGGCGTGATTCTTGTGCTGGCTATTTGGCACTACACGACGGGCGAGATCGCAGTGGACCGCATCACAACACGGACGAATGAGATTTTTTATTGGGTGACGATCCTGGTGTCCAACACGCTGGGAACCGCGTTGGGCGATTATGTTGGAACGACGACCGGACTCGGGTTCGAACGCGGCGCGCTTGTTTTCGCGGGGCTGATTGCGCTGGTGGCTGCCGTCTACTTCTTCACGAACTTGCCAGAGAGCGTTGCGTTCTGGGCGGCGTACGTACTGACGCGGCCACTGGGTGCGACGCTTGGCGATACGCTGACGAAGCCGCATGAAGAGGGCGGCCTGGCGCTTGGACGGATCACGTCTTCACTCGTGATTGCGGGAGCGATGATTGTCGTTGTTGCGCTGACGTCACGGCGCGAACGGGCGCGGGCGAGCTAAGATTCCACAAGTCTCTCGAGTGTTGATTCTGCGCGCGGGCGAGTCGCCGGGGCGCACCGGCATTCCCTGGAATTGCGCCGGGCTGCAATTCTTGAGTAAAATCGCGGACGGTCCCCTTCCGGAATTGAAGAGAGTCTAGGAGGCCCAGATGCAAATTGCGACCCGATTGACTGGGTTCTTCGCCGCCTGCCTGCTTTTGATTCCCGCAATTTTCGCGCAAACGAATCCTCCGCCTTCCGATCCGCACGAACCGGTGACGCACCAGCCGCGCACGCTCTCGAATCCGGCGGAACGTTCGGCGGCGATTGATCTTCTGGAGCGAGCGCGCCAAAACTTGAACATGCATGCATTTTTTACGCCTTACGATCTGAAGGTTTCGTTCCAAACGCACGGTGCGACGCAAAACGAGGGCGACGGAACGATGGAGCAAGTATCTGCGGGCGCGCTGTGGCGATGGACCGCGCAGATGCAGGATTCGACCGTGGTGCGCGTGGGCGACAACGGCCACGTCTTCGGCACGAATCCCTCTGAACCGGTGCCCTTGCGCGTGCAACAGATTCGCGCGGCTCTCCACTGGCCGATCCGGCGGTACGCGGGCGCGCGAACCGTGATTCGCTCCGAGAATGCAGAACTCAACGGCAAGCCGGTGAGTTGCCTGCTGTTGAGCGATGCTGTGCCGGCCGATCCGGCACCGCGCGCGTGGGCGGAGGAAGAATACTGCATCGATCCTGCTACAGGGCTATTGCAGATGTGGTCCGAAACGCCGGGAATCTACGCGGTGTACGATTACGAGCGTGCCGGGGATTTTCACGGACAAACTCTGCCACGACAAATTTCCATTTTCGAAGACGGCGCACTCACTGTGCAGGCGCAGGTGGAAAGTCTTGAGGAAGCAACAAACATCGATCCGAAGGCGTTCAAGCCGGACCCGGAAATGGTGGACGCAGGCGGAGCGTTCACGCTGTCGGGGCCGAACCGTTTACCGATGCGCGTGGATCCTTCCGATGCGCCCACTTCGACATATTTTCAGCCGGTGATCGTTCACGCGACGCTGGACGCACAGGATGGGCGGGTGCTGGACGCCGAGGCGCTGCAGAATTCCGACCAGGATCTGAGCCGCGCGGCGATCCAGTTGGTGAAGAGCACGTCGTTTCCAGCGACGGGGTTTCAACAGGAAGTCTTTATCAACGTGAAGTTCCACCTGCCCGCAAGAGAACTGGGCGGAGCGCCGATCTATCACTCGCCGGTGCGCTGGGTGATCTGGGACCACCACGACAGAGTCCCGCGAACGAGGAAGACGACGCATTCCGGTAGCTGATGCTGATCGCGCCCTGTGATCGGAGCCGCCAGCGGCGCAGATGGCGGCGGGCGCTAGATAAAACGCAACCAGCCTTCGAAGACGTCGGACCAAGCGTGGGCAATCATGCTGGCGCGGAGGTTGCGACGCCAGCCAACGAGAGCGCCGTAGAGGATTCCGAGGGGCGCGATTACGATTATTTGTTTCCAGCCCTGATAAGCATGAGCCAAACCGAAAACTAGTCCTTGTATAAGCACGGCTGTGACGACGCTGCGGGTCACCGCGTGGAACTGCTGCTGCAAGTAACCTCGAAAAACAATCTCTTCGCAGATCCCAGCCGAGACCGAAAGCAGAATCCAGAGGAAAACTTCCACGAGGCCTGAAGGCGGTTGGTACGCCGCCGTCGCGGCCGGAACGCGATCCACGGCGAGATGGACGAGCCACGCCGTCAATTCCCACACGCCCCAGAACGGAATTGCGATGGCGATGTCGAGAGCGAGGCTGCGCCAGCTTGTCCAGCGGCCGCCGGTGAGATCGCGAAGGCACCCGCCCTTCCAGTGAACGCCGGCCCAAGCCCAGTAGGCCATGCCCCATTCGGAAGCGATCAAGATGAAATACCGGCGGAGAATCGCGGCGTGGGGGAGCGACGCAAGGTCAGGCGTAGGGGCTGACGCAGGCAGCGCCTGGCGAACGGTCAAATATCCGAAGATCAGCAGGATCGAAAGCGTGTGCCACGGCGCGGCAATCAGAGGGCGGCGCGCCGGCGCTCGAACGGGAGTGGAAGGAACTTGGTGCATGCAATCTCCAAAGGCTAACCTAGTTACGCATCAGCGGCAGAACAATTGCAGAGAAGGTTCTGGGAATCGCAACGAAAATGAGCAGCGCGGTTGGGCAGCAAAGGAATTTTGGGGCGCGCATGCTCTGGAAATTGTGTCTGCATCCGGAGCGAATGATCGAACCGTGTGGAGTCGTCGGCTGGCCGGCATAGCGGGCGGGTGGGACGGGCCTGCCTGGTTTCGAGTCCAAAAATAGGGCGAACGCTTGATGTCGCGAGAAGCCAACGCGTCTTAAGCTGTCTTGGGCACCACCGGGAGGCTGCGAAAAATGCGACACGAGTTTCGACACTTCAAACCCTTGGTCTTAACGGCTGCAATTCTTGCAGTAGCTTGCATCAGTGGTTGCGCGGCGCACGCGAGCTACCGCGTTTACGATCCTGACTACAACGACTATCACCGATGGAACGACCATGAGGTTGTGTACTACAACCAGTGGGAAGTTGACACTCACCGGGACAGACGGGAATTTCGCGACCGATCTACTGAAGAACAGAGCGAATACTGGAAGTGGCGTCACAGCCATCACGATAAACACGACCGGCACTAAGCGGTGAATGGGGGTGCGCTACCGCCGATTTGATGGCTTTCTCGCATTGAACCAAATGGACCGTTGTCGGCGACCAATCGCCAGCTCCGAATCGTCTCGCCTCCTCAATGTTGCCTCTAGAAGTGGAACACCTCTCGAAGCCCGAACGCATGCTAAAAGCCGCGCTGCTCGCACCTAAAGCCGACCTCTCGGATTGCCGATTAAAAATGTGTCCGCTGCGCACGAGCACCCTGACGACGCGGACGGCGGAATCGAACAGGGAAGCCGGGAGATTGAATCATTGCGCAAACTTAAAGCCTTGGAAATCGCGCTTCTTTGCGTGTTTGCCGCGTCCGCGGTTCTTGCGCAGACGGAGCGCATTACGGCCTGGGAAGCAAAAAAGCACCTGGGAGAGAAGGCGACTGTGTGCGGGAGGGTTGCCGGCATCCATTTCGTCTCGAGCGGGAAAGGCCAGCCGACGTTCATTCATTTCGAGGAGCAATATCCGAATCAAATATTTACGACCGTGATCTGGGGAAGCGACAGGCCGAAATTCGGCCGGCCAGAAGTAACCTATCGCGACAAAAACGTCTGCGTCACCGGGAAGATCACGAGCTACCTGGGAATCCCTGAAATCGTTTCGAACGATCCAAAGCAAATCGAAGTGCAAAAATAGTTGCGGCCAACTTCGTCGAGATCATCCCTCCGCAATTCGTCCGTCACCAAACTTCATCATGGGTGTTGCGGTGCAGCTGGTTGTTGTTCGAGCCTGGCATTCATCGTCTTGGCAGTGGACATGGCGAGGCTGCCGCTCAGTGCCGCGATAATGGTGGAAGCCATGCTGAGTGAATTGGGCGCATAGCGGACGATGATGAATCCGGCGGCAATGGCGCCAAATAAATTGATGGCGGCCCACGCCCACTTGCCGAGATATGCGAATCCGGCGCCAGCGAGAAGAAAGTTGAGAAGGAAGGCGATCCAAGGCTTCTTCAATTTGAACTCCAGAGCACTGCGTGTTCAGACCCTATCACTGTGCATTGCGTCGAACCAGGACGAAAACCGTCATCGAGCAGGCAGTGTTCCAGTTTCCACAAAGATTTGCTTCATGATTTGTTCGAGGAGCCGGAGCTGCGCGGCGATGGGGTGAACGCCGACGACGCGGCCGAGTTGAAGGCGCTGATTGGTGCTGGGGTTGTAGGGTGGCCAGTCGGGGAGGCCCGGAGCATTGGGGTCGCCGGTTTTTGCGAAATTCGTCCATATGCAGCCCTGGAGGCGGGATATGGAACGCCGAGCGCGTTCATTTCCATGTTCAGGAAATCACTGGGCACTACTCCGGCGCGCTTCTTTGGAACCAGGTCGCATGGAAGGTAGATGCATCTTTCGTTTTGAGCGCGGAGGGTTGTTGAGGATGGAGCATTCTTGAAGATCCGCCCTGGCAACAAGTCGTCGCACACTGGATGGGCTGGTTGATGTCCTCAGTTCGTAAACGCCTGGCCGGGCGAGTTCCATTGACCGGGGCGCGCGTAACTCGTAAGATTTTCGCTTGGCCGGACGCTGGAGAGTGAGAGCAATGAAGCGGCGGATGACAAATCGGGCGGGCGGAATAGGTCGAATGGGAGCCGGGGCGCTGGCCTTCTTGCTGCCTCCCTTTCTCGCTGTGTCGCTGGGGCTTGCCGGGTGCGACGACACTTCGAAGAAGCAGGTGAAGGTGCGTCCGCCGGCAGCGACGCCCGTGGCTGCTGCTCCCGAGATCGTTCGCGAGCCGCTTCCCTATACGGAGCCGCCCACTGACTACAGCGCAATCCAAACGCCGGTGCGGCCGTCGATCGACGTCCTGGTCGAGAAGGTCGAGGCGGCGTACAACACCGGGCAGAAGGAATTGAAGGCCGGGGACTTCGAGAAGGCGCGGGCGGAGTTTGACCGGGCAGTGGATCTGATTCAATCGAGCGGGTTCCAGGTGCAGTCGGACTCGAGGCTCTCGAAGCTGTTCGATGAGATTGGCGACGCCACGCAGAGTTACGAGCAGGCGCAAGCGCAAAACAACGCCGAAGAGGAAGAGGAGAACCCGGGGATTCCTGCGCCGATCGAAGAGATCGCCGATTTGACGTTGCCACAGGGCGATCCGCGGCTGTATGCCAAGGCCGAGCAGGAATTGATCGCCGTGCCGCACGATTTGCCTCTGACGGTAAACGAGTCGGTGCTGCAATACTTGAGCTATTTTACAACCGTGCGCGGCCGGGCGATCGTCGAGCATGGCCTCGAGCGCGCCGGTCGTTACAACGAGATGATCCGGAGGACGCTGAAATCGGAAGGCGTGCCGCAGGATCTGATTTATCTGGCGCAGGCGGAGAGCGCCTTTTTGCCGCAAGCGGTTTCACGCGCGGGTGCGCGCGGCATCTGGCAGTTCATGCCGTACCGCGGCGAGGAGTACGGTCTCGACCGGACGTACTGGATCGACGAGCGGAGCGACCCGGAAAAGGCGACACACGCAGCGGCGCAGCATATGAAGGACCTCTACGCGATGTTCGGCGACTGGTATCTGGTAATGGCGGCCTACAACTCGGGGCCGGGAAACGTGGCGAAAGCAATCCAGCGGACCGGGTATGCGGATTTTTGGGAGTTGCAGAAGCGCCATGCCCTGCCCAAGCAGACGCAGAATTACGTGCCGATTATTATTGCCCTGGCGCTCGTGGCAAAAGACCCGATGCTCTACGGCGTTCAGATTCAGCCGGAGAAGCCGCCGGCGGCTGATACGGTGCGGCCGGGGCATCCCGTTGATCTGCACCTCGTGGCGGACGCGACCGGCGCCGATCTCGATGATTTGCGGTTGCTGAATCCGTCGCTTTTGCGGAGTTCGACGCCGAACGATCCGCAGTTCGTTTTGAGCTTGCCGAAGGGCACAGCTGCAAAATTCGAAGACAACATCCAGCGCGTGCCGACGGAGAAGTGGACGAGCTGGCGGCTGCACTCGGTGGAATCCGGGGAGACGCTGGCGGAGATTGCGCGACACTACCGCGTGACGGTGCCGTCGATCGAGAACGCGAATCATCTGGAGGCGCACGCAGTGTTACCAGCGGGCTTTCTGTTGAACGTGCCGACGGCGCCGCCGGTGGTGAAACTGGTTCATTACCGCGTGCAGCGGGGCGACACGCTCGAGGGGATTGCGGCGCGTTTCGAGGTGACCGTAGCGGAGCTGCGGCGCTGGAATCATATCAGCGGGGCGAAGGCGCCGCGCGGGGCGCGGCTGCGAATTTATGCAGGGGGCGAGCCGGTGGCGGCTTCGCACGCGAAATCGAAGTCGGCGGGGAGCGGGGCTCCGGCGGCCAGGGGAAGCGCCGCGGTAGAAAATGTGTCGAGCGCGCCTGCGGCGAAAAGCGATCCGGTGCAGCACCGGGTGAAGAAGGGCGAGACGCTGTACTCGATTGCGCGGGCTTACCGGACGACGGTTACGGCGCTACGGAATTCGAATCCGTTCTTGGCCGACCGGCCGCTGGCTGCTGGCGACGTTTTGACGATTCAGCGCTAGGCCGCGATATCCACCTTTGGCAAGTCTCCACGGCTCGTTACTTTCGATTAATTTTTCCCGGTCGAGAGTTTAGCTAACTATATTTGTTTCTTATAAATACGGATAGACTGGTCACCTGCTAGCGACCCTCCTGGCCGTCCCGAAATCAAAATGCCATCTTTTCAGCCGCTTGCGTCTTGACAAAGTTCGGACACTCCGTTTATAAGCGCGAAGGAGTAAAAAGCCGTCCGGCAATCCTGGAGAGACCCACGGAGGTCCCATGTTCTACCTGAAATCGCATGACGACGAAGACGATGAACTGCCCCGATTTGAAGAGGAAGAAGAAGAGGGCGAGCAGCCCCTGGGCGGGGTTGTGGAAGTAGAAGAGATTATTATCGAGGAAGAGCCGGAAGAGGAAGAAGCCCCCGCAGCGCCGGCGGCGGCTCCGCGCACGGCCCCGGCTCGCCGCAGAAAACCCGCGAAGAAGTCCAAAAAGGCTCCCGCACGAAAGAAGCCGAAGGCCAAAAAGGCGGGGACGAAAAAAGCCAAGAAGGCCGGGAAAAAGAAGGCGGCGAAGCGCAAGAGGCGATAGGCGCCAGGCCGTTTAGCTCCTAGGGAGTCCCGCGATCGGGATGTGGGACTGCGCCCGCGCAGGGGCGGGCGCAGTTCTTTGTCCCTCTTGTTTCGTTCTGGCGATTGCTTTGCGGAATTTTACGCACGATGTTTCATCTGCGATGTTCGCTCGGCCGAATATCGCGAGTAATGTTTCCTACCTGATGTTTCCGGCGCGGTGTTTCATCGAGACACTCCGCAGTTCCCGCTGTTTGCAAATTCCACTTCTGTGAGCATTGCCGCCGCAATTCCCGATTTGATATGTTCCACTTGCGGTAACCACATGTAGATGGCTAGCATGGCAGCCCATGGCGCTTGCGGTGGAGCAGGTTCGGAGAATGCGGGGAGGAGCGCAGGCGCATTTGATGCGCTGCGCGGGCGCAGCGTCCGGCGCGAGCCCGATGCCTCGCGGCGGGCGCGAGAGCAGCGAGTACTACGTGGTGAAATTCCAGAACAATCCACAGGGGGCGCGGATTCTGGCGAACGAATTGCTCGCAACCAGGTTGGCGGCGAGAATTGGATTGCCGACGCCGCCGGTGGCGGTGGTCGAAGTGCGCTCGGATTTAATCGCGCACACGGACGACCTGGTGATGCAGCTCGGGCGCGGGCGCGCGTCCTGCCAGGCCGGTTTGCAATTCGGATCGCGGTATCCGGGCTCGCCGGCCGAGACCGTGGTGTACGACTTCCTCCCCGACGAACAGCTGCGCGAAGTAGAAAACCTGGGTGATTTCTGCGGAATGCTGGTGTTCGACAAATGGACGTGCAACACCAACGGGCGGCAGGCGATTTTTTTTCGCGGCACGGGTGAATCGCGTTACCGGGCGCAGATGATCGACAACGGGTTCTGTTTCAACGCCGGTGAATGGAATTTTCCGGACGCGCCGCTGCGCGGAATTTACGCGCGCCATCGCGTGTATGAATCGGTGCGGGGGATCGAGGCGTTCGAGCCGTGGCTGGCGCGCCTGGAAGAACGAATCGACGAATCGGCCGTGGAGGAGGCGGCAAGCGAAATTCCGCCCGGCTGGTATGAAGACGAGGCGGACGCGCTCGAGAGATTACTTGAGCACCTTTTGCGAAGGCGGAAGCTGGCGCGGGAGCTGATTGTGGCAGCGAAGAATTCGTCGGCGCAGCCGTTTCGGAATTGGAAGTAGGCCGGCGGACGCGGGGAGCGAAGCACGGGGCGGACAGTGCGCGACCGCGCGCGCAGTTTGGCGCGGACTAAGAGTGCGGACGAGCTGGCAGGAAGGCCGGCCAGGGAGCGCCCGGATGAATTGGGGGAGCGGATCGTACGCGCAGACGTGAGTCACAAATGAGAATGAGCCAGGCGCGATACCGGGGGAAAACATGAACGACGACGAGCGGACAACACTCACCTATCGAATTCTGCGTTATATGCCGAACCTGATTCGCGACGAGTGGGTGAATGTCGGAGTGCTGCTGGAAGAGGCGAATGGGACGCGGCGCGCGATGAAACTGATCGAAGACGATGCGGAAATTGCGCGGGTGCGGCGGCTCTATCCCGGAGCAGACGACTCCTTGTTACGCGGGCTGCCTTCCGAGTTCGAAGCGCGTTTCCAGGAGCCCGGCGCGGCTGCGGTGGCGGCGTATCTTGAGAAACTCGATCAGACGCTCTCGAACGCCTTGCAGTTGAGCCCGCGGAAGGGGTTGCTGGCGGAGGATTTCGACGCCGAACTCGACCGGCTGTACCACGATCACGTGGCGCCGCCGCCCAGGATGAGGGGCGGAATCGTCGAGAGCACGCGCGGGTGGATCAAGGCGCGTCTGAACGACGTGTTCCGGAGGCGGCGCGTGCCGCGCCTCGAACGCAACATCCGCGTGGAAGGGTTTACGCAGCCCGGCGACCCGATGCGGCTCGACTACGGTTATACGAACGGCGTACGCGGCTACCTGCAGGCGGTGGCACTCGGCCGCGATACGGCGCAGGCGAAAGTGCTTGCGTATACCGCCGAGCGGATCCGGGCGCGCTTGCCCGGCGCCGAGTTTACCGCAATCACCGAGCTCGAGCCGGCGCCGGACAACGTGCGGCACCAGTTCATGGTCAAGCTGCTCGAAGAGCAGCAGATCTCGATCGTCCCGCTGAACCGCGTGGAGCGGTTTGCCGAGGAACTGCGGGTGCGTTTGCAGTAAGCGCGTCGCGACGCGTCACGGCAGGCTGGGCGGGCCCCCGCGGCTACTTTGTGAAAGAACCCCAGCGGGGGAGACTCCGGCGTCCCAGCAGGGCTTCCGCGGCCCACGTTCCGAGATAGACGGAAAGAGCGACTCCGTGCCCCGCGTAGGCGCCGAGGACGATGGCATTTTTGCCGCCCGGATGACGCGCGAAGACGGGCCGCCAATTTTCCCTGAACAGGATCGGGCCGCCCCAGCGGTGCGTGAAGTTCGTTTCCCGCAGCGCGGGATGAAGATTGTGGATTCGGCGCTCGATCGAGGCGAAAAGTTCCCGCGCCTTTCCCGTGGCGATGTCGATCCCCGCGAGTTCGCCGGATTGATTCGCATCAACAAGACCGGCGCCGAAAATCACGCTTCCGTCACGGCGCAGGCGGCCCCAGAGATAGGGCAGGTCAACCGTGTAGAACGGATTTCCTCCCGCGAGGCCGGTGGCTTCGAGCTGCGTTTTCGAGAGCGGTTCCGTAGCGATCGCGAGCGTGAGCTTCGGCTCCGCGCGTCCGGCGAGATCGGTGAGGGCGAGCGAAAGCGCGTTCGTCGCGAAAAGAATCTGACCCGCAAAACACTGCGCCCCTCCTGCCTCGACGACCGCGCCATCCTTTCCGGACTGAGAGTGACCGCGCCACTCGACGTTCGTGACTGGATGATTTTCAAGAATCACGGCTCCGCGCCCGTGCGCTGCGCTCGCCAGGCCGCTGACCAGTTTCCCGGGATCGAGCGTTCCCCCTGGAACCTCCTTCACGACACGGAGATTGCCGGAATCGTTCCAATCGATGGGCGAATCCTGGATGCCTTTGCTGCGGCCGATTTCCCAGGCGCCCGGGAGCTCGAGGTCGCAGTCAATATCCAGATCTCCAAGAACGCGCTCGAGCCCGGCGAGCACGTCCCCCAACCCTCGAATATCACCCGCCGCGGTTTCAGCAAGGGCCATACCGCCGGTGCGTCCGCTCGCTCCGGCGCCGGTACGGCTCGCTTCGAATACTGCGACAGATTTGTCAGGAGCGAGGTGGCGAAGCCACGCGGCGGCGGCAAGGCCGGTGAAGCCCGCGCCGACGACGGCAACGTCAACCGACTGAGGGACGGGCCCGGCCGGCGGCGTGAAGTCAATTTTCCAGGGCGCCTCGCCCCAGCGTGGTTCGCGGATTTGTCTTGCCGGTGGCATTGGGATTTACGGGCCTCAGGGTATCCGGCAGAATTCGTTGCGGTATCGATTTTCGTTCGGCGGTGGATCCGAATTCGCTCTTCGGCTGCACAAGCGGCTGAGCCGCATGCGCAAAATCTCGGGGCTCACGGTTGCCCGTTGAAATACTTTGCCGGCCGATCCGTTTGAATCAAATGCAAAACATTTCTTCGATTCGGGGTGCTCGAAAAACTCTCATCGATGCCGTTCGCTGAGAAAAGCGCGGGCAGGTCCGATTGCAGGACTCCGGTGGCGTCGATCGGACTCCCGAATCCGGAGATGCCCTTCGAGGCTCAGGGTGAACCGGCGGTACAAGAACCGGCGTGCGTCGAGAGATTGTAGGAGCACGAAGCGCTCCTGCCGCGGAGGGTTCCGACCTCAACTCGATCCGGTCTACACGAGCTCAGGCCCGACGCTGAAACCGAGAATCCAAGACCGCTACAGAATCGATTCGGTCCAATTCTCGAGCGTATGCTTCACCTTGCCCATGAACTGGTGAGCTACGGCGCCATCCACGATGCGGTGGTCGTAGGAAAGCGTGAGGTAGACCATCGAGCGGATAGCGATCGCGTCGTCGACGACGACCGGGCGTTTCTCGATCGTGCCGAGGCCGAGGATCGCGACGTTGGGCTGGTTGATCACGGGGAGGCCGAAAAGGCCGCCGAACACTCCTGGATTCGTGATCGAGAACGTGCTCTCGGCCACTTCCTCCGGCTTGAGTTTCTTTCCGCGGGCGCGCTCGGCGAGATCGTTGAGCGCACGGGCGATACCGAGGAAATTTTTCTCTTCCGCGTTCTTGATCACGGGAACGATCAGGCCCCAGTCGAGCGCGACGGCGATGCCGATGTTGCACTCCTTGTGCAGAACGACGTTCGTCCCGTCGACCGAAGAGTTGACGGTCGGGAAGGCCCGCAAGCCTTCGACGGCGGCGCGCACGAAAAACGGCATGAAGGTGAGCTTCGTGCCGGTGGATTGCTCGAACTTGTCTTTCATTTTCGAGCGCAGAGCGGCGATCGCGGAAACGTTCACTTCGTCCACGGAGTAGACGTGCGGCGACACGCGCTTCGAGAGCACCATGTGCTCGGCGATGCGCTGCCGCATTACCGACATGGGCTGCACCTCATAATGGCCGAAATACATTTTTTCGCGCGGGACCGCGGTTTCGAGAACGGCAGAGGCGGCTGCTCCCCCGGCGGCCGGCGGC
>JBARFX010000047.1:0-29572 GCA_049797655.1 Candidatus Acidiferrales bacterium | reverse complement strand
ACCGTGCTCGAATCGATCAACGTGCTGCCGCGACGCAGCCCTGCGAGCGCGCCTTCCGCGCCCCACAAGATTCCCTCGACGGCCGGCGGATCGCTCACAATCGTGATCAGCACGTCCGCCTGTGCAGCCGTATCGCGGGCGCTCGCGCCCAGCCGTGCTCCGTCGCGAACAAGTTCGTCCGCGCGCGACTTCGTTCGATTCCACACCACCAGCGGAAACCCCGCCTTCAACAGGTTTCCCGCCATCGGCTTCCCCATCAATCCCAATCCGATAAATCCGACCGTCGGTTTCATTTGTCCCCCTCAACGAGAGCCGCACCATCTGCGAACTGCGACGCAGGATCATCAAGAATAGATGGAGAGCGACGGAAACGGCAAGAGTGCGCGCGGCTAGCGCCGTGTCTTGCGGTTTGTGGTGGGACCTGGAACCGGTGCAGCGGAGTCTTGTGGCGCGTCGATAAGACGGATCACATATTCATAGGGGATTTCTACGCGCATGGTTTTCTTTCTACCGCCCTGCGAGAAATGCTCTTCAATTATGATGGATTGCCCGGTGTCGCCGACGAGCGTTCCAACCGATCTTTGGTGGATGTTGGCCACACGATACTGCACGTCCACCCGCTTTCCGACAAATTGCGCATAACGATTCATCTATTGTCGTCCACCAGGGATACAAATGCCGTCGATGATAACAGTTCTTGATATAAACAAAACGTAAACTAACAGGAATGTGTACTAATGGGAAGAGTGATGGGCAGGAGCCTCGTGAGGAATCGCTGCAGGCATGGCTTCCGGAGATTTCAATTGGAGGTCGGCGGTGAGCACTAGCACAACCGGAGCCACAATGCTTAGGGCGAAGTAGCTGAACACGATCGGCAAAACCCAGGCAAGCGCCCGCGGATCGTCCGCATAATGCTTGGTAGCGAGCCACCACACCACCACCGCCGCGATCAATCCTGCAAACGCAGCCAAGTAGCGGCTCACCGCGGAGATTTCGAGCGGCTTCTGGCACTGCGCGCAGACCAGATCGATTGAATGGGCAACAACGTCAGCAACAGAAACCGATTGTAAACAATCCGGACAAGCCCGAGCCGCCACGCGCCACCTCCGAAAGTGTGTTGCCAGATACAGTACCCGTGCCGCGCGGAAAAGTCCCCGGCTAAATCAGGGAAAATTCCACGCGGTGCCGCATCGGATCGATTCGCTCCGCGCGGACGCGCACGCGGTCTCCCAACCGGAAGATTCGCTGCCCTTTGCTCCCTCGCGAGCCGCGATAAGGCTCGGCGACGATCACATGGTCGCGTTCGCGGAAAACGCATCGCATCCCCGTGACTTCCTCCAGGCGGTCAATGCTCACCAACCCTTCGACGAAAACCTCCACTAGCTCCACGAAAAATCCGAATTTCTGCACGGAAATAATCAGCGCTTCGTACTCCTCGCCGAGATGGCTTTCCATGAACTGCGCTGTCTTCCATTCCATCAATTCGCGTTCGGCAGACTCCGCGCGCCGCTCGGCCTCTGAGCTTTCCGACGCGATTTCTTCCAGCTCGATGCGGCGGTAGGGGCCCAGCATCGCGATGGTTTGCTCCCTCCCCGGCTTTGCGTCCGGCACTGGCGCGCGCATCGGCTTCACGTCCGGGTTTGCAAGCGCCCATTTCAGCGCGCGATGAACGATCAGGTCCGGATAGCGGCGGATCGGCGAAGTAAAATGCGTGTACTCCTTTGTAGCCAGCGCGAAGTGCCCGAGCACCTCCACAGCGTAGCGCGCCTGCTTGAGCGACCGCAGCATCAAGTAGGAAAGGATTCGCTCCTCGGGTTTGCCCGCGATTTTTTCGGTGAGACGCTGGTAATGCTGCGGACGAATATCCACTTCATCGGAGGCAGGCATCGTCACGCTCATTGGACGCATGCGACCCCGGCCGGCGCCGCCCGGCCCTCTGCCACGAGCCGCCGCCTGCATGCGTCCGTGCCGTACCGCGACGCGGCGTTCCACGATGTCCTCCACTCCGAGCGTGTAGCCAAACGCGTGTGCCAGTTCTTCAAATTCAATTACTTTTTTCGGATCGGGTTTCTCGTGAACGCGATGTAGAGACGCCACGCCGCGCTTTTCGAGATACTGCGCGACGGCTTCGTTGGCGGCGAGCATGAACTCTTCGATGATCCGGTGCGCGATATTTCGCACGCTGCGGACGATGCTTTGCATTCGTCCTTGCGCGTCGAACTCGATGATCGGCTCGGGAAGATCGAAGTCAATCGACCCTCGAGCCACGCGCTTCTTGTTCAGCAGCAGGGCCAGCACTTTCATCCGCTGGAAATTCCCGATGAGCGGCGCGTAGCGATGGTTCGCCTCCGCGTCTCCTTCGAGAACCTTGTGCACGTTGGCATAGGTCATGCGCTCGACGGAACGAATCACGCCGGGCGTAAAATCCGCGCGCACTATGTTCCCAACGGCATCGATCTCCATGATGGCGCTCATCACCAAACGGTCGACTTTCGGATTCAGCGAACAGATGCCGTTCGATAGCTCCTCCGGCAGCATTGGCACCGCGCGATTGGGAAAATACACCGACGTTCCGCGCAGGTGCGTCTCCCGATCGAGCGCCGAATTACGCGCCACGTAATGCGCCACATCCGCGATATGAACCTGCAGTTCGAAATGGCCGTTCGGCAGCGCGGTCACATGTACGGCATCGTCGAAATCGCGCGCTGTCTCGCCGTCAATCGTGACGATTGGCAAATTGCGGAAATCGCGCCGCCCCTGCATATCAGCTTGCGACACTTGCTGCGGCGTGGCTCGGGCGTCCGTGATCACAGCGTCGGGAAATGTGTGCGGCAGGTGATGCTTGCGGATGATGATCTCAACGTCGACGCCAATCTCGCCCGGCCGACCGAGTATTTCAAGGACCCGGCCCGACGGCGCAAGCCCGCCCTTCGGATAGCGCGTGATCTCCACATTCACCACAGCGCCATCGAGTTCGGGCAAACGCATCCGGCGGATGCTCGCTGCGCCAACTCCTTCCGTCGCCCCTAATTTCTCGCGCAATTCCGGAGTCAGCTCGTCGCCCGGTGGGATTGTCACTTCGTGTTGAATCCGGATGTCGTACGGCAGCACGACGTTGCTGTGCGGCCCGTAGCGGAAAAGTCCGACGAGTGTCGGGTGCTCGCGCTCGAGAATCTGCACGACGCGCCCTTCCGCCCGGCCATCTGCCCGCCGCCTTTCAATTCGCGCCAGCACGCGATCACCATGCATCGCGTCCGCCATGTGATCGCGCCCGATGAAGAGATCGCCCTCGACGCGCGGAATCGGCTTGTCCGGCACCACGAATCCATATCCATCGCGGTGCGCAACCATTCGCCCCGCGATCAGATTGGGATCGTTGCTGCGCCGGGCCGCTGCGGGCGGCGCGTTCTCCCGGTTCTCGGACGGCACGAACTTGCCGCGCTTCGCCGCGGCCCGCACGGAATGTTTAGTCTCCGCCAATACGTACTGCCCGCCGTGGATTTCCTCGAGATCGCCCCGGCTTTTCAGGTGCTGGATGATTCGAGGCAAGAACCGGCGCCCGTGATGACGGAGTTCCATTCCATGCGCGATCTGGCGGACGCTTTCCGGCCGCGTGAGCGTCGCGAAATAAGCGAGCACCTGCTCCTCGGTCACATGGTTCGGATTCGGTTCTTTCTCCGGATCCTTCGGCCCTTTGTATTTGGGTGGATGTTTCATGGTGGGTTCAAATCGCCACGCACAGGCTAACGGATTTGTGCGCTCCAGGCAAAACTTGCTTTCAAGGCTTTTCGAGCGAGTAGCTATTGCTGCGGCGGCCGCACGACCGGTAAATCGACGACGCCAATCCTACCGTCGGCCTGGCGTTCGAGAGCGGGCGCGTAGGGGCCAAGCAGTTGCCGCCTCCACCAGTCTCCCGTTTCGCGTTTCGTTTTCAAGTCCGTAAACCAGTATTGCCAGATGACGGCGCGCACCGCGATCGGTTGCGGACCACCTTCGAACGGATTTCCTGCGAAGAGGTGCAAGACGTCGGGATCGCTCTTCAAGAGGCGCTCCTCTGTCCAAACTACGAAACGGTTATCGCGCCAGGATCCCAGCGACGCGAACCATAAATTCCAGTCGAACCGCGGCTGATACGGCGCATAGATTCCTGGCGCTTTCTTCACGTCCTGCGGTTTGTAGCGGAACGGATACGCAATCCAAGTCTTACCGTCGCTCGAACCTTGGAACTCAATTTCCAGGCGTTCGGGCGTCATCACCGCGAACAGCCCGTAGCGGTTCGCAATGCGAAATGGTTCGAGTGCCGACACGGGCGACAGTGGCAGCGGAAGCGTCGGCAAGAATATCCAAACGAGTTGCGTCGTGGTCGAGTAGAAAACCACGCCCAGTAGCGCTCCCGCAATCGCCATTCGAATCGGACGCAGCCGTTCACGCCACACCGCGCGCGGGTTTTCAAGCTTCTCCGGCGCAGTCGAACTTCCGCTGCTCGCGGCTTGAACGCTTCTCGTGATTCCGAAAATGTCGCGGACTTTCTGCGGCAGTATCCAGTCGATAAAGCGATCGTCGAGCAGCAGAAATCCGAGCACGAGGACGAGGTAGTTCAAGAACGTATAGTTCGCCGTCAAAATGATGCTGATCTCGAACGGCGTCACGATACAAAAGCAGATGATTCGAAGCCGGCGCGGAAGAAACAACATCCACACCAGCAGGAGCTCGATCGCAAGTGTCAGTCCGACGGCGAATGCGTGGAACCAGTGCGGAAAATGCTGCACGTACCATCCAATCCAGGTCGGCAGCGGTCCGTTCTGATAGTAATTGTCCATCGCCGTGAAGTTTCGCCACGATGGGTCGCCGCTCCGTATCTTTGCTGCGCCGGATTCGAAATAAATTCGGAACCACTCCCATTGCAACAGGAAGAGGCTCGCCCGAGACGCAGAATTGCGCCAGCCAAGCCCCGGCCAGAATCCGGGCGGCGCAAAGAACAACGAGATAAATCCTGCCTCAAGGAGCATCCCATCCGATTGATACCCGGAAAAATCCTGCGCGGCGGACACAAACGAAAGAAAACAGACGAAACAGATTGCAAGCATTCCCCGCGGCCAGACATTCGCCAGCAGCAACAACGAAGCGATCAGCCCAACCCAGCAAATGGCCGTCAGTGCGGGATTGCTCGAGTTGATCCATAGCACCGTTGGCGCGAACCAGAAGCGCAGAATGCCCGGAATCGCCGACGTAACCGCCTGCAGATAATCGGCTGCCGGAAGCAGTCCGGTCGGGCCGATCAGGCCCTTAATTTGAAAAAGGAACGAGTAAAATGCGGAGAAATAGATCAGTCCCAGCGCACGGAGAAAAACCCATCGCGCCCAGAAATGGCCGGGACGCTTCTCGTTGACCGGTTCCGGGCCGAGGAGCCAATTCACGGCGGACTGCAGCCGTTCGAGGCTTGTCGGCGCGTCGAACGTGCGCGCATATGTGCCCGGCCGAAACATCTCGCATCAGTCTACGGCAGCTTCAAGTTTTTGCGGAGTCTAAACCAATTAACCGGGAGCGAGCAGGGCGCAAGCACCGTCAGTGGCGGCGGGTCCAGTTTGCAAACCAAATCCGCACGCACGGCCAGTTCTCCCGTCACTGCGAAAGCAGCGACGGCGCTCCAGCCCGGGGCTTAATTTCTATTCCGCGATGCCAAATCGAGAGCATTTGCCGGGTGTTGCTGATACTGGCGAGCGGGCTGGCGGCAAGTACCAGAAAATCGGCGCGCTTTCCGGCTTCCAGCGTTCCGATGTCTGAAGTTCCGAGCACCGCTGCGCTTCCTTTCGTGGCAGCGACAATTGCTTGTATCGGCGTGAGACCGGCCCGGACCATCAGTTCGAGCTCGTGATGTTCCGCCCAGCCGGGAATGCGAGTGGGCGCCGCCCCCGAATCGGTGCCAAACGCGATGCGGACACCGGCGTCTTCGAGCGTCTTTAAGTTTTTCTGCGCCATTGCGAATGCGGCTTTCACATGCGCAAGATTCGGATCGCTCTCCACCTTTTCGCGGTATTGCCGGCTCTCGAGTTGCTGCTGGAGGTCCGGGCCCACGGCCAGTTTGAAAAATTGGTCGTGCATTACGGCAGGATCTTCCGCAAATACGAATGCCGACTCATCCACCATTAAAGTGGGGACGTAGATCACCGAGTGCGATTTCATCGCCGCAATCAATTCGGCATCGACGGGCAAATCGCGAATGCTATGCGCGAGGACATCGACTCCGTCATTGATAAGAGACTTCGCATCGGCAAGATAAAAAATGTGCGCCGCGACGCGGAGCCCCTGTTTATGGGATTCATCGATCACGGCTTTGTAAATCGCGGGATCCATCTTTGGATATTTGCCGTACATGTCGTCGAGCCAGAGTTTGACGAGGTCGGGATGGTGGGCCGCCATTTCGCGAACCTGCGCGCGAGCTTCGTCCGGCGAGCCTGGCCGGTAAACCTGATCGGGCGCCAAGGCGAGCGACGGCGCGCCGCTTTGGACGCCGAATCCGCGGCCCGCGGTGACAATTGTGGCGCCTGGAAACGCTCCGCTGCGCTGTTCGTCGCGCAATTCGTATACGCCGTCGCGATTCAGACCGAGCGAGAGCATGGACGTAACGCCGTATTGTTCGTATTGCAGCAGCGCATTCCCGACGTTCTCTCGCGTGTAAGCGTCGGCGCGATTTTGCGTGCCGGCGACGAGTCCGAGATGACCATGGGCATTGATGATTCCGGGCATGATCGTTCGCCCCTCGAGTTCAATCACGCGCGCGCCCTTCGGATAGTGAACCTTGCCCTCTTTGCCGGCGGCCGTAATCCGGCCACCTTCGATCACCAGAACGCTTTTCTTGATCGGCGATGCGCCCGTTCCGTCAATCAGCTGAGCGCCCTTGAAGACGGTGACGGCGCTGGTTTGCGCAAAGACCGCGGAGGTAGCCGACAACAGGAGTAGGAGTGCGAATAGTTTTTTCATGGCGAAATTCTTGCTACCTTTTGTCCTCCAAAATAATCTGATTCCTGGTAGGTCCTGAAGGGTGCATGATCAGCTGTGACCTGTGCTGAGATCAGCCTGCATCGATTTGATATTTGCAAAGGAGATTCGTCATGGCATTGCCGAAGCGTTCTCTTGGTTCGAGCGGACTTGAAATTACGACGGTTGGATTCGGTTCGTGGGCGATTGGGGGAGGAGGTTGGGCGTACGGCTGGGGCCCGCAGGACGATACCGAGTCTGTCGCCACGATGCGTCACGCGGTTGAATTGGGAATCAACTGGATCGATACGGCCGCAATTTATGGGCTTGGCCACTCGGAAGAAGTTGTCGGTCGGCTTCTGCGGGAGCTCCCGCAATCGCAGCATCCTTTTATATTCACAAAGTGCGGCATGGCGTTCGAGACGGACCGGATGGCTGAACCGCAGCGAACGCTGAAGCCCGATTCGATCCGCCGGGAGTGCGAAGCGTCTCTGCGCCGATTGGGAGTGGAGCGAATTGATCTGTATCAATTTCATTGGCCGGACGAGACCGGCACACCCGTGGAAGATTCCTGGGCCATGATGGTGAAGCTCATCGAAGAAGGAAAAGTGCGTGCGGGCGGCGTATCGAATTTTGATGTGAACCTGCTCGACCGGTGCGAAAAGATTCGGCACGTCGATTCGCTGCAGCCGCCTTTCTCGTTGATCAATCGTGCCGTTGGCGCAAGCGAGATTCCGTGGTGCGCGAGCCACAAGACGGGCGTGATCTGCTACAGCCCGATGCAATCCGGCTTGCTGACGGACAGTTTTTCGCGCGAACGAATCGCGAATCTTGCGCCGGATGACCGGCGTCGTCGCTCGAGTCATTTCCAGGAGCCGAACTTCAGCCGCAATCTCGCATTGCGAGACGCGTTGAAGCCGATCGCGCAACGTCACGATACTTCGATTTCTTCGGTAGCAATCGCCTGGACACTCGCATGGCCCGGCGTGAGCGGAGCCATTGTGGGCGCACGAACTCCGGCGCAGGTGGATGGCTGGATCGGAGCCGCTTCGCTCGAGCTCACGGACAAAGACCTCGAAGAAATCGCAGCGGCAATCAAGAGCACGGGAGCAGGCGCCGGCCCGGCCCGGCCACCGGCGGCAAAGAAAGCTGCGACGCCGCGCGGCGCGTGAACGGCGAAATTCCGACTGCAGCGATTGGAGCATAAGTCGCACGATACTTGCGACCGTATGGGAACCGTTTACGCGGGTACTTCGGGATGGGCGTACGCCAGTTGGAAGCCGGGATTCTATCCTGCAAGACTGGGCGCCGCAAAGTTCCTGAGTCACTACTCCTCGCGGCTGAACTCCGTGGAAGCAAACTACACGTTTCGCCGCTTGCCGTCGGAACAATTGCTGAGTAGGTGGATCGAAGCGACTCCTCCGGATTTCAAGTTCGCGGTGAAGGCGCATTTCCGAATCACGCACTCCCGACGCCTCCGGAATGCAGCTGGTGCAGTGCGCGATTTTCTTGTTTCTATCGAGCCGCTGCGAGAAGCGGAAAGACTTGGGCCGGTGCTTTTTCAATTGCCGCCCAACCGGAAGCTCGATCTGAAATTGTTGGAGGATTTCCTGGCTGGGTTGCCGCGTGATTTCCGCTTTGCATTCGAGTTTCGAGACGCATCCTGGTTTAACGACGACGTGTTCGGCGCGCTTTGCAGGGCGAATGCGGCGCTTTGCCTGGCCGAAAGCGAGGACCTCGAGACCCCGAACGTCACGACCGCGGATTTTTCCTACCTTCGCCTGCGAAAAGAGAAATATTCGCTTAGAGCCCGGAAGGAAGTTGATGCGAAAGTCGAAAAGCTTGCGCGTCGCGGAGATGTGTTTGTGTATTTCAAACACGGAGAGACTCCCAAAGGCGCGCGGTACGCAATACGGTTGCTGAAAACGACTGGCGCTTAAGCATCGGACTGCGTTGGGAAAAATCCGTTGACGAGAAACATCGCGACGCACGCTGCGATGGGCACTACGAGCCCCGCACGAAGCGCGCCGGTGTGCGTTGATACCGCGCCAACCAGCCACGGGATGGTGGCGCCGCCCAGGCTGCCTGTCGCGAAAATGACGCTGCCGAACCGGCGGGCGTGCGCGCCGTAAATTCGAACCAGCCATCCCACCAGGATCGGGTAGACGCAGGCAAGACCGAGGCCCGCAATCGCCGCGCAAGATAGTGCTGCGCGATATGTAGTGGAATAGAGCAGGCTGGTGGTCGCGATCACGGCGAGAATCAGCCCGCCCGCCATCACAATTTTCTCAGCTTGCATTTTTCTGGCGAGGGCGCGAAGAAATACGGGCGCGAGCGCGCGGCCTGTCATCAGCCCGCCCCAGAAAAACGCCGGAGTGAGCGCGGACATCATCGCGGAAATTGATTCGACACGATTCGCATAGGTCGCGACCCATCCACCCACCGCGCTTTCGGTGCCGACGTACAAAAAGAAGAGCGCGCTCAACGCGAACGCCGCTGGGCTCGCAAGCCTTTGCGGCACAGCACGGATGGAGGCGGCGCTCGCGTCGCTGCCTGCTCCGGCGGGATGATCAAGCGGTTCGATCTGCCACGCAGCAATCAGTAGCGCGCAGACAGCCATGAAGAGCGCGACTCCCGCAAGGAATTTTGCGAGGATATGGCTTCGCTCGGCGAGCATCACGAGCGGCCCGCACGCAATCGCGCCGATCGTCCATGTGACGTTGAGGATGCTGACGGCGGTGGCGCGGCGCTCCGGAAAAATTTCCGCGACCCACAGATTTCCCCCGGTAAGGGCGAGGCCGAGACCGTAGCCGTACATCGCAGTTCCCACGAGGCCCATGTGCGCGTTCCCCACGCCGAGAGCGGCGACGCCCACCGCGACGAGCGCGAAGCCAATCGCGAAAGTAAGCCGGTAACCATAGCGACGCAGCGGAATCAGCAAGCCCGTCGAAAGGCAGCCCGCGAGTTGCCCGCAAAATTGAGTGGTGAAGAAAAGTCCGGCACGCTCGTCGGTGAGCGACCATCGGCTGATCAGAATCGGCAGGATCGGGCCGAGAAGAACGGTGACAATTCCAGCGGCGGCAAACGCAGCGTGAATCACGAAGTTGGCGGAAGCGTGATGAGGAGCGGCGACTCGCGGCGAGGCCGGAATTTCTCGTGCGCCGTGTTTTGTTTCGATTAGAATTTTGTTTTCCAGTTTGTTTTCAGCGATTTCTGCAATTTCCACAGTGAGTGAATGTTGCGACTATAAAGTTGGAATGCAGCCGTGGCCGATCTCGCTGGAGCAATAAATCGGCGAGTGGCGAGAGACAAGAACTCGCCCGACTCCTGAGCCACATCGAATTCGCGACCCCGCGGGAAGCGAGCCCCCTGCTCCTGTCGATTCCAGAGCTTCTATTCATAAGTCAGCGATGACGGTAGCAAGGTGCAGGAGGCTCCGCAAGGGGGTAGTTCTCGTAAATATTTTCGGGGGGGGGCGCAAAACCGGAACGATCTCAGCGCGAAAGAATCAGTAAAGGCGGAACGTGACTTCGATGGGAGCGTCCACCGTGGCCGGTTGGCGGTCAGGACCGAGGGCTGGCTTGAAGCGCCAAGTGCGGACAGTTGCCGCTGCCATTTCGTCGAGGCCGGCGCCGAGACCTTTTACAACTCGGATGTTGGTAACGCGGCCGTCGGCCGTGATGGTTACATAGAGCAGGACGATGCCCTGATATTTCGATTTCACGGCCTCCGCGGAATATTGCGGGTTCGGGCAGTAGACGCATACGGGATAAGAGCTGACGCGAGCGCCGTCGTTGTAGTCGCCATCGCCGGTGCCGCCGTTTTTCCCGCGGCCGAGGCCGGGTCCATCGCCGTCATCGCCGATGCCGCCACCTGTGCGATTGCCAATCCCGCCGCCGTGACCGGGGCCGCTTGAATCGTTTGTAAACGGCGACGCTGGAATGCCCCAGTTAGGCATGTCCGGGCTACGCACAACCAACTCCGCTGGACCGATGAGCGTAGGCGGGACGGACATCGCGGGATTTTGAGGAGGCCGCGCAGATGGAGGCGCCAATTGAATGTGACGGAACACGGGAACGCGGCCCTGCGTCGGGGGGATTGGATTGCGTTCGCCGCCGCTACCACCGCCGCGCGCAGACTTGATTGCAGCGGCCGGCACGAGATCGGACGGAGTGACAAGCGTCGTGGTCACCCATGGCCCGTTTTTAGCCTGTGTCGTTGACGGCGCCATCAACTCCGGAAGGAAAGGCGCGACGACAAATGCCAGCAGCACAACGTGGTAGGAAAGCGAGAGAGACTGGAGGCGTTTGAGGAGAGTGCGCTTCGACCAGATTTCAGGGACTGCAGCCGAGTCGGCGCCGGTTTCGACCGGAGCAAATAACGGGGCCAAGATTGCATCGCGCAAATTGCGGCGGAAATTCGCACCTCGCGATTCCCATTTGACGAGCAGGCCCGAGCGAATCGCGCCGCGTGAGGGAGCCTTGAAAAACTCGTTCAAATTTTCCCGGAGATCGGAGCGGAGGCAGGAAACTTCGGCGAAACGCCCGAGGACGAAGTGCGCCACCGTTGACTGTGACCGGGAACTCGCGGGATCAGGGACGATGCCTGCTATAGGAATCACCTCAACGGCAAAGGCAGCAGCTACCAGTTAGCTTAGACACCGGCGCACCGAAAAGGATGCCTCACTGAACAGCGATTGACCGCAGGCGAACGAAATTGCGTTTCGTTCACGATTGCCGGCGTTCATTTTGACAGATGGCGCTGCTGGCCTACGCGGTAGGCTTCGCGGAGCCAGGCGAGCACTTCGCGGTCCAGTTCCTTGGGTGAGTGGAAGCGGAATGAATGGACGTGATTGCGCGGCGAGATATATTCGATCTTCGTGAAGCGCGGGTTTTCGAGACGCCGCGCCAGCACAACGTGGCCGACGATGTAGTCCCGCCGGAAACTCACCACAGCGAAACTCATTCGCACTTGAAACGCGATACGCGTCTTCTCCGGCACGACGCGGACTGGTCCGCAAAGCTTCACGAGCTTTGCGAATGCACGAAAGAGCGCGATCGCGGCTGTGCTTTTGCCTGCGAAATGCTGGCGCAGCGTGTAACGGGAGCAGAAATGCGACTGGTTGCGGTTGGCAAAGAATCGCCCGCACTTCGGGCACTTCCAAAGGGGCGCCAGGCGCATATCGTAGCGCGAAGTCTATCGCAGAAATCCGGCGGAGCCGTTCGTCAAGTTGGGGTGGCATGTGTCCAGCCCGGATAACCGCAGCACCGGCTACTCTGATTCCGGCCGCTGGGTAACTCTGAGCCGGACGCGTTCGAGTATGTCCGGAGGCATTGGCGTTGCTCTTCTAGCGGCGGTATCGAAATAGACGCCAACGAGAACCGTGGTGGCTGCCACGTCTCCGGTTTCGTCGTTTGTCATTTCGTGCGAGAAGCGAATCACTTTGTCTTTCACTTCCAGGACAGCAGAGCGAACAGTGACGACGTCACCGGAGCGCAGTTCGCGTTTGTACTGGATGTGCTGTTCGACGGCCACCAGGCCGCGGCCTTCCTTTTGCAAGCGCGACGGAATGAAGCCGAGGCCGGCCAGAAGCTGCCAAGTAGCTTCGTCAAACTTTCCGACGTACCACATGACGTTCATATGGCCCATTTGATCGCACTGCGAGGGATACACCACTCCGCGATAGGTGATTGGAAGCTCCGTCATACGGGTCTCCTTGCGGGTAAAGCTGAATGAAGAATGGTGCCCAAGAGAGGACTCGAACCTCCACTCCCTTGCGAGAACTAGCTCCTGAAGCTAGCGCGTCTGCCAATTCCGCCACTTGGGCATTTGGTGCGGCAGGTAAACAAACCCAGACAATTCATATTGCCGTGCGCTTCCCGCTTTGTCAACGCAACCGCAGCTCGCGGCTCGGCCTACTCCACCTCCACCACGGGATAGTCCTCCACATACTCCTCGCCTTGCGATCCGTAGTACCGGCATCGGCGCGCCGCGAAATCCACGTCGTAGTGCACAACTCCGGCCCGCCAAGTGGCCGCCAGGAATTCCGGGAACGTGCTCTCCCCCGCTTGATCGGTTCGCAGCGCTCGTATCAGCGCCTCTCGATGGAACGGCGGCACTTCGGCCGCCCCGGATACCAGCGGCGTGCCGAGTTCCACCACCGGCCCATACTTCGTGAGGTACAGGCTCTGGCACGCCGGCAGTTGCCAGAAATTGCGAGTCACGCCGGCGCGGCGCAGTGTCTCGGCCAGATAAGGAAAACCGCCGACCTTGGGCCGAATCGCCATGGCCCGCTTTTGCGCCTCCTTCAGATTTTCGATCGCTTGGCTCATTGAAATTCCCCTCGGCTATCATCGGTGAGTGTCTGTCCACACACGCGGGAATGCTTCCACAAAAAGAGGCGTTATAAAAATTGCGAACAATCCGACGGTCATGAGCACGCCTCTAAAACGTCGAGTCCGAAACAAATAGTAGGGCAGCGCCACAAACCAGAAGAATACGACCAGCGCTTCAAATTCATAGGAAGCGTCGAAGTGGCGCGCCTTCCGATCGGCGCGTACCCACCACGCCAAAATGAACGCAAAGAGAACATTTTCTAAAAGGAGGGTCGTCCCGGGAATCTTGAGGGAATGACTTGCCAGCACGTAGCGCCCGGCTGCAGACATGACGGTCAGCGTGAGTAAGGCAGCGAACGGTTTCGAAGTGGGCATGAGCTTCGGCTCTCTGAGAACGGGCGAGTCTATATCGCTGCGGTATTGCCAACAATATAAATTGTTCGCTGTAGCGAATGGACCCGTCACGCCCCCAGGTTTGTCAACGGAGCACAATTCGCGCTGGATCGCTTGACCGTCAGCGCTCGGCCTCCTAGAGTTAACGTGAGGCCTGCAAGGGGGGCAGTCCAATGGCTACTACACGCGCGATGATCGAGCGCCGGCGAGCGAGCCGCGTTCTCATCCGCATCCCAATCAAGGTGTTCAGCAACGGGTTGCATGGCGAGCCGCTCGATACGCCCGCTGAAGCGATCGCCGTCAGCCGCACGGGCGCGCTGCTGCGAACTCCGTTCCAGCCCGCGCTGGGCTCGCGAATCGAAGTGCTGAACGGGCTTTCGCAGGAAACGCAAGAATTCCGCGTGATTCGCGTGAGCGATTCGAAAGACGACGGCTGCTACGAATTGGGCGTCGAAATCCTCTTCCCCACGCGCAATTTCTGGGGCATCCAATTTCCAGACGAACGCAGAACCGCCTAGACATCCCACCCGCAGTATTGGTGCTATAATCCCCGAAAGTTGGCCCGCACGGGCCGCTCATCCAGATGGTTTTAGCTTCACGTCCTGCGGGCGCGGGAGGTAAGCGATGGGTTCGATGCACGACTTCCTCATTATTTTGATGATTGCGTGGGGCGCGGTAACGGCGATATTGATCTGTCTGCTCATCTACCGCGGCACACTCGAGACGCGGGAAGACGATCAGATTTTCCTGGACGCAGCCGGGGATTCGATGGCGGCGGAGCAGCGATCCATCGTGGCGAAGATCGACAAGCTCAGCCGGCCGATCACGATGCTGATTGTCGCTTCCGTCGGGCTGCTGGTTGTGGCGGGCGCGATCTGGGGCTGGGAAGCGTACCAGCGATTCTGATCTTTGTTTCGCCCGGTGTTATTGCTGCGGTTTTACAGGGGCCGGCGCAGATGCGGCCGGGCTTTGCGCCGCCGGTGGCTGCTGCTGCTGTTGCGGCTGCTCCGGAACCATGTCGCAAACCTGCGAAGTGTGATTGTGTACGATAAGCCATCTGTCGCCGGCCTTTTGCAGAATGAGCGTGGTCTGTCCGTGCGCCGAGTACGGTTTGTTCTGATAGTTGGATAGAAATTCCCACTGATAGGACGCCCAGGCGATATCCCCGTGGACAAACACGTCAGTATTCCGGCGGATTAGCTGCATGCCCTGAAATGCCGCGAGGCTTCGCCGGTAGTCCACGACGTAGTTTTGCCAGCCGATGATTGGCGGGGCGTAGGCGCCGCTGACGAAGACGCAGTTGTCAGAATAATATTTGTGCATCCCTTCCACATCGCCCACCTGGAACTGGCCGAGCATTTCGCTAATCTCGCGATCGATTTCGTCGGAGGCGGGCGTGGGCAGCGTCGGCATTGGCGACTTATCAGCAGCTTTATTTTTCGGCTTTTTCTGGGCCCATGCGGCGCCGGAAGTGAGTAGAAGCATTGCGATCAGTGCAGCTGCGCGGCGAACCGAAGCGAATCCCCCAAGATTTTGCGTCATTCGCTTTTCCTCCTCGAACCGCAGGAAGGATAGCACGAGGGGAAAAGCGTGATGCGAGAGGATGTCGGGGCGTGTGTCGCGAATGCGACGGGAGGACCTGTTCAGCGCGCTGTGCCGCGGGCTACGTTACGCACCGCGTCACGAACCACGCGGAAGCCGTAGTCGGCGTACTGAAACTCCGGAGGAATACTTGAGCGGGCGGCGCAGCGCGAGACTTTCGTCTGGTGCCGCCAGGAACCGCCGCGCGACGCCTTTCGGTTTCCTTCGGCTGGGCCCTGCGGATTGCGCTCCGGCGAAGAGCGATAGTAGCCGGCGTCGAACCAGTCCGAGCACCACTCGTGCACGTTGGCGCCGATATCGAAGAGGCCGTAGGTATTTTTCTCGGCCATGCCGACACGCTCCGGAGCCGATTTCCAACGCGACGCATAGTTCGCGAGCGATTCGAGCGGCTCATCGCCCCAGGGGTAGAGCTTCTGCTCGGCGCCACCCCGGGCGGCGCGTTCCCATTCCGCTTCGGTCGGCAACCGGTAGCGTTTACCCGTTTGCGAGCTCAGCCATTCGCAGTACGCAACGGCGTCAAACCATGATGGCGCGACGACGGGCTGCCCGGGATGCGAGAAATTTGGATCGTTCCAGTGGGGCGGCTTGCGACGATTCGTGGCGGCGATGAATTTTGTGTACTCGGCGACTGTGACCTGGCATGCGGCCATTTCGAAGGCGTCGATCCAAACGCGGTGAACGGGGCGCTCGTTGTCTTGTCCTGGTTGGGCGGCGTCGCTGCCCATGAGGAACCAGCCTTTCGGGATTTTCACCATGAGGGGCTCGGTGAAATCGGCGGGCGGAGAAGAGCCGGCTTGGGGTGTTTCAGTCATCGAGTCGCGCGATCCGTCGAGCGAAGAAAAAGAGAACAAAAGTGTGTCGCAACTGCAGCAAGCAGTTTGCACCAAAAAGCAGCTTTGCGGGGGCATTTGGAGTTTTTGAGCGAGTTTTTTCGATGCGAAGAAAAAGAGAAGACGGTGGGGGAAAGGACAGAGCCGGCGAGACGCCGGCGGAGCGGAAGTTACGCCAAGGTTGGCGAACGGGAAATCGAAATTCGGCGCCGTTTTGACCCCCACGTCAACCCCTGCCGGTCTTCCCGACGCCGAACGTCGGGACGCAAAAGTCGCGGAAGCCCGGCGCTACAGAGGCTAGGGCGCCGCGGGGGCGTGCTGGGTCTGGCTTAGCAGGTTGACGAAGAGGCGGTAGGCGCCTGGGACGCCTGCGGGGAGCTCGCGGAAAAACGAAAGGCCTGTGTAGATGTAAACGCCTTTGCCGTCGCGCGCAAAGATGAGCGCGCCCGTGGCTTCCGGTTCACCGGGATCTTTCAGGCCGAGGACCGGCTGATAGTGCGAGTCGAAGGTGCCGAGGAAATAGAGACCGCGCTCCTGGTCCCAGCCTTCGAAATCGGCGAGCGAAATTTTGTTGGGCGAATTCAGCAGAGGATTGGCGGGCGCAAGGAATCGCACCGGCGAATTCGCGTCGGTGACACGCGAGGTCTGGTCCGGCATCGTCGCGGGGTACGGCATCGCGGAAATCCATTGCGGGTCACGCTGGTATTGGACGACAAGCGAGCCTCCCTGCCGGACATAATCGAGCAGGCGGCGATTGGAGCGCAGCAGATCGGGGCGCAGATCGTAAGCGCGGATGCCGACGATGATCGCGTCGTAGCGGCTGAGATCTTCGAAGGCGAGCGTAATCTCATCGAGCATATCCACCTGAATCCCGATCTGGCGGAGCGAATCCGGAATCGGATCGTTCGAGGCGGCGATGTAACCGATGCGCAGATGCGCGGGCACCACGAGACTCATCACGTGGACGGTGGCGTCGGCAGGCTCGCTCCAATCGCGCGTGGGCAGCGTGGGAATCGGCTCGAGCGAGGTGCTGAATTTCTGCGAAGCGGAATTTCCTTCCACCTGAGCGTAGGGGTGCAGCGGGTAAGCGCCAGGCGCGGCGTTGGGAGCAGGCGAGACGGCGAAGCGAATCAGCTGATCTCCCGCGCTCGCAAAATCGAGCGGCGCGATGGGTTGAACGTGCCATCCACTCGGAGCGTCGAGGCCGATGGAAACTTTCGCCGCTTTCGTGCCGTGATACCGAACCCGCGCGAGCAGCTCGACCGGCCGCGAAGCGCGTTCGGCGGGAACCATAATCTGTTGCGGATCCGGAGTGAGTGTGACGGCGGGCACGAGTTCGAGAGTGTACGTTTCAATTCCCGTGGTCGAAGCTTTCACGGAATCCACCGTTCGAGGCACGGCGAAGGAATAGCCATCGAATTCAATTTTGGGCGCGATGCGCGCCAGCGGCGGCGGATAAGGGAGAATCATATCGCCCGGCGATTGCGGAGGTAATGCGCCGGCGGGAATTTCGACGTTGAATTTATAGGTGCGGCCGTCTTTATTGTCGTCGAGCTTCACGTTCCAGCCGCCGGGGACCAGCAGGCTTGAAGTATCGAGCGACCATTTCACTGGCACGGCAGGCTGGCCCAGAAAGCTCGCTTCGACGGAAAAATTTTCTCCTGCGACAAGTTCGTGGCGATCGGCTTCGGCGACCATCGGGAGCGCGACGTCGTCCGCAAGCGCAGCATCGATTTTTTCGCGGACGCGACTCAGTTCCCACAGAATTGCCGCGCCTTCCTGATTGCTCTTCTGCGCGGCCTGCCTGGAAATTTCTGCCTGTAGGTTTTCAATCGTTTTTCCGGCTCCGGCGAGGCAAGTGGCCGCCGTCGGGCGATGAAGCCCGAGCACGGCGTTGCGCGCCGCTTCGAGATTCACGCTCGCCGTGCCCAGCGCGTGTGCGAGCGCGTCGCGATACTCCGGGAAGCGCTCACCGATCGCGACAAGCGGCTCGGCTAGCAATTTCACGTCGAAGCCACCCGCCGGATCGCCTTTTTCGTTTTCGCGCACGAGATACACCGGCCGGCGAAAAAACGGATTGCCGAAAAATGAGGGCGTGCCCTGGGAACGGTGCTGCGCGTGGCCTTCCATTCCCATATCCACGTAACTCTTGCCCCAGAGCGGCGAGACGTCGTTGATCGCCAGCGGCACGGCCCCGGCGATGTTGCTGTCGCGCGCGGGGCGCAGATCGAGCTCGACCTTCCACACGGTGAGCCCCTCTTTCAATTGCCCGGGAAACATTTTCGGATCGGCTGCGGCTGCCACTGCTTGCGGCGTCAACATCCCACTCGCTTGATGGTGGCCGTGCCCGCCATGCACGCCGCCCCAGCCGTTGATGACGACCTGTGGGCGGAAGGTGCGAATCGTGCGGACCATGTCTTCGAGCGCGAGGCCGTCCCATATTTTCATGGCTTGCTCGGGCGTCTTTAAGAAGCCTGTATCCATGGCGCGCGTGAAAAATTGGCGCACGCCGTAGTGGTTTCCGGCGGCGAGTAGTTCTTCGGTGCGGATTACGCCCAACTCGCTGCCTTGTTCGGGACCAATTGCATTCTGGCCGCCCTGGCCGCGCGTGATGGTGAGGAGGCCGACGTCGGCATTCAGGCCACGCGAAAGATAGGTGAGCATGCTGGCCCATTCGTCGTCGGGATGCGCGGTGATGTAGAGGACGCGGGTGGAAACGCGGGCGCGGTCGATGGCTTCGACGGTTTCGGGGAGGGATTGGGCGGAAGCGATTGTTTGGCGAGGAGGAACGAGAGATGGCGCGACGAGCACAATCGCGATCGGCGTGGCGGCCAGCAAAAGCAAGGACGATGCTCGGCTGAAGAGGCTGCGGTGTGCCGTGGATCGAGCGGGCACGGTCCGCCACGGCGGATCTGCGACATGCCGTGCCCCTACTGCCGAAATTTCGGACGTGGCACGCTGGCAGCGGGCGGGTCTGAGACCCGCCCCTACTGGGAAAATTTTGACGCCGAGATGCATCAGACAGCCTCCTCGAATGGCCACTGGCGCAAGAAGCGCGCGCGTCCTATGTAAACAAGAATTCCCGCCGCCATCGCGACGAGCGAAGCCAGCATCGGGCGGCGTCCCGTGGAAATAAAAATCGCAATCCAGCCTGCGATTGAAACCACCACCGGCACCGGATACAGCCACATGCGAAACGGCCATCGCTCCGCCTTCCACCGCCGGCGCAGCATCATCAGACCGACAGCCTGGCCCACAAATTGGATGAGGCAACGCATGGCCAGGATGGAGCGTATGACGGAAAACAATCCCAAAAAGATACAGACGACAATGGACGTGAGCCCGAGCGCGATCAGCGCAATGTGCGGGAAATGCTTGGTGGGATGGACGCGCCCGAAGACCGAAAAGAAATTTCCATCGAGCGCTGCCGCATACGGCACCCGCGAGTAGCCGAGCGTGGCGGAGAACACGGAACCGAAGGCGGTGACGAGAATCAGCGCGGTCGCGACAGACGCCCAGTTCGGCCCGAACGTGCGCTCGACGAAGAGGCTGACGACGTAGGGAGAATTCTGCGCTTCCTGCCAGGGGATGACCGCCAGAATGCACGTTTGCATCGCAAAATAGAGCGCGGCGATCCCGAAAATCGAAAGAAAAATCGCGCGCGGAATATTGCGCTCCGGATTTTTCATTTCACCGCCGAGGTTGCAGACGTTGTAGTAGCCGAGATAGCTGTAGATCGCTTGCACGGACGCATGGCCAAGGCCGGCGAAAAAAATCCAGGAAAAGCTCCAGGCGCCGGCGGGATAGGTGAAGACGAGGCTCTTGTTGAAGTGGGTCGCGCCTCCGTAGATCAGCCACCCAATCGTCGCGGCCGCGATGATCCAGAGGATCGTGGAAATTTTTCCGATCGTGGTGATGCGGCGGTAGAGCAGAACGACGGCGATCACGATCAAAAGAATCGCAACCGCTCGGTGGTAATTCGCGAGCGCCGAGAGAAACTGGCGCGGATGCGCGCCCAGCCACGCGTTTACACTCGCGATTTTCGACGTGAGGTAAAGCGAATAATCCGCGAAACCAAGCGCGCCGGACGAAATGCTGAGCGGCGCCTGAAAAAGCGTCTGCCAGATGAAAAGAAACGACATCAGCCGGCCGAATCGGTTCGCTCCGTACGCTTCGCGCAGAAAAACGTAGCTGCCGCCGGCTTGAGGCATCGCCGCGCCCAGTTCCGCCCACACGCATCCATCGAGCAGAGCCAGCGCCGCGCCGACCACCCACGCGAGGATGCATTGCGGCCCGTTCATCGCGCGAATGATGAACGGAATCACGACGAACGGCCCGATGCCGATCATGAACGTCATGTTGAGCGACGTGGCTTCCAGCAGGCCAAGGCCGCGTTCGAGTTTTTCGGGCTCGGGCATTTATATGCAGTGCTGCAAAAGAAACGAAAGAATAGCAAGAAAGAGAGGCTGGGCAGACGTAAAAGCCCACGACGAGGTGAGGCGCTCGTCGTGGCTACCCGGGCTGGTGGCGAAGTGCGACATGCGTGCGCGGGGCTTACATAAGATCGATCGGACGCGGTGACGGCAAAGAACCGTATTGTGGTGGGTGCTGGTGTGGCGCGAGGGTGCTGCGTGTTGGTTGTGGCACAGGCATGAGTGCCTGTGCTACTGGACTGCGTTACCACGTGGAGTGGGGAAGTGCGACATGCGTGCGCGGGCTTACATAAGATCGATCGGACGCGGCGACGGCAAAGAACCGCATCGTGGTGGGTGCTGGTGTGGCGCGAGGGGTGCTGCGTGTTGGTTGTGGCACAGGCATGAGTGCCTGTGCTACTGGACTGCGTTACCATGTGGCGGATGGTTGGACTTGGTCTCGGTGTCACAGCGGCTATCGTCGCGATTCTTTTTCTTGGTTATTTCCGCTTGCGGCGGCGACGCCGGCGCTTTCCCGCGCATGGCTGGCTTGGTTTCGTCGCGCTGGCCGGCGCCGAATGGCTGCTGTTCCAGCGCGCCGAGCCCGTGGCCACGTATTTCACGCCGATCGCCTGGAGCGCGTACATTTTGATCGCCGACGCAGCCACGTTTGCCATCACCGGCCGTTCGCGCCTGAACGACGCACCGCTGACGCTGGCGCGCATGGCGCTCGTTTCAATTCCGCTGTGGCTGATTTTCGAGGCGTACAATCTGCGTCTCGAAAACTGGATGTACACCGGCGTCCCGATGTCGCGGGCCGCGGCGATGCTCGGTTACGGCTGGTCGTTCGCGACGATTACACCCGCAATTTTCGAGACTTCCGACCTCGTGCAGGCGCTACTGCCGCCGCTGCCCGGAGCGCCGTGGAAAATTTCGCGGGCCGCCGAGAATGCGGCGCTGATCTGCGGGACGGCGTGCTTGATCGCTCCCCTCGTAGCGCCGCGAGCGATGGCCGCGCACCTTTTCGCGCTCGTGTGGGTAGGATTCCTGCTGTTGCTTGACCCGATCAACCACCGGCTTGGACTGCCGTCGTTTCTGGGCGACCTTTCCGAAGGGTTTTGGCGGCGTTTCTACGGTTTTCTTGCGGCAGGATTTATTTGCGGCTGGCTTTGGGAATTTTGGAATTACTGGGCGATGGCGAAATGGCACTACATTTTTCCGATGTATCAGAACATGAAGATTTTCGAGATGCCCGCGCCCGGCTATCTCGGTTTTCTGCCGTTTGCGCTCGAGTGTTTTGCAATGTACGTTACGGCGGCGTGGCTGCTGGGCTGGGTGAAAAGGGTGAAATGAAAATCGCGCGCCGCCAAACTTTGCAGATTCCGTCCGTTGCTGCGCGGCGGTTGCTGCCGGCTCTCGCCGCACTCGGCATCGGCCTGAGCGTCGCTTTCGCAGCTACCACGGCGCGTGCGGGCGGCGCGCAAATTGCTCCCGAAGCCGCGCAGGCCATCGAAAAAATGTACGGCGGCGATCCCGACGGCGCAATCGCATTGCTTCACACCTATGAAGCCGCGCATCCCGACGATCCGCTTCCGTTCACGATCGAAGCAGAAGCGCGCTGGTGGAAGATGTACTGCGACGCGGCGGAAATCAAATGGGGAATGGTGGATTCGCAGAAGCGCGGCAAGAGGCCGGAAGATGAATCCTATTTCGCGCTGGCAGACCACGTAATCCAGCTCGCGGAGGCGCAGATCGCGCGGAACGACACTTCGCAAAATCATCTCTACGCCGCAATCGGCTACGCGCTCAAAACCCGCCTCTACGGATTGCGCAACGAGAACCGGGTCGCAGCGCACAACGGCGTCGCCGCTCGCACCGAATTTCTGCACGCGCTCGAGCTCGACCCGAACAATGCGGATGCCGAGGCGGGAATCGGTTTTTACAACTACTACGTCGATACGCTTTCCCCCATTGTGAAATTTCTGCGCTTTTTCATGGGTATTCCCGGCGGTAACAAACAGGAAGGGGAACGGCAGATTCGCGTCGCCGCCGAACACGGCGTGCTGCTGGCCGTTGACGCGCGATTTTATCTCGCGCGTAACCTGCGAACGTACGAGCAGCAGTACCAGGAAGCGCTGACGGTGGCGGAACCGCTCGCAACACGATACCCGCAAAATCCGATTTTTCTGCTGCTCATCGGCAATTTGAATGTCGAGCTCGGCCGCAAAGCGAAGGCCGCCGAGTATTTCAACGCCGTGCTGAATCTTCCGGCGCCCTCCAGCGCGACATCGTGTTGCTCCGGCTGCTCGGGGCCGAGTTGCAAGAACCCTTGCGCCGCGCACGTCCGCACACTTGCAAATTCCTTTCTGGAATCCATCCGCCAGTGATGCTTGAATAGGGACGTATGGAGAGCCGTACTCCCGGAAGAGCTGCAATCATTGGGGTGGTTCTTCTGTCAGCGCTCGTGCTGGTAGGGATCCTGGTTCACAAATACAATACGGTTCCATCCGGCTATCTCGCAGTGTATTCCGTACTGGGAATGTGGACTTCGACGCTGCTGGTAATCTTCATCGCTCCCATCCTCATCATGATTCCCCGTACGCGATTCATCGGCTTCGTGCTCACCGCTGCGGTGGTGTTCATCCCCTGCGCGTTTTTTCTTGGGATCAAAGGATCTGAAATGGCCGGGCTCAATCATTGGCGAAATGCGGAGATGCATCAATTCGGTCCCGAAGTTCCCGCGAGCCTGGTCGTTTACTACAAGTTGGGGGCAAGTAAGACGCAGATAGACGAATTCGAGCGTTCGCAGCTTTTCCGGTCTCGAAGCGACAACGGGGGACTGGAGTTCAAACCAGGGATACGCAGATTTCTCCGCCTCGGTCCCAGCCAGGCGCATGGGCATGCCGGATTCGCGGTGGACCTGGAGGGGTCGATGCAGGCTCTGCAGCGGTCCGAACTGACGAATGCGATTTCGAGCTCGCCTATCGTGTTTAAGGTATACGCGAACGTTGCGCCCGCACGAATTCCGGATCCGAAGCCGGGCGCACAACAAACCGGAAACAATTAATTCGTTCGCAACACGAAACGCCGTCCGATCCGGCTCATCATGAGCGTGGAAACGCAGCCAGAGACGAACGCCGCGCCCCACAGACTGTGCGGCCCCCACCGCTGCAGAATAGTCGCGCCGAGTAACGGCCCGAGTGAAAACGCAATACTGAACGACATGGTGTACAGCCCCATGTACTCGCCGCGGCGACCGGGCGGCGCGATTTCGGCGGCATATGCGGAGCTTCCCGGCAGCAGAATCATTTCGCCGAACGTCCACACCACTACCGCCGCAAAAATCTGCTCGGGCCTTGTGACGAACGCGAACGAGCCGAAACCGATGGCGTAGAGAAACGCGCCCAGCGTGAGAGTGCGGCGATGCGGCCAGCGCGCCATCGCCGAATTGAGCGGCACTTCGATCGCGACGATCAGCAGCGTGTTCAGCGTGAACACGGTTCCGTAGAGCGATTCCGGCAGGCGCAAATTGTGGACGAGAAAGAGCGGGAGCGTCGAAGTGAGCTGGAAGAAAACAATCTGCACCGGAATCAACGCCGCGAGGAAATAGAGCATGCGGCGGTTGCGGAATGCGCGCAAGTCTGCCGCGGGATGCGCCGCTGCGAGCGGTTTCACTGAATCTGCTTCGATCTCCCGGCCCAGTTCTTCCGGCTCGTCCCAGTCCGGATCGTGCGACGGTTTCAGCAGCGCCGCATCCCAGTGGGCCATTGCGATGACGATTCCGGCGAGAATCGAGGTGGCGCCGTCAACGAAAAACAGCCAGCGAAACGAGAATAGCGCCAGCACGCCTCCAATCGCGGGCCCCACACTCATTCCCAAATTCACCGAGAGACGACTGAGCGCGAACGCGGCTTTTCGCTGCTCCGGCCGGACGAGATCGGAAATCATCGAGAGGCTGGGCGGGCGCACCGATTCGTTCAAGATCGCGAAGAAAAATGTGATTGCGAGGATAGTCGGGAAGCTGTGCGCCAGCGGAAAAAGAAATAGCAGCACGCCGGAAAGAAACAGCGACGCCTTGATCACCGCGACCGGCCCGACAATATCCGTGAGCCGTCCTGCCACCGGCATCGTGATCAGCGCGGCGATTCCGTAGACGGTGAGCGAAAGCGCGGCGTGGGCAGGCGTGATTCCCAGCGTGCGCGTGAGGTAGAGAACGAGGAAGGGCAGCGCCATCGTCCCGGCGCGGTTCACGAGCGTTGCGGCTGAGAGCAGCCACACCTCCCGGGGCAAATCTTTCAGGCCACGCCAGGGATTCATCGCGGAAGATTATACGTGGTTGAGTGGATTTACTGAGGACAGCTCGCGGATTTGAAGTATCGATCCGGCAGTGGTTTGCAGTTGAATTGAAGCAGGTTGCTCGTCGGAGCACAGGCAAGAGTGCCTGTACCACTCAAACCGTGAGCCCAAAGCGTGTGCTCAAATTACGTGCGTGTTGTCATCCTGAGCGCAGCGAAGGATCTCAGCGGATATTTCACGCAACAGTCAGCCTTCAAGCGCGCGCGGATTCTTCCTGCTCGAAGGCGTGGTAGGACGAGCGCACCAGCGGGCCCGCTTCCACGTGCTTGAATCCCATGGGCTCGCCGAGGCGTTTGAAATCCGCGAATTCGTCCGGGTGGACAAACCGCTCGATCGGAAGATGTTCCGGCGTGGGTTGCAAGTATTGCCCCAGAGTGAGGATGTGCGTGCCCTGCGCGGCGATATCTTCCATCGCGCTCAACACTTCCTCGCGCGTTTCGCCCAGGCCCAGCATCATTCCGGTTTTCGTAGGCAGGCCCGGCACCATTTCGCCCGCGCGCCGCAGCAATTCGAGCGAGCGCTCGTACACCGCGCCTTTACGGACGTTGCGGTAAAGCCGCGGCACGGTTTCCATGTTGTGATTCAGGACGTCGGGACGAGCCGCCATCACGGTTTCGAGCGCCGACCAGTCGCCGCGAAAATCCGGGATCAGCACTTCCACTTTGCATCCGGGAACGCGCTCGCGAATGCGGGTGATCGTGCGCGCGAAGATTGCCGCACCGCCATCGGGCTGGTCGTCGCGATTTACAGACGTCACCACGGCGTAACGCAGCCCCATTCGCTCGACAGCCTCTGCCACGCGCTCTGGCTCATCTTCCTTCGGCGGCCCCAGGGGTTTGCCGCTCGGCACCGCGCAGAAGCCGCACGCCCGAGTGCAGATATTGCCAAGGATCATAAACGTGGCGGTGCGATGCTCCCAGCACTCGCCCATGTTCGGGCAGCGCGCGCTCTCGCAGACCGTGTGCAGGTCGAGCGTGCGCATGATGCGCTTCAGTTCCTGGTAGTTCGGGCCGCCGAAAAATTTCACGCGCAGCCACGACGGCCGCGGATGCGCCGCGGGTGGCGGTCCGGCGCTGCCGGCTGAGTTCGAAATGATGTTGAAAGGCGAAGCCATTCGCGTGGTCTCGAATCACACATTTTACGCGCCCAGCGGCGTCTGCACAACCGTGCTGCTATCGGGTCGCGCTCATCTGCAAAGCTGCGGCAGTGCGAATCGCATGGGTGATGGGAGCAAACGAGCGTTGAGAGCGTCTCAAGTTCCGCGCATCGTTGCCGATATAGCAAGTAAGCCAAAGTCCGAAGAGCGCTCAACTAGCCCGATTTGGAACAGGGGCGATCCTCTGAGGCTGAGTGAGTCGTCGCGGAGGCTCAGAGTTCGCTGAACGATTCGGTCGCGTGGTTGGTCACGGCTATTTAAAGCTGTGGGTCGTTAATAGATATGGGCGCTATCAGATTTCCGCTAATTTCCGACAATCAGAGCGCTTCGAATCAGGTGTCGCCGCAGGACGCTGCGAAATTGCCCTCCGGCGCGGCCCGTAAATCAACCGTCTTCGAGCCTGACATCGTCACGTTATCGGCCGTATTTCCTCCCCCGCCACCGGTAGACGCTCCCAACTTCGTTCAATTCCGACCGGCCGAGCAGCCCGCCGTACAAGCGTTCCCGCCGCATCTCGCGAATAACGCACCGAGACAACCGGCGAGCACAACGATAATTCCCACGCGGACAACCTTGAGCGAGCAGGAACAGTTGGTACAGCTGAATCAGACGCTTCAGCGGCTGGGCATCAGTCCGCAGAGCATCAGTCTCGACAATCGGCTCGCGCTGCTGAAGTCCGCGAACGATCCCCCGGCGCTTCTAAATCTGGTTCACGCGCTCGGCGTAATTGATCCGCAAGCCAGATCGCTCGGCGCGAACAATCTCTCGAGTCCGGCCCAGGCCGCAACTCAACTTCAAGCGGCTGCTCCGGCACAATCTCAAGCTCTGTCACAATCACAAGTTCCTACTCTGTCTCCAAACTCCAGTTCACCGGCTGGGTCCGGATTCGAGACCAGCTTGGAAGCGAGCACCGTGCCATCGCCCTCAACGCAGCAAACGACCGCCGCCGGCAACCCAGCGGCTCAATTCCAGGAACTTCAACTCGCTTTCCAGGCTACCGATCTCCTCCAAACGCCGCCTGCCAACCCCGGCTCCTCCGGCCCGCAGGCTCCGAGTCTAAACGTTCAGGCCTGACCCTACCTTCAAGATCCTGTTCTGTTGCGCTGCCAGCCGTCACAGGAACTGTTCCGAATCGCCACATCGCAAGCACTGTTTTTGTTGTATGATTACCACAGAACAGAATCTAAAACTTCTCCGTGTACTCATAAATTGTTGATTATAATGGATTAAAATAGATATTGTGCGGCACCAAAGATGCTGGTGCTCTTCCTTGCGAATGCCCTATCAACTTACGATTCAGCGACCGGTGGAAACCGAAGGCACCGGCCTACATACCGCGGTTCATAGCCACATCCGGTTTGTGCCGGCACCGGCGGACACGGGAATCGTTTTCCGGCGCGTAGATCTCGATAATTTCGAAATCGAGGCGCACGTCCGCAACGTCGCGCGGGTGAGTTACGCCACGAGCTTGATGAAGCAAGGCGTGCTGCTCTCGACCACCGAGCATGTGCTTGCCGCGCTTTATTCCTGCGGCGTTGATAACGTGTACGTGGAAATCGACGCGCTCGAGCTTCCGATTCTCGACGGCTCCGCGAAGCCGTTCATTGACCTGCTCGCACAGGCGGGCACGCGCCAGCTCCGCCGCCATCGCCGCTATATTCGCGTGCTGAAGCCGTTGGAATTTGTGGATGGCGACAAACGGCTGGGGATTTACCCGGCCAACGAGTTCCGCGTGCACTGTTTCGTGGATTACCATCATTCCGCATGCGGCGCGCAGCAGATTGAGCTGGCCGTAAATCGCGAATCCTTCAGTCGCGAACTCGCGCCCGCGCGTACGTTCGGCTTCACAAAAGATTTCGCGGGACTGCAAGCGATGGGCTTGATCCGCGGCGGTTCACTCGAAAATGCGATCGTCATGGATGACAACGGCGTGATGAACGGCCCGCTGCGCTTCCCGGACGAATTCGGGCGCCACAAAGCGCTCGATCTGATCGGCGATCTCGCGCTCGTCGGCCGCCCATTGCTGGCTCGCATCGTCGCGCACAAGGCAGGACACGCTTCGCACACGCAACTCGTCACGCGCCTGCTCGCAGACCGCTCGCTCTGGACTGAAACCACCAACGGCCATTCTGGAGCAGGCAACGAATCCGCGCACGCGTCCGTTCCGCTCGGCGTTCCTGCGTCGTCCTGATTTGCTTCGAATTTTGCTTGAAGCAGCGAGCCAGGGAGTAGCCAGGGAACGGTCCCGCAGAGTCGTCCTGGATGTTCGACGTGGCGCGCCCGTACTGCGGAAAATGCGTAAGGCAGCCTCTACTGCAACGTTTCGCTATCCGCTGTAGCAGGGCCCGAACGCTCCACGCGAATCACACCCGTTTCATCCGTGTAGAAGCTTCGCATGCCGGTGGTTCCGCGAGTCACCGGATCCGCATTCACGGTGAATCCGCTTGCGCCCGGTTCCGCGCACCCCTTGGCAGGCGGATCGGAAGACGGTCTTGCGCTGTAAGTAAAAATGTAGCCGTGCCGCTGGCCACTCGCCAAAGTGGAATCTACCAAACCTGCGTGTTCGCAAGTCCCCGCGCCGCTTCCGGAGCCATCGAGCTGTTCGAGGCTCGTCGCGAAACCATTGCCGAATTCCGAGCTATACGTCACATCTGCGGTAACGATCGTTCGCAGGGAGCCGACCGCGCTCGCTTCATTCGCGGCTGTCTTCGCGCGCAACAAATTCGGTATCGCAATCGCCGCCACGATCAGGATTATCGGAATGAACGCGACGCCGAGGTATCCGAGTATCAGTCCCGCCATCGCCATTCCGTGACCGGTGAGCCGCCCGGCTGATTTTCGGATTTCTGACAGCGACAGATGGCCGAGAACGATCGCGGCGATCGAAGCCGGAAAAATGAAAAAGAAAATTCCGAATATCAGGCTTGCCAGAGCCATCCCGCTTCTGCGCGCCGGGCCGCCCCCAGGAGTCTGGGCGATCCCCGGAACTCCAGGCGCTCCCGCCGCACGGCCCAGCGCCGTCCCGCACTTGCTGCAAAATTGCGCGCCATCCGCGTTCGTCATTCCGCACTGGCTGCAAAACATGGGTCGCCTCCCCACTGGGGCGTGAAAGTAGCCCAGTGGTTATCGCTTCCATCCCCAAATGTCAATCGCGTGTTTGGCACAACGGCGGCGCAGTGCGGCTTCGGCATTGCCAAAGCACCCATCGCACGCGACAATGAAATGAGTATGGCCGCCAACGCTGACGCCTCCATCATTATTCTTGCCGCCGGCAAGGGCACTCGGATGCGATCCGATCTCGCGAAAGTGCTGCATCGCGCCGGCGGACGGACGTTGATCGAGCACGTCATCCGCGCCTGCCTGCCGCTCAAACCCGCGCAGCTTCTCGTTGTCGTCGGGCATCAGGCGGACGACGTCGCCGCTGTCGCCGAAAGGTTCGGCGCACAAGTGGTGGTGCAGCAGCCGCAGCGCGGCACCGGCCACGCCATGCAAATCGCGCACCGCGCGATC
>JBARFX010000046.1:0-8039 GCA_049797655.1 Candidatus Acidiferrales bacterium | reverse complement strand
CCATCGGGCCACCCGCCAGGAAAAAACAACCAAATGACGTCGCAGAATGGGCCGCAAGAAGCAAGTACACCGACATTGCAAAAACAAAACCTTGCGCAATCAACGGCCCGGTCTCGCGCACTTCTCCTTCGTGCCTGTATATCTGGAGGAAACGAGATAAAGAAGCGAGCCCAAAGACAAGGCAGAGCATCCCAAGGCCATTCTTGCCGGTCGCAACGCCGGTCCAGGTAGTGCCGCCACCGCGATTGTACGCACGCCCGAGTTCCGGGAGGTATCTGATAAACAGAATAGAAACGGACATCGCCACAAATCCAACGCGGGCAAAAAGTCGTCTCACTGCCGCAAGCCAGTTCGGATCAGAAAGCACGATTAGAACCACCACTACGTCGCCGGATGCTCGGAGCCACCTCTTAAATGCGACATCCGGGAAGTCTGACCACAGAACGCTGATTCCGCAATACACAAAAAAGAGAACGATTGGAATATTCGATTGAAGGATCATCCGAACCCGGCGTCCCCTCGTGAAGAGGACGGCCAAACCGAGTGCGAGCAGCGCCGAAATCGCAATCTGATCGATGGGATTTCCTTCGAGATATCTCCCCTCTGTGCTACTCGATGAGAGGTGAAACCATTCCGAAAGATTGCGCGTCGCACCCAGAAACATCCAAATCGTGGGAATCCATAGCGCCTTTGAGACACGGACGTTTTTATCCCGATTCAGCCAAAACAGCAGCCACGTGCCGCCAACGCAAACGGCAATGGCAATGAGACGAGTCATTCGTGTGTCGCGTGAGATTTGGAGATGTGAATCATCTTGTACAAGCTGACTTTAAGCGTTGAAAATAGCGCCATCCGCGGATATTCACGCGCGCGTCCAATCTTGGGCATCTTAAATTCACAGGCAAGCATGTAAATCTCGTGATGACCTCGCGCCACCTACGCGAATACGGCTCTATACGCTCGATCGATTGGCTTGAAATACGCTCTCATGCGATCCAGAATTTCGACGCTCACGACCGTCAGCGCAAAGGCAAGGACAAAAGAGAGTCCGAGCACCACTGCTTGAGATTCGATACGCTTCATCCCCGCGTGAAGCACCTGAAGGATCGCAATCTGTACGATGTATCCGAACAGCGAATACTTTCCCAAGAGAACGACCCATGCCCTGATTCTGCCTGGCTCACCACTTTTTTGACCCAGGAGATAAAGGATCATAAGACTAAGGTACACTCCCACGACTTGCAGTGGGAACGGCACGTTCCAAATTGATATCGCACCCAAATACAGAGCGTACGCAACTGCAAGTAAATAGGGGTGGCTTACGGCCGAATTTACCTTTTCGATCGGAAGATATCCGGCAAGCACTCCGAGAAGCCCGATCGCCAAGAGCTCCAGATTAGGGACATCGAACCCTCTTGCATAACAGAAGGCGACGCAAATCAGTGCCAGGGCGCCCGCGACGTGCATCGTATACTTATATAACCTGGAGACAATGACGAGTAAAGCCGAAAGCAAAAGCAGATAGCTAATCGGCAGCAAGATGAAGAACGCTATTACTTTCGCTTGACCGTTGCCTCCACCACTTCCAGTTATGTAAATGTCCACCAGGCGTCCGATTGGCAAGAGAACTGCCGATTCGTGCTGCGGAGAACGGCCGGGAGCAAACAAATTCCTTGCCAGGTTCAACACGATAAATACACCTAGAATTTTCAATCCACGTTCGACAAGACGTTTTGGAAGTTGCGGGTCCGAGATACTGTACTTGGAAAGATAGATGTTTGAAATTATGAACCCACTGATAAAAATAAATGACGGCGTGAGAAACCTCAAATATCGATTGTCCTGCGATCCCCAGAAATAGTTGATCCAGTGATACAGGACCATGATTAGGACCAACGCTCCTTTCGTGAAGTCGAGCGCCGGAATTCGCTTGGACTTGCTAGATGTTTGATTCATTGAGTGAGTTTTTTGAGAACCGCTAGCCTCGTGATCTCAGTCTGCCCTTGCACGACGAGCAAATCGTCAGCGATGGAAGACAGGAATCGACAGCGGGCTCAGTTCGAGTCCAGAAAGAGCCGGTGGAGAAGCTCCAATGTCAGCAGTTTATGAATCTCGGTCGTGTAGTTCCGATTTCCCTTCAAATGTCCTTCCACAATTGTCTCCACACTCCGTCTCTCGATATACGACCGCGACAAGCTTCTCGAGTCGAGTAGCATCTCCCGGACATAATTTGAAAGCGCATCGCGATACCAGACGCGGTAGTGGGCGAATTTATGCCGGCCGAGAAACAATCGCTCTAAATGCAGCGCTGAGAAAAAGTGATCGATCCGAGCCACCTTTTGGGGCATTCCATAGTCGTAGGCGTATTCCGCTTTGAAGGTGAACTCCAGATAGCCGCGGGTGATCGCCGCAATCATCTTGCTGTGATCACCGGCCAGACCGCGATCACTCCGAATAGTTCGCAGACCGGCATTCCCGTCGGTAATTAGCCGAAGGCACGCGTCGCTACTCATCAGGGCTGATTGTGGGCCGCGGAACACCAACGCAACCAGGTCGTTGTCCAGAAAGGGAGTGCGAACACCTATCTGCGTTTGTTCCAGAGTTGAAAGTCCGTAATGATGCCAAGGAGCCTGGCGGAAGACTGCGAACGTGGCGGCATTCGTCTCGAGTGCGCGGGCGTAGGTTTGCCTCGCGGCGCCGATCTGTGAAATCAGTTCTGGGCTGAATAATCCGGGTCTGGGATCAACTGGTTTGAAAGCCGGGTCGGGCGCGTTAGGCCGAATTGGTTTCGTCCGGCGAAGAACCTCGCTGCCGTAGTTTCCTGTCATCCGCAACGGCGCGATTTCCCGGGCGCGCTCATTGAGATATAGATCGGAAGCCCGGTTCACGTCAGCGCAGCCATCGCTCAGATACACCGTGCGTTCGGCGTACCGTGCAAACTGCGAAAGAAAATCCCGCCCGGCAGGGATCACCTTGTAGGGCTGTCTGCAAAGCTCAGCTACTCGACGGGCGATGGCGACGTCCTGGCACTCGCGGTATGAACTTCCGAACGAATAGCACGGCAGGGCTCCTTCCGGCGATTTGTCCCATGCCATCACCATCCGCGTGTCGAGCCCCCCAGTCAGCGACATGCCAATCTTTTCTTGGCTGTCGAAGTATCGAGGGAGGTTTCGCGAAAACGTCTCTTTCAGCTGCTCGTAGAACTTTTCAGGCTCGAGCGGAGATTGATTCTCCCAATCGAGCTGATCGAAATAGAAACCCTTACGCTCGACCTGGCCATTTCGGAAAACCCACTCTGATGCAGGGGGAAGTGCATGGATCCCGGTAAAAACCGTCCGGTCCTCCATCACACACCCGCAGGCAATCAGCTCTCCCAGACCTCGAGGATCGGTTCTGCGCAGCTCTGGGCAGACCGCGAGAATAGCTTTTGCCTCCGCTGCGAAATAAAATGCATCTTTTGATTGGTGATAATAAATGCGATGTAGACCGTACCGATCATTGAAAAGCGTTACCGTTCCGCGGCTGCGATCCGTGAGAACCCCATGAAACCTTCCATTCAAATGTGCCAGGAATGTGGGGTCTTCTTCGTAGAGGTGAACGAGATACGAAGCGCTGCTTGCCGTAAGGCGATGCCCTCTTTCTTTGAGACGGTGAGTAGTGCCCGGCTCCGGAAAATCCTCGCCTGAAAAAATCAGGGATACATCGCCACCCTCATTGCAGAGCGGCATACCGTCGGAAAATGATTTCGCCCGCGCGGCCCATCCCAGATATGCCCCAGATGGCTCATCAATTGACGCTCCAACAGTATAAAAAGTCTCATGTCGAAGGGTCTCAACCATTTGGCGTAGCCGCGGCTCCGCCCAGTCGCGCGGCATTCTTGTGATGATGCCAGCAATCCCCGGCATTTCCCCTGTCTCCTAGGACGCTTCAGTAACCGATTGTGACTTACGGCTATACCAAGCGGTACGGAGTTCCCGGAGTTTTGCGAGCAACGGCTCAGGAAGGCGCTCGGTGAATTTTTTATGCAAGCCCATACCGAGCGCTAGTTGGCCAACGCCCGTCAAAGGCACAAAGTAGCGTGGCACGTCGATCTGTTGGAACCCATTGCGCTCTTTAAATTCGGTGAGACTGCTTTGGCGTTTCTTTCCATATGTAAATTTCGAATAAACAAGGTAAGAGAATCCCCGATCAGCGCAAGTTTTCACGGCCTGTGCAACCAATGCATTCGTCGGAGCCTTATCTCTGTGCCGGATCATCGAGACGATGTTCATCAAACCCGCTTGCGTTCGAGTTTCGTCGTGAACCATTTTTATGAAACCAATCAAGCTGCCTTCAAAGTACGCGCCAATAAAGATGCTGCTGTCGAGAAACGTCGCTTCCTCTCGATAAACTGTCTCGAGATTCTTGCCGTAATGCGTATTTGGCTCACCCTGGCGAATCGGGGATTCGTTGTAAATCTCCCAGATTCCTTTCACGAGCTCGTCGCTGAAAGGGACCTCGTGGATCGAGACCTTTCTTTTCTCTGCTTGCTTTGCCTTGTTGCGGGCCTTGAATCCAATCTGTTCATTCCACCAGTGGTCAAATGTCGTGACGGGTAGCGCTGCGAAGTTGTCCCACTCCATTCGATACGAGAATTTCGGCTTCGTTTCTGGTAATCGCTGCATGAATGTAAATAGATCGACGCGAGTACGCGACGCGCGGAGCTCCTGCAGCACGGGCTCGGGATCGTCCACAAACTGATACGCGTCAGCTTCGAGCCGCGCAACTCGAAGGACTCGGCCCGTTACCCTCATCTCTTTTCCGCAAATCTGAATTAAGGAAGGCATGAATCGATAATTCCTCTCTCTACTCAGCCAAACACATTCAAAACACTTAGTTGTGAATCGTCACAAAGTTTTTCGGACAGCAACCAATGACGGGTCGAATTTCATTCGCGTACCGGCGTGGCTGTGCGAATCGAAAAACCACTCGCGATGGAACGGATTTGGGATTCTTAGTTCCCGGTTTGCGTCATGGTTGACGTTGGGTTACGGAACTCAATCCAGCAAAAGCGAGAAGCCTGCTGCTATGGTCGAGAAGCTTAATCAGATAGGTCAGAAACACGTGTTGGCCGAATAGCGCAAGCACAGGCAGCGCCACGGTATAGCAGGGTATAGCAACCAGTGACCGAGCGGCGTTTCTCACTCGATGCGTCGGATGTTTCGGGAAATTGCTGCCGCGTAGAAGCGCTCGTTTCAGTAGATAATTGCGTGTGCAGCGGGAAGCCGGAACGATCTCGTGAGCTACCGCTTCGTTGCACCATATGAACGTAAACCCCTTCTCCATCATGCGCCGGAAGAAGTCCACATCTTCTCCCGCAGTATCAAATTGGGTTCGGAATGGGACATCGACGGCACTCAAGATGTCTCTCTTGAAAAGCACGTTGCCTGTACGGGCTTGATCCCAATTCACGACGGATCCAGTCTCATAGGTCGGTCGATCAAAAAATTTCCCCTTCTTTAGCCAGTTCGGTGGATCCGCATCAAAATACGGCACCACTGGTCCGAGAACTCCTTCAGCTCCACGCTCGACGCACGTCTTGTACAGATTGCGAAGCCAATTTTCGGCGGGATACTCATCATCGTCTATGAATGCTATGAAATCGCCCTCGGCAGACTGCAATGCCTTGTTCCGCGTCAGCGCGATATTGGGTTGTGACTCGAAGCAGTACGTCACCTTCAATCGAGACTCAGTTGAAAAAGCTCCCACCGCGGCTCGAGCTGACTGCTCAGGATCGTTATCAGCGACGACTGCAGAATAGGTGAACAATCCGTTGGTTTGCTGAGCTGCCAATTTGTCGAGCAGGAGCCTTAGGAGCTTGGGCCTCTTAAAAGTACAGATGCAGACGCAAATGTGAGGGGATTGGGTGGCCGTCACAAGTCACCGTAAGTGGGCACTGAGCGCAACAGTTTCTTCGTTGATCAGATTCACTTTCCACGGCCTCTCGAAAATCTCGCAATGGATGCCCCCACCCGCCTGCTCCGCTCAGCCACCTTTAATACGGGCAGTGCATTGCGGACCATCGACCGGGTCAGTGGCTGCCCGAACGCCCGTGCATCACACCGTCGCGATGTCAGGGACTCGAGTACGCTTGCTTCGGAAACTTCTCCATGTACGTCCAGCGCCATTGCCAACGGAAACGATTGTCGGTGCGTGTGGAAATCCAGCCCTACGAAGGGAACGGCACCGGTCGTTCGGAGTAAGTCTGGTGCGGTTTGGCTTGGTGCCCAGCCGTCATACTTGCGATTCCAGATTTCTATCCCCAACAACCGATCGGTCCAGGACGACTCAAATGCCTTCCACGCATCTCGCCTGGATGGATGGGCCAGCACGGCCAATCCATTTGCAGCTTTGACTCTCTCCAGCATCTCGCCTGTAGGTAAAGCCTCTCCAAGAAACGGCACCGGGCCCCAAACGAGAACATGCACGCCGTTCGAGGCATCGCTGTACTCGATTCCTGGAACCACGAGAATTTCCTGGGAACTGGCGTTCGAACACGCGTCCCGATACTCATCAAGTCGTGTCGCCGTAAACCCTCGATCGTGCTCCGTCATCATCAAGACCCGGCAGCCTCGTTGAGCAAACTTGACGCTCAGCTCATCAAGAGCCCAGCTCCCGTCGTAGGACCAATTTGAATGCACATGACAAGCAGCAAGAACTTCCATTGACTCTCAGTTACGGGACTTAAAAACGTTGTCGTGAATCGTGTAGTAAAAATCAGCCAGGAATACTTTCGGATCGTCACTCCGCCAGTTGTACAAACCATCCTCTCGATGAAGATGCAAAACGTCACCTAAGCTCTTCCAAAACGGTGGCCACTGGCTGAGTGCATTTGACTTTGCACCTTTTAACACGAATAGCACGTGCATAAATTCGCGACCCGCGTGCCGGCAAACGAACCCGGGTTGGGCGGGAACATCCAGGCCGGCCGTCGACCTCTCATCGATTGCCAGCTCCACGTGCCATGCCGGATATTCCAGTCCCTGACGGCGGCAGAGCGCCATGCTTCCCCAGGGCCTGCCATTGAGTTCGACAAACCAGACGGTCCCGGCTTCGTCCTCCAGAACTTCAATCATGAACAAACCGCGCCATCCGGCCCTTGCTACAAACGCCTCTGCTATCGACTTCAGGTCCTGCGGCACTGACTGTGAAGCGCAAGCACTCGATCCCGAGCCTTGAGGATTCATCATCCTTACTCTGCGATGCCCGCTCCAGGCTCTGACCCCGTCAGACGCTGCGATACCGAAAATGCCTCCGCCCACTCCTGTAATGAATCTTTGCGCAAGAAGCGGTACGCGCTCTCCCCACTCCACAATCGCGCGTTCCAATTCGGCCTGATTGGAGCAGATCCATTTTCGGCATGAATACAAGCGTCCCTGAGAGACGGGGACACAATCGGCAGCTTTCAAGATGATCGGAAATGATTCCGCAGTGCTAAATTGAACAAGCTCGCTCACACTCCGAACCACCTTCGAAGTTGGAACTTTGAAGCCCGCATCGCGTGCCGCCTTGACCTGAAGCTCTTTATTCAGGGCCAGTTCCGCATTAGTTCCGTGCGGGCCGGCCAACAACCAGCGAGTACCGAGTCGAACTTTGTCGCACAGCCATACTGCTTTGTCGTCGAGCGGAAACAGGATCAGCCGGCTGCCGTCCGTTTCCGTGCTCAGCGTCCCCAGGAGTCTCTGTAGATCCACAAGAGCCGCTTGGAGGTCAAACTCAGGCGGGCAAATATCGTGGCACACGACATGCCGGCTGTGACGCAGCGCCGAGGCTCGACCCCGACGAGCGAACGCAATGACGCGAAATCCTGCATCGATCAGGCTCCACACGACCTCCGGAGCTGACATCGCTTCCGCAAACCCTACGAGAACCGTAGTCTGTGACATGTGATCGCGCTACGCGTTGGCAAGAGTCGTGGGACAAGGTTCAGACTCCGATCCACTCGAATCACTGTGGCGACGCTGCCGGCTGTTTCTCGGTCGCGTTCTGTTTCAGATATT
>JBARFX010000045.1:0-8203 GCA_049797655.1 Candidatus Acidiferrales bacterium | reverse complement strand
GGGCGACGCTGGGCCGGGAGCGTTGCCGCCGAGACGTTCCTTGGCGCGAATGAGTGCGGCTTCGAAGCGATCGGCGCCGAATGGCTTCAGCAGATAGTCGACAGCGTGGACTTCGAAGGCGCGAATCGCGTAGTTATCGTGGGCGGTGACGAAGACGACGGCAGCGGCCGTGCCAATCAGCTCGAGAACTTCGAAACCGTCGAGCTTCGGCATCTGCACATCGAGAAAGACGAGATCGGGGTTCAATTCGGTAACGGATTTTACGGCTTCGAAGCCATTGGTGCACTCCGCCGCGATTTCGATTTCCGGGTGCGCGGAAATGAATTCGCGGAGCACCTGGCGCGCGAGCTCTTCGTCGTCGACGATTACGGCGCGGATTTTCTTTGCGGCGGATTGCGTCATGACGGGCGCGCCTCCCGTTCGGCGGGCATGGTGATTGCAACACGATAGCGATCGCCTTCGGTTTTCACGTCGAAGCTGGCCAGACGGCCGTGGCGCGTCGCGAGGCGCTGACGAACGTTCGCGAGACCGACGCCGCCGCGACGGCGGGGCGGGGAATCGGGATCGAAGCTGTTTTCGACGGCGATCGAAATCGAGCCATCGCGAGTGTGAATGTCGAGCTTGATCGTGCCTCCTTGCACGAGATTAGAGATTCCGTGGACGACCGCGTTCTCGACCAGTGGTTGCAGGAGGAGGGGAGGCACGAAAACGTCGAGCGCGTCCTTGTCGATATTTTCTTCCATCTGGATGCGCGCGCCGAAGCGGACTTTTTCGACGGCCAGAAACGAGCGAATCAGCGAAAGCTCTTCTTCCAGGGGAATGGCCGTCTTTTCGCCAAGGCCCAGGGTGCGGCGGAGGAAGTCCCCAAGAAGGATGCACATTTTGCGGGCTTTCGCCGGATCGGAACTCGTGAGTGCGCTGATGGAATTCAGACTGTTGAATAGGAAGTGCGGATTCACCTGAGCTTTCAGGGCTTTCAGTTCTGCGTCGCGCGCGAGGACTCCCGCTTTCATTTCGCGCTCTTTTGCTTCCTGCGATTGCTGCACTGCCAGCAACACGTAGAATGCCGCGACCACTAGCAGATAAAGCAGAATCCCGGTGCCGAACAGCAGCGGGAAACTCTTTGAGACTCGCGGTCCCAGGCCGCTGAATGTTGGAAAGCCCGAGAGGACTTGAACCAGCGCCTTTGCGCAGAGGATCCAGAAACCGCTCACCAGGAGTGCACCGAGCGAATGCGTGAGCACCAGCTGCACCGGGCCGGTCTGGTCGAGAGGCGCTCCGCGGCAGGAATACCATGCCGACAGGCACATGAACGCGTAGAGGAAACTGAGCGGAACTCCCACGGCGAAGGCTTCCGTCCACTTCAGCCCTCCGGGAACCGCGAGCAAGTACACCAGCATTCCGGCGAGCGGAATCCATTGGAGCACGTACGCTGCGAGCCGCCGGGGTTGTCCAAGTATCGGGTGCATGGCTCGGCTTAGTTCTTGATTTCCATGCCGCCGAACACCGCGATTCCGCGGATGATCAGTTTCTTGGCAGGAGAATCGGCTGGAGGATGGCTGGTCTTGTCGCTGTAGCCGCCGAAGATTCCGACGCCGTCAATCACGACGTTCCACGTGCGCGGGACGCGAATTTCTCCGCCGCCAAAAATCATGGTGGCTTCCAGCACAGCTTGGTCGCCCGCGATGTCCGCTTGGGTGAAGTCAATTTCTCCGCCGCCGAAAATGGAAGTTATCTCCCCGGTTTGAAAAGTCTTCGAACTCACCTGATGCTCGCCAGCGCCAAAAATACTCGTGCAGGATACGTGCGAATCGGTCGCGTCGAATTTCTGCCCGGTTTGGTAGCCCTTCGATTGCCACCGGTTGAGCAACGGCTCGCCGCCCCTGCCGAACGCTTGAATCACCAGCAGAACGCCGATCGCGACGATGATCAGCGGCCAGAGCGTCTCGATTCTCACGCGCTGGAAACCCAGCTCCTGCAGTTGAAATCCGATTCCCACCAGAATCAGGATGCCGCCCCAGAAACGGCGCCCCGAGCCCTGGCACGTCAGCAGCGTCGAAACTCCCCAGGCGATTAGTGCGAGCGGCCAGAACCGGAATACGCGGTTGGCGTCGATCAGATTCATCTGGTCGAGAAGCAGCGTGACCCCTGCAATCACGACGATGATGCCGAAGATGAGGCCGCGCGTGCCGCGAGTTAGACTACTCATCTTGAATGCCTCCCTTGTGCATTCTGCCGGACCGCTCGCGCGCATAAGCGCGCTTCTGGATAAGAAGCATTGCCATACCCGTCGCGACGAGCGCGAGCGGCCAGAATTTCAGGAGCTCCTGCCAGATGGGAGCGTTCCACTGGACGGCGAGCATATTCCATAATCCGGGGACAATCACGGAAAAGAGCCAGATATTCGTTGGCCAAAGATGAACCCACCCAGCTTCTGAAGCCTGGAAAGCCAGGCCCAAGAAGATCAGGAGCGTCGCTGCGAAGATGAACATTCCCTCCGGATAGGTCGAACCGCTCGTGGACTCCTGCTGCTTCGCGTTCGTCATTTCACTGCCTCCTGCGCCGATCGTGTTGCCGTCGATGGCGCAAGAATAGGCGGGGGCGCACAGGCTGTCGCGAGGTTTTCGGCGAATGGCGGCTATTTACCGGCGAACGACGATTTTGCCGCAGGATGTGACACCAGCAAGGAAGTCAGTAAGACAAACGATTCGTGGGAAATGGCCGCTACGATCCCACAGGAGCGGCTGTGCGAGGATCCGCGCGCGGAGACGTTAAGAAAGAGTGACGCCGAGCCAAAAGGCTTCGACTAGCAGGCCCATCAGCAGGAGCATCAGCCGCATGCGCTTCTTCTGCACCGCGGCGACAATCACGCCCATCGCGCACAGTACCAGCCCAAGTTCAGGCCAGAACAGCCGTGAGCCGGCGCCCACCCACTGCCCGGAGAAATCCTGGAGCCAAACGGAAGCGAACGACATTGCCGTCGTCAGCGCGACGCCGACAATTCCTGCCAGCGCCACGCCCTTCGCCCATTCCGGAATTTCAAAATTGCGCTTTGCGTCGCGCCAGTCCATCCACGTTTGCGCGACGACCACCCCGACAACCAATACAACGAACAGCGCCACGTCCCCTCGCATTCTAGGGTCGCTGCCGCCGAGTCAAGCCCTCAGTACAAGGCCGCCTTTACAAGCGGCTTCGCAGTTTCGACAGGTACGGTCCCCACCGACTTCCGTTCCAGCAACTGCTTTTCATCTTCCACCAGACGCTTCAACATCGCCTGAATCACGCTGCTGCCGCGTCTCCCAATTTTTCGTTCACTGACGCTCATGCAATTCCGTGTCCTTATACAGGATTGAACTCACCTGTGACAATTAATCTTTCGCTCAAAATCCGTGCGTGACGGAATCTCTCCGCCGATTCCGCAGGCGTACCTGCCGGCAGCTCCTTCAAAATGCGCTGCAACTCTTCGTCAAACAGCTGGCTGACGAGCTCCGGCGTATGTTCAACGGCCGCGCCGCTCTCATCGAGGATGTGGACTTTGTCCCGATGCTTCACGCGCTGCGCGATCATCAGGCGGTAAATCCGGTCGGTGGCTAGATCCTCCATGTAGCCGTCGAGCAGGCTCGCGCCCCGCCCACTGAGAACGCCATTGCGGTAGCGAATCACGGTTCGCACGGCTGCGCGCGTTCCCGCGAGGGTTCGCTTGCCGACTCCGGCTGGAACCGGGCGCATGTCGGGATGTGTGTTGGCATTCTTGGGGCGTGAAGAAAGCTGGTTCGGAGCCGGGAACTGATCGACCGCGATCTGATTCTGATCGGGGTGGCCGGTCCACGCGCCGTCCATCAACGCGTTCGCTTCGTTTTTCTTGTCCTTCTCGAGGACAGACAACGCCCGCGCGTTCAATTCCGGATCTTCACGGCTGGGGTACAGTGCCGTCATCCCGCCGATCGCCAGCAGGCCGTGCTTGTGGCAAATCTCCGGCATCAGCAGGCGGAAATTCTGAAAGAACGCCACGTCGTGAGGAATCGTATTGCGGTCCGGCAGCACCCAGTGGGGATTCTCGATGTTGAAGTGGATCAGGCTCGCCATGTAATCCCAGCGCCCAAGATTGAGCGCCAGAATGTGGTCGCGCAGGTTATATGCGAACTCCTCCATCTGATAGGCAAGCGGATGCGATTCCACAAGCGCCATGCACTTGATCGCGTCCTTGGCCCATCCTTTCGCTTTTGCGATGGCCTGGAACACGTCGCGCCACCAGAGCGCCTCTTCGGCCGACTCAGACTTCGGAATATAGAAGGTGAGCGGGTGTTTCAGCTCCGTTGCGTCCAGCTGATATGTGATCAGCGCCACATCGAACAACGACGCCGGAAGGATTTCGTCCTTCAGCACGCCGGCCTGATGAATGTGGAGGCCGCGAGGGCGTAGCGAGACGACAACCTTGCTCGGCTGAATGGTGACGGTGCGGCTGCGCTTCCGGTCGTCATAGGCAAGATGGCCGCGCAGCGCGGAAAGGATATTGGTTACGCCCAGCATCAGGTGCTGCCAGGTGTTGGCGACGGAATCTTCCAGGTCGAGCATCACGCCCGGCGCGCCCGAGTTCAGCATCTTCACGACAAGCTCGCCGTCATCGGCAGGGCCTGTCATTTGATTGCGCTGATCCTGGCACCATGCGGGGAGTTCGATGCGCCAGTCTTCCTGTGTCGCAGCGGAAGGCGGCAAGTAATCCGGCAGCCTGCCCCGATGCGACGCAGCAAGTGCCGAGGCTCGCTTCTCATTGAGAGCGCGCTGGCGCGGCGTGAATTCGCGGTGGAGTGGAGCCAGGAATTCGACGAAGCCCTTCGGCAAATCCTTCGCGGCATCGAAACCGGGAGGCGCCGAGTTCATGGCCATGATTGGTTCGGGACTCTGACTGGTTTTGGCGTTCATGCTAGCCATGGATGCCGGTTCGCCGGCTGCGGATTCAATTGCGGCTCAAGACGCACATGGAGAGCGGAATTCCAGTACACGACTCCCAAGTCGCGCCTCTGAGCGGCACTAGACACCCGGCAATCGAACCACCAATAAGGAAGCGATCGACGGAATCCGCCTCTCGACGCTATCATATTTGAAAATAACCACTTATGCGGTGCGCATTAGGCTGCCGCGCAAGATTAGGCGAAGGTTCGCAGCCAAGTCCCTACCGGAATTACCGCAATTGTCAAAAGCATTGCCCTTAATGCGAAGTCCTTTCGTTGAATCAAGAGGTGCATGGCAAAGGTAATGGTACGAGGTCAGCGAGGAGTTGCGGTTGCAATCCCGGCAACTGGCTGTATCGGTGCGGAACAGACTTTCGGCCTCGTCTGCTACGATAGCGGCCTCCATGCGAAAACCCTGGGTGATAGCGCATCGAGGCGCGTCCGGACACGCGCCCGAAAATACGATGGCTGCATTCGAGCGCGCCGCCGATCTGGGCGTCGTCTTCATCGAGACCGACCTTCACCTCACGCGTGATGCGCGTTTCGTAGCGATCCACGACGACACCTTGGAACGCACCACGAACGGCCGCGGCAAAGTCTCTGACTTCACCCTAGCCGAGCTCCGCCGCCTTGATAATGGGCTTTGGTACGACCGCCAGTTCATGGGCCAGCGCATCCCGACGATCGAGGAGATTCTAGAGTTCGGGCGCAAGCGAGACGTCGTCTTCTACCTCGAAGTGAAGTACGAAGCGGCCTGGGGCATGCACCATGCGCTGGTGGGGGCGCTGCAAAAGGAGCAGGACGCGGCGCGAACGATCGTGATTTCGTTCGACGCCAGCGCTATTGAAAGCGTCCGCAAATTGGATGCATCCATCATGACGGGGCTGCTGATCGACGAGGGAAGCCAGGAAGACGCGGTGCGGAAGGCGCTCGAAGCAGGCGCGCGACAACTCTGCCCGCGAAATACGCTGGTCACGCAAGAGCTCGTCGAGCAAGCTCACCGCGCCGATCTCTTACTAGCTACCTGGACGGTTGACGACCCCGAAGAAATGCGCCGGGTAATCTCTGCGGGCGCCGACGGCGTAATGACCGACTTCCCCGACCGCTTGATGGCCGTAGTCGAAGACTCGCAGAGCCTCAAGTAGTCACGCGTCTAAGCTTGTCGCGGGCTTGCGGTCTAGCCGATTAATCGCTCGAAAAGCCCGGCAAATTGCCCAAGCGTCAGCTGTTCCGCGCGGGCATCTAATCGAAGCCCCAGCTCAGCAAGCGCTGCATGTATCGTTTCATCCGGCGCAAACGCCCGCAAATTATTCCGCAACGTCTTGCGCTTCTGGCTGAAACAACTCTGCACAAATTCCATGAAGCGCTTCTCGTCACTCGCGCCGCAAATAGCAAGCCGCTCCCGCTCGCCGGGAAGCGTCATTTCGACTAAAGCCGATTCCACCTTCGGCGGCGGACGAAAGGCGCCCGGCGGAAGCCGCAGGGCAATTCTCGGCGCGGAATAAAACTGGCAGGCAGCGGACAAATATCCATACTCGCGCCGTCCCGGCTGCGCCACAATCCTTTCGGCGACTTCTAGCTGAATCACGATGTGAATCGAATCAATCAGGTCCGCGTAGCCGAACAGCTGGTGGAGTATCGGCGAGGTGATGTAGTACGGCAGATTGCCGTACACTCGAAATCGTTCGCCTTCCGCGAGTTTCGCCAGATCCAGCGAGAGCACGTCGCCAGAAATCACCTGCACGTTCGGCCATGCGTCGGGCTCCGCCTCAACGCGCGCGCGCAGTCCCTCGGCCAGCCGCGCGTCGCCTTCAATCGCGATCACGCGACGCCTCTCAGCCACGAGGAGTTCCGTCATCTCGCCGTGTCCGGCGCCGATCTCAATCCACGTGCCGCCCGCGTTGCGCGGAAGCGTTGCCAGAATCCGCTTTCGCCAGCCTAAATCTCGCAGGAAGTGCTGGCCCATCCGTTGTCGTGCCATCGCACTGGCGAGTGTAGCAACATTCCGATGCAATTCGGGCGCGCTGGAATCGGGCGGGTGGAAATCGCGCACGACCGAGCTTGACGCGCCTCCGCTGTTCCGATAACGTTTTTGGGGACGATGAAAGCTCGATGAAAATCCTGTTCGTTGCCTCCGAAGCGCTGCCGTATTCGAAAACGGGCGGCCTAGCGGACGTGGTCGAAGGCCTGCCCAAGGCTCTTTCGGAGATGGGCCACGAGGTGGCCGTCTTTCTTCCGCGCTATCGCGGCAATAAGATCACATCCACCATTGTTTCCAGTTTGACGATTCCGCTCGGCACCACCTTGCGTTTTCCCGCACTTGCGGAAGCGGCGACCGTGGCAGGTGTCCGCTACTACTTCCTCGACGACCCGGAATATTTCGATCGCGATAGCGTCTACGGCAACAACTCGGGTGAATATCCCGACAATGCGGAACGGTACGCGGAGCTTTCGCGCGCCGCCATTGAATTCATGAAGCGCGTGTGGCTGCCCGACGTGATGCACTGCCACGACTGGCAATCGGCGCTCGTGCCTGTCCTGCTGCGCACGCAATATTCTAGCGATCCCAACGTGCGCTCGATTCCCGTCGTTTTCACGATCCACAATATTGCTTACCAGGGTGTGTTTCCGTCCTCCGCGATGCGCCAGATCGGCCTCCCCGATCAGCTCTTCACGATCAACGGCCTCGAGTTTTTCGGGAACGTGAACTATCTGAAGGGCGGAATACTCTTTGCAGACTACCTGACCACGGTCAGCCGCCGTTACGCGAAGGAGATTCAGACTCCCGAATACGGCGAGGCTCTGGACGGAGTAGTTCGCAATCGCGCCGACCGTCTCGTGGGCATTTTGAACGGAGCGGATTACTCGATCTGGAGTCCCGAGGCGGACAGGTACGTCGCCCAGAATTATTCAGCGCATAATCTCGACGGCAAGAAAGCGTGCAAGAAGAATCTGCTGGAGACGTTCCGCCTGCCTGCCGAAAATATGGACCGTCCGGTGCTCGGAATCGTCTCGCGCTTCGTCGATCAGAAGGGCTTTGATCTGATCGCCGAGATTGCAAACGATCTGATGAAGGAAAATCTGGCGATCATCGCGCTGGGCTCGGGCCAGCCGGAATACGAACGGCTTTTCCAGGCGCTCGCGGAACAATATCCAGCCAAGGCGGCTGTGAAAATCGCTTACGACGAAGCCCTGGCGCACAAAATCATCGCCGGTTCAGACATGACTCTGGTCCCATCCCGTTACGAGCC
>JBARFX010000044.1:0-22357 GCA_049797655.1 Candidatus Acidiferrales bacterium | reverse complement strand
TCGTTCGAAGAAGAAGAGGAACATGCCACCGTTCATCAGCACCGTCGTAGGGAGCTACCCTCGAAATACGAGCGTGGAAGACACGATGAAGAAACCTTCGCTCAGCCGCGGGGAAATCGACGAGCTCATTCGATGGGCGACGCGCGATCAAGCGGATCTCGGACTCGACGTGATCACCGACGGCGAGGGCTATCGCGAAAATATGTACTATTTTTATCAAAAGCGTCTCGACGGAATCACGTTCGACGGAATGATCAAGCAAAGCTTTGGCACGGCTGGTTTCGGCATCGAGTGCGCGCGCGTGGTCGGCGAGATCGGAAATTCGCGCTTCGAACTGGCGCGCAATTGGAAACTCGCGCGCGATGCCGCTCCGGAGCGATGCCGTGTGAAGCAGACTGTGACCGGCCCTCATGTACTTACCCGATTTAGCGTGAACCAGCGCCCCGATCTTTACCCGGATGAACAAACCTTGTGCCGCGCTTTCGCAAAGGTTTTGGCGGAGGAATTGCGCGAAGTGATTGCGGCAGGCTGCGATTACGTACAGTTCGATGAGCCGATGTGGACGGAGTCGCCCGAAGACAGTGTGTGGGCTGCGGACATTTTGAACGAACTGATCGACTCGCTGCCACGAGTGAAATTCGGGCTGCACGTCTGCGGCGGCAATCCGAGGCGGAAGCGAATTTACTTCACGAAATACACCGATCTTGTGCCCGCGTTTCGAACCGTCAAGATTGACGAAGTTTCGCTCGAGCATTGCACGCTCGGGTACGACTTGATGGAATTGTGGAAGAAGTGGGATTTCAAAGGTGAACTGGCGCTCGGAGTGATCGACCAGCGAAGCGATGCCATCGAAACTGGGGACGTTGTGCGGGAGCGCCTGGCGCCGGCGCTCGCGTATTTTTCTCCGGACCGGCTCTTGCTGACGAGTGAATGCGGATTCGGACATGTGCCGCTCGATATCACCCGCAAAAAACTTCGCGTGCTTGCCGAAACCTGCCGGGAACTGCGAAAATAACTGAGTTGCCTGGCTTGCTCACCTGCTGGACCAGGTTCCGTCAGTAGTAGAGAGCTGCCTGCGCTGGCAGCCCGACACCCGGCTCGAATAAGAGTCCCAGCTTCGCCGAGACGGACACAAACCCAGGGAAGGAGTGCACGATGAGCGGAGTGCGAGTTCTGGTGGGGACGCGCAAGGGCGCGTTCGTTCTGACGGCCGATGGAAAACGCGAGAAGTGGGACGTAAGCGGCCCGCACTTTGCGGGCTGGGAAATGTATCACCTCAAGGGATCGCCGGTGGATCCGAATCGGATCTATGCTTCGCAATCGACTGGCTGGTTCGGGCAATTGATCCAGCGTTCGAACAACGGCGGCAAGACGTGGGAGCCGGTCGGCAACAAGTTCGAGTACGACGGCGTTCCGGGGACTCATCAGTGGTATGACGGGACGCCACATCCGTGGAAGTTCGCGCGCGTATGGCATCTGGAGCCATCGCTGACCGATCCCGACATTGTCTACGCCGGAGTAGAAGACGCGGCTCTTTTCCGCTCGACGGACGGCGCACAGACCTGGCAGGAGGTTCCCGGATTGCGCGAGCACGGGTCGGGGCCGCGGTGGCAACCCGGCGCCGGCGGATTGTGCCTGCATACGATCATTCTGGATCCGAGCCATCCGGATCGAATCGTCATTGCAATTTCGGCAGCGGGTGCGTTTCGCAGCGACGATGGCGGGAAAACGTGGCAGCCGATCAATCGCGGATTGAAGTCGGAAGGAATTCCGAATCCGACTGCCGAAGTCGGCCACTGCGTGCATCACATCGCGATGCACCGTTCGCGACCTGATTCGCTGTTCATGCAGAAACATTGGGACGTGATGCGCAGCGACAATGCCGGCGATTCGTGGAACGAGGTGAGCGGAAACCTGCCGACGGATTTCGGATTTGCGATCGACATTCACGCGCACGAGCCGGAGACAATTTATGTGGTGCCGATCAAGAGCGATTCGGAGCATTTTCCCCTCGAGGGGAAATTGCGCGTCTACCGCAGCCGCAGCGGCGGAAATGAATGGGAGCCGCTGACGAAGGGACTGCCGCAGCGCGATTGCTACGTGAATGTGCTTCGCGACGCGATGGCGGTGGACTCGCTCGATGAGTGCGGCGTCTATTTTGGCACCACCGGCGGGCAAGTGTACGCGTCGGCTGACGCGGGAAATAACTGGGCTCCAATCGTGCGAGATTTACCGGCCGTGCTTTCGGTGGAGGTTCAGACGCTGTGACGATCCGAGTGTTGCTTCCGGCACATTTGAAGACGCTGGCACGCGTGACTGGCGAGGTTTCAGTGGACGTTGAGGGCGCGCCGACGCTGGTTTCGGTGCTCAACGCGATCGAGGCGCAGTATCCAATGCTGCGCGGGACGATTCGCGATCAGGTGACGCAGGAGCGGCGGCCGTTCGTGAGATTTTTCGCGTGCGAGGAAGATTACTCGCACGAGCCGCCCGAGACGGTGCTGCCCGGCGCCGTTGCGAAAGGCACGGAACCTTTCCTGATCGTGGGAGCGATGTCCGGCGGCTAGCGCCAGAAGGCTCCCGCAAATCATGAAGACGCTCGAGCCGCGGCGGCCGCTTCGCGGACCGGCTGCACGTTTTTCATGAGCGCGCGGACCCGGTTCACGTCTACCTCGTTTTGCATCACGCCATCTTTTTTCAGACTTGTTCCGACGATGATTCCGTCTGCATGCTGGAGAAATGCCGCAACATTGTCCGCGTTTGTGCCGCTGCCGATCAGAATGGGCCGCTTGGCGAAGGATTTCGTTTCGCGCACTTTTTCGACGTCGGGTGCGCTGCCGGTGAAGCGGCCGGAGACGATGAGGGCGTCCGCGCCGTAAAATTCAGTCCATTCGATGTGGGTGCGGAGGTCGATACCCGGAAATGGCACGGAGTGTTTTTTGTCCACATCGGCGAAGATGTGAATTCCTTCAGCGTGAAGTTCTTTTCGTTTGCGCACCAGTTCTGCGGCGCAGCCGTGATCGAATTCGCCTGTGTCCCAGACGCGCGCGCCAGTGAGGATACAAACTCGAATCCATCGAGCGTTGGCGGCGAGAGCGATCGAGAGGCAGACGATGCCGCCATTGTGAATCACGTTGATGCCAACGGGCACCGGGAAATTCTTTACGACTTCGGCGGCGGCGACGGCGTGAGCCGTCATGGCTTCGGGCTTCACGTCGTTGCCGACGTAGTACGGAAGGTCCCACATATTTTCGACTGCGAGGCCGTCGACGCCGCCTTGAACGAGGGCGTCAGCGTCGCGCAGGGCGTTGTCGACGATTCTCTGGATGCCGTAGCCGGTGTAACCGGGCGCGCCCGGTAACGGCCACAGGTGGACCATGCCGATGACGGGCTTGGGAACCGGGAAGAGATCGGCGAGGGATTTCATTCGCGGGCGGTCGAGTTCTTTCTTCCATTCTGGCAATTGATTTCGATCCGGCGATTGCGTCATGACGACCTCGTTTTTCCGCGTGCAGTGCGATTTTGGAGGCGCGCGAGCACCTGCTGCCGCACCGCGTCCCATTTACCGGGCAATTTTTTAACTCGCAGAAGCGTTGCTACTTCTCGCGCGCCGGGAAGTTTTTCCCCAGCGCCGACGAACCCGACAGCAGCCGCACCGCCCGCAGTCGCTGCGACGGCGGCTTCGGCCACCGACCAACCTCTCAGGCGCGCTTGCAGAAATCCGGCGATGAATGCGTCACCGGCTCCCGTTGAGTCGACCATTTTAACGTCGAACGACGGAACATGGTATGGAGTGCGTCGAGAGGCGCCGCTTTCTGAAATCAGGCAGCCGCGCTTTCCGAGTTTCAGGACGACTTCGTGCGCACCAGCTTTCTGCAGCAGCGCAAATGCATGATACGGGTTGCGCGAGCCGGTGAGAAGCGTTGCTTCGTCGGAACTAATGAGGAGAATATCGACGCTGGGAATGAATTGCAAAATTTTCCGCGGGATTTGCTGGCTCGGGGCCATGCCGACATCGAGAGAAACCCAGCCGCCGCGCGCGTGAATTGTTTGCGCGATTTGTGTTGCGGCGCGGGCTGGGCCTGGATTGAGGAAGTTGTAGCCGACGAGATGCGCAGCCGAAGCGCCTTTGCAGAGGGCGCGTGCGTTGCGCAGCTTTTGCACGCGGCCGTTGGCGGCGCGGCTTCCGAAAAATGTGCGCTCGCCGTCAGGAGTTACGTTGATGTAGAAGAAGCCGGTCATCGCACCGGTTGTTCGCTGGACCCAGTGCGTGTTGACGCCACCGTTCTTGAGGCATTCGAGGACGTAGTCGCCGAAGCGGTCGCGACCGACGCAGCCAACGAGACGAACATGCGCGCCCCAATGAGCGAGGGCTAGCGCGGAGTTTGCGCCCACGCCGCCGCAGTGCATCTCGAGTTCTGGTGCAAGGCAATCCTGTCCTGGCTCGGGCCAGGACTTAACGCGGCCGAGCATGTCGACATTGATGTCGCCGATGACGACGATCGCTGGCTTGTTGCGAGGTAGATTGCGCGCGGTCAAGAGGCCTCCGCTGACGGAATTGGGGTGGCGAGAGCCCAGTCTTGTCCCCCCCTTTTACCGTAGATTAGAAATGGCCTCGGTCTCATGTTTTCAATGACTTACGGGGAATTCTAATCGCGGTACCGTAGATTAGAAAGGTGGTGGCGGGCGACGATTGGCGAGGGGTTAGTGGTGGAGGTTCGGCCGCGCGGACGCTCGGGTACAGGCCGGGCGTGAATCGCGTCCCTCTAGGAGTTTTGGAGTTGATTGTCATAGTTCAGCGGTGACGGTAGCAAGGTGTGGGAGGGTTCGCAAGGGGGTAGTTGGTGTAAAGATTGTCGGGGGGCGAGGCAAGTTCGTGAATGGTGGGAAGGCCGTTGAAGCGTGCTTCAGGGGGCTTCCCGACGAAGAAGCCGGGACGCAGGCGGCGCGAAAGCCCTGCGACATTGGAATGTCCATCCCCGCGGTTAAAATTGCGGGCTCGAACGACGGAGTGATGCGAAGCGCCGTTTTCATTATTCACGCCGAATGAGCGGCGTGTTACCGAGGGTCGAGAGGGCACAGCTTGCCGTGCCCCTACTGCGAAAATTCACATGCTGACGAATATCGTGGAGCGCTCAGCCCGAAGTACGACCTGACGCGCTTCGCTGACGCTTCAATCTGTGGTAAGACCGATGGGGATTGGAGGCTGATTTGGACAAGGCGATTTTTGTGCATGAGGAAGTGGCTGAGGCGCTGTCGGAGCGGCGGCCGGTGGTAGCGCTGGAATCGACTGTGATTTCGCACGGGCTGCCTGCGCCGCACAATCTGGAGACGGCGCGCGGGATGGAAGCTGCGATTCGCGAGGGCGGAGCGATTCCTGCGACAATCGCCGTGTTCAACGGAAAACTTGTGGTGGGAACTTCGGCCGGGGAGCTGGCGTTTCTGGCGGAGTCGAAGGGCGTGGCGAAGGTGAGCCGCGCGGACCTGGCGTCGGTGGTTGCGTCGGGGCGACCAGGGGCGACGACTGTTGCGGCGACGGCTTTCATTGCGGCTCGCGCGGGGATTCGCGTGTTCGCGACGGGCGGGATTGGGGGCGTGCATCGCGGGGCCGAGGAAACTTTTGATATTTCTGCGGACCTGACGGAACTGGCGCGGACGCCGGTGGCGGTGGTCTGCGCAGGAGCGAAAGCGATACTCGATTTGCCGCGGACGCTTGAGACGCTCGAGACGCTGGGAGTGCCCGTGGTGGGTTATGGAACGAGCGAGCTGGCTGCGTTTTATTCGCGCGAGAGCGGGCTGACGCTGCAGTGCCGGGTGGATAGTGCGCAGGAGGCGGCGCGGTTGATGGCTACGCAGTGGGGGCTGGGGCTTTCGGCCGGGATTGTGTTTGCGAATCCGCCGCCGGAGAAGAGCGCGCTTCCCTGGCGTGACGTGGAAGCGCTGATCGGGAAGGCTCTTGTGTCGGCGGCAGCGGAAAAAATTCAGGGGAAGCGGGTGACGCCGTACTTACTGGAGTCGCTGTCGAAGGGGAGCAAGGGGAAGACGCTGGACGCGAATGTGGCATTGCTTTTGAATAATGCTCGGGTGGCGGCGGGGATCGCGGTGGCGTATTGCGCGCAGGGGGCGCGGTGAGATGCCGGGAACTTTCAAATTTAAAATGAGGCTCACGTCAAAAGAGCCGGCTGGAAGCCGACGCTACGAAAAACTAGGCGCGGGGGATCGGGGCGGCAGCACCGATTTTTACTGTGCTGTGGAATTTTTGCATCAGGTACTCGCCTGAGCGGACTGGCGGGTACTTCGCTTTCTCGCCTGGGGCGAGGCAGGTGGGGATGCAGGCGATTTCGGCGTCCCAATTGGGCTGGTGGAAGAAGGCCACGGACTGGCGGCGCGTGGAACCGGTGGGATCGGGCGGCGGGTTTACGACGCGATGCAAGGTGGAGACCCAGCGATCGTTGGTCCAGCGAGCCATGAGATCGCCGATGTTGACGACGAAACCGTTCGGGACGGCCGGGACGGGTTGCCACTGTTGTTGCGGGTTGAAGATTTCGAGGCCGCCTGCGGCGGAGTCGGCGCGGAGAATTGTGAGACTTCCGTAATCAGAATGGGCGCCGGCACGGAGTTGGCCGGGCTGGGGGGCGGCGTCCTGGTGCGGGTAATTCAGGGCGCGAACGGCGCTGATAGGATCGTTGACGGCAGCATCGAAAAAATTTTCTGAGAGATTCAATGCTACAGCGAAGACGCGCATGATTTTTCCGGCTAGCGCGCCGAGAGCGCGGTAGTAATCGGACCAGGCTTTTTCAAAATCGGCCGGCTCGGCGGGCCAGATGTTGGTGGCATAGCGAAACTCGGCGAACGGCTCGTTACCTGTGTGCGGAGGGACTTCGAGCGGGCCGATATTGAAACTTTCTTTTATGTCGGGAGGCGTTTCTTCGCCTTTTGACTTGGCGAGAGCCTCGGATTGAAGCGGGGAGTAGCCATAAGGATAGCCAGCGTAGCGCATTTTTACTGCGAGCTTTTTTTCTACGGGGAGATCGAAGAACGCGCGGGCAGCGTTCCAGGCGCGAGTGATCGTCTCGTCGGGGACGCCGTGGCCGGTAATGGCGAGAAATCCGGTTTGGCGGCAGATGTCGTCGACGCGGCGGCCGAGGGATTGTTTTTCTGCGGGCGATGCGGTCGCGAACGATGAAAGATCGACGATAGGAAAGTCGGCCATATGATTATCCTCGGCGCCCCTTGCAACGGGGCTTGTGGCAAACGTTATGCCAGCGGAAGGCGAGTGTCAACGTTGCGCGATAGGATCCGAGAAGATTGAGTCTGACGGTTCCGTGATACGATTTGTTGCGAGGATAGATCGGGCCGGCGCTTTTATTAACTGGTCAGCAGGGAGATGCTAATGAAACAGAAAGCTCTCATAATTGCCGCGGTACTGTTCACGGCTTTGTCCGGATTTGGAATCGGATTCGCGCATGGGCAGCAGCCGAGCGAGCCCGTTCCCCAATCGGCTCAAGCGCCGGGCCCGCAGAGCGATGTACCGGCCTATCACGCAACCCCTGCGACTGAAAGTTTGCCTGACACACTTGACCCGAAGCAATTCGCAGACGCGCGGACGCAGCGTATTTATGCGCTGGCAGCGAAGGTGAAGCCCGTACTGTACCAGCAGCCTTGCTACTGCCGTTGCGATCGAGAAGTAGGGCATACGAGCTTGCTGGATTGTTTTCGCGACAATCACGGTTCGATTTGCGACGTTTGCAAGAAGGAAGCCGCGTATTCCTATCAGCAAACGAAATTGGGAAAGACGCCTGCGGAGATTCGGGCTGGAATTATGGCCGGGAAATGGAAGCAGGTGGATTTGACGAAGTATGACGCGGCGGCGGTGGCACCTGCTCCGCCAGTTGCGAAGTAAAGGCTCGCGAGAGTTGCGAGGATTGCCCGTGGGTTCGAGGGTTCTTGCAGGGGCGCGGGCGGGTCCCGCTAATTCTTCCGGGACGCAAAAGGCGCGTCTTAGACTCGCCCCTACTGAAGGATTTTCTTGAGGCTGTCCGTTACTGTTCCATCCACGAAATAGAGCGGCTCACAGTGTTGCGTCAAGTTCCAAGTTTTCGATCATGGCGTCGAGATCCGCCTGGGCTTTGTCGCGCTGCGATTGAAGGTCCGCGGTTTTGGCCTGCAACGTTTGCAGGCGGGATTCCTGGTCCTCCAACTGTTGCGTGTAACGCTGCGTGAGGGCACGCTCCTCGGAGCTGCCCTTCAGGGCTTTGAGATTTTCGCGGATGCGCTGCTGGTCGTCGAAGATTTTCTGTTGTTCGGTGTCAACTTCCGCGAGCTGGCTATCGAGCGCGGCGATTTTATTTTTCTGTTCGACGATTTTGTGGAAGGCGGCTTCGGCTTCCGGGTTGATCGATTTCTGCTGGACGAAAACCTGTATCTGGTTGTCATCGAGATTCGTTAGAGCGCAGCGAGATTCGGTGGGGCTGGACTCGGTGACGGCGAGCGTGGCGGTGGCCTTTGCGCCGAGGCTCAGGCGAAAGCGATAGTCCGTGGCGGTGGTTTCGTCAGGTTTGGGTGTATCGGCCGATAGCCTCCAACCGGGGCGAACGGGATGTTCGATCAGCAGAGTGCGCGGACTGGAGTCGTCGTTGCGGGCGGTGTAGATGGTGTCCTGGCGCGACGCGCTGGTCTGAATCATGGTGCCGTGCGCGATGCGAATTTTCGTGACGCGCTGCGGTTCGCCGTGGGTCATTTTATTGACGCGAACGCCGAGATCGGCCGCGTAGGAAACCAAGCGCTTTTCACCGGGCTTCACGGGATCCATCAGGCCTTCGCCGGCGAAAGCTTCGTCTTCGAGGACGCTGAAGCTGCCGCCATCGAGAGTGAGCGAGCTGGAATTGGTGAGCCAGAGAGCGCGGAGCGGACGGGCCGAGCCGAGCGAGGGATTCCAGAGCGAGACTTTTTCGGTTTGGACATGCGCCTGGACAATGGGAACGAGCGAAGATTCGTTTTTGTGAATCGTGACGCGGTCTTTGAGCTTGTACTCGAAGAGATCGCCGAGATCGGAGCCTTGCGCGGCGGAGAGCATGCTGCTTCGAGCTGCGGAGACCGATTCAGCTGCGGGCGCGGTTGCTACGTATCCGCCGCCTGTTCCCCCCGCACTCCCTGGCCCGACGCCCGCTCCGTGACCGCTGCCGATTCCCCGTCCGCTACCGAGATGGCCTCCGGAACCTGCGCGATTGCCACCGGAGGCCATTACCATTGACATTGAATAAGTGTTGACCTGCGGGGTGCTCGCCACTACGGTCACGACTTGAGTGTTGCTGCCGAGTTCGAGGGATACGTCCTGCGTGCGCTCATGGCCGCCGCCGAGAGAAAGACCGTAGAACATCGAGACCTTGAATCCTTCCTTCTCGACTTTGAGTCGGTACACTGCGGCGGAGAGATCACCGAATGAGTAGCTGCCCTGGCCGTCGCTGACCGTCGAACCCACTTGCTCGCCCGATTCGGAAAGCAACGCAACTTGTGCGCCCGGCACAACAGCACCGCTAGGATCGAAAACGCGTCCGGAGAGCGCGGCTAGGCCACCCAGCATTGCGCCTTCGTGGGTTTGCGGAGTGAGCTGCGCGCCGAAGCTGAGCGGAACGACCGGCCGGCGCCCGTAGAGAGGTTGCGAGAGCGGCTGAATGAAGGATTGTGGCGCGCCTGCGACGAGCGAGAGTTCGACGTTGTTCCAGTCTTCACCGACCGTGTTATCGACGATCGCCCAGCCCTGGAGAAGAGGTTCGTCGCCGGATTTGCGCGGCAGGACGATGCGGTACGTTGTCTTCCAGATCGGAACTTCGCTGATGTAGCTGACGTAGAGCTGGCGATCGCCGGTGCCTTCGGTGGCGACGGTCATGCGGCGCAGATCCTCCTGGCGAACTGAAGCGAGGAGATGAAGATACTGGCCGACTTCATGCGTGACGTCAGATTCGGCGAGCTGGACGCTGACGGCGGGGGTTAGCTCGACGCTGCGGACTTCGCCGGAGTCGCTGACGACGGTGGCGAGATCGACTTCAAGGGTCGTGCCGCCGGAGACGCGCGTCTTGCGTTCGACGCTGAGCAGGCGGCCGGTAATCGTGGTGGTGCCGGAGCGGATTTGCAGGCGCGCACCGCGAAGCGCTCCGTAAAACTTGGAGAGATCGGTCTTCTCTTCGAGAGGCAGACGCAGAGTCCCGAGGCGTTCACTGAGCGGGGCTTCGGAATTGTAGTTCACGCCGGAGATGCGGCCCCCGTTAAGATCGAGAACGGTGAGCGATTGGAGGACGTCGTTGAGCTGGCCGCTGGTGAAATCGATGCGGACGGCTTCGTTGCCGCGAACGTGTCCGAGATGCTCGAAATAACCGACGCCGGTCTTATAGAGGATGACGCGGCGGACGGGGAGCTTTGTTGCCGCCTGTTCTTCCGAGGCGCGCGAACCGGAGGCAGCCGTTGAAGTTGCGGGCGTAGAGCCGCCAGGCTTTGTTACGGATTGCGGCGCCGCGGAATTCTTTTGGGGAGCGGCAGGAGTTGATGACGCCAGCGCGCAGAAGATCGCCACGATTGGGACGATAGGGTGGAGCGTTCGCATTCGCGCCTCCTTAGGTTCTTGTCACAACCAAACCCGGGCCGGACGGCAAGTGCAAATGCAGATCGACAAACTAACTTTGATTTACTTCTGGCTATCTCCAATCAGGACGCGTGGGATGCCGACGACGCGGCAGTATAGGATACTCGCGCTGAATTGTTAGACACCGTTTGCGGCGCGCGTGTTGCCAGAGTTACTGAGGAATGTAGAAAGACTACAGACAACCAGTACGACTCAAACTACATCAAGCGAATTACCTGGCAGCGGCGCGGGTGTGTGCGAGGAGTTTCGTGCAGGCGTAGACGGCGCGGGTGTGGGGCATCGGTACGTTGAGGCGGTCGGCGAGCTCGACGACTGCGCCCACGACGGCTTCGAGTTCGATGGGGCGGCCGGCTTCGAGATCCTGGAGCATCGAGGTTTTGTGCTCACCTACTTTTTCGGCGCCGGCGATGCGCTGGTCGATCGTGATGGGGACTTCGAGGCCGAGTTTTGCGCCGACAGCAATAGTTTCTTCCATTATTTTGCGGACGAGGGCCCCGACTTCAGGGTCGCGGGCCATTTGGACGAGAGTGGCGCCGGTGAGCGCGCTGATGGGATTGAAGGCGACGTTACCGAGGATTTTCACCCAAATTTCCTGACGGATGCGGGCGGTGACGGGGCAGCGGAGGCCGGCGGCGATCAGGGATTCGGCGATTTGTCGGCTGCGATCGGAGCGCGAGCCATCTGGTTCGCCGAGCGAGATGCGATTGCCTTCGGTGTGGCGGATGACGCCGGGCTCGACGACTTCGGTGGCGAAATAAACGATCGAGCCGAGGACGCGGCGGGGTTCGATGGCGGCTGCGATGACGCCGCCGGGATCGACTCGCTCGAGATGCATGCCTTCGCACAACACTCCACCAGGGACTTCGCTCGAGCCGGGCCAGCCTTGAAAAAACCACCAGGGGATTCCGTTTTGCGTGCCGACGACGGTTGTGTCCGGGCCGAGGACTGGCTTGAGTTGCGGCGCGAGTTGCGTAAGTCCGTGAGCTTTGACGCCGAGGAAAACGACATCGACCGGTCCGATTTCTTCGAGATTGCCGGAAATTTTAGGATGCGCTTCGAAATCGCCTTCGACGCTTTTCACGCGGACACCATGCTCCTGCATGGCGCGGAGGTGGGGGCCGCGGGCGAAGAGGGTGACGTCCTGTCCGGCGAGAGACATAAGAGCGCCCATGTACGCGCCGATGGCGCCCGCGCCAGCGATCAAGAACTTCATGCGTTTTCGCTCAGGATGGCGGCGGCTACCGCGCTGCGTTTGATTTTCCCTGTGGCGGTGAGCGGGATCGCCTGAACGATGTAAAGCTTCTTGGGGCACTTGAATTCGGCGAGGTGTTCACGGCAGTACTTCAGGATGTCGGCGGTATTTTCCGGCTGGCGGAGAACGATGGCCGCTGCGACTTCTTCGCCAAGTGTCGAGTGCGGACAGCCAAAGGTGACGGCTTCCGCGATGGCTGGATGCTTGAGAAGAACTTCGTCGATCTCGCGGGGAGCGATTTTTTCGCCGGCGCGATTGATGAGTTCCTTGAGTCGTCCGGTGAGATGGAGGTAGCCGTCGGAATCGAGAAAGCCCTGGTCGCCGGTGCGGAACCAACCGTCGGAGAATGATTTCGTGTTGGCTTCGGGATTATTTTCGTAGCCGTGGAAAACGTTGGGCCCCTGGATCACGACTTCGCCGCGGTCGTTGACGGGGAGGTGATTGCCGGAATCGTTCATGATGCTGATGCGAATGCCGGTGGCGAGCCCCACGGAGCCGGCTTTGTGCGGACGCGGCGGCAAAGGATTCGAAGCCATCTGGTGGGCGGCTTCCGTCATTCCGTAGGCTTCGAGGACCGGGACTCCGAACATAGTTTCGAGCTTGTGCATGACGTCAGGAGAGAGGGCGGTGCTACAGGAGCGGATGTACCGGAGCGATTCCGCTCCGGCAGGCTTTTCTTTATTGCCGAGACGCGCGAGCAGGAGCTGATGGATGGTCGGAACCGCAGAATACCAACTGACGCGGTATTCGCGAACGAGCCGCCAGAATGCGGTGGCGTCGAATTTTTTGGGGGCGACAACTGCACCACCTGAGGCGAACGTGGCGAGTGTGGAGGCGACGAGGCCGTGCACATGGAATAGCGGCATGAGGCAGAGCGAAACGTCGTTGGGTGAGAGAGCGTAGGTGGCGGCGATATTCTTGGCGGAGACGGCTAGGTTGGCGTGGGGGAGCGGGACGCGCTTGGGGCGGCCCGTGCTGCCGCTGGTGTGGAGGATGAGTGCGATGTCGCCGGGAGCCGGCGGGGGCGCTGAGGATTTTTTCAGGGCGTCCTGGAGTTGAACATTCGCTTCGGAATCCATCCCGACTGAAAACACCGGGATGTTGCGGTCAGCGGCGGCGCTGCGGGCTTCCTCCGCGCCTTCCGTTGGGCAGAGCAGGACGCGTGCGGCAGTGTCGTCGAGAAAAAAGCAAAACTCGTCGTACTTATAGGCCGGATTTAGAGGGGCGGCAGTGCCTGCGATCGAAGCGGCGAGGAAGCTGACGATGGCGGGAAGACCGTTGGGGAGCGCCATGGCGACGCGGTCGCCGCGGCGGATGCCTGCACCTGCCAGGGCGTCGGCGAGGGCTGCGACTTGTTGGCGCAGCGAGTCGTACGTGACGTGTTTATTGAGTTCGGGGACGATGACGGCGGTGCGATTGCCAGGGGCGAAATTCAAAATATCGACGAGCGTATTTTGGTGCGTCATTTGTCACCTGCGCGGAATCGCGCGATCCAATAGTATCGCGAGACGGTGCGATTGCGCGCGGGCGTAAATTACAACGGAAAATCCGCTGAGGGAAGATATCGAGCGTTCGCCAAGCTTCGAACGGGGCTAGGCGACTGGGCGAGGGACGGCGCGAGTGGGCCAGTCCTGAGGGGCAAATTCGACTCCCCAGAAATGTGGGCTTGGGGAGAGGAATTCGACGCCAACGCGAGTGCCCTTTTCGGAGGTGTCGCCTAAATATACGACGCGGCAATCCTGCTCTTCTTCAGTGGCGGGATTGATGAGCACGACTTCGGCGCCGACCCGAAGCTCCTCTTGTAGATAGAGGAGGCCACCGTGAGCGTTGATAACGATGGTCTGGCTATTCTCGCGGAATTTCTTCCCCATGACGTTCTTGCCGGCGGCGCGCACGGGAATGCGGGTGAACATGCGAGAGCTGCGGCGCTGACTGCTCTGGGGTTCGATGTCTGGCGTCATATAAGTATCGTGCAACGCGGGAGAGTGCGAGTCAACGGCGGGAAACGGGGGCGTGTCCAAAAAACACAGTTCGCAATTAGCTTGCTGAATTTGAGTAAGGTTCCTAGAATGGCGTGTTTGTTCTTGCGATGGCGCGAGAATGGAATCACTGCATTTTGAGCGGAGATACGCGAGATCAAGCCTAATCCTGGGAGCCCTGCATGAACCTGACCGAATACATCGACTCGAAGCGCGACGAAAATCTTAGCGAGCTCAAAGAGTTTCTCCGAATTCCCAGCGTGAGCACAAAAAGCGAACACAAACCGGACGTAGAACGAGCGGCACAGTGGGTGGCGGGCAAATTACGGAGCGCGGGACTTGAAAATATCGAGATCGTCCCAACGAAGATGCATCCGCTTGTGTATGGCGAATCGCTGCGGGCGCCGGGAAAGCCGACTATACTTTTCTACGGGCATTACGACGTGCAGCCGGCGGAGCCGCTGGAGCTGTGGACGAGTCCCGCGTTCGAGCCCACGGTGCGCGATGGAAATCTCTTCGGGAGGGGAACGGCGGACGACAAAGGCCAAGTGCACATTCATCTGAAGGCGCTCGAAGCGCTGCAAAAAGCTACCGGAACCTTACCGCTGAATGTGAAAGTGATGATCGAAGGTGAAGAGGAAGTGGGAAGCGTAAGTTTGTGGGACTTCGTACAGAAGAATCGCGAGCGGCTAAAAGCGGACGCGCTTGTGGTTTCCGACACTTCGATGCTGGCGAAAGGAGTGCCGTCGATCACGTACGGATTGCGCGGCCTGAATTATTACCAGGTGGAATTAACCGGGCCGGCGCAGGATCTGCATTCCGGAGTTTTTGGCGGGGCTGTGCCGAATCCGCTTACGATTCTGACGGAGATGATTGCGAAACTCCACGACAAGAATTTCCGCGTCACGGTTCCCGGCTTTTACGACAAAGTGGCCATGGTGTCAAAGCAGGAGCGCAAAGCGCTCAATTCCCTGCCCTGGAAGGAAAAGGAATTTCGGAAGACGGTGGGTGCGCCTGCGCTGTGCGGCGAAAAGGGATTTTCAATTGTCGAACAATTGTGGACGCGTCCCACGCTTGAAGTGAACGGGATCTGGGGAGGGTACACGGGCGAAGGCGCGAAGACGGTGATTCCGTCGAAAGCATATGCGAAAATTTCAACGCGGCTTGTTCCCAAGCAGGAACCGGCGAAGATCGCAAAGCAGGTGGAGAAGCATATCCGCAAGCTGCTGCCGAAGTCGGTGACGTGCAAGTTTGAAGTGCTGAGCATGGGCAAGCCGTGGGTGGCGCCGTATTCGCACCCGATCTTTCAGAAAGCGATTCACGCGCTCGAAGCGGGCTTTGGGAAGAAAGCTGTGTTCATTCGCGAGGGCGGATCGATTCCATTCGTGACGCAGATGCACGACACGTTCAAGGTGCCGTGCGTTTTGATGGGCTTCGGACTGCCGGACGAGAACGCGCACGCGCCGGACGAGCACATCGCGCTCGAAAATTATTTCGGCGGGATCAAATCCGTGGCGCTATTCTATCAGCAACTCGCCGCGCAGTAGACGCCGCAGGAAAATCGAGGTATCGAGAAACAGCCCTTTTTTCGGGCTTTTTCGTGGTTTTCGCTTGCGTTCATGGGGGAGTACAGCTATAGTCCCACGCGGTGTCCCGGACGCCGGGGCCAAACGTAACAATATTCCGAGGAGGAGAACGCAACTCGATGGCAAACCCGATGAGCAAGTCGAAGATCATTGCTTACCTGGCTGAGAAGGTGAGCACGAAAGAAAAGCCGGTGTCCAAGAAACAGGTCGTCTCATTTTTTGACGAGCTGTTTAACCTTGCCGTAAAAGAAGCGAAGGGCGCGGGAAAATTCGTAATTCCAGGTATCGGTCGCGCGGTGAAAGCGCACCGGAAGGCTCGCATGGGCCGTAACCCGGCGACAGGCGAGGCGATCAAGATCAAGGCCAAGACCGTTGTGCGATTGCGCGCAGCGAAAGCATTCAAAGACGCCGTATTGAAGTAGTTCGGCCCGGCGCACAGAATCGAGGTAGAACCCTCAAGCATGCCCGGTCCGAGAGGCAGACCGGAGGCTTGGGGGTTTTGTCTTTTCTGGCCGCTTCTGCTGAAAAATCCACACTCCATCGAAGGCACGAGGAAACCCAATGAAACGCGAGGAAAAATGACGTCGTCGCATTGGGATCATGCACGCGCAGAGGCCCACGCGGGGTTCCACTTCGAATTCCCCGAGAATTCGCTCGCCGGGAGGACTGTTGTCGTAGCGGGTGGTACGGGCGGATTGGGAGCAGCCACGACTGCACGACTTGCGCGCGAGGGCGCGCATCTGATTGTCGGGTATCGTAGCAATAGCGAGCGCGCGGGGAAGCTTGCAGGGGCGATCGAGAAGCAGTACGGGCTGAAATTAGTTTTGATCGAAGGAGATATTGCCAACGAGAAAACCCGGCATCATTATCTCGAAGCTTGCGAAAAAGCGGCTGCGCCGTTGGCAGGGGCGGTGATTTTCCCGGGCGATCCGGCGCGCGTGAGTTTCGAGCAGCTGGATCGAGAGGCACTGATCGCTTCGCTCGAAGTGAATTACGTGGGGCCGGTGCTGCTCGCGAAGGATCTGGGACAGAGGATGGAAGCTTTGGCGGCGGGCGGTAGCCTCGTGATGCTTTCCACGATGCAGGCGCACGCGGTGTTTCCGTCGAGCCTGAATTACGCGGCGCCGAAAGCGGCGCTGTCGCACGCGGCGCTGATTCTAGCGCAGCAATGGAGTCGCGTGCGCGTCAACGTGGTGGCGCCGGGCGCGACGATTGCCGGGATGGCGGCAGCGAGCGTCCAATCGGGAAAGTACGATCGTCACATCGAGAGCGGCGCGATCCCCCGGTTTGGGCGCCCGGAAGATGTGGCGCGCGCAGTGCGATTCTTTCTGGAACCGGACAATTACATCACGGGTCAAACACTGGTGGTGGATGGCGGATTGACGCTGCGGCGGGATCGCGGATAGCCGCGGCGTACAGACAGTTGTTGCGGGAAATGAATTGCAGGAAGTGATGCGCGAACACTCTGGTCTGCTAACCGATCTGTATGAGCTGACGATGGCTGCCGGCTATCTGCAGACTGGCTTCAACGCGCGCGCAACGTTCGAGCTGTTCGTCCGAAATCTTCCGCCGCACAGGAATTATCTGGTTGCCGCGGGCCTGGAACAGGCTCTTGATTTTTTGGAGGGCGTGAATTTCAACGCTGACGAAATTGCCTACCTGAGAAATCACCACGTCTTCAGTTACATCGGGCCGGAGTTTTTTGAGTATCTGCGCACGTTTCGTTTCACCGGAGAGGTGTGGGCGGTTCCCGAAGGCACACTGGTTTTCCCCGGCGAGCCGATGCTTCGAGTGTCAGCACCGATCATCGAAGCACAGATCATGGAGACGTACCTGCTCGCGACGCTGGGCTACCAAACAATGATCGCGAGCAAGACCGCCCGCGTCGTCAGTTCCGCACAGGGGCGACGAGTGGTGGAATTCGGTGCGCGGCGAGCGCACAGCGCGCAAGCAGGCCTTTTCGCGGCTCGAGCCGCATCCATTGGCGGAAGCGTAGGCACGTCCAACGTTCTTGCCGGGCAGCAATTCGGGATCTACACGTATGGGACTCAAGCACATTCCTGGGTGATGGCGCATGATGACGAAGCCGAAGCGTTTGCGTATTTCCTGGACGCATTTCCAGAGAGAGCGTTCTTGCTTCTCGACACGTACAACGTGCACGACGCGGTGAAGAAAATTATCGGAATGGGGAGAAAGCCTGCAGGGGTTCGCCTCGATAGCGGAGACGTGGCGAAGGACAGTAAATGGGTCCGTCGAGAGCTCGATCGGGCAGGATGGCAGGATGTGAAAATATTTGCGTCGGGCGACCTGGATGAAGTGAAAATTGCGGAGCTTCTTGCAAAGGGCGCTGCGATTGATTCGTTTGGCGTTGGGTCGGCGCTCGCGACGCCGAGCGACGCTCCTCTTTTGAATTTGGTGTACAAACTCGTCGAAGTGGACCGCGCTGGGAAAATACAAGGCGCCGCAAAACTCACGCAGGCAAAGGTTACATATCCGGGTCGCAAGCAGGTATTTCGTTATTCGAATGGCGCGGGACAATATGAAAGCGACAGGATCGCGCTCGAAAACGAACCGGCCAACGGCGGCGAGGCGTTGCTCGTTCCAGTGATGCGGGATGGACACCGCATCGCTCCGTCCGAGCCCATCAGCCAATTGCGCGATCGTTGCGTGACCCAGCTCGCGCACCTTCCCGAGCGCTACCGGCGAATTGATCGCACCGCGGAGTATCGCGTGCGGTACAGCAAAGAGCTGGAGACGCTGCTCGACAAAATACGCAAGCACGTGCGGCGCTCTGCGCCGAAATAAGGGCCGCGGGCGATAGGTTGGCGGACGAGCAAAGGGTGTGATGGCAAAGGCATCGCGCAAGATCGTATTCTGGGAAGTGGACGCGCAGAAGGATTTCATGCTGCCCGGAGGAAAACTATACGTTGCGGGCGCCGAGAAGATTATTCCGAATATCGAGCGGCTCGTGGACGCGGCGCGGCAGGGGCGGGTGTTTCTGGTTTCGAGCGGGTGCGCGCACACGGCGGACGATCCAGAATTCAAGATGTTTCCACCGCACTGCATTCGTGGGACCGATGGCGCGCGGATCGTCGCCGAAGGGCTTACGACGGACTATCGAACGATTGCAAACGATGCATTGGCGAGGGTGCCGGCAGACTTGTTTAGCCATGCGCAAGTGGTGATCGAGAAGCAGGTGCTGGATGTGTTCAGCAACCCGCACACAAGCGAGATCGTCGAGGGACTTGGGAGCGAAGCCGAGTTCGTGGTATTCGGGGTGGTGACGGAATATTGCGTGCACTTTGCGGCCAAGGGATTGCTCGATCGCGGCCGGAAGGTTTTTGTTGTGACGGATGCGATTGAGACATTGAAGGCCCAGGACAGCGAGCACACGATGCAGGAATTGAAAGCGATGGGCGCGCAATTCGTCACGACAGACGAGGCGCTGCAGATGGTGAGCGGCGGCGGATCTGCAACTGCTCGGCGGCAGACACAAAACTAAGCGTTCGACCAGAGCTGTGCGGGCTCGGAATGCTTTGACTCTCCTTCATCGCTGTGCTACCAAGAAAAATATGTCAGCGGAGAAAATCGCGCAGGCCTGGGAGTTACTGCAGCAGGCATACCGCGCGCAGATGGAAGGCGAGTTCGATCAAGCGATCGCACTCTACAAGAATTCGCTCGAGGTCCATCCCACGGCGGAAGCGCACACGTTTCTTGGATGGACGTATCATTTTCAAGGGAAGGTAGAGGACGCGATTGCGGAGTGCAAGCGGGCAATCGCGGTGGATCCCGATTTCGGAAATCCTTACAACGATATCGGAGCGTATTTGATTGACCTGAAGCGGTACGACGAAGCGATTTCCTGGCTCGAACGCGCGATCGAAGCGCCGCGTTACGATCCGCGGCATTATCCGCACTTCAATCTGGGACGCGTCTATTATTCGAAAGGGATGATCAACCGAGCGCGCGAGTGTTTTCAGGAAGCATTGCGGATCGAGCCTGAGTACACACTGGCGCGGCAGGCGATTGAAAATATTCGCCGGATGGTGAACTGAGGGCACTACGGGTTTTTATGGGTTCGTGGACGCCGCTGTGCTGGGTTTTACAAGCCGGTCGTAAAGAATCATCAGCATCGTCGTGAAGATTCCCACCCCTGTAATCTCCCACCACATCTGTTGCGGGCGATGCAGCACCTCGCCGTAGTGGTGAACCAGGTATCCGCCGAGCGGGCCTGCGATAAAGTATCCAATGCCGATTGGCAGGAATGCGTAACCCATGTAGAGGCCTTGTTGGCCTGCAGGGGCGAGGCGCGAAATATACTCGTAGTAGCGGGAGACCTGGGTGATTTCGCCGAGGGCGACGAAGACGAGCGTGACGACGAACATCGGGACCGTTGGATGAAGCGCGGGTATTACCCAAGCAAGACTAGTGATGAGGAAACCGAGCGTCATGGCGGTGAAGGCGGGCAATTTCCGGGTGACATAGGTTACGGCGATTTGAAAGCAGATGACGATGATCGCGTCCACGGAGAGCAGGAGATCCACGTCGGCATTCGGGTTGACGTATTTGCGGATGAACAGAGGCATCGAAATGTATTGCTGCCAGAAGATCACGAAAAATCCCGAAAAAATCACCAGGAAGATCACGAATCGCAGGTTGCCGAGCACGACGAACATGTTTTTGATGGCCGTGAATACGCTCGCGACTTTTTCCTCGCCGGAACGTTTCGGCTCGCGATAGAAAAACAGCGTGGTCCAGAACATCAGAAAGACGCTGAGCGACGCGACTCGAAACACGCTCTCAATACCCCAGCCCATTTGTTTGCGGACAAGGAACGCCATCGCCGGACCGATGGCGCCGCCGATGTTTACGAGCGTGTAGTAAATCGAGTAGCCGATCGAACGGACATTTTCATTTGAGGCACGGGCCGTGGTTCCCGCGACGCACGGTTTCACGACGCCCGGACCCAGCGCAGGGATCATCAGTATCGCCAGCACCAGCCACTTGTCGGTGAGGGCATGGCGCAGCGGTTGCATCCAAGGTGCGGCGAGCGAGCCGAGCAGAAAGTATCCGACCGCCATAATCAGGTACGCGAACATGAGCGCACGGCGGAAACCGAAGCGATCCGCCAGGGTGCCGCCGAGAATCGGCAAGAACCAAACGACCAGGCCGAAGGTTCCGACAAGCCAGCCGGTTAGTTCGCTAGAGAAGTGGAGCTGCTCGCTGAGGTAAATGGCGAGGACGGCAGTGGTGCCGTAATAGGCGACGCGCTCGAAAATTTCGGTGAAATTGGCGACCCAGAAAGCGGGCTCGAAGCCTTCGCGAATTTCTTTCAGTCGCTGGGAAAAACCCAAGAAAGACTCCTTGCCATCCGCCCTGCGATTTCAGGCCACGTCCGGCGCGATTGTATCGGAATCTGTTCGCACCGCCTCTGAATTTCTTTTGCGGGTCTTTCGTGCGAGTTGACGGAGGTGCGCGCGGCGAGCAAGCGGCGCCGGGATCCTTGCTTCGGTCGTGATGAAAGAGCGTGAACCGAAACGGAGAATTATTGCAACGAAGCGCTCGGTGCGGGCGGGGGCAATTTCGAGAGGATCAGGGATTCGACGCGATTGAGGACGTTGGGGTCGCATTCGATTTCGATGTGGGGCTTTTCGAAGGCGCGGGCAAACCACGGATAGCCATTGCATTGAACCGGATTCGAGGCGTAATCGAGACGGATGTTGCCGATAATTTGCGTGTGCTTCGGGTCGGCTGCGCGGATTTCCGAGCGTCCGTGGAGGTAACCGTTGGATTGATAGAAATTGGCGGCTTCAGCCACATTTGCGGGGATGTTCAAATCGTCTTCGCCGAATTTGGTGACGCTATCCACTTGAATGGTAAGAAGCACGGGGATGCCGTCGGACTGAAGCTCGCGCGCGAGGGTGACGGTTTCCGAGCCGCCCCAACTGTGGCCATAGATGATGATGCGGGCGTTTTGTTTTTCTTCGAGAGAGAGCTTGCCATCGTGATTTGTGTCGAGAAGGCGAAGGATTTCCTGGTGGGCTTGCTCGCCATGATGGTTTTCGAAAACCTGCACGTGGACGCTGGATGGGTAATCTTTGCGGAGTTGCGCGGCGAGTTGGACGCCGCCGTGAACAGCGTTGTCGTGGCTGATGAAACCACCGACGAATCCGATAACGATCGCAGGAGGGGTAGCGGAGGCGCTGGCGGTGCCGGCAGGCAGCGCCGAAAGGGTCTGTCCCAAGCTGATGGAGAGCGAAACAACGAGCAATAGATCTAAAGCAAAGATTCGCATCGAATACACCAACGACTAGCGAATCATATCAGGAATGAGGGTTGCGCGGGAACCCGTGGCGAGATCGAAAAATGCGAAACAGGAGCCGTGCAAAAACTGGTCGACCGGATCCATCGATCAGTCCACGTGCACAAGACGGGCTGCCGGCCACGCCGCTACCCAACGCATTTGGTGCCGACATTCTTACCGGGAGTGAGCGACGAGACGATGCAGGCGTCCCTACCGGATGCCTTCAAGATGAGAGGCCGCGCGTCTCCGCAAACATCAGGGTGGGCTCTATTCGGCGCCGCCGGCTGGTGTTCGTGCAACCTGGCCGTGAAACTCGGAGGACTCCCCTGTTGCGCTGGCTGCGGAAATCCGCATGTGGGCGTATTGGAGAAGCGCCCAATCTTCCTTGAATTCAAGCATCGTTTCGCGGCTGTGCTTGGGGCTTTTCAAGACGTAGGCAACGCGCGCGAGCAGGAGTTCGAACGCAAGGCGCGGGTCGGACCCCTGGGCGAAAATATTATTTACGCTCAAGCCGACTTTCGAAGTTCCGTTGGCATCTGAGATTTCCATCCATATGCCGCCGTCGGAGTCGGCGGTGGGTTTTCCAGCGTCATCCATACG
>JBARFX010000043.1:0-109058 GCA_049797655.1 Candidatus Acidiferrales bacterium | reverse complement strand
TAGTCTGTGACATGTGATCGCGCTACGCGTTGGCAAGAGTCGTGGGACAAGGTTCAGACTCCGATCCACTCGAATCACTGTGGCGACGCTGCCGGCTGTTTCTCGGTCGCGTTCTGTTTCAGATATTCTGCCACGGACTCTGCGATGACTTTATATCCGTTCTTGTTCGGATGCATATCGCCGGCGCTTTTCGCAAAAAGCTCGAGTCCAGCAGACTTCTGGAGGCCGGGTAGCGGATCCACATAAGGGATGTTCGTGTCCGCCAGAAACTGGAAGGTACGATCCAAAGCCAATCGCTCGTTCGTGAGAACTTTCTCGACCACATCGCTGAGAGCTATCTTTGAATTGTGTTCAAGGGACTGCTCGAAAACCATTTCCTTGGTAGGTATGACCACAACGACGAACTGAATCTTGCCTTTGCGACAGATCTCATTCATTTCCTTCAATATTTCGAACGTGATTCGCATTCCCTCGCGTACGCTTTCGCTATCCTGGTCGAGTCCGTGTAAGTTCGCAGTCGGCTGAAATGCTTCTTCTATGTTCTGCTCGGGAAGGATCAGCGAGGTTGCTGCACCGGGATAAAGCTGTGCCGCATTCCTAATTTGGACATTACCCTTTAGCCGATCGCCCCAACCCGTGTGGACAACCAATTGATAAACTACGCTGTGTTGCGAAAGCCAGACTCTAATTTTCTTCTGCCTGCTCTCCGGTGCGTGGCCGGTATCCCAGGTGTCGAAATCAACCTTTTTCACTGACGATGAACGCAGGTAGGCCCAATAGTCGAGCCCGTAGGTGAGGTGGTAGGCGTTATCAAAATCATCCGTCATCGAGAGCCCACAAATGACCATACGAGGCTTTAAGTTGAGGGCCTTACTCCGAAGAAGCTCAAGATACTGATTTGGCCCATACCCGCCCAGCGCCATGCTATATACGGGCCTACCCAACATTCTACCGAGAGCGTATGGCCACGAGTCGTCCATCGTCGCGGCGTTTCCGTATGTCTGAGAATCTCCAATGGCAACAATGTCGGCTGTCTTGGGAACTGAGCGGTTCCGAAAACCTAGAGCGTCAAACCCGCCTCTCGCAGTCGGCGATGGTTTCGCACCAAAGATCGGATCGTACACCATGCCGACGTTCAGATAGTCAGCAGGATTGAGAACCAGCCGCGATCCGAATTCGCACAGCAATAGACCGATACCCACGGTCACCGCAACTACGTTGAGATTGATTAGTATTTTTTTTGGGGTCATCTAGGCTAGTCGAGCTTGAATTCTTTCCGCCAATCCGAAGTATCAGCCAGGGCTGGTTGCTCTTTCTTATCCAAGACGTAGTTGCCGACAACCAGAAAGTCCATTTCTGTACGCATGAAACATCGATAGGCGTCATCCGGTGTGCAGACGACCGGCTCACCGCGGACATTGAAGCTCGTGTTCACGATCACTCCGTACCCGGTCTGCTGTTTAAACTCATGGATCAGCTCCCAGTATCGCGGATTTGTTTTTTTGCTCACGCTTTGTATGCGAGCCGAGTAATCGATATGCGTGATCGACGGAAGATCGGACCGGAGGAAATAGAGTCTATCGTACAGAGGCTTGTCACTGTAGTGCTCCGGTAATGGGATTTTCTTGTCTTCACGGATCGGCGCCACCAGAAGCATGTAGGGAGATTCCCGGTCGAGATCAAAATATTCCTCGATATCTTCTTCCAGGACGGATGGCGCAAACGGTCTGAAACCTTCACGATACTTGATCTTTAGATTCAATTTCTTCTGCATTTCGGGATTTCGCGCATCGCCCAGAATGCTTCTGTTTCCCAGTGCGCGAGGCCCAAATTCCATACGGCCCTGAAACCAGCCAACGACGTTTCCAGCAGCAAGCTTTGCGGCTACATCGGCGGTCAGTTTCCCGAAATCGTCATAATGGCTCGCCTTCGCGTCGTATCGCTGCAGTGAACGGCGGATTTCCTTGTCTGAAAACTCCGGCCCGAGATAAGAGCCTGCCATTGCATCGCCGTCACCCCTGACATGTCGCTCGTTTCCTTCGTGGATGTGCCAGACCGCGTACGCGGCCCCAACAGCTCCGCCTGCGTCACCGGCAGCGGGCTGAATCCAGAGATCTTCAAAGATGCTGGCTCTCAGAATCTTCCCGTTGGCCACACAATTCAGAGCAACACCTCCCGCGAGCACCATGTACTTACAACCCGTTAATTGCCGTGCGGTGCACGCAATTCTCAGGACAATGTCTTCAGTTACCTGTTGGATCGCGAGCGCCATGTCCATATAGACTTGCGAAATCTCGGATTCCGGCTTTCGGCGGGGCACTCCAAAAAGCTGCTCCCACTTTGCTTCGTTAGCCATCTTCAACCCGGTGGCATATTCGAAGTAGTCCATGTTCAGCACAATCGATCCGTCCTTGCGGATATCGACGAGCTCCGTCGTGATTTTGTTCTTGAATTCCTCGGTCCGCTGAGAATCGGGGTTCCCGTATGGTGCGAGACCCATGAGCTTGTACTCGCCACTATTCACCGTAAATCCGGTGTAATAGGTGAACGCAGAGTAAAGCAGCCCCACCGAATGGGGGAATTGCAACTCGCTCAATATCTCGATCTCTTTCCCGCGCCCGCGTCCAATTGTTGTCGTGGCCCATTCTCCGACGCCGTCAACCGTGACGATTGCCGCATCCTGGAACGGCGAAGGATAAAAGGCGCTGGCCGCGTGCGAAAGGTGGTGCTCCGGGTAGTACATCGGAATCTTTCCATCGCCGAGTTCTGCGAGATGCTTACCAAGCATATTTCGCATGAACAGTTTCTCTTTGATCCAAACGGGCATTGCCGATAGGAAGCTCAAAAAACCGCTCGGAGCAAAAGCGTGATAGGTCTCGAGCAGGCGCTCGAATTTTAGAAATGGCTTGTCGTAGAAGGCCACGGCCGTGAGGTCGTTGTAATTGATTCCCGATTCCTCCAGAACGTAGCGACAGGCATTGATTGGAAACGATGAATCGTGTTTCTTTCGGGTGAACCGTTCTTCCTGCGCCGCAGCAACGATCTGTCCGTCGACAAGGATCGCCGCTGCACTATCGTGATAGTACGCGGAGATACCGAGGATTGCCTTTGTCATAGCGATTCCTTTTTCTTTGCCTAATTGTATCTAGGCCCAACCGCATGCGAACTTTCAGAACAGGGTGTAGATGAGCGGTGCTAACGCAGAGCCTCCTGCAACCACCAACAAAGTTCCGAAGATCAACAGAACTACGATCAGGGGCAAAAGCCAGAATTTTTTTCGTTTCATTACAAAGCCCCACAGGTCCTTCAAGAAAGACATACTCGCGTCCTCACTCTAGCGCGTCCAATTTTGGATTGATGAATTCAGACTGTCTCCTGGCCGATGAGCCCGCCAATGAGCCCCAGGCAGGAATCGCGCGCTTCGTCTAATGCGCTTCCAACGCTGCCTCATTTCAAGAAGCAGAGAAACTTTACAATATGTTTCACCCACTTAGTTGCGACTTGGCTTGCCCACGTTGGCTAACACCCACTTTTGCAGTTGGTCGGCAACCAGGTCATTGGCCTTGGCGTCCGGATGGTCATCCAGTGGCGTGACCCAAAGCGTGGCTTCCGGTCCATGGTCCTTAAGTCCGTCAATCAGTTCCAACACAGGCACCTGCTCCGCCAGCATCACATCTTTGATCTTCTGGTGTGCAGCTTTAAAAGGGTAGCTGTCACCATTGATCTGATGCAGCTCGGGGAGCATAGCCACCAGGAGCCCCGCTCCGTCAGTGCGAGTCGAGTTGGCAAGGCTTATCAGAGCCTTTTTGCAAGCTTGGAAACCGGGCCGATCGTCGTCGTAGAGCGAAGCGTAATACTTTTTCCAGTCAGGCCGCACTCCAGCGTGCCGCAAAATTCCATCAAACCGATTTGTGGCGAAAGCGATGAGGTATGAACGGTCGATCAGAAAACTCTTCTTTTCTACCGGTACGGGCTCCGGATCGTTGATGAAAAATACCAGGACGACAAGGTCCGGGTGAAAGGTCCGGCCAATGGTTTCATAGTACGTCACCTCTTGAACGGTATCGTAGTTCCCGACGCCAGTATTGATCACTTCCACCTTTTTGTATCCGGGAGGTAAGTGTGCATTCAGCTTTCGCTCCAGAAATTTTGCTGCTGTATCCTCCTGCCGGACTCCCCATCCAAAGGTCGTCGAATCGCCCAACATCATGATGCGATAGACCCCGGGCGGCTTCTCGCGCGTAAACTCGCGATCCCGGAGGCCGTCAGAATTGATGGAGACGGGCACGCCCATGAGGAACGCAGTACGATTCGACGCATGAGAAAAGCTCAGCTGAGGATTCGCCACAGGGCGCTTGAGTTGCACAGCGTACTTCCACATCTCCATGGAGAAGTCCAAGCTGTGAGCAAAGATCACCCGTAACGCCACCTCCATCGCGACGCAACCAAACAGAATCGCAACCAGGAGCACAACAATATTCAGCAGCACACCGTGTTTAGCTTTGCCGCCCGCGGCACCGGCTCTGTCTCGACTTGCCTCTTTCATTCCATTTCTCTCCATGTATTCGCGACGCGCTGACACATTAGAACAACGTGTAGATGAACGGCGCAATCGCGGAACCACCTGCGAATACCATGAGCGCACCAAACATCAGCATGATTATGATCAGGGGCAGTAGCCAGAACTTCTTCCTGTCTTTCAGAAATCCCCACAAATCCTTCAAGAAATCCATATTCGCTCCTTAGCCTTAAAATGGTCTTTCGAGATCCCTTCCGATAAACATGTGATTCCGTTCCAACATGACCGAATCTTTGCTCGCCTTGAACGCGCGCAACTTCAGGGAATCCTTGCCCATGAGCCGGCGCAGAATCCCGATTGGCGTCACAATCGCAAAGAAGACAATCGATAACAAAATTTTCGACATGACCGCCCCGAGCAAATCCGAGAGCCCCAGCCAGAGAACCGCGACGGGACGATAGATTTGCGGCACGGCCATGTTCAAGACATGCAACACCATGGCTCCAATCAAAAACCCTTCTCGCTTCCGCGAGACAAACAGGAGCAGAAGCAACAAAACCATCGCCATACCGGTATCGCGGCTCTGGTCTTTGGTGATTTTTCGTTTCAAGAATTCCATATTTGAGCTCTCCTCACGTTGCCGCAGTAGATTCAATCTCGGATAACGTCCAATTTAGCAATTCGATCAAGGCTTCGACACAAATCGTTACGAACTTGTACCGTTTTCGATAGCTTCGAATCCATCCATAGCGAAGTGTGGAGAAATCGGAATGTTGCCCGTCCAACGCAAAACCCCGTCTTCCATAAGGAACCGATACTCATCTTGATTGACCGGATGCGTCTCTAGCTCCACAACACTCTGCCGAGCAACTGCAAGAATGCGCTCCAGGCGCAGTTGCGGTTCGAACGGCGGCAACGAGAAAAAACAATCAACCATCCGGTGACGTCGCGCGAGTACGCCATCCACGCCTTTCCGATAAATCCGGTTCCAGAAATTCTTTTCCCCTGCTTGAAACGAGAAATTCCTCCGGACAATCGTTCCTGCCGGCAGCAGACCTTGCAAGAGTACATTCGCGCAAAGATGCATGTGATGATGCCCATCGAGTCGTCGGGGAGCGTGACCATAAATCCGACGGTACTCGTCTATCTGGGCTGTCACCACGTACTCGAAAGAATCGACAAGCCCGGGGTGAAATACAACCTGCGCTAGCGCATGCCGATTCAGATACGCGGAGACCCGACGCTGATGCTTGAGGAGCTGCGCGGGGCTGCTCGACGCCGAAAACGGCGTCGTAAAGTTAAGATGGAGGCCCGCATCGATTTCCCTTTCCCGAGCGGTCGCCGCAGCGCGCTCTGAATCCTCCATGAACACCATGGCACTCGTCGATGAAACGGTTCCGCGGAGAATGCAATCAAGGATCCGGTCGCTCGTGTTGCGGTCTCGACCCCAATCGTCGGCATTCAGAATAAGCACTCCGGAATGTGACGTCGCACCGGCGGCATGGCCACTCGATCCCTTCGAATGCGCCGTGCCGTTTGCCGGATTCGTCTCAGGCGGCAAAGTCATCGAAGCGGTCTCAGTCGAAACAGAGTTCTGGCCGGTTCGATTGTTCATCAGCTCACTCACGGTCGATGCCGGCCATTCCCTGGGCGAGTGCAGACCGTTCCTCGCGGGTGCCGTCGCTAGTGACGGCCACGTGTCGTTCCTGGTCTACGATGTCGCCACCCATCAACAAACGAACACCGACGGAGTACGCAATCGATTTCAGCGGGCGAAAAGAATATTTCCACAAATATCCCAGGATCAGATTGCCGCCGAAACCTTGTTTATAGTTCTTTATGCCTTCTTGCTTGGATCCCTTTCCCGGATGGATTCGAACGCCTTGAAAGTCGAATTGTCTTACCCCCATCGAGCGAAACTGGCGGATTGCTTCCCAATGCAGCAAATGCATCGATCCGAGAATCGGTTCAGGTCTCGAGCCCGCGTAGCAATTGTAGGCTGCGCGCTCGCTGAACGGGGACACCATGCAACCTTGGATTACGCCGTCATGCTCGGCGACGAACACTTTCACTTGCTCTCCGAGATCCAGCACCCCTTGCTTAAATTGAGAAGCCGATTTAAAACTCGCCCCCGTTCTCTTCATTGTCTCGGCGACGAGTTGGTACGCGTCATCAAGGTATTCAAGGCCGCATTTGATTTGCACGTTGGCAGCGATCGCTTTGCGAATATTCTGCCGGTACGTCTTTCGAATCTCGCTCATCAGTGCCGCTTCCGGTTGAGTGAGATCCTTTACAAACGTCCCGTACGGGGCTGCCGTAGCTCCCTCCGGATACGTTCGAAAAATAGCAGTATTGCCTGACGGGATAATCATATCGGCCCCGGCAGACCGAAAGTATTCGACGACACTCTGTAGAAAGGCTTTTTCCCCCGCCAAGTCGAGTTCGTTCGCCAAAGCCGCGGTCTCCGTCCGGAAACGCACGAACCGGAACCCGAATTTCCGAATCACCGTGTACGGCAGGATGCAACGCAACTGCCCTTCGCTGTCTCTTCCTCCCATCCAGCCATATTCATCGCCAAGTGATTTCAGAAACGCTTCGGAGGCATAGATCGGCAGTCCCGGATGCCAACTGATCTCCACCGGCTCGACTTTCAGGTTATTTCCCGTCATGTTTAACTGAGTCGGATCCTGCAGACTCGCTGCCGGTATATTCACGATAGTTTCTCAGTCTTGGTAGCGAACATTTGTTTCCGAAAATCCCGCAGTCTGCGCATCTGTTCGGACTTTCGGAACCGGACAAGTTCAGGTGACACAACCTTCTCGGCTCGTGTAACCATCGCCCACAAGAACCCGGCCATGCAGAAGCATCCACCCAAGACGATCGGCGACCGCGTCATCTGATATACGCTACGGAAACACTCCCATACTGGATCGCATCCGTGCGTGTAGTCTGTGAATCCTCCATTAAAGATTGCACCAAGCGGATTGTGCTTGGCCGTCCCCATCTTTCTGTGATGCACGCTCGTCTTGTCGAGGAAGCTTCGGGTTTGCCAGCCTTTCATTCGGGCTGTAATCACCGCCACCAGATCGATGCCTCCAGTCTTGATCGGAGAATACCCGCCGATTTGCTCGAAGCACTCTCTCCGGAACAACTGGCAGGCTCCTGATACGTGCTCCGGGCTTGTGAAGCGATAATTGTATTGGCTCTCGCCTTCTCTAAAAGGCGTGCCAGCGACGCCCAGCTGGGGATTCTCGGCAAACTTTCCCAAAAGAAAGGCGAAATACCCTTCATCCATCGTAATGTCGGCGTCCAGATTTCCGATTACGTCAAACTCCAAGTCTTTGACCGTCGCGTAGCCAGCATTGAACGCATGAACCTTGCCCGCAAAATGACGCTCTTTGCGTTCCGGCATTCGAACTAACTTCAGCGAATCGTGCTGTTCGGCATATCGGCTTACGATTTCATCCGTACCATCCGTCGAGCCATCACTGACGATCACCCACCTCAATGGGTGGATTGTCTGTGCCACCACCGCCTGGATTGTTTGCTCAATCGAGGCTGCTTCGTTTCTAGCCGGCGTTATCAGGACGTACCTGAGCGTCCGGTCCGAAGTTGAGAAAGTCTCTGACACTGCGATTTCGGTCGACTTCGGTTTCATCTGAACGTCAGTTGCAGTTGCCTGAAGGCAGCCTGACAAAGATTCCGCTTTCTTCGTGGGCTGGAGCTCAGCCGTCATCGCGCGGATGCTGCGTGCTGCGTCTCTGGCAAGAGATTGGTGCGCGCGCCTTCAAACGTGGATACTGCAATCTGATTTGCGTTCAGAAACGAAAGGAAATCATCCACTGTTTGCGGGTCGCTTAAATCCTTAGTGTGGCCGATTGCGACAATCGGCTTGTAGGTGTCGGGCGTTCTCTGATCCTCTAGGACAATCCGTTCCATCGTGGACGTCAATTCATCGAGCGTCATGCGGCAAAAATCCAGCTTGCGTGGGTACTTGAATCGCAACAAATCGAGTGCGCGATTCACTTTTTGCTTAGCGTTTCGAATTCCCATTCCCTGGCCGCCGACAAATCCAAGCCGCTTGCTCGTTGACATTTTCCAGAATGGAACCATCTCGGTATAGATCGGAACCTCGATCCAACTGCCCGCAGAATCTGGTTCATTCACATCACGACTGAACGCCCAGAAATATCCGTTTCGCACCGCCGAGCGGTAGTCCAACGTGTTGCCGTGCTGCCGGCCGCCCTTAAAAACGGAAGAGTCGATCCGGATTCCCTTCTCGGCCAGGACACTCGCGGCGGTCTCCGTCGGTTGAAATAGCCAGTTCCCAGCTCGAAATGACAGTGGAGTGAACGTCGGCTCCCCTACCGTCTCGCGGAGGTAATCGAGCGACTGATCTACGATTTGCGAAACTCTCGATCGAGATAGCGTGCAGAGATTATATTCATCGTAGTCCAGAGCCCATTCACCGTTATCGTAGCGTGCGTTACTCCACTGCGGATGAAGGTGCAGTGCGATTTCAAACCCCTCTCGGTGGAAATCGCTGATCTGCCGCTTGACGTCCCTAATTGCAGGATCCGTTTTGAACTTGTCGATCTTTTCGAATTCCGCAACCTCAACAAATACAACAAATCGTGCGTCCCACTTTCGAAATATCCCTTTGAGTGTTTCTCCGGGCTCGTAAACCAATTCCTTCAGAGAGCCCGCGCCGTTACCGTACACTTCATAATCCAGCGTGAATATGCAATCAATCATCGACAGCCTGCTCCGAGAACCGCACAAAACATTTATTTTCGTTTCTTGCCAAATAAGGGCCACAACTGACGATCCGTCAGAAGCGGCCTACAAGCAGTCAGCATGCTCTCGTCAGAGTCGTCAGATTCTGAGGTGGGTGCTCCGAAGCTGCCGCGCTCGTTTCGGCATGCAGCACGGACATTGCCAGCAGCATCCACGCTTGCGACCATCTCATGTACGAAGTTCGGATCGTGCAGAAGCGGAGCACGCGATAGTAAAAGTATCCTTCGTGATCCCACATGTGGTCCATCGCCCACTGAAATGCCGCTTGCGCCAGCCGCATACTCTCCGGCGCGAAATCCTTGAACTCGACGAGAGTGATAATGCTCTGTGCCACGCTGTGGACATCGACGGGATACGTACGATCGTGAAAGTATCGCGCGGCTCCGTCCTCACGGAAAAAGTGCGTTCGGTAAAAATCAAATCCGCGACGAATATTCTCGTCGAATTCTGAAGTCTGACCGTATCGCGAAATGGCCCGCAATGCGCAGAGGTTGTATCCGGTATGGAAATTGTCGATCCATAGTTGGGTCGGCAATTCGCCATAATCCCACGATCCACCCTCGTGCTGGCGTCCGGCAGAGTATCGCGCAACCCTCAAGGCGGGCCCGGCAAATTTCTCGTCACCCGTATGCCGGTACACTCGAAAAAACAACGCAGACGCTAGAAAGTTCGCGTTATGGATTCGACTTTCGACCGTTGGCAGCGGATAGCGAAACCCCACATCGGAAACCCCGTTGCTCCAGTACAGGTCGTTCAAAATGTACTCTGCCGCGCTAAGTGCCATGCTCAGGCACCGAGGATCTTGATTCCGTTCGTATGCATCCAGTAGCGCGCCGGCAACAAACGTGGTGCAGACCAGATTCGGCGTTCCTTTCGGCACCACCGTCGTACGCGTCTGCCACGGAAAGCTGTACCCCCAGCACCAGTAATCAATATCCGAAGATCGAAGCGCGATCAATCGCTCGATCATCGCTTCGATCAAATCTTCCATTCTTTCAAACCCACAGCTTGAAAGTTTCAGGAACGCCGACAGAAACAGCGCAATCGCCTTCGGATTCTGCGTCTTCGGAATCAGCAACACGCGCCGGAAATCGATCGGACTCCGCTTCAAGGCCTGAGTCAGTACGAGGCGAGGTATCCGCGAGTCAAGGAACGGCGCCAGCTCAAAAATTCTGCTGTTCACCGCATCGTATGGATCGTAGCCGGCCCAATCGTTCGCCTCGCAGTAGGCCAGGAGTTTCGAAATCGCAGATTCGAGCTCTCGGTTCGCTGATGGATTGACTGGCACCATGTGCGTTAAGCGCAAGATTGCGGAACAGTTGCCTCTCGAGACGACTTCCCAGATTGCAGGGTCTGAATTAGGACTTCAACAATCCGTTCGGCAGCATGTCCGTCCCAATGCTGCGGCATGCCGGCACCCTTTCTTCGTTGCGTCTGCAGCTGGATGGCATCCTTGATTCTATCTCGTTCGATACCGGCAATGATATTTGTCCCGTGTTCGACGGTTACAGGCCGCTCGGTATTCTCCCGGACCGTTACACATGGAACACCGAGGCACGTAGTCTCTTCCTGAATTCCTCCCGAGTCGGTCACAACAATCGCCGCGTGTTTCATCAAACATAGAAAATCCAGATACCCCAGCGGGTCCGTCAAAACAATTCCATTGCAACTCGCTTGAGTTCCCGGCGCGCCTCCCCCCACTTTCGACGACGTCACCCCAACATGATTTTCCAGACCGAATTCCGCAATTCGCCGCCGCGTTCGGGGATGCACCGGAAAAACAATTGGACACTCTTTTGCCAGCTCTTCCAACCCACCTAGGATGCTGACAAATGCTTCGGGATTGTCTACGTTGGACGGTCGATGCAACGTCAGGAGTCCATAGCGGCGGATCGATGTGTCCCCTTCACCATTCCCAGATTTCAGTCGAAGTCCCAAGTCCTCCAGCGCGGTCGAAGCCTCGGCTTTCTCCTTGAACGCCAGAACCGAATCGATCATCGTGTTCCCCACGAAATGAACCTGGCTCGATGAAATCCCTTCATTTCGCAGATTGTTGAGCCCGCTCTCTTCTGTAACGAACAGGAAGTCCGAAACATGGTCTGTAACAACGCGGTTCACTTCTTCCGGCATTGTCCGATCGAATGATCGCAAACCGGATTCAACATGCGCGATCAATGCTCGAGCGCCGGAGGAGTCGTACGTAACCTTGGCCGCGACCATCGCACATGCAACCGTTGAATTCACGTCCCCGACCACAATTACGACTGCGGGCTTTTCTCGCAGCAGCACATCCTCGAATTTCTTCATCACCTCTGCTGTCTGCACCGTATGCGAACCGGAGCCTACCCCGAGATGCACGTCTGGCTTGGGCAATCCCAGATCCGCAAAGAAGCGATCCGACATCGCCTCGTCGTAATGCTGACCCGTATGCACAAGCAGGTGCTCAATCTGTGGGCCCCGGCTACTTTTGTTATGTTCCCGCACCGCGCGAATGATTGGCGCAACCTTCATGAAATTCGGCCGCGCGCCTACAACGGTGAGAATTTTTATCGGTTCATTTGGAAGCAAGGACATTACCTCGATATGGATGCCGCATTGTTCTTTACTGTCCGAAAGCTGTCGCCTCAAACTCCGAGCCTAACTCTCGGCCATTCTGTACTTCGCAAAAGAACACAACAGCAAACCTAATTCATAAGGCCGGCTCTCATGACGTACCCGAAGCGATTCAACTCGAACGTGTTCTTCTGAGGAATGGATGAAACTCTCGACTGTTTCCCAGTATTTTCGCTGCTTGCTTCGTGGAAGAATGCAGTTCCAGATCAGCCCTCGAGACGGTGTCGTCAAGTCTTCGCCGAGTTCGTTCGCGCCGTAAATCCAATCCAACCCACGGTAGATCGCGTCCTGAAACTTATGTCCGGTAGTCCGTTCCAATTCGAAGAGCGCCAAAGGTGCGAGACCGTATTGATCGACCGAATGAAGGGGATAGTGGCACACGACGCGGCCACTCTCGGCATCGTAAAACCACCACCACTGGCCCAGACTTCCTTGTAAACGGCACAGTGCCAGTGCGCATTCAAGCGCGGAATCCAGAGGCTCTTCCAGATTGAATGCTGCCGCAAATTTTGACAGAGCATAAGTCGAATAAATTTGATCGGCAAAGCTCCCGATCCGGCCTCGCAGAAGTCCACTCAGCGACTTTGTCGTAGCGAGGTGCCGGTAGAACCCGGACTCGCCCCGGTTATCCTGCATCCGGTGGTATGTATCCACTGCCAAATCGCCAAGCGGCCAGCGAGTACTTGGCGCTGCGATCGTCGCATGGCACAGGCCCGTTAAGAACCAGGCCAGCTCCATCGTCCGGCCTTTTCTCGCATCCGAAAATCGATCGAGCGCCGTTTCCAGATCTACTCGCTCGAATAAGCCGTCGAGCTGCTCGGGCGCGTGCTCGGCCGTCAACCAGATCATCAGGCCGAGGTCCCCAACGCCATCGATCCACCGAGGATCCTGCGCGCAGGACTTGAAAATCGCATTCACGTCAAACGGACATCGTTCGCCGGATTTCTCGAGTGCAACGAGTCCGAGCAGCGCCATGATCGTGTAGCGCTGCGACACTCCTTCCCTCACGAGACCTTCCCGGGTGCTCCTCAGTCGATGGCAAAAAAGTTTTCGCTCGGGATCAAACATCAAGCCGAGTCCACGCACGGCAAGCGAAGTCAAATCCCGGACGCTTTCATTCGTTGATTTGGAATTCGTTTTCGGCACGGTTCGTTGCGGCGCAGCTAAGCCTGAATATGCTGAACTTGCAGATTCTCCGGCAAGCGCTGATGCTCCGCGATCGAAATGATTGCTGACACAACACTCTCAAGCACAGAATTGCGTTGCTCGTTGTTCTCGCCGTCCGGCTGTCTTCGTTCTAGAATCACTTTGGTTCGAATATCGTTGACCGATTCGATCATCACCAGCCGGCCGCTCGCGGCCAGATACTTGTCAACTCCGCCGATCGCTCCGCGGAAAATGCTGTACACCGGTACTCCCAGCGCAGCCGCCTCGCGATTCATCGTTCCCCCGCCACTGATCACCAGGTCCGATATCCAGATGAGGTTTAGTCCGTCCACAACATGCTCGGGAATGATGATCTTGCGGCTTTCAATCCACTGCCCCCAGTCTTTTCGCAGAATCTTCGCTTGCCTTTCGTTGCGCGGCAGCAGGATGACTCGTGCATCAGGACGCGCCACAAGCATTTTTAACGCAGCATCCAGCAGAACTTCCGCTTCCGCATTGTGATAGTGAGCCTCGATCGCGGGCGGCCGTACCGTCACCACCAAGTCTTCCTCACTCAATCCGAGCTCGCTTCGCAGGGAAGGGTCGGGCCGAAAGCGTGGAACGTACACATCCTCCTTCAGGCCTGGGTACCTCAACACTTCCTTCTTCGCTTGTTGCGACGAATCACTCGGGATGAAGTGCGGCATGAAAATCCAATCCGATTTCAGCGAACCCACTTTCGCAATAAACTCATAATCCACGATCATCACAGTGGGAATTCCAAGAGCGGTGCTGCTGAGAAGTTGTGCGCGGGATCCATGCGATACCGCGAGATCAGCCCGTTTTCCAATCATGAACGGCAACAACTGTATCGAGCGCAAAAGAGTCCCCAGCACCTTCAGCGCGCGATTCCGCCCCCAATGTCCCCCGATCACGCGGCAGGAAATGTGATGAAACTTCAGCAGCTCGCACACTTGATACGAGTCTCGCGCCGTCAGGATGATCTGGAATCCTCTCTTCTCCAGTTCTTCGATGATCGGCATGAAGAACGGGACATGAGGAGAATTGTCCAGATCGATCCATATCCTTTTCACTTCGTTTTTTGACTGGGCAAGATTGTTCATGAGTTTGTTGAGACGACTTCTTGAAAAGCGGGCGCCACGATTAGAATTGAATGGAGGTTAGTGGGCAGAATTCTTCGTTGCGAGGCTTTCTTCCTTGCGAAAAGATCGCCGCTCTTCGAGCAGATGGTTTTGCGCCGAGCAGTAATAGCTCGCCTCGGAATGCACCTGCTGCCGGGCTTCGATCCTGGGAAGTTGCGGCATGGTCTGTTGGAACAAAGTCCAGCCGTATTCGATCGAGCGCTTGTAAACGTCAATCACTTCGTCGAATTCCGGATAGATGGAATATTTAAGTTGCGCGACGATGGGCCCGTCGTCGATTCCCGGAGTAATTTCGTGGATCGTAACGCCATGTTCATTCTCATTATTCTTGAGCGCCCAATTGATCGGTGAATACCCACGATATTTGGGAAGCGGGCCGTTGTGAAGATTCAATATCCTCTTGCACTTCTTGATGAACCACTCCTTGATGATCTTGTCGTAGAAAATGGAAACGGCCAGATCCACGTTCCAATCCTCACTCGAGGCCGATTCGATGTCCTTGTAATGTCCGCTCTCCACGATCGGGACGTTGTTCGCCTGAGCCCACGACTTGAAAGAAAGTGTCCAGCTCGGCTCCGGAATTACAGGCACCACCGCTTGCAATTTGTAGTCCGGCGATTGCAGAAACCAGTTGGCAACCCGGATACCAAGGTCACCCTTCCCGAGAACGATTACGCCTTGCATGTTCATCTCCTGAAAATGGAAAGCATCTTAGACTACAGTTCCGTCAGGCAAGCCCGCGCATGCCTGCTTAGTCGGATTGCGTGGCCAGCGGGCCCGAGCGTAGTTTTGCGCCCGGGTTTGCAGACGCATATTCGCCAAGTTTTTCGGCCACATACTTCTGCTTATCAAATCCGAGCTGCGGATACATCGGCAACGAAAGAATTTGCGATGCCACTTTCTCCGTAACAGGGAAATCACCTTCCTTGTATCCGAAAGAGTGATAAGCCTTTTGAAGGTGGAGTGGGATTGGATAATGAATGCCTGTTCCAATCCCGGCTTCCTTGAGAAATTGTTGCAGCTCCTCGCGCTTTTCTGTTCGGATCACGAACAGGTGATACACAGATTTGGACCACGCCGGCTCCTCCGGCAACTCCATGTGATCGCTCAATTTATCTAGCAAATCGTGGTAGATCGTTGCAATCGTTCGGCGCTTTTCGTTCCATTCAGCCAGATGCGCCAGTTTTACCCCGAGGATTCCGGCCTGTATGGAATCCAGGCGCCCGTTGTAGCCCTCGATATCGTGGTAATACTTTTTCGACTGGCCGTGGTCTCTCAGCATCTTCATCGTCTGGGCAATCTTCGCATCGTTCGTCGTGGCCGCACCCGCTTCGCCACACGCCCCCAGATTCTTTCCAGGATAAAAACTGAACGCGGCAGCGCGCCCCATGCTTCCGGCTTTCATCCAGCGTTTCTCTTTCTTCGAGAAATACTCCGCGCCATGAGCCTGGCACGCATCCTCAACCACCACTAGCCCGAAGCGTTCCGCGAGTGCAAGAATCGGGTCCATATCGGCGCACTGCCCATACAGGTGAACCGGAACAATCGCCGTAACCGGCTTCTTCGTCCGCCGGCTTACCAACCGCTTCGTCTGCGGATCGCGTTCGCAGCGATTCTCCAGAAACTCCTGAAGTTTCACCGGGTCCATCGTGCTCGTATTCTCGTCAATATCCACAAATTCGATCGCGGCTCCCGCCTGTGAAATCGCTTCGGTTGTAGCAATAAACGTGTTCGCCACAGTTACCACGCACTCGCCCGGGCCAATCCCCGCAGCCGTCAACGCAAAGCGCAGCGCATCGGTCCCGCTACTCACTCCCACGCAATATCCGGTGTCGCACGAGCGGGCAAAATCGCGCTCGAAATTTTCCACCATCGGACCGCCGATGAATCCAGCCGTTCGGAGTGCATTCTGGAAGACCGCAACCAATTCAGCTTCCAGTTCTTTGTGCGGAGTTACCAAATCAAGAAACGGAACAATTTCCTTCGCTGTCATTTTGCCTTCCTGGTGTGGTGTTTGTTTTAGCGCTGCGGTGCTGCCTAAATCTGATACCGACATGTTGCGATTACTACCTTGCAGAACTTGCTCGCGGTTTTCATCCAGCCGTACGAGGCCATGCTTCGATTTCTCTTACAATCGAACCAGCTCGCCTCGCTTCTGAATCGAATTCTCTGCCGCTTCCAACATTCGCACCACGCGCAATCCGGCGTGGCCGTCGTTGAACGGTGTCTTGGTGCCCTCGATGCATTTGGCGAAATAATCCAGTTCCACCTGCAATGCCTCCAGCTGTTCCAGTTGAGGGGCCCACATATCGCCGGTCCTATAGCTGACGAGGAGATCTCGAATTCCGTCACCTGAATTGATCTGGGCTCCCTTGTCGTAAACACGGATCTTTTCATCCGCTACAAGGTCATTCCAGACCAGCATTTTTTTCTGCCCGCCGATTAACGTCGTCCGAATTTTCACCGGCGAAAGCCAGTTGACGTTGATGTGCGCAATCACATTTTGAGGAAAATAAATCGTCATGAACGCAACATCTTCCACGCCATTCAAATGCCGCTCGCCCGTCGCCACGATCGCTTCCGGGTCACCTTTAATCACGTAATCCATAATCGCCAGGTCATGCGGCGCAAGATCCCAGATCACGCTCACGTCGTGCTGAAACAATCCGAGATTGATGCGCATCGAATCGTAATAATACAAATCTCCCAATACTCCGCTTTCGGTCAGTTGGTGAATCTTGCGCACGGCCCCTGTAAACAAAAACGTGTGATCCACCATGATCGTCAAATTCTTGCGAGCCGCTAGCTCGATCAGCTCTTCGGCCTGCTTCGAAGTCGACGTAAACGGCTTCTCCACAAAAATGTGCTTCCCGTTTTCGAGCGCCTTTTTGGCCAGATCGAAATGAGTCCAGACGGGTGTGATCACTGCAACCGCATCCACGGTCGGTGAGGTGAGGATTTCTGCAGGGTCCGAGCACGTCTTGACGCCTGGGTACGCTTTGCGCACGCGCGCGAGTGCGCTCGGATTCATGTCGCAAACGGCTTCGACGCACGTCGAATCCAGCCCATGCAGATTCCTCACAATATTTGGGCCCCAGTAACCGTAGCCAATCACGCCAACTCGAATCATTTTGCCTCTGCAGTCCGCCGGAAGTATCCGCTCAAAATCACTGTCCCGAGCTGAATTCCACGGGTTGGATGTTTCGTTTGAAACGCCGTCAGAAAATGAAGCTGCCTAGAAGTAACGAGTCGAACAGAGAAATACAGAAACTCTGCACGACGCTTGAAAAGAACTGAGATCGAAAACCGTTGAGCTTGAGTCGGACTCGGGTGCTAATAAGCACCCTCACCGGTAACCACTGCGCGTGGCGTAGCAAGAAGAATCTTGAGGTCCAACCACAGCGACCATTTCTGAGAATATTGCAGATCCAAGCGAACCATGTCGTCGAATGACGTTCGGCTACGGCCGCTCACCTGCCACAGTCCGGTGACGCCCGGCTTTACTTCGAGAACCCTTCGCCGGTGCCAGAAATCGTACACTTCAAACTCGTAAGGAACGGGAGGACGCGGGCCTACAAGAGACATTTCGCCGCGTAACACGTTCCAGAACTGAGGAAACTCGTCCAGGCTTGTCTTGCGCAGGAATTTTCCGACCGCAGTCACGCGCGGATCATTCGTGATCTTGTAAACGACGGGCTCGGTCCCGTTCACGTTTCCGCTCTCGGTCTGGCCGGCGATATAGCGCTGAATGTACTCACGGTGAATCTTCGGGTCGTTGTTTGCATACATCGTTCGAAACTTTAGGCACTTGAACTTCGTACCGAACTGTCCCAGGCGCTCTTGCTCGAATATGACCGAGCCTTTCGAAGTCAGCTTGATCGCCAGAGCGATCGCACCCAGAACCGGCGAAAGCAACAACAGCAACAGGCCGCTACCCACAATGTCCATCCCGCGCTTCAGGGCCACCGGCAACCGTTTCTTCGTCACTTTGTCAGAGATTTCCGGATAGAGCTTGATGTCCGCCACTCGATCTGGCCGGTCATTGTCCCAACTCTCCGGGAACAGGTGTACCGTTACTGCGAGCTTCGATGTGAGCTTGAGGCCAAGATCGTTTCGCAAAGCTGTCACAATTTTGGAGCGCAACAGGTCCGTAATCGGAGCCTTCTCTTCCAGGTTGATCTCGGTATATATCACAGCTAGGATCCTGCCGGTCTCGTACCATCCCAACAGATCGGTTTCCCGGATCGATCCGGATACGACCGAAGAGACTCGCTCCGCAAATTTCGAGCCCTCTCCGTTGCTGTGCACCGTTTGTGACTCAATCAACATCAGAACAAACGGCTTGCGCGACCGCTCGGCTCGTCGACGCTCGTGAGTTAGCATCGCGTGGAAGGTCTCTTCTTGGAGGATGCCGTCCCTATTCGCCGGCATGTGGCCAATGCGCGCAAGCACCTTGCGGCCGTTCACTGGCTGTGGCGCTTGTTCTCTGAGAGATGAAATCTTGAGATTGCTATTTGGCATCGACGTTTCCGTATCCTGACTTTCCATCCGACTGGACGTTAAATTTGAAGGCTGTATGAATCTCGACCGCAACTGCGACCGTACACTCCGACAGCCACGCTTCGGCTTAAGCCACCACTCCCTGTAGCAGGGGATGCGACGTGATCGGTTCCAGCTCCGTCGCTCGGGTCGAACCAACTGGACTCACGCAGGACCGATCAATCTCGAGCGCAACGGACCGGCGAAGCAGCGAAACTGAAACCACGATGCGATGATTGCCCTTGAAATTAATCAAAATCCCTTCCAGCCCGCTCAAAGCGTCACTCTCGATCCGAATTTTCTGCCCGATTTCAAGAAACGGCCACGGTTCCGCTTGAAAACCCGATGACACGATCGTTTGAATCGCTGCAATTTCGCTGTCGTCCACAGGAAACGGAACCCGGCCCCGGCCCACGACTGCGATCACGCCTGGCGTCACCAGGATTGGCAGGCGCTTGAGCGCATCGAACTGGCAGAACACATAGCCGGGAAACAGCGGAGCGCTCAGCTGCTTCACTCTTCCATTCCAACGCTTCTTTGTTTGATAGGTCGGAAGTAGCGTTTGATACCCTTTGCCAGAGAGAAGCACGGCCGTCGAACTCTCCCAGCGAGTCCTGACCTGGAGCGCAAACCATCGTTGATTGTCTGCTCCGGGACTTGTCATGAATCCGTGGCTCCCTTCGAACTATCGCCGCCGACACTTTGTGTCGGCCTCAGTCTAGGCTACCGCCATTAATGCGTCGTGCGGCTACCTCTCCTATCGCAACTCACCTGCCAGACTCCCAATTGAATCGAAATGCTTGGAACGCAGGGTCGGAGCCGCAATTAGATGATAAGAAATGCTTTACCGATATGCCGCAAGATGGCCATTCCGAGACCGGGGAAATACGGACGAAGGGAGGTGCAAGTAGTGAAAACTCTTGCCACCATTTGCCAAGTCGTTTCCTCGACCTTCCTCTTCCCTAAGCTATAAATGAGACTTATCTGTAATATATTTAGTGTGTTACAGGCAGATATCCGCCAGATGAAGGCCTTCTTTTGCGGCCGATCTGGACCGAAACCGAAGAGCGAGAACCACGACCGACAGCGAGCTAGGCAGTGACTTCTTCGCCTTCGCATCTCATATTGAGACCGCACCCTGAGAATCTCAGGGCTCAGAGATGTTGCGTCTGCTTCTGGGATGAACTTGATCCGGGTAATTGCGGAAACAGGGGCTCGGACGATTGGTCCGGAAGCGACCATCAGTTCAGTCGCTTACGTTGAGGTGTGCTGTTCAATTACGTAAAAAGAACAAAGCATGGTTCCGGCGCGCTGTAGGTCACTTGTTCGAATCCTTCGCGTCACCGTATCCGTGGCCGTAACCATAGTAGTAGGACGAGTGGTAGCTGTGAGTTTCCTTCACCGCGTTCAGCACGACGCCGACAACGTTTCGCCCTCGCAACTCCTGCGTAGCCCTCTGCGCCGTCGCAGCCGGAGTTACGCCGGCTCTTGTCACAAGGAGAATTCCGTCGCAATTGTCCGCCAGCACGCTGGCGTCAGCGACCAGCAAACAGGGCGGCGAATCAAGGATCACCCAGTCGAAAATCGTCTTCACGCGATCGAGCAAAACCCTCAAGCGGCCATTTGAAAGCAGTTCGCTCGGATTCGTTACCTCGTTCCCACCCGGAATAAAACAGAGATTCCCTTCTTGGCCTTGCTGGATGATCGAGATTGCATCCGCTTTGCCACGCAGGTAGTCCGTCAATCCCGGGCTCGAAGGTGCACCAAGCGGAACATGCAACCGAGAGCGCCGCAGATCCGCGTCTATGATCAACGCCCGCCGGTCCGGCTGACGAACGATGGCCTGCGCCAGATTGTTCGTCACGAATGTCTTGCCTTCGGTGGGGATCGAGCTAGTAACCAGAAGCGTCCGAAGCGGCTGGTTGCTTCGCAATTGATAAAGCCGCGACCGCAATGTCCGGAACTGCTCCGCCCCGTGGGCTCCCAATGCAGGATTCACGAACACATTGACGTTGGGATCGAGATGCCACTCTGGATGTGAACAACGCGCTCGCAGATCATCGAACCGCAGGTAATCGCTGGACGGAGGGGTGTTGACGACTGCCCGGCTTACTAGGTCCTCGTCTCGCACTGATTTGCTGCCAATTCGCTTAGGTGCTGCGTTGGACGAATCTGTCGGCAACGCGCCGGCATCCGCTTCGGCCGTCACAACGGCGGCGCGCTCCTGCTCAGCTTTCTTCAGAGCTTCATGAATACGGCTCATGGTTTCCTTTCACGCGATGTCGACAGTACTACGTTCGATTGGCGCAGACGTCCGAGAAGCTCGTCGAGGCTTTGAATCAGCGCCTGCGTGTCCGTCGCTTGCTCGGCCCTGGGCGCCAGTCTCGCTCGAGCGGTCGGCTCGATTTCGTCGAGTTGAAATTCTCGAGCCACTTCTTCCACAAGATGGGCCGGAACGGGCCGCAGGTGATCGACATACGCGTTGATGAGCGAGTGTTCGCAGAGCAGGTTCATCACGCGCGGGATTCCTTGCGAATACATATGCACTGCCTGGATCGCTTCCTTCGAGAAAATCGGCTCTCCGTTTGCTCCGGCGATGCGCAAGCGCTCCGCGATATAACCGAAGGTTTCCTCAAGCGTCAGCGCGGTTGTGCGGCATCGCAGCGTGATACGTTGTCGCAATTGCCGCAATTCCGCCATCTTCAGCTTCTCTTCAAGTTCCGGCTGTCCGGTCAAAACGATTTGAAGCAGTTTTTCCGTGGACGTCTCAAGATTCGTGAGTAGCCGGACTTCCTCAAGCACTTCGGGAGAAAGATTCTGCGCCTCGTCGACAATCAGCACCGCCGTCTCGCCGGCCTGGTACCGTTCGAGCAGCCATTGATTCAACCGCAGCAATACTTGGCTCTTCTCGCGCGATTCGCACGGTATTTCAAATTCAGCCATGATGAAATCGAATAGCTGGTTGACGTTTAGCTGCGAATTGAAAATAAACGCGGTCGCAACGCGCTGTCCGTGCAGCCAGTCCAGCAGCCGGTTTAGAAGCGTGGTCTTGCCCGTGCCCACTTCGCCTGTCAGCAGGATGAAGCCCTTGCGGTTCTGAATTCCATACGTCAGCCCTGCCAGCGCTTCCTGAATCTGCTTCGTCAGGACGAGATACCGCGGGTCAGGGTTGACGTTGAATGGGCTTTCGCGCAACCCAAAAAATTTCTGGTACATAATCTCCTTAGACCTTCCCGCTCTCTCCCACACCCACTCCCGCTCCAGCCAAAATGGGCCCTTCGCTCTCGGGCGCCTTCTCCGCCGACATCGGTTCGATCTCAGGAATCATCGCGAGTACCGGAAGACGGAGTGTGAACTCGACGTCTCTTTCGGTTTTCAAAGAGGAATCGCGCATCTCCAGCAGGAACGCGACGCCGAGTCCCAACACCAGTCCGCCGCCGAACCCCTGCATCGCAAACATCGGGCGATTCGGGAACGACGGCTTGTCCGGAAGATTCGCCGGATCGAGCACTCGGAATTGTTCTCCCTGCTGCGACCGTACTAAATCCGCCGCCATCGCCGATGCGTCTCGCTTCTTCTGCAAATCGTTGAACGAGTCCAGCGCCGTTTGGTACCCGCGGGTTAATTCCTTGAACTGCTGCTCGACCGCAGGACTTGATTGCACGCGCTCCTGATAAAGCCTGATTTGCTGCTTAATCTGTTCCTGTTCCCTGGCTTTCTCCGCAATCACCTGATCGAGTCCACGCACCTGTGCGCGCAGTTGTGCGATTTGAGATGGCTCGAGCGTGCTCTTTTGAGGCTTGTTGGCTGCCTCGGACACCGCCTTTTGAGCGTTGGTCTCCGCAATTTGCCTCTTCAAAGCCGCGATATCTCTTTTTGCTTTGACTACATCCGGATAGTCATCCGTGTATCGTGCCTGGAGGTTCGCAAGCTGCGTCTGCAGTGCCGACAACTGCTGATCGAGAGTCTCTGGATTGCGTCCCGTCTGGGTCGCTTGCCAGGCTGCAACCTGTTGCGTTAACATCGCCTGAGCATAGGTCTTGTCTTGCTGAGCCCGCGCGAGGGCCTGAGTGGCAGCGTCAAGTTGCGACGTTAGTCCCGTCAGCAGGTTCAGGTTCGTCTGCTCTTGATCTGGAAGTGATCCAAGGTAGTGACTCTTGAATGCCGCGAGCTTCGCATCTTGCTCGTCGAGCTTCGTTTTTGCTTCCGCGAGCTGTTGGACCAGAAACTGGGTCGTGTCCTCGGAGTGCTGCTGGCTCAGCCGCAGATTCTCCTCGATGAACATGGAGGTCACGGCCGTACATACCTGCTGCGCGGTGCGCGCGTTACCCATCGTCACATTCACATAGAATCCAGGCAATTGACGCGACGTCGTCTCCGCCATTGGCAGTATCGGCGTCACTTCAATCGCCTTCTGCAGGCGCCCAACCAAATCCTCCATCGACACCCGGTCCACGTCCTTGGCATACAATCCATACTGGCGGATGATCGGTTCGAGCCGCGACCGGCTTAAAATCTGCTGTTGCATGCTGGAAAGACGCTGGCTGATATCCGCGGTGTCGAGCGATCTCACGATGTCCGACGGCACGGAGGGTTGCTCTACGAGAACCAGAGTCTGCGACTTATAACGGTCGGGCAGTACTCGCGACACTCCATATGCAAGCGGGCCGCCCGCCGCCGCCAGAACAACAATCAACACCCACCTTCGGCGCAGCATCGCGATGTAATCAGCAGCTGTCAATTCTCGTTCAGTCATTCCATCCTCTTCCCGTCTTCGCAGAATCCCGCTTCGAACGCGCTACTCAGAACGGGATCGGCTGTCGGTGCCAGCCAAGCCCGAATGTAATCGTATTGCGCGTCAGGCTCGCGGCGCATCCAGGTACCGTACAAACCGTTCCATTCGAATTCTGATACTGCAGCTGGTAGCTAAGAAACAGATTCATCGAACGGCCCCATGGGTGGTTCAAATCAAATCCCGTGAACCAGTAGTCGAACGTCTCGCCCGCAGTCGTCGTTCCGTTCACTGCCAATCCGCGATTCCGCGAGTATCCGACATTCCACCCTCCGCTGAATGTGCGCGAGAGCTGGCGAGTCACCGTTCCAGTTACGTTGTCGGCCACCGACCCGGCCAGCACTCCCGATCCGCCGCTGACGCCGTGGCTATACGCCGCCGTCATTGCAACCCGCCGCAATTGATATCGCAACGACGTATTGAGCGACGCATACACCTGCGTTAGAGAGCCCGTTGACGCGCCACCCGTTCCGCCGCTAGTTCCTGTAGGTGGCGTGATCGGCATATGAACGAACGCGATGTCGGGGCCACCAGCCACTTGAAACGCGAGTCTCCCTGTGATGCGCCGGCCATACGAAAGCGAAATCGTATTGTTCTTAATCGATTGGTCGAAATTGCTGTAGTCAAAAGAACTGAACTGATACGAAAGTCCGATCGTGTCCGCCCGCGTCATTTGGTAGTTGTAACCGGCTGAAAAGATCACGTTGCCGTAGTTCAATTGGCTGTCGTCTATTCCGTCCAAAAGAGAATATCCACCCACAAACGTCAGTGACGAACGTCCTGTTAAGAAGGCATCCACTTCCGCGTCCGAAGAGTTCGTGATGCGCTGCCCTCGCGCCGTCAGAATCGACTGGCCCGGAGTGTAACCGCCGCCCAGTCCCAGAGAGCCGCCGCCGGGTAAAGTGGGTCCGCCCGGTATGCCCGCAGCCCCGAACGCCGTCTGAGGCGCATACATGAATTGATCGAAAAATGAGATTGCGTAACGGCGATGCGTGAGCTGCTCCGAAAAATTCAGACCCTGGATGATCCCGTTGCTCGCCTCGCCGTCGTTCGAAAACGACCCTCCACCGTAATAACTCAAAGTCAGCGCTGAGTTCCCGGCGTTGCGATGCAGATCAATTCCGGCATTCAATGACGTCCAGCTCGTCAATCCATTCGAACCCGAAGCATTCAAAGGGTTCGTGTCAACCGTTGAAGTAAAATCCACGTGCGGTTGCCAAAAACTGTGCGTCGTGGCCGGTACGCCCAGCGAAAGATCCTGCACTCCCGTCAACGCTCGCGTGTCGGGACCAAGTTTTTGTGGATCGGCATATGCGTCGTCGTCCGCACCGTTATCCGCTGCGCCCGCGAGCGGCGAGTGATATGCCGGAATAGGCTGCGAGGGCTGTGCAGGTTGAGAAGCTTTATCCGGGCCCTGTTGCTGGCCTCGCGCCATGGGCACACCAAGCACCGTTGCACCGATGACAGCCAGACAAATTTTGTGCAGCGTCCGCATCATGTCCTCTACGGCACTACGATCGTGTCGCCGGCCTTCACAAAAATGTTCTGATCCGCCGCCTTCCCGGCCAGCACGTCCTTGTAGTTGAACGGGTGCTTCACTTGTTTTCCATCCTCGATGCGCAGGACGTAAATCTTCTTCAAATTCGCGTACTGCGTGAACCCGCCCGCGCTCGAGAGCGCCTGCAACACCGTCATGTTGGGCAACAGCGGATAAGCGCCCGCGCGCGTAACCTCGCCAAGAATGTAAACTCGCTGGCTGTTGATGGTGGTCACGATCACCGTCACTTGCGGATCCGTCACGAATTTCTTTAGCCCAGTCGTTATGTCCGCAGCCAGTCGCAGCGGCGTCAATCCCGCCGCCTGTACATCATTCAATAGCGGCATCGAAATCTTTCCATCCGGCCGCACCGGAACCGTGCGCGTCAATTCCGGCTCTTTCCACACGCTGATATCGAGAACATCCTGCGCGCCAATAATGTAGTTGGGATCTTCCGTTGCAGCTTTTTTGGGCGCGGCGGCTTGAGAGGCTGCAGCGCCCGCGTCCTCGGATTTCTTCTTGCTGGCATCTTCCTGCGCACGCGCGGGAACTGCCGCCGCGAGCATCCCAATCGCAATCCACAATCCAAGTCGTCTCATCATCACCTTCACCACCTTGCTAGTTCGATTCGTCTTCTTCCAACCCGATCTGCTTTAGCTTGTACAGCAGAGATTTGTAGCTGATCTGAAGGTCCAGAGCCGCGCGTTTCCGGTTCCACCGCGTACGGCCCAGCGCTTTCAAAATCAATTCCCGCTCCGCTTCGCGTGATGCGGCTTTCGAAGCCACTTTCAACGAGCGAGTCTGTGCATCAACTGTAACTGGAGCCGCCGCGGCGGTCCCATTGGGCGTTCGTATCAATTCCGAAAGAGCCAAGTCCTCATCATTCAGAACCACAATCTTCTTGATCACGTTTTCGAGCTCGCGAATGTTCCCCGGCCACAAATAGTCCATAAACGCATCGAGTGCCTTTGCGCTCAACGATGAATGTACTCGGCCAAGCAGCGCAGCGTGCTTTGCGAGGAAGAAATCAGCCAGCAGCGGAATATCCTCTTTTCGCTCCCGCAGAGCCGGCAATCGAAGGCAAACGCCGTTAATCCGGTAATACAGTTCTCTTCGAAAACGCCCCGCGCTCATCTCCTCATCCAAATCTCGGCTCGTTGTGCAGATCAGCCGCGCCGTAAGAAGTCCACGTCTCGGTTTCGCTTCCCCGTCAGGCAGCGCATACAAAAGACTCCGCTGGCAGACCGGGTCGAGTTCGCCGATCTCGTCGAAGAACGCGGTCCCCGCCTCGTCTCGCTCCCCATCTCTCCGGCTCGACGTCTCTGATCCAAGCTCAGCCAAAAACGATTCGCCCCTTGTCGCTGCGCAAGAGATTTTGATCAACGGTTCTGCCGACCGGCCCGATAGCTGGTGAATTCGATAAGCAAACATCTGCTTCCCGGTTCCGCTCTCTCCAACCAGAAGTACCGGAATATTCGTCGCCGCGATTTCGGACACCACAGCTTCGAGCGTCATCATCGCTGGGCTCATCCCACCCACGAAACCGCCGGTGCTGTCGTCTACCCGCCTTGTCGAAGGTGCCTCCGGCGGCGCAATCAAATTTTGTAGGTTAGAACTCATTCTTCCTCATAGACGACACTTTGCCCTGGGAGCGCTCGGCTCCGTCAAATATGAATGCAATGCAACTGCCAGTACTCCCGCAACCGTAGCCTTCGCAGACAAGAGGCTTTAGGTCAATCACTTACGGCATCTCTCGTCCCGGAGTCGCTGGTAGCTCGCCGGTGATTCAGTCCAGCACAGGTTCCACGAAAAGAGAAATCAATTACCCTCAAATCCTCAACGACTGTAAACAAAGCCTTTATGGAGCTTTATCGCTCATTATCGCCTTATATGCTTCCCGACGATAGGGCATTTGAGGGTAGTTAGGGGTATAAATGTGGAACATTGCTTCCGCGACACCTTGCGACCGCTCCTGCCGTCATGCTGCGGAGTCGTCTAGGCCTAGCCCAAATCTCGCCCTTAGACCGACTAACTTTTTTAACTTCATAGCCTTACCTAATTCGACCGCGATCGGGATTGACTCCGGAAGACCGGACGTCAGATTGCATGGAGACACGCGGGTTATTGTGTGGGTAAGCGCAAAATCGGCGTAAGATGAGGCGCGGAATGGTCGAAATGCGAACGAACACGAATAAGGTCTGGTCATTCGCGATTTTCTTGCTGCTCGCAGGATCCCTGCTGGCAGGCTGTTCGCGGAACCCTGAAGTCCGAAAGAAGAAATTCGTCGATAGGGGCAACGCCTATTTCGAAAAGGGCCAGTATCGCGAGGCCAACATCGAGTTCGAGAACGCGATCCAAGTCGATCCGAAATTCGCAGACGCCCATTACCGACTCGCGCAATCCCTCATGAAGCAGGGTGACTGGTCGCATGCCTACCAGGAACTCGCTCGCACCGTCGAGTTCGATCCCACCAATTGGAAAGCACAGCTCGATTTGGGAAATTTGCTTCTTGCTGGGCGCCAGTTTCAGCAAGCTCGCGACCGCGCTCAGGCGATTCTCCAAGGTGATCCGAAAAATGCCCAGGCACAGCTGCTTCTCGCGAACGCCGACGCCGCCCTCGGCAATGATTTAAAAGCTCTGGATGAAGCCCACGAAGCCGTCAAAATGGATCCCAGCCGCGCACAATCCCATTTGAACGTCGCGGCCATCCAGGAAAAGAATAAAGATCTCGCCGCCGCCGAAGATAGTTACAAGAAAGCAGTCTCTCTCGATCCAAAATCCACACAGGCACTGATGGCGCTCGGCGTTTTCTACCAGCGCCAGAAACGTTGGGTGGACGCCGGAAAGCAGTTCCAGGCCGCGATCACGCTCGACCCGCAAAATCCGGCTCCCCGCGCCACTCTCGCCGCCCTATATCTCAACGAATCTCAGCCGGACATGGCCGAGCAAGTCCTGCGCGACGCCAAGAGCGCGTTGAAGGACAACTCCACAGGCTATCGCATGCTGGGAGAATTCTACGTCGCTACGAATCAATCCGACAAAGCTCTTGCGGAGTTCGCATCGTTGTACTCCGAGCATCCCAACGACGTAACCGTCGCAAAAATGTACATGCAGCTTCTCATCGGCCAGAACCGGCTCGACGAAGCCGCCAAAATCAACGTCAGCGCTGTCAAACTTGCGCCTTCCGACCCCGATATACAGGTTATTAAAGGGGAGCTGCTGATTCGGCAGGGCAAACCTGACGATGCCGTTCACGTTCTCGAAAAAGTTACCAAAGACGCTCCCAATAACGCGGCCGCGCACTATCAGCTCGGCCTCGCGTACGCCGCGAATGCGAACCTCGGTCAAGCCGAGACGGAATGGAAGCAAGCAGTCCGTTTGCGTCCCAATCTCGTCGAAGCGCAACGCGCTCTCGCGACGCTCGCGATGCGCCGCGGCGACGCTTCGACCCTTTCACAAATCGCTCAGCAGTTAATTCGTATCGAAACGCGCTCGCCCGAAGGCTACATCTATCATGCGCAAGCCCTCATGCGCCAAAGCAACGCCGCCGGCGCCGAAACCGATTTGAAAAAAGCTATCGAGATTGCTCCTGCCAATCCAGTCGCGTATGCCCGAATGGGCGACCTGCGCATGTACCAGAAGCGCTACGACGAAGCCGAAAAGTTCTACTCCGACTCTCTACAGCGCAATCCTTCCGCAGCCGACGCGCTCGCAGGCCTTGTCAACATCGATATGGTTCGCAAGCAACCAGCCAAGGCGCTCCGCCGCGTCCAGGACCAAATTGCCAAGGTTCCGAACAACAGCCAGTTCTACTTGCTCCTTGGCCAAATCGAACTCAGAAATCAGCACAACGATCGAGCGGAAGAAGCGCTTTCGAAAGCCGTGGAGCTCGATAAGAACAACGTCCCTGCGTTCCTGATGCTTGCTCGCGCCCAAGTCGCAAAGGGGTCGGTCGACCAGGCCATCGGCGGCTACCAGCGCGCCATGCAGGCCAATCCGCGTGACGTCCGCATCTACATCTCTCTCGCCAGCCTGATGGAAACCAGAGGCGACTGGCAGCAGGCGGAAGATCTGTACAAGAAAGCTCTCGCGATCCAACCCGACTATCCCGTCGCCGCGAACAATCTTTCCTACCTGATGCTTGAACACGGAGGCGACGTTAGCGTCGCTCTTACCCTCGCTCAAACCGCCCGCAAGGGCCTGCCGGACCTCTCAAGCACTGCTGACACCCTCGGTTGGGCGTACTACAACCAGGGCGCCTATGCTTCCGCCGTCGATACTCTGCAGGAAGCCGTCAAACAGAGCCCCGACAGCGCCACTTACCACTACCACCTCGGCATGGCCTACGAAAAAGCCAACAACCACACCATGGCCAAGAAAGAACTCGAACACGCTCTTCAGATCAGCCCAAATTACGCCGACGCGGACACGATCAAAAAAGTCCTCGCACAGCCGCAACAAAACAACTGATCGCCGCGCACCCGCAAATAACCACAGACCATCATCCAGCCGCTGCAGTAGAATGCGCGGGAACGATGGACGCAAAAGCTAAACAAAAGACCCTCCGCCTGATCGCTAACGGCATGTTCGTGATGACCTCCCGCGGCCGCGACCGTCTCGGCGCAGCAACCGTCACCTGGGTCTCCCAGGCATCCTTCAAGCCTCCCCTGTTGATGGCGGCCGTTCGCAAAGACAGCACTGTCTTCCGCTGCCTCTCCGAAAGCCGCGTTGCCGCGCTGCACGTTCTCGACAAGCGCCAGCAGGACATCGCCCAGAAATTCTTTTCGCCCACAAAGGAATCCGCCGGCTCGCTGAATGGCGAGCCCTACTCGGAAGGCAAAACGTCAGCACCGATCCTGAAAAATTTGCACGCCTACGTCGAATGCCGCGTCGTTGATATCCGCGAAGAGTACGGCGACCACGCCATCGTAATCTTGGAAGTCGTCGAAGCCGTCTTCCACAAACCGGTACATCCGCTCACGATCGCCGATTCGCCCTGGGAGTATGGCGGTTGAACCGATGCGACTCGCTGCGTCCGAACCCGCGCACCGATGCAACTCACTTGAGACATACGCCTGAACTCATCTATAATTTAAGGGTTTCGGTGTTGAGAGAGGACCGCTCAGAGCTATGCTAAAAGGAATTCAGCAGCGAGATATGGAGCGCAATCGTTGGATCAAGATCACCATGACCGTGCTCCTGGTCCTCATCAGTCTCAGCATGTTGACGTATCTGATTCCCGGATTGACGAATACGTCCGCCACTACCAGTCCCGACGCCGTTGCCACCGTCGGCGGCACTGAAATCAGCGCCGTTGACGTCCAGCGCCAGCTAAATCAGGCCACTCGCGGCCAGAGCATTCCTCCGATGCTCAAGGGCATGTACACCAAGCAAGTTCTCGACCAAATGATCTTTCAGCGTGCGCTCGAAATCGAAGCCCAGCGCCTCGGCTTCCCCGTTACTCCCGAGGAAATGACCGAGCGCATCAAGCAGATTCTCCCCACCGTCTTTTCCGGCGACACCTGGCTGAAGGACCGCTACGCCACCGAAGTGCAGGTGCGCACGGGCGGAATGACCGTTCCCCAGTTCGAAGAATTCCTCCGCAATGAAATGCTGATCGAACGATTCCATCAGCTCGTCACCGACGGCATTACAGTCAGCCCTGCTGAAGTCGAACAGGAATTCCGCCGCCGCAACGAAAAAGTGCAAATTCAATACGCTGCGATCAAGCCAGAGGAGCTCGCTCCCACAATTCATCCCTCTGACTCCGAACTCTCCGCTTACTTCACCAAGAATTCTTCGAAATATCAGGTGCCCGAAAAGCGCTCTGCTCGCTATGCGCTCCTCGATCTCGATAAGCTTCGCGCACACACTCAAGTCGGCGACGACATCTTGCGCGCCTACTACAACACTCACATTGACCAGTACAAAGTCGAAAATCGCGTCCACCCCGAGCACATCCTCTTCAAGACCATCGGCAAGACCGACGCTGAAATCGCCGAAATCCGCCAGAAAGCGGAAGACGTCCTGAAGCAAGCCAAGAAGGGCGCTAATTTCGAAGATCTCGCCAAAAAATATTCGGAAGACGATGCCACCAAGCCCAAAGGCGGCGACCTCGGTTGGATCGTCGAAGGCCAGACCGTCCCCGAATTTCAGCAGGCCGCGTTCAACCTCCCGAAAGGCTCGATCTCAGACCTCGTCAAGACGCAATACGGCTTTCACATTATCAAAGTCCTCGACCGCGAAACCGCTCACACCAAGTCCTTCGAGGAAGTTCGCGACACGATTCTCCCCATCGTCCTCGACGAAAAAATCCGTCAGGATGCGGACAACATCTCTAACCAGATGGCCGCCGCTGTCCGCCAGTCGAATCGCCAGTCCATCGACGACCTCGCGCGCAAATTCAATCTCGAGCTCGGCGAGACGCCTCCGGCCTCTGTCACCGACCCCGTCGGAAACCTCGGCAATTCGCCTGAGCTCCATCAGGTTCTGTTTCAGCTCCGCCCCGGTGAGCTGAGCTCGCCGCTTCAAGCCGAGAAAGGCTATGTCATCTTCGCTGTCAAAAACATCGAGCCCGCGCATCAGGGTACTCTCGCCGAAGCTCACGATCGCGTTCTCGCCGACTACCAGCAGGAACAATCCGTCCAGCTCGCCCGCTCCAAAGCCGAAGATCTCGCCAAACGAACTACAGCCGGCGAACCCTTCGACAAAGTCGCAAAATCGCTCGGCATCGACCTCAAAACTCCCGACGCCTTCGCTCGCACCGGCTCAATCCCCGATCTCGGCTCCGGCCGCCAGCTCGAAGCTGCCTTCAACATGCCCGTCGGCCAGTTGAGCACCCCCACGCAAATGTCTGGTGCCAGGGTCGTTTACAAGATCGTCGCGCATCAGCCTGTGATCGCCGAGGAGCTCGCCAAGCAAAAGGACCAGATCGAGCAGCAACTCCTCCAGGCCAAGCAAGGTGCCGCCTTCGACGCCTTCCGCACCGCTCTCGAAGACCGCCTCAAGCGCGAAGGCAAGCTCACCATTAACAACGACGCACTGAAGCGTCTCAGCAAGACCAGTTAACAGCCCTTTTCAGGCCGCCTCGCTCGGTTCGCTCGCGCGGCAGTTTCGAACCTTGCGCCATGCACTCCGGCACCACATCGCAAACCCGTTTTCGGTAGTAACCTGCTGAAATATAAGGATTTATAATTCTATAATCTCCTCCTTGCCTCCCCATCGCCCCTTCGCTACAATCTTTACATCCGCAGAGCTAGCCTCGAAGCCAGCGAGGTGCGACCTGTTCAGGAACTCCCCAACCTGTCCACTATTTGGCAACAGTGATTTGAAACACAGGAGCGAGCTATGTCCGCCAAAAGGTCGAACGCTCATCGGATCGCAGTTCAGCCCGTCCGCCGCAGAAGCCGCCACCGGGCCATACTTCGGGTACCAGGATCGCAGGGGGGACTGAGGACTCACATGCCAGCCAAAAGCACGCCGTCTGCAAATGAGTATCTTTGCGCCATCGAGAAAACGCAGAACGGCAAGTACAACGTCCGCGTCCGCGCCGCTTTCGGCCGCGGCTCCTGGTCGCTGCCGGTCTATTTCCTTGCCTCCTCTTTCGACGGGGCCATGAAAAAACTCGAGGAATCCCTGCGCATCCTGCAGAAGAACGAAGAGCGCCTGCGCTTCTGGACCGTCGAGCGCTCCGACGATCCCGCCATGGCCGGCGACCTCCTCCAGGAATCTGGCCTCTGGTTCGACCGCCGCAAAGACTACCCGCGCAAGTACGCCGAAATCGCAGTCCCGCGCGAACGCGCCGTCCCGGCCGCCATCCTCGCTCCGCTGCGCCGCACCTTGGCCGACTCAGTCGTCCAGGAGCGCCCAGCCACCAGCGCCATGGCCGGCGACTGACCGATCGCGACGCTTTCGCCTTTCGTACCGCCGGCTTCCAGCCGGCTCGTTTGAAATTCGATTTGCGACGTTTCCTGCTTCCCCGTCGCCTGCCTCCGATTCCTGTCCCCTGTGGGAAAGGCATTCCTGCCTGTCCTCTTCCGTTCACAAACCTTCAAACACCGCGCGCACCCACCGCCGGCCCACTCAACCCTCACCGCGCCACAAACTCTCGAATCAACTCGTTCACGCGCCCCGGCTTCTCATGCACCACCCAATGCGTCGCATCCGCAATCCTCTCCACTCTCAAATTCGGCACATACCGCTCCATCCCATCCAAACATCCCGTCAGCAGATACGGATCCCGCTCGCCCCAGATCACCAGCGTCGGCGCCTTCACCACAAACGACGGCATCTCTTCCTTGTAATTGAATACATTCTGCCCCGCCCGCATCGCCGGCCCCACCTCCGCCGCGCGATAATAGTTCAGCCCGCCCGTCAACGCCCCCGGCTCGGACCACGCCTCCACATACGCTTTCCGGTCGGCTTCCGAAATATATCCCTGCCGGATCCCTTCGCCCAGAATCGTCTCCTGCATCAGCGCAAATCCATTCGCGGACATCATCGCTTCCGCCTGCGGGCTCCGAAACACCAGCATGTACTGGCTCGCCTCCTGCTGTTTTGGATTCTCGCGTAGCTCGCGCTCGAAAATCTTCGGATGCGGGGCATTGATGATCACCAGCCGCTCCACAATTTCCGGACACTTCATCGCCACAGCCCACGCCACCATCCCGCCCCAGTCGTGCCCCACCAGCACGCAACTCCTCGCTCTCAAATGCTCCGCAGCGCAAATGTGCTCCACGAGCCCACGCACATCCCCCACTAGCTTCCCAATCGCGTACTCCTCGATCGCCGCCGGCTTCGACGATAGGTTGTACCCGCGCATGTCCGGCGCCACCGCCACAAAATCCCGCCCAAATTCCCCCAGCTGCCGCCGCCACGCATACCAAAACTCCGGGAACCCGTGCAAGAACACAATTAGTCTCGTCGCGCCCGCCCGCGCATCCGCTCGCCGCTTCGCGGTCTCGGTCGTCTCACCCGGTTTCGCGATCGCATAATGCATCCGCACCCCATTCACATCCGCAAACTCATGCCGAATCATTTCAGCTCGCGCCTCTCCGTGTCCTTCTCCAGCGTGACTCATTGAATCGCCTCCGCGTCCTTGATATCACACCTTGCGCAGGCCAGAGTGGCGACGTTGCGAGCGCGCGGCAGACACTGAATTTTGTTGGGGTTAGAATTTAGGTAAGGCAGGTATTTGCGGAGAGTTGATCTGAATTCTGAGTGGTCTAATCTTGCGATTAGCCTTTTGTTCGCCTTTTCGTCCCTCGTCGAGGCGAAAAATCTGATGTATGTCGATTCTGGAGACCCCCCTTTACCGTAGATTAGACTTCGTCTCGAGCTCATGTTTTCAATGCCTTAGCAGGAATTCTAATCGCGCCACAGTAGATTAGAAATGCGGTGATTCGTGACAGGTGATTCGTGGCGAAAGAGAAGAAGTTGTTATTAGAAGCCCGCTGATCCGGGACATGGCGACGAGCCTCCGCGGAATTGCGGGGGGTGCTACTACCGGTTCCGGCGATGTTCGTCATAACTCAAGCGTGACGGTAGCAGGATGCGAACCGGTCTGCAAGGGGGTCGTACGCGTAAAAATTTGTAGGGCGATTCGCACTGTTCGATGCGAGACTCGAAACTTCGCCTTCGGCAAGCGTGAAGACAGGAACAGGTAACGCGTGACGCTGACCGCGTTAGGTAAGCCCTACCCGGCGGACCAGGTCGGAAAACCGAGGGTCGCTCCGCAGGGGATCAAAGTAGGGATGAACTTTGAGGAACAGAAGAATATTCGACTGCTCCTTGAAAGCCTGCTCGAGCCAGGCGAAGGCCTGATCGATTTCGTCGAGCCCCAAATATGCGTTCACAAAAGCGGCAGCCGGAACGTAACCTGACTTTTGGCGTGTTTTGAGTTCTGCGAGGAGGCGAAGCGCATCGCTGCGCCGCCCAGCGTGGGCATACGCCCTGATCAGAACGCCGAGCACTCCCGGACTACGGTTGGAGAGAGAAGCCGCCTTCTCCAGCACAGGGATGGCATCTCCGGGTTGATTGTTAGCGATCAGCACGAATCCAAGGTACCAAAGGGCGCCCGGGTCCTCCGGATGGACCGCCAATTCGCTGCGCATTTCGTGAATGGCCTCGTCATAGCGCCGGGCCTGAAACAGGATCCACCCGACATCGGTGCCGGAAACCGCAAATGGGTCGAGTTCCCGGCCACGCTGTGCCCCGGCCAGAGCCTCGTCCGTACGTCCCTGACATAGGAGCCACGAAGCAAGTCCGGCGTGAGCATTAGCGCCGTTCGGGTTTAATTCAAGGGCGTGCCTATATTCAGCCTCGGCGTCGGCCCAGTGCCACTGAACCAGCTCCAGATTTGCCAGCAGGACGTGCGCTTCCGCAAGGTCCGGCTCGAGCTCGAGCGCTTTTCGGACTGCGCTCATTGCTTTCGGCCGCGTCTCCTCGGCGGGTGCGCCGATAAAAGCCGTACCGAGTTGACTAGAGGCCTCTGCCAGGCCGAGGTAAGCGGGCGCAAATGTGGGGTCGCTCTTTATCGCCTCGTCGAAATAACCTATGCTTTCCTCGATGCCAGCCCTGCTATTGGCTTTGTTGAAAGCAAACCATCCCTTCAGGTAGTTCTCGTAGACTTCAGGAGCGACGGAACGCGCTGCAGCAAGCCTTTCGTGTTCCTCTCCGCTGACCGTTACTTCAACCTTTTTAGCGATGGATTGCGCCAACTCGCTCTGCAAAGCAAGCGCGTCGCGCAACTCGCGGTCGTAGGTTTCCGACCAGAAGTGCTCGTCGGTGGCGCCACGAATCAGCTGGGCAGTGACTCGAATGCGATTGCCCTCTCGCATGACCGACCCTTCGACAATGGCGTCCACGCCCAGCGTTCTGGCAATGTCTGGCACTGAAAGCACGGGATTCTTGAAGCGCATCACCGACGTGTGGGAAATCACGCGCAGATCGTGGATCCTGGAGAGGCGCCCGATGAGCGCCTCGGTCATCCCATCAGCGAGGTATTCCTGCGCGGGATCGCCCGACAGGTTTTTCAGAGGCAGCACCGCCAGCGACTTAATTCTGGGACGAACCGCATCCAGCGCGCGCTTTCGGGAGATGACGTAAGCTACGGCAAGCAGGCTGAGTACAAGAACTGCTGCGAGGGTAAGCCAGTGGCGCGCTCTTAGTAGTGTCGCACTCTGTCCACGGCCGGCTTGCGGCTCGAGGGGCGCTTCGAACTCTTGGTCATTCTTTTGCTCTTGCTCTTGCTCTTGTTCTTCGAAACGCGGCTTGCGACTTTGCAGCCAGGCATCAAGTTCGGGACCCAAGGCGTAAACGGAGCCACGCTTGTCGTGTACGTGGCGGTGGACCGGCATCCCCTCCCGCTTCTCCCAACGCTGGACCGTGGTCACATCGCGCCCGAGATATACCGCGATTTCCTTCCAGGAATCCAGCCGGTCTTCGGACGGCCTGTCGGATGGCAGAGCGCTAGGGGAAAACTCGCTCATCACGCTCTCCTGATTGGTCCCCAAGTGTGGGAAATCCAGTAACCCAATTATAACGCAACCGACCGAGCAACTGCAAAAGACGGCATTTGACGGCAAACGGCGATTCCGCGCATTGCCGTTTGACCGCGCCCGCATGGATGTCCGATTGTATGCGCACGTCGCAAACGTGAAACCGCATAGATCGAATCCTTGGGCCATATGTTCGAGAAAAAGCTCCGGCATCTCCTGCTGCCCAAGTAGCTTTCGGCGACACGGGCGCGAGTCCCAAACTAGGAGGTTTTTATGAAAAGCAAAGCTATGTGGCGGATGACAACCGCCGTCGCAGTTGTCGTACTCGCGGCAGGTATTGCTGCACTGGCCCACAACACTCCGACGCCCACGCATTTTAGCGGGTCGATCAGTGATTACACGCCGGCAACCATACAGGGCAAGCTAGTTGGCCCCTGGATAATGAACGGCACCTGGACTCTGGATTTGAAAGGCAGATCCGGTTTGGCCGATTTCTCCGCATCCATGACGATGGAGAGCTCGGACTACGCGGTTGTTAACGGCGTTGTTAAAGACCCGGATAGTCCCGATCCCCAAGTACGCACCGCTCATACTCACCACATCACCATGAAGGATGCCGCAGTCAGCACCGCCACCGGTACGTGCCCATCCTATGCGCCCCCAGGCCCCGCAACCACAAACCCGGGTTTCGTGGTCACCGGCCCGGCCACGATTACCGGCAACGGAAGCCCTGCTCCTTTCTCGAAGAACGACACCGTCCTGTCCATGCTGCAGGTCTGCGTGAACGGCGGCTCGGACGTCCCATATTCAAACGTAACTCTGGTCTTCAGCACTCCCGCGAGTGGCCATTTCGGCACGCAGGCGATCCACGGCGTCGTTCGCGAGTCGAGATTGTCCGAGTACGACGACGACCACGACCATCGCTAGCCGCCGGCTAGTTGAGACAGACGCGGCCGCCCCGCTGCTTGACGGCATCTCTTCCAACTTAGGCGCTGAAGAGGTGCCGTGATTGAGCTTGCTTCAAAATCCTCAGCTCTGAAAACCTGATCTCCATAGTAAATTCGGCGGCCGGCGCGAGTCGGACACGAGACGCCCGCCGGGCGCGCGATTGCGCTTTTTATTTCGCGGACTTTTGCTTTTTTTTGCCTTGCGTGGCGAGGGCCGCGTGCGGAACGTGAGCGGACGGCTGGTGATCGGGTTCGCCTCCGATTCCGTGGCGAACGAGCGCGACGAACGCGGCGGCGGAACGCGGAAGCGTGCGGTCGCGCCGGTAGACGAGGCCCAACTCGCGCCAGAGATCGACGTCGGAAATTTCGATGAGCTTTACTTTTCCGGCGCGAACTTCGTCGCGCGCAAAACTTTCGCTGATCAGCGAAACGCCAAGGCCGGCGGCGACAAACCGCTTGATCATGCCGACGCTGGGAAGCTCCATCGGAATGCGAAGCTGCGAACGGTAGGGGCGGAAGAGTTTGTCGAGGAGCTGGCGCGTGAATCCGGTCTTGGGAATGATGAGCGGCTGGTCGGCAATTTCGGCGGGCGTGACCGTCTTGTGTTTCGCGAGCGGACTGCCGGGGCTGACCATCAGCATCAGGCGGTCGCGAAAAATGGCGTGCGTTTTGAGGCTCGGCGATTTCACGGGAAGCGTGACAATGCCGACGTCAACCGCGCCGTCTTCCACTTTTTCGAGCACTTTGCGGCTGAAATTCCGATAGACGCTGATCTGCACGGACGGAAATCGCCGGTGAAATTCGGCGAAGACGTCGGGCAGGACGTAGAGGCAAGTAGCTTCGTTCGCGCCGACAGCAAGAGTGCCGCGCGGCGCGCTGGACTGGTCAGCGACAGCGCGCAACGAATCGTTCTTCAGAGTGATCAGGCGGCCGGCGTAACCGAGCAGAACTTCTCCCGCGGCGGTAAGTTTCATGGATTTTCCGACGCGGTCGAAAAGCTTTTGGCCGTATTCCTCTTCGAGCTGGCGAATTTGCGCGCTGACGGCGGGCTGCGAGCGGAAAAGTTTTTGGCCGGCGCGCGAGAAGCTGCCTTGCTTTGCGATTTCGAGGAATGTTGTGAGGTAGTCGAGATCCATTTTGTGGTGCGACGGATTATAGCAAACGCCAGCTTTCGCCTCGCTACGACGCGCGGCGCACAACCGAGCTGGGAGATCGAGCGGAGTTATCTGCGCCTTGGGCGATTTTCGAGAATCGAAATGCCATCGTGGGCCACTTCGAGCAGTCGAATCGTGGCAGCGACTCCCGCGCGTTCGAAACAAGCGGCAATCGTTTTCCCAATTTCATCGAATCCAGCAGTCGCAAGCGCAACAACGCTGGGTCCCGCGCCGCTTAACGCCAGGCCGAGCAGACCGGGGATTCGCGGCATAGAAAGAACTTCAGCAAGACCGGGAATGAGCTTCTGCCGGTAGCGCTGATGCAATCGATCCTGCATGGCGTCCCAAATCAAATCGTAACGGCGCTCCTCGATCGCGGCGACGAACAGCGCTGAGCGCTGGAGATTTAGCACCGCGTCGTCGCGAAGAACCGAAGCAGGCAGAACGGCGCGCGATTTCTTCGTTGGAAGTTCAAGCGCGGGAGTAACGGCGACGACGCGAATCATTTTGGGCCATGCGAGCCGCGTCGCTCCGACTCCAGCGTGCGGAAGGGTGTACGTCACGACGAGACCGCCGAGGAGTGCCGCCCCCGCATTGTCGGCATGGCCCTCGATTTGCTTCGCGTATCGCAGCGCATTTTCTCTCGCGATCGGACGCCCCGTAACCGCATAGGCCAAGGCGATGCCAGCGACCGCGGCTGCCGCGCTACTTCCAAGGCCGCCAGCCATGGGAATTTCGTTGTTCACAGCGAGCCGCACCGCCGGCAATTGAAATCCGTCCTGCTCGGCGGCATAGCGCATGGCGCGGAAGATGAGATTTTGTTCGGGCGCGCGCGGCAAGAGCGAACTACCCGAAACGCCCCGGGTGCGCGCGAGCGTGCGCGAGTCAGGCCGGACCTGCACGGTGGCTCGTGCGGTGAGATACAACTCGAGCGCAAGCCCCAGGCAGTCGAAGCCCGCGCCGAGATTTGCGGTGGAGGCGGGCACGCGAACTTCGATCGAACGTTGGCGCGGAGACGTCATTGAGATATGCGAAGCATTTTAAGGACCCGCATGAAAGCCGGTTCAGTTTCGTGCTCGCTCCTCACGAAGTTTTGCGCTGCAACTGTTCGAGGATTGCGCTTTTGGACGCAGGCACTCGGACCGGGGCATTGCGAAACGCGCCGCCGATGGGAAGCGCCGTGCCAACGCCGTCCTTCGCTTTCAATTCGAGCGATAGAGCTCCGCGATGATAGCTGCTCACGTAATCGGGGTCTTTCAAGAGATGTCCCGTGAGCACAGCGACCACCGATTCGTCACGGTGGATGAATCCTGCGGCGGTGAGTTTTCGAATCCCCGCCACAGTGGTCGCGGAGGCAGGCTCGCAGCCAACGCCGTCACGCCCAATCATCGCTTTGGCATCCGCGATTTCCAACTCGCTCACCGAAATGATCCTGCCGCGCGAGCGGAGAACGGAACGAAGCGCCTTTTTCCAGGATACGGGGGAGCCGATTCTTATTGCGGTCGCAAGCGTTTGCGGATTCGCAACCGGCACGAGCGGTTCCTCAAGCGACGACTCGTATGTTGCTGAATCCGGATCGAGTCTGGCGAACAGATGCGCAAGCGGCGCGGCGCCTTCGGCCTGAACTACACTTAGTTTCGGCAAGCGGTCGATCAGCCCCATCCGATGCATCTCTTTGAATCCTTTTCCGAGCGCCGAGCTGTTGCCCATGTTCCCGCCTGGCACGACGACATGATCGGGAACGCGCCATTCACACTGTTCCATCAATTCGAATGCGACGGTCTTCTGACCTTCGATGCGAAACGGGTTGACCGAATTGGCGAGATAGATCGAGGGATCGTCCGTCAATTCCTGAATCAGCCGCATGCACTCGTCGAAATTCCCGTCAATCTCGCAGACGATCGCGCCGTAATCCATGCTCTGAGCGAGTTTCGAAGCAGTAATTTGTCCACGCGGCAGCAGGATGGCGCATTGCACTCCGGCGCGTGCTGCATATGCCGCGAGACTGGCAGACGTGTTCCCCGTGCTCGCACATACAACGGTGCGCGCACCGAGCAGAACGGCCTGGGTGACAGCAGTCGTCATACCGGTGTCTTTAAAGGAGCCTGTCGGATTGCAGCCCTGGTGTTTCAATCGCAGCGCGCGCAATCCCGAATATTGCGCACAGCGCGGCGCGTCATAGAGAGGCGTATTGCCTTCGCCAAGCGTTACGATTGATGCAGCGCCATCGAAGGGAAGCAGTTCGCGAAAACGCCAGACGCCGCTGCGGTCGCGAGGATCGAGCGATCCGGCGCGCTCTCGCCAGAGCGCGCGCATCGCGGACGCTTCGTTTGCGGCGGGAAGAGGAGTGGTGATCTCAAGCGGACCTCCGCAGCGCGTGCAGAGGTAAATTCGTTCGCGAATGCCGAAGGACGCGCCGCAGGGCGGATGAATGCAATGCTGGACGGCTGTTCCGCCCGGCTGCGCGGACGGTGAGGCTGCGTTTGTCATGTCCGCGAACCAATATTTGCGCGATTCGTTGCAGCCGCGTCCAGACCGAATTCTCGATGCAGAGCAAGCACCGCTTTTTTCATGTCCTTCTGTTCCACTACAAACGAAATATTCGATTCGGAAGAGCCCTGCGCGATGGCGATTATGTTGACGCTTTCTCGCCCCAGCGTGCTGAACGTGCGGCCGGCCATTCCGACCGTGCCGCGCATATTTTCTCCCACGACGGCCACGATTGCGATGTGAGGGTCGAGTGAAATGTGCTCGACGCTGTGATGTGTAAGATCTTGCGCGAACTCCTCGCGAAGAGCGTCGGCAGTGCGCTTCGCGTCGGCCGATGCAACGATGAAGCAGATGTCATTCTGCGACGAAGATTGCGAAATCAGGAGAACGTTGGCGCGCACTTTGGCTGTAGTCGAAAATGTGCGGCCGACGACGTCCGGAAGGCCGACAATTCCCGGCCCGCCCACTGCGATCAGCGAGACATCGCTAATCGCCGTGAGCGCTTTTGCGCCTCCGCCGCTGCTTCGCCCCTTCGGCGTGATTTTTGTGCCGGGTTTTTCAGGTGCGAAGCTATTGCGAATCCAGACGGGGATTTCTTGAGGCATCACCGCACGCAGCGTTTTTGGATGGAGTACCTTCGCGCCAAAGTAGGCGAGCTCGGCGGCCTCACGATAGGAAATTTCCGGGATCGTGCGCGCTTCGGGAACGAGCCGCGGGTCAGCAGTCAGCACGCCGTCGACGTCGGTCCAGATGATCGCTTCGCTGGCAGAGAGCGCGGCGCTGAGGATCGTGGCCGAGTAGTCCGAGCCGCCGCGGCCGAGCGTGGTGAGCGCACCATCCTGGCTTGCGCCGATAAAACCGGTAACCACCGGCACGACGCTCTTCTGCAGCAGCGGACGAAGGCGCGCCTCGGCGCGCTGGCGGGTGAGGTCCATCAGCGGTTCCGCGCCTCCGTGAAAGCCGTCGGTTACGATCAAATCCGTGGCTTCAACGGCTTCGCTCTGAACCCCGAGTGCGGATATCGCGGCTGCAACCATGGGCGCCGAGAGGCGCTCTCCAAGGCTTGAAATCAGATCGAGAGTGCGCGGCGTAAGTTCGCGAAGCAGCGCGGTGCCTTCGCACAGCCTCCTGGCGTTGCCGAGAATGTCGTCCACACGCTGAAGCAGATGCTGGCGTGTCGTTAAGTCGGAGATTAGCGCGTCGAGCACCGTTCGATGCTGCTTGTGAATTGCTTCCAGAAGCTCAATCGCCTTTTGCGCTTCGCCCGCTTCCGACAGCGTAGCGGCTTCGATCAGCCGATTTGTGACGCCGCTCATCGCGGAAACAACCACAACAACAGCGCTATCTCGCGACGCTGCGGCGCAAATTTGCGCCGCACGCGCGATGCAGGCAGCGTCTCCCACAGACGTGCCACCGAATTTCATAATGACAAGCTTTGAGTTCATGTTGGATCGTGCCGGCAGAGCAAATCAGATTTACCGATGAGCCCTTCCCAAAAGCCGCGCTATAGAAACTATATACCAACGAATCGGCGCTCGAGACGCCGATTGGGCGGCTTGTCTTCGGCCAGTTAGCAGGCCCGGTGCGTGAATTCTACGTGGCGGCGCGGGAGGGTTGATTCACATGCGCGGAAAGAAATTCGAATGTCGCGCGATGCGCGGCTTCCGGCTGATCCGTTGAAAAAATGTGGCTGGCGCCGGAAATCATCACAAGCTGGGCGCCCGGGATCCGCCCTGCTATCAATTTGCCATTCTGCGCTGGCACCAGTTGATCGGTTTCGCCATGAATCACCAGAGTGGGCACGGCGATCCGGGAAATGCGGCTGTACGCTTCCCACGCCATAATCCCCTGCAGCTGCGCCATGTAAGCTTCCGCCGTGGGAACCCACTGCAGGCGAATTTTCACATCTTCATCGATCCGCTCTTGCGGCGTTCCTGCATCGTAGATGAACGGATTGATGGCGCGAGCCGCTTCTTCCGGCGTCATCCCCTGGCGCATGAGAACCTCGAGCACCTTGGGCTCTGCGCGCACTGCTTCCGACCCGCCAGCCGCCGTGCAGCCCAGGATCAGAGACCGGACCCGCTTCGGATATTGCAACGCGAATTCCTGTGCGATCATTCCGCCCATCGAAACGCCATACAGATGCGCGCTCTCCACGCCCGCCGCATCGAGCACAGCGGCAGCGTCGGAAGCCATTAAGGATATCGGATAGGGCCCGGCAGGCGCATCGCTTCGACCGGCGCCGCGATTGTCGAACGTGATAGCGCGATACCGCTCTGCGATCGAAGGCTTTGTGCGATACCACATGTACGATGGCCAGCCCAAGCCCATAATCAAGAGAACGGGCGCACCTTCTCCGGCTTCTTCCCAGTAGATCTTGGCGTCTCTATTTTCCGCGAATGGCATCGTGGTCCCTTCGTCTGGAGTTGCGACAAGCAAATTCGTGTCTGGCGCTGAAATCCTTGGGTCTACTCGCTCGCTACTTTGAGCATCAGCTTTCCGAAGTTTTCTCCTTTGAAAAGCATCAAAAACGTTTCGGGGAACTTGTCGAAGCCCTCGACGATGTCCTCACGCCCTTTGAGCTTTCCGGCGGCCATCCATCCCGCCATTTCCCGCCCGGCTTCGCGATAGCGATCGGCATAGTCGAAAACGAGGAAGCCCTTCATGGTCGCGCGGTTCACTAGAAGGGAAAGGTAATTCGATGGGCCCTTGATCGGCGTGGTGTTGTTGTATTGCGAAATCGCGCCGCAGATCAGGACGCGCGCTCCCCGGGCAAGCTGCGAGAGCGCGGCGTCGAGAATTTCGCCTCCCACATTGTCGAAATAGATGTCGATCCCTTTCGGGCAGTGCTGCTGCAGAGCTTTCCGAACGTCCTCGGTCTTGTAGTTGATCGCGGCATCGAAGCCGAGTTCTTTAACGATGTATTCGCATTTCTCGGCGCTTCCGGCGATCCCAATCGCGCGGCAACCCTTGATCTTTGCGATTTGTCCGACGACCATTCCCGTCGCTCCGGCGGCCGCGGAAACCACCACCGTGCCACCAGGTTTGGGCTGGCCGACATCGAGCAGGCCGAAATAGGCGGTCATGCCCGTCATTCCCAGCGCTCCGAGATAAACAGGCAGCGGTGCGATCGCCGGATCTATTTTCGCGAGACCCTTCCCGTCAGAAATCGCATATTCCTGAACGCCCAGCAGGCCGGTGACGTGATCTCCGGGCGCGAATCCAGGATTTTTCGACGCGACGACGCGACCCAGAGCGCCTGCGCGCATCACCTCGCCGATTCCAACCGGCGGCACGTAAGACTTACCCTCATTGATCCAGCCACGCATGGCAGGATCGAGAGAAATATAGAGAATTTTGATGAGCAGCTCTCCTTCACGCGGCTCGCGGACCGGCTCCTCCACGTATTTCCAATCGCTGCGCTTTGGAATACCTACTGGGCGGGCAGCGAGCTCGAACTTATGATTGACGGTGGTCACCATTTCCTCCAGACACCGCGAATTGATGGAATCGGCTGGCTCGATCCATCGAATGGCCCGGACTTTCTGATAGTCACGCACAGATGAAAGTGACTATCGTGCAGCGCATTGTATATAATCGCGGCCATCATGCCAAATCAGGAAACGGTCTACAGCGTGGTGGAGCGCGTCGCTACAATCACGTTGAATCGCCCGGACAAGTTGAACGCCTGGACCGCGATCATGGAGCGTGAAGTGCGGTCGGCAATGGAAGAAGCAGAGCGCGACAACGATGTTCGCGTGATTATTCTCACCGGTGCCGGCCGCGGATTCTGTGCCGGCGCGGACATGTCGCTGCTGAGCAGCGTCGCCGAACACGGCCTGGACGAAAAAGGACGCGAGCAGGCATTGCGCAATTCCAGCGGTCGCGTGCAAGAAGGTGTGCGGGCTGACTTCCGCAGAAAGTATTCGTATTTCCCGGCGATCGGAAAGCCGGTAATCGCGGCGATCAATGGTCCGGTCGTTGGGCTCGGCCTGGTGATCACGCTCTATTGCGATTTGCGGTTTGCGTTGGACTCCGCGCGATTCAGCACGGCATTTGCGCGGCGTGGCCTGATCGCCGAATACGGTCTCGCATGGATTTTGCCGCGCCTGGTGGGACATGCGAACGCGCTTGATTTGCTTTTTTCTGCGCGCATGATCGATTCGGCCGAGGCTTTGCGTATGGGGCTGGTGAACCAGGTTTTTCCGCAGGACGCGTTTCTCGCAAAAGTGAATGAATACGCGCGCGAGGTCGCGTCGAATGCGAGTCCGCGGTCGACCCGCATCATGAAACGCCAGGTGTATGACGCTATGTTCCAGACGCTCGACGAAGCGTTCGCCACATCCGAGCGCGAGATGCTCGCAAGCCTGCAGTGCGAGGATTTCAAAGAGGGCGTCGCGCATTTCCTAGAAAAGCGCGCACCCGCATTCACCGGCCGGTAACCCATTCCGATGACCTTCGAATTCAGCAAAAAGACGAAAGACTTGCAGCAACGCCTCCAGGCATTCATGGACGAGCACATCTATCCGAACGAGCAGCGCTTCCACGATGCGATCGAACGTGATCGCTGGAAGCCGTCGAAGATCATCGAGGAATTGAAACCGAAAGCGCGGGCGGCGGGCTTGTGGAATCTGTTTCTGCCTAATGACGAACATGGCGCAGGGCTGACAAATCTCGAGTACGCTCCGCTCTGCGAAATCATGGGCCGAAGCCACCTGGCGCCCGAAGTGTTCAACTGCTCGGCGCCCGATACCGGAAATATGGAAGTGCTGGCGCGCTACGGCACGCCGGAGCAAAAGGAACAGTGGCTGAAGCCCTTGCTGGCAGGCGAGATTCGTTCCTGCTTCGCGATGACGGAGCCGGACGTCGCTTCTTCGGACGCGACGAACATTACAGCGAGCATCGTTCGGGACGGTAAGGAATACATTGTCAACGGGCGAAAATGGTGGACTTCGGGCGCTGGAGATCCGCGATGCAAGATTGCGATCTTCATGGGAAAAACAGATCCCTCCGCGCCGACGCACAAGCAGCAGTCGATGGTTCTTGTACCGATGGATGAGCGAGGAGTGAAAATCGAGCGCCTGCTGAAGGTATTTGGGTATGACCATGCTCCCCACGGCCACGGCGAAGTGACGTTCACGAACGTTCGCGTTCCGGTTGCAAACATGCTGCTGGGAGAAGGCCGCGGATTCGAAATCGCCCAGGGCCGGCTTGGGCCGGGACGGATTCACCACTGCATGCGTTGTATCGGAGTCGCAGAGCGAGCGCTTGAAACAATGTGCAAGCGAGTGCAAGCGCGAGTAGCGTTCGGAAAACCGTTAGCCGAGCAGGGCACAATTCGCGCGGACATTGCCGCTTCGCGAATCGAGATCGAGCAGGCGCGTCTGTTGACGCTCAAAGCCGCGCACATGATGGATACGGTGGGTAACAAAGCGGCGCGCGCCGATATCGCGATGATCAAGATTGTGGCGCCGAACATCGCTCTGAAAATTCTGGATCGCGCGATTCAGGCGCACGGAGGCGCCGGCGTGTCGCAAGATACTTTTCTCGCTGCAGCATGGGCTGACGTTCGTACCCTGCGATTGGCTGATGGACCCGATGAAGTTCACGCTGCGGCGATCGCCAGACTCGAACTCGGCAAGTGGGCCAACCGCAAGAGCCAGTGAACTAAGGACCAGCGCCGCATGCCCCTCGTCAAAATTAACTCGCCAGATTCGCTGAAAGAATTGATTGGCCGCGAAGTTGCCGTCACCGATTGGATTTTTGTGACGCAAGACCGAATCCAGCAATTTGCCGAAGCCACCGGAGACCGGCAGTGGATTCATCTCGACAGCGAGCGCGCAGAAAAGGAATCGCCCTACGGGACCACCATCGCCCACGGATTTCTCACGCTTTCGTTGCTCAGCTTCCTGATGAAGGAAGCGCTCGAAATCGAAAACGGGGTTGGGCGCGCGATCAACTATGGATTGAATCGCGTTCGCTTCCCTTCACCCGTTCGCGCCGGATCGCGGGTACGAGGCCATTTCACATTATTGAACGTCAAGGATCTCGGGGACGCAGTCGAACCAGTCTTTTCTGTGACGGTGGAATGCGAGGGCACGGATAAACCGTGCTGCGTTGCGGAGTGGATCGTCCGTTACTACCGGTGAATTCGTCGCGAGAACGGGGCGGAGCAAGTCCGCGTCAGATCACGCCCGTCTCGGCGCACTGAAGCGAAGCGCGCAGAAGAACGTCAATCACTCCCGGCATCGACGCGAATCGCTCGTCTTTCGTGAGTCCCTGATGGTAGCGGTAATAAATCTGCTGGACGATCACCGCAACCTTGAACCGCGCAAACGCCAAATAAAAATCCATATGGGAAACATCGCGACCGGTTTTCTGCGCGTAGCGTGCAACGAGTTGCGCGCGCGTCATACTGCCGGGGTGCGTGGTGGGCCCCCACCGAATCCTTTGCAGCCCTTCCGGATCGCCGGCGTCGATCCAGTACGCGAGCGCGGTGCCCAGGTCCGTGAGCGGATCGCCGAGGGTGCACATCTCCCAGTCCAGCACTCCCACGATTTTTGTGATTTCATCCGCGTCCAGCACCAGGTTGTCGTACTTGTAGTCATTGTGGACCAGCGCGGCATCGCTCGTCGAAGGCATGTGCGCCGTCATCCACTCGACGATTCGTTCGACCTCCGGAAAATCGTGCGTGCGTGAACCGTAGTACCGTTCGGTCCATCCGCGCACCTGGCGCTCCAGATAGCCTTCCGGCTTGCCCAGATCGGCTAATCCGATTTCCGCGTAGTGTAAATTATGCAGGCGGGCAAGGTTGTCTATGAAGGACTCGCTCAATTGGCAGGCGGTCTTCTCCGAGAATTCCAAGCCGGGCGGAGGATTTCGCCGCAAAATGATTCCGTGGATAGGATTCATCAAGTAGAACGGTGCGCCAAGAACCGCTGTGTCATCGCAATACAGAAAAACCTCGGGCGCGGGAGGGTAGGCCGAGTGAAGCTTTGATAGGACGCGGAATTCGCGTCCCATATCGTGAGCGGATTTCACTTTGCTGCCGAAGGGCGGACGGCGCAGCACGAATTCTTTGCTGCCAAATCGGACGGAATACGTGAGGTTGGAATGGCCGCTGGGAAACTGTTTTACGTCGAGCGGCCCACGCTCATTCGGAAAATGTTCCTGCAGAAAAGGCTCGAGCGTAGCCAGGTTGAGATCTTCACCGGCGCGAACGGCCGCTGGATGGTCCTGAAAATCCGGCACCTCTCGCTCCTCACGGCTTCGAAGCCGCCGCGCCCTGTTCTCGCGTGAATTCGGCGAACGTCTTGCCTTGTTCCGCCAACTGCTTCAGCAAAGAAGCGGGTTCCCAGATTTCGCCGTGCTGCTTCCGGAATTCGCGGATTCGATCGTAAACGTTATGCAGACCCACAGTATCGGCATACCACATCGGCCCGCCTCGATACGCGGGGAATCCGTAGCCGTTCAAGTAGATGATATCGATATCCACGGAACGCAGCGCATAGCCTTCTTCCAGGATGCGAGCGCCTTCATTGACGAGCGCGTAGATGCAACGATCGGCGATTTCTTCAGCTGAAATCGTGCGCTGCTGGATCTTGGCCGCTGTGCTCCACTTGCGAATCAGTTCCGCAACTTCCGGATCGACAGACGCGCGGCGATTCTCGTCATATTTATACCACCCCGCCCCCGTCTTCTGCCCGAAGCGACCCATTTCGCATAATCGATCTTCGGCGATCGGCTGTCGAATCCCGGGCTTCTCAAGATGGCGATACTCTTTTCGAATGCGCCAGCCAACATCGAGGCCGGCAAGATCGCCGGTCGCAAGAGGGCCCATCGCCATGCCGTAGTCGACCAGCGCCTTGTCCACCGCTTCCACGCTCGCGCCTTCCTCCACCAGAAATTGGGCTTCCCGGCGATACGGGCCGAACATACGATTGCCGACAAATCCGCGGCAGTTGCCAACTAGCACGCCAACTTTGCCAAGCTTTTTGGAAAGCTGCATGCATGTGGCAATCACTTCTTTGCTCGTGGCCTTCCCGCGGACAATCTCAAGCAAGCGCATCACGTTCGCAGGGCTGAAGAAATGGGTGCCAATCACCGATTCGGGGCGTGACGTAGCCGACGCAATCTCGTCGATGTTCAGCGTCGAAGTGTTGCTCGCAAGGATGGCTCCACGCTTGCACACGCGATCGAGTTCCGCGAACACTTCCTTCTTAAGCGCCATGCCCTCGAACACCGCTTCGATCACCATATCGGCTTCTTTGAATCCACCAAAACTCAGCGTCGGCTGAATTCGCTTCATGCAATCATCAACGTATTGCTGCGTAAAGCGGCCGCGCTTCACCGAACTCGCATAATTCTTCTGGATGTTTGCCATTCCCCGATCGAGCGCTGGCTGGTCGGCGTCCTTCAGCAGTACGAGAATCCCCGCATTCGCAAAAACCATGGCGATCCCGCCGCCCATCGTGCCGGCGCCGACGACAGCAGCCTTGTTGACGGGTATGAGCGGCGTTTCTTTCGGAATGTCGGGTATTTTCGCGACTTCACGCTCGCCGAAGAACACGTGAATGAGCGCTTTCGATTGATCGGAGAATAGGCACTCGGTGAAAAGCTTCCGCTCGGTCTCGCAGCCCTCGTCGAACGGCAATTTCGTCGCCGCTTCCACGGCATCAATCGCAGCAAGCGGCGCCATCAATCCACGCTGCTTCGTACGGGCGGTTTCGCGCGCGGCGGCGAAGATCGGCGCATTTTGCTCAGCGGTTCCCAGCTTCTCATTGCGCTCCCGAGTTCTTGGCCCAGGCTTTCCGGCGATTTCACGCGCGAAAGCTAACGCCCCGGCCAGCAAATCGCCCTCGATCAAGCGGTCAACGATTCCATATTTCAGCGCGTCTTGCGCTTTCACCGGTTTGCCGTCAGAACACATCTCTACAGCTTTCGCGACGCCCGCCAGCCGGGGCAGGCGCTGCGTGCCGCCGGCTCCCGGAATAATTCCGAGCTTTACTTCCGGCTGCCCTACCTGGGCATCCGGCGCAGCGACGCGGTAATGCCCGGACATCGCAAGCTCAAGACCGCCGCCAAACGCAGTGCCATGAATCGCCACCACGACCGGCTCGCTCGAATCCTCGATGCGCAACAAAAGCGGAAGAAGTCCCGCTCCGCGCTGGCTTTTGCCAGACGTCATCTTTCCGAATTCCTTGATGTCCGCCCCGGCGACAAACGTACGGCCACCTCCAATCAAAACAGCAGCCTTCACGCTGTGGTCTTTGCCAATCTGCTCAATCGCGTCCCCGATGCCTTCCGGCACTCCGGGGCTCAGCGCATTTACGGGTGGATTGTTGATCGTGATGACGGCTATGTCGCCGTTCTTCGTCAGTTGCACCAGGTCGCTCATGTGGGCAGCTCTCTTTGTTTAATTCTTACGCGCTTTTCGCAAGTGTCTCGCCGGCATCGATGACCAGCCGTGCGATTCGCTCGCGATGATACGTTGCATCGCCGAAAGCCGTTTCCGAGTACTTCGCCCGGCGATAGTAGAGGTGCACGTCGTTTTCCCAGGTGAAACCCATCCCGCCGTGCACTTGAATTCCGCGATTGCCAACAGTGCGGCTGGCGTCGCTGGCATACATTTTCGCAATCGAGACGGCCACCGGCGCGTCCGGCGCGTTTTCTTCAAGCGCCCACGCGGCGTAGTACGCTGCGGAGCGCGAGCTTTCCGTCTCCAGGTACATATCGGCGCACTGATGCTGCACGGCTTGAAACATCCCGATCGGCTTTCCAAACTGTTTTCGCATCTTGGCGTATTCGACGGTGATGTCGAGCGTCCGCTGCATTCCTCCAACCATTTCAGACACGAGAGCGGTCGTCGCGACGTCGAATGCCTTTGCCAAAGCGCTGGAATCACCGATTTTTTCAGCGGGGGTGTGCTGAAATTCCATCCGATAGAGCTTCCGCGTCAGGTCCATCCCGCTCATTGGCGCGATGCGCAATCCCGGTGCGTTAGGAACAACAATGAACACTCCGTTCCGCGCAACGACAACGATGAAATCCGCCACCGCGGCATCCGGGACAAATAGCTTTTCACCTGTCAGGCTTCCGCCGGCTGCGGCGATCTGAATTTCCGCGGGGTCCCAACTCGCGCTGGACTCAAGAAACGCAACCGTAGACCGCGCATCCCCCGAGCAGATCGGCGCGAGATATTTTTTCTTCAGTTCGGGGCTCGCAATCGAGTCAATCACAGCTCCGGCGAGCGCGACCGTTGAGAACAACGGCCCCGGCAGCAGCGCCCGGCCCGCTTCTTCCATCAGCAGCGCCAGTTCTACTTTGCCGAGGCCAACGCCGCCGAACTCCTCTGGAAATATGATTCCCGTGTATCCTTGCTCGGCCATCTTCGACCACAAAGCCGGGTCGTACGCGGTGTCGGTCTCCATGAGCCGCCGCACTTCCTCCATCGGGCACTCACCGGCGAAGAATTTCCGAGCGTTGTCCTTCAGCATTTCCTGGCTTTCGCTCAATCCGAATTGCATTGCGTCTCCCTCAGTAGCTTCTCGGCAAACCGAGAACGAAATGTCCGATGATGTTGCGCTGCACTTCCGAAGTGCCGGCTTCGATCGTGTTTCCGCGCGTTCGAAGATAACCGTACGACCAGATCCCGTTGTCGACTGCGTGTTGGTCTCCTGCGAGAAGTTGGCCGTAAGCGCCAAATAATTCCTGTGCAATCTGCTGGACACGCTGGTTCAGCTCGCTCCAGAAAATCTTCTGAATGGAGCCTTCGGGACCCGGAACACCCGTCGCGGTGACCCGGCTGAACGCGCGAAGCTGATTCCAGCGCATGATTTCGATTTCCGCATAGCATTGCGCGAGCTTCTGTCGAGTGAGCGCATCTTGCGCGGCCGAAAGCCCGTTCTTCTGAAATGTGCGGGAAAGCTCAATCAACCGGTTGATGTTGCGCTTGAACAACAAGTGAAGCCGAGCGCCATACGAACCTCGCTCGTACATGAGCGTGCTCACCGCCACATTCCATCCGTCATTCACCCTGCCAAGAACGTTTTCCTTCGGCACGCGCACGTCGCGAAAGAAAATCTCATTGAACTCGCTCTCGCCGGTGATCTGCCGCAGCGGCCGAACCTCCACTCCGGGCGATTTCATGTCGATCAAGAGCACAGTGAGCCCTTTGTGCTTCGCCACCGTGGCATCGGTTCTCACCACAAGTTCGCACCAGTTTCCAATCCAGCCGTAGCTGGTCCACACCTTTTGTCCGTTGACGATGTAATGGTCGCCTTCCAGGCGTGCTTCCGTTTGTAACGCCGCAAGATCGGAGCCGGCGTTCGGCTCAGAGAAACCCTGGCACCAGATCTCTTCGGCGCTCAAAATCTTGGGGATGAATCGCTTCTTCTGTTCGTCCGTGCCGTAAGCAATGATCGTCGGGCCGATCAGCCCGAGCCCGAGCGAATTCGCCATTGGCGGTGCTTCCACCCGCGCCATCTCTTCCCAGAACAGAGACTGCTCCATCAGCGTCGCGCTGCGACCGCCGTACTCTTTCGGCCAGGAAACAGCTGCCCAGCCGCCTTCATACAGCTTGCGTTGCCACGCGCGAAGGTATGGAAACGATTCTTCCAGCGGCTTTTCTCGCCATTCGTTCCAGTCTTTCGGAACGTTGGCCTCAAGCCATTCTCGTAGCTCGTCCCGGAATCGCTTTTCCTCAACGGTTAGGTTCAGATCCATTCGGCGTTCCTTTCACTGCAAATGCGGGAACTTTCAACGCAGCTTCGCGTCCGGCGACGGCCGCGCCGCGCTCATTTCGAAGCTTTTTGCGCGTCTGTGGCGAATTGCGGCCGGATCGCGTCGCGGCCGTGCCAGTATTTTTTGCGCAGCTCTTTCTTTAGAATTTTCCCCGTGCCTGTCTTGGGAAGCGATTCGAAAAACTCCACGGACCGTGGCGCCTTGTAGTGCGCCACGCGAGTCCGGCAAAAGTCGAGCAGCTCCGTTTCGCTGGCTGATGATCCCGGCTTCAGCACCACCAGCGCCTTGGGTACTTCACCCCACTTCTCGTCGGGAACGGGGACGACGGCTAATTCGTAAATGGCAGGATGCGCCAGCATCGCCTTCTCGATTTCGAGCGAGGAAATATTCTCTCCTCCGCTGACGATGATGTCCTTCTTCCGGTCAACGATCAGGATATAGCCCTCTTCATTGATCGTCGCCATGTCGCCGGTGTGAAACCATCCGCCGCGCAACGCTTCTCGAGTCGCTTCCGGGTCGCCCCAGTAGCCTTTCATCACTCCGTCGGTGCGCGCCACAATTTCGCCGATCGAAATTCCATCGCGCGGCACGTCCTCATCGTTTGCATCGACGATCCGCACCTCCATCGCAGGCGCCGCGTACCCCGTCATCGCCTGCCCGGTATAGCGCTGCTCCCCTTCCCATCCGAGCCACGGCTTCATCGGGGAGATGGAAAGCATCGGCGAAGTTTCCGTCAGCCCGTAGCCCGAAAAGCATGTGCAGCTCAGCTTTTTCTCCACCTCGCGCACCAGCGTTGGCGAAGACGCAGCGCCGCCGATCACAATTCTCCGCAGGCTGCTCAAATTATATTTTGGCCGCTCGGGGCAATTCACGAGCGCCGTCGCCATCGTCGGAACCAGGCTGCAGGATTGCACTTTCTCCCGCTCGATCAGCCGAAACACTTCGCGGGTTTCGAAGCGCTGAATCATCACATGCGTTCCGCCCATCAGAGTGAGCGAGTGCGCCACCCCCCATCCATTCGCGTGGAACAGTGGAATCGTGTGAAGCTCTACAGTCTCTGGTCCCGTGTTGAATGCCAGGGCAACACTCATCGCGTGGAGATATACGTTCCGGTGGGTGAGCATCACGCCTTTTGGATTCGCGCTCGTTCCGCTCGTATAAAAAAGCTCGGCGATCGAATCCTCATCCACGTTCATGAAGTCAGTGCGGACGGGCGTCGCACTCCCGAGGATATTTTCGTAATTCTGCGGCGCGAGCCAATCTGCCTGCGGCGAACCGTCGAGCAAAATAAAGTTTTCGACGGCGGGAACATCTTTGCGGAACGCGCCAGCCAGATCGAGAAAATCTTTGCCGAGGAAAAGAGTCTTTACGCCTGCATCTCTCAGAATGAACGCCAGCTCGTGTGGCGCGAGACGGATATTCAGCGGCAGTAGCACCGCTCCTGCTTCGAGCACGCCGTAGTACGCCTCAATCAAGCGGTGGCAATTCATACTGAGAAACGCAACACGATCGCCCGATGCAACGCCCAGATTCCGCAATCCGCCGGCCAGGCGCCTCGCTCGTTCTGCGAACTGCGCGTACGTGAAGCGCTCGCCTCCGCAGACAACTCCGGTCTTTTCAGGGAATTGCTGCTCTGCGTAACGCAAAAATCGTATCGGCGTTAAGGGAATGTTCATCGATCGCTCATTCGTTTTGTCGTGCGGACGTCAGGCCGTTTGCCCTCCGTCCACCACCAGCACTGTTCCAGTCACGTAATCCGAAGCGGCTGACGCCAGATAAATCGCGGCTCCCTTCAAATCATCGCTCCCGCCGAACCGCCCGAGCGGAATGTGGTTCAGAAAATACTCTTTGTTCCGCTCGATGACCACTTGCGACATGTTCGTCGGAAACCAGCCGGGCGCAATCGCGTTCACTTGAACATTGTGCACGCCCCACTTGCACGCCAGATCCTTCGTAAACGCGATCACGCCGCCCTTACTCGCGTGATATCCAATCGCCTGAAACTGTGGCGGAGCGCCATGAATCCCGGCCACCGACGCGATATTGATAATTTTACCCTTCCGCTGGGCGGTCATCACCTTCCCCGCCGCCTGCGAAAACAGGAACGTGCCCGTAAGATTCGTCTCGATTACCTTGTTCCAGTGCTCGAGCTTCATTTCCTCCACGGGCGCGCCCCAGGAAGTTCCCGCATTGTTGATCAGCACATCGATTCGCCCGAACTCAGACGCGGTGGCATCGACCACTTCCTGAATGCTCGCTGGGTCTCGCACATCACAACCGAACGCCAGCGCTCTGACGCCCAGCCGCTGCAACGCATCGGCGGCTTCCACGCAGCGCTCTTTTTTCCGAGCACACAGCACGACGTTCGCGCCCATCTCCGCCAGGCCTTCCGCCATTTGACGGCCCAGCCCGATTGAGCCGCCTGTAATGATGGCTACGCGCCCTGTCAAATCAAAGAGTTGCTTGGCATTCATTCAGGAATCCTGGACCGCTCGCGTGCGGAATTCAATCGTCGCTTTCGAATTGCCAATTTTCCCGTCAAGTCTGCGCCAGCCAAAAATAAAGCGACGCCCACTCTGCAGCAGGCGCCGCTCACGTTCGCAATTTCCGGGCCGTCTGATGTTCGCGTTCTCAGTGCGGTTGAAGAAACAGGAAACCAAAACCGCAGCCATTTCCGTTACCGTGCGGAGCGCAAAGCGCTGTGAACGAATCGAATGGTCGCGGATAGAGGCCCGGGAAAGTGTCGACGAACGCCGGCGCCACCGGCACCACCGCGCCCCCGATGGCAAAAACATTAAAAGTCGGTCCGAGCGCCGCCGCATCGCCATTCAAAAGATTCGCTTCAATGCTCGGCCAGCGGCCAGTCTCCACTCGGGTCAAGAGAGTGCCAACGGCCGCGATCGTTTCGGCAGGCGTGAAAGAGCAATGCCCCGCTCGAGAAATGAACGTTTGGCGCAACAACCGGCCATTGCCGTTCAGATCAACGATCGTCCTATACGCCGTTTCGTTTTCGTCCACGACGAGCCCATCACCGGTGGTGTGCATCGACAAAACAGGAATGCCGATACGGCCGTTGAAGATGATGTCCCGCTCCAGGTAATCCACCGAGCTCGGGTTCGCTTTGATCCGTGCCGCGCGATTCAGCGTCTCGAGGTCGCCTTCCAGGCTGAGGCCCGCCGTTTGATAGAGCGCCCACACTTCCAAGAGGTTGGCCGATTTCGCGAGTTGCACCCGGTAATCCACACCCGTGTTCCAGGAAACATTTCCGCCCGCTCGAGCTTCGAGCTCGGCGCGAAAGGCAAACACGAATGGGAAGTCGACTTCTTCGTCCCAGAGGAACTGATTCGCTTCCTGGCTCGTGAAGTCGTTCCGCGCAGGCTCTGGCGAAGTGGGCGTAAACCAGCCGGGAGTGTCTCCCAGCGCCGCAGCGAGCGCGATTCGCGCCCGGCCCTGCGGCGTTTGCTGAGCAACGGTGAGGATTTGTTCCGAGAGCGTCAAATTCGCGGCCGGATTGGTGATGTTAACCAACTGCAAGCCGCTCGCCGGCGCCAGCAACGTCTTGAACGCGAACTCCGCGTCCAGCGCTGTGTTCCACGTGGCCACGCCTCCCGCCAGCACCCCGCACATCGGTTGCGCCGCCGTAAATCGTTTGGGATTGTTTTGAATCAGACCCGCCGTAATGATGCCGCCCAAAGAGTGTCCCCAGGCGATCGTGCTGGTGGGCTTGCCAAATAATTCGTTGAATGTGTCGAGGACCGCGATCTGGTCCGTCAGCGCTTCCTGGATTGCCCAACCGGTATGCGCGTACGAAGAGCCGGCGAGCGCAAATCCATTCGCGAGCAAGAAGCCACGCGTGAACGGATCGCCCACATCCGTCGCCGGGTTCGGGCTACCGGGAACCACGTAGCCATGACTGTACAGAAACAGAGTTCCGTTCCAGTTCGACGGAACTTCTATCAAGTACGTCGCGCCGTCCGCGAACGCTCCGGTCTTGATGGTGAGACTGGCCTGGGCGTTTGCGCCACCCGCCACCGAGAGAACTAGAATTGCCGCCATCGAAAAGATCAGAGAGCCCTGCTTGATCGCCTGCCACATACGGCTACCTCCCAATTCGCGATGTCAAAATCTCTGTCTCCAAAAGATCGCTTTCTTGCACTCTCCCGGGCAAATGCGCCGGCGCTTACCGCTGGCGCCGTCGCCGGCTGGCCTCGTCTTCACAAACTAGAAGCTAAACCTCGCTCCCAGTTGGATCTCCCGCTTCGGGAAGGCGGACGTAAATCCGAGCGGTTGATTTGGTGCGATAGCGGCGCTGCCGTGCACGTTGAAGGTGGTGAAACCCGGCTGGAAACCAAACAGCGGGCTCACCACGTTGTTCACGCTGGCATAGTTTGTATGGTTGGCGATGTTGAACCCCTCGGCCGTAAGTTGCAGAGTCCCCCGCTCACCGACTCTGTGCGACCAGCTCAAGCGCATCGAAAAGTCCACATAGTTCGGCCCGAGACCGGTGTCGCGATTCGCGCCAATCGGACGCTCGTTGGTCGTGTGATTGTTTCCGTTAACCTCTCCGCCTGCGTTCAGATTGAAAGGATGTCCGCTGTGATATTGGAAAACCGGAGATAACTGGAATCCTTTAAGAGCGGCTTGCTGCCACGGGCTGTTCAGCACTGCGGCGATTACCACCTTGTGCCGCTCATCGAACGGGGAAAGAGAGCGATCCAGGCTCAAGTCCGTTGGATCCTGCGGACCAAAGTCCGTGTTGAAGTCCGTTCCCGTGTCGAAAGCTTTGCTGTAGGTGTAGTTCGCAAACAGCGAGAAGTTGTTGCTCAGTCGCTTCGTCACTTGCAGAATCCCGCCCTCATACAGCCCCGATGAAGCGGACGTGTATTGATTGTTCTGAATGACCAGCGGATTTACAAAGCACGCAAACGGGTTCGCGCACGGCGAAAGTCCTCCGGGAAACTCTGTGCCGCCAAGAGGGTCGGTGGGTGCTGGATTTCCTGGAGTGCCGCCATTCCAGTTCCGGTAGGAAACAGTCTGTCCGTTCGCCAGTGTTACGGTGCTCATCGGAGTGGACGGCAGCAAGTTCGTATCAATCGCCACCGGCAAATGCACCGTATGGGAATAAATGAAGCTCGCCGAAACCGAAAGTCCGGGCGCGATCTCCCGCTCGATTGCCAGCGAAGCTTGTTGCGAGTATGGAGGCCTGTAATTCGGCGGATTGCTGAACACCACCGTCAGCGGAGATAACTGGCCGGAGTTCGTCGGAATAATACCGGACCCGAGCGGACCCGGAAACAAACCGCCGGCTGACATAGGTCCCAACGACTGGGGCGTGATGCAGGCATTCTGCCCTGGGAGCGGATTCTGACATTGAATCAGCCCGTTCGCGAACAAAGTTTGGAACACTTCGTTTGCGGGCGCGATCGGAAGTCCCGTATCAGTGATGGGGTCTACATAAATCGAGATGAACCGAGTGCAGGGACTGGTGCCGGTCCCAGGGACGATCGGTACGCCCGGAAATCCAACTCCGCAGGTGTTAACCAGATTATTCACCTGATCGGGAACCTGCTGGTGATTGTGCTGATTCTCCACCGTGCTGCGATTCTTGTTCAGTACTCCGAGACTCAAATCCACTTGAGGAATCTGTGCGTCAACGTTTCCGTAGAATATCCCGTACCCGCCGCGAATTACCGTTTTGTGGTCGTTGAATGGATCCCACGCGAACGAGATACGCGGAGCAAAATCGTGATAGAACGTATTCAGCGGAAGAAACTGCGAATCGATCTCGTATCGCAGCCCGTAATTCAGCGTGAAGTTGGGTTTAATCTGCCACGAGTCCTGCAAAAACAACCCCGTGAGCGGGCGCGAATACGCTGGATAGTCCGGCTCGCCAAAACCTTGTTGAAACACCTGCGGCAGCCCAAAAGAAGCAGATTGCAGCGGATTAATTTCCACGTCCGCCAGCTGCGGGCTAATCAGAGCTCCCGGCAATGACCCGAATACGAAGCGTCCGGGCAAGAACGTGTGTGACTCCGTGTGATTGCCGCGAAGCAGTTCGTTGCCGCCGAACTTGATCGTGTGGCGCCCGCGTATCATCGAGAAGTTGTCGGCAAATTCGGTGCGGCGCAGGATCGTCAAATTGGGCAGAAAAATATTGGTGCCCAGATTGTTGATGAATCCGGGAATCTGTAACCCCACCTGCCCCGGCTCATTCGGTATTACGTTGAAATGATTGTAGTCATACTGGATCCGGAGTTCGTTTTGGTTTCGCGGACTGAAAACGTGAAACCACGAGCCTTGTATGTTGTCGTCATAGTTGTGGATCGAGCTGCCGGCGGAAAAACCTGTCAACGACTGAACGTCCGGATTTTCTTCCAGGTCATGCCCATACCGGTAGGTGAGCGAAACGGAATCTACATCGCTGAAGCGATGGTCGAGTCGTCCGGAAAACAGGTACTGCCGGGTGTTGTAACTGAAGAGTCCTCCGTTTTTTTCGTATTGGTCGATGAGGTATGAGTTCAATGCGCCTTGCCCCGTACCTGGTATTCCGGTAAGTTGGCTGACGGTTAATCCGAGCTGTAGCGCTCCCGCGCACTGTTGAGCCTCAATCACCACACCCGTAAAACAAGTGACCGGAGTAGCTCCCTGCGCAGCGAGGTTGTTAATCACTTGCTGCTGCGGCGCCGTGGGTCGCAGTGACGATGTGTCTAACAGCAACGGAACTGCATTCTCGGAATCCTGCCGTAATCCTTCAAACGCGAGAAAAACGAACGTCTTGTCTTTTTGGATCGGGAAACCGGCGTTACCGCCGAATTGATACCGGCCGAGTGAGTTTTTGATCGGCGACCCTTGCGAATCGGGCATCGTGGGATCGAAGATTTCATCTTTCTGGAGCGCCTGGCTGAACGCGAATGGGTCGCGTGCGTCCAATGCGTCATTGCGGAAGAATCCGTAAATGCTTCCGTGCAAGTCGTTTCCGCCGGACTTCGTCACGATGTTCACAGATGCGCCGCTCGCGCCGCCCAGGTCCGCCGGATAGTTGCTGCGATTCACCTGGAATTCCTGCACCGCGTCCTGGCTCACCGTTAGGCGCACTCCTCCGGAGTCCGTCCCGGTTTCTCCGCCATCCACCGTTACGCTGTTTCCCCGCCCATTGCTTCCGTAGAAGGAGAGCCCGCTTTGCGGCGTTTGCTTCACGCGAAAATCCTGATCATCCGCGATCCGGGTCGAATCAGACACTCCTGGCAGAAGCAAAGTAAAGTTCAGGTAATCGCGGCGATCGATCGGCAGGTCTTCGATGTAATTTTGTGTAATCGTGTTCGATTCGCTGCCACGTTCCGTTTCCACGATCGGCGGCACCGCGCTCACCTCGATCACCGCCTTGGAAGTGGCCAGCGACAGGTGAAAATCCACTAACGTAATGCTGCCTACCGTGACGACCAAACCCTTCTGCACGAGCGCTTCGAAGCCCGTTGCTCGCGCCGTCACGTCGTACGTCGTGGGAGGCAGCCCGTTCAAGCGGTAGTAACCGTTCGTGTCTGTTTCGGTCGAATGCACAATTCCTCTGTCGGTTTCGACAGCAACGACCATCGCCTTCGGCACCACGGCGCCCGTCGGATCAACCACCGTTCCATTGATCGTTCCTGACGAGCCCACCCCTTGCGCACGCGCCGGAGGAGCCGCCACCAGCACGCACACCAGACACGCAACCAGACCGGCCAGAAAAGCTGACTTCATAAATCCTCCTCGTGAGGTCAAGGCTTCGCGTAACTGCTTGTGAAGTTGACGCACGACGTCCACGCTTCTACCGAGCCGAAATCCTTCGCACGACCCCTCATCCCACCCACCCATCCAAAATTATGATAGGGAATATTACATTTTAGTGACTAACGTCAAGTCGAATTACGCGGAGGGCCGAACTTTCTTGCGGCGGTCTCTCGGACGATGGCTTTCCGTCCAGACGGGGCTTCAGCCGCGCCGTACCGGGCGACTCATCAATGCAGCTTTAGGCGCTGAGGGATCCTTTTCGAAGTTCGCACGTGGGTTCTCGCGCTCGGGGAGTCCCGATCGCGGAGACTTGGCGCCGCCGGGCAGTCCTAGCCCGGGAAGCTCAAGACAATTCGTCCAGCGGCCTGCCCTCTCCGCAAAAGCTGTAATGCGTCGTTCACAAACTCAAGCGGTTTCGACGTCACATCGCAGCGGATTTTTCCGGCCGCTGCCATGGCCAGCACCCCTCGCAAATCCTTCCGAGTGCCCACAGCCGAAGCGCGAATCCGAACTTCTCCTGCCGCCATCAGAATCGGCGGAAAACAGATATTTTCAGCCGGTAGTCCTACCACCAATAGCGTGCCCGTCGGCCGCAAACAACTAAACGCCGTATCGTACGCAGCCTTAGCCGCCGAACAAACAAGCGCCACGTGCGCTCCCCCGGCTTTTCGCACTTGCTTCGCAACATCGCCCGTCGCGGCGTTCAGCGTGCCGGCAGCCCCAAGAAATTTCGCGCGGGCCAGCTTTTCGTCTGAGATGTCGACGGCCGTCACCTCAGCGCCGAACTCCCGCCCGATCTGCACTGCAAGATGTCCCAGGCCGCCCAAGCCAAAAATCGCGAGTCGCTCTCCGCGCGAAATTCCAGACTGCTCAAGCGCTCGGTACACCGTCACTCCGGCGCAGAATAACGGCGCGGCCTCTAAGGAAGACAAACCGTCAGGAATCCCCACCGCGTGGCTTGCCGGAGCCTTCACGTATTCCGCGTACCCGCCATCCACCGTCACTCCGGTAATCTTCTGCTTCGTGCAGAGATTTTCGTTGCCCTCTCTGCAGAACTCGCATTCGCCGCACGTCCAGTGAACCCACGGCACTCCCACGCGCTCGCCGATTTCCAAATCCCGAACCGCCACTCCCTTTTCCACCACACGGCCCGCGATTTCGTGTCCGGGAATCAGCGGCCGCTTCACAATCTTCTCGAATTGCGGCCAATCGCCGTCCGCGACGTGCACGTCGGAATGGCAAACCCCGCACGCCTCCACTCGGATCAGAACTTCATCCGCGCCCGGCGCCGGGCGTTCGACTTCTTCAATTGTAAGGGGCTGTTTGAAAGCGTGAAGGACGGCGGCTCGCATTTGCATCCGGACGATCATCCGATCGCCGCAAAGTTCAGGGTTGGACGCCGCGCAGGAAAAAATCAACCGCGTTGCGCACGCGCCCGATCAGCTTGTCGGGGCCGGGAAGATCCACCACCCAATTGCGAACTACCGTGTTGTAGAGCGCTTCCATGAACTCGGCCAGATGCCCTACCGGAAAAGCGCGCGTGATTTCTCCGCGCTTCTGTCCCTGCTCCAGAATTTCTTGCAGTAAACTGGCGGCGATTTTTTCCTGCCCGCGCATCTGCGGCGACCGCACTGGGTCCATCGCGCCGGACAGCACGACCGCGTGCCATAGCCAGCGGTTCGCTTCCACCTCGCGCGCAAATTCCTGGTACAGCCGGCGCAACCGGTCCGCCGTACTCGCGTCGCTCGAAAGTTCCAGCTTCAATTTTTCGGTGATGCACGAATAACCGCGATTTCCCACCTCGCACAGCACCGCATCCTTGGTCGGAAAATAGCGGAAAAACGTGGGCTGGCTGATTTCCAGCACTTGGACAATGTCTTCGACGCGCGTATCCTCATACCCCCGCGCGCGAAAAAGCCGCAGCGCGGTTTCGATGATCTCCTGGCGCAATCGTGCTTTCTTGCGCTCACGAAGGCCCGGTTCCGCTTCAGCCCCGACTGCACGCGCCCGCTGAGCCGTTCTCTTGATTGCGCGTTGGGACCTTCCCCCACTTCGAACTGCAGCAGCAGCCTCGCCTCGCACTTTGGCGTTCGCCATAATTAAATGTTCTCCGTTCAGCCCGTTCCCGTTCTTCGTAACCATCTCCCTCAGTCGAAAGTGAGAGTCACCATAACATAACAGCGACTTAACTTTAACCCTGCTGCGAAGGAACTTGGTAGCTGCCCGGAGACAGGTACCATTCCGCAGATCATGCGGGACTGCGCGGCCCGTGCAATTAGGACCGTGTAAATAGGACCGTGCAAATAAGATGGATGCGCGGCGTCTCATCCAAGATTCGCGCAAATGATCGGAGCGTCCGCATGACTCGCTGCAGAAAGCCGAGCCGTTTCGCGATGGGGAAAAACTCAAGATATCCGCGGTTGAACTCTTTCCTTGTGCTTTACCTTCTAACCTTTGCGATGGTTCTACTCGCGGGCTCTTAGCTCCGCAGGTCACCGCGGCCGGCCCTCTTCACGTCCTCGGCAGCTTGCTGCAGATCGTCCGGCCGCCCCAAATCGCGCCAATAATAATCGTCGGCGCGAAACGCGAAGATTTTTTCTCCCTGCGCAGCGAGACGGAGATAGGAGGTGATAATCGAGAAAGCGCCTTCTTCCTTCATCGCTGCAAAAATTCGGGGAGAAATAACATGAATGCCGGAAAAAGCGAGCGCCTGCGCCTGTTGCGATGGTCGAACAAATTCCTCTGTTCGATCCTGCCCGGTCCGGCGGCCGCACAGCTGAAGCTGGTCGTCGAAGAGCAGGTATCGGGATGTCTTCCGGTGTTGCACGGCGAGGGTGGCGAGCGCCTGATGCTCGGTGTGGAATTGCGCCATGCGCTGGAAATCAATCGCGCTTATCACGTCCACGTTATGCAATATGAACGGCGTTTCCAAATCACGGGGGTCCTCCAGGAAAAAACCAGCAGCTTTCTTCAAGCCTCCCCCTGTGTCGAGCAACACTTCCTCGGGAGACACTTCGATGCGCATCCCGAAGTTCCCGTTCTTTTTCAGGTACTCGAGAATCGCATCGGCGAAGTGATGCACATTGATGATCGCTTCACGTACACCGCAGTCCCTCAACCGCGACAGCGTGATTTCCAGCATTGTGCGGCCAGCCACTTCCACCAGCGCCTTCGGGCGATTGTCGGTGAGTGGCCGCAATCGCGTCCCAAGCCCCGCGGCCAAGACCATCGCTTTCATGGGTTCGAGTTCTCCAACCCAAGGTGCCGCACAACCACATCCACTCCCTTCCTGCCGCTCAATCGTTTGGCCAGTTGTTCTGCGAAGTAAACCGAGCGGTGCTGTCCGCCGGTGCAGCCGAACGACACCGTTAGGCTCGTAAACCCGCGGCGCTGGTAAGCGCTTACGCTCGCATCCACTAGTGACATGGCTCCGGCGAGAAACTGGTGAGCGCTTTCCTGCTGATTGAGGTATTCGATTACTGGCGCGTCCTTTCCGGTGAGCGCCTTGAATTTCTCTTCGCGCCCGGGATTCGGTACGCTGCGGGCATCGAAAACGAATCCGCCGCCGTGTCCGGATTCGTCTATCGGCACGCCGCGGCGGTACGAAAAACTGCAAATCCTCACGGTCAGGTTTTTCTCTTGCGAAGCGCGCGTCTGTGATTTCTCTACAGCCGCCACGCCTGCAGAGGCGTCTGGGTTCGAAATGAGGTTCTGCAACTTCTCCGATGTCACCATGCTTCGAAACGCGTCCGTCAGCGCCGGAAGAGCAATGGGCAGCTCGACGTGAAGAAGTAGCCAGCGCAAATTTTTAAGTGCGTACGGAACACTTTGCAGAAAGTGGGGCTTCCGTTCATAAAAGCCGCGAAAACCGTACGCGCCCAACGCCTGCATGACCCGAACGTAAACGTAGGCGTAGTAGTGGTGCATGAACGCCGTGCGCTCCACCCTGATGAAATCACCGAGCCGGTTGATATATAGATCGAGCAGTTGCTGGCGCAGTTCCGGAGGCAGATCGGCCTTCGCGTCGTACAAGAGCGACGCAATGTCGTACTGGAGCGCGCCTTTCCGCCCGCCTTGATAATCCAGGAAATACGGACGCCCGTCGCGCAGCATGATGTTCCGCGATTGGAAGTCCCGGTAGAGAAAGTAATCAAGGTCTGCGCTCAGCAGAAAAGTCGTCAACCGTCCGAAGTCGTCCTCCAAAGATTGTTCGTTGAAGGAAATTCCGGCGAGCCTCAGAAAGTAGTATTTGAAGTAGTTCAAATCCCAGGCGACAGACTGCGCATCGAAAACAGCGCGCGGATAGCAGACCCGATAATCCAAATCGCGGCCGGCTTCGATCTGGAAGCGCGGCAACACTTCGACCACCTCGCGATATACCTCAATCACCTGCGGAGAGATGCTTTCGCCCGCGCGATTGGCCGACAGAAACTCGAACAGCGTCGTATCTCCGAGATCTTCCTCAAGGTACGCGCCCTCGTTCAGATCCTCGGCATAGATTTCTGGAACTGGTAATCCGTGTCTGCGAAAATGCTTTGAAAATTCAAGGAAAGCCACGTTTTCTTCGCGTACGTCGTAGAGAACACCGATCGCGCTGCGGTCTTCGCCGGCTAGCCGGATGATCTTGCGCCCCGACCCGCCCAGTGTCCCCTGCAGCCGCTGCACCCGCTCGACCGGCGAGTGGAAATACTGCTCAAAAAGCTTTTTGAGAACGTCGATCAAGACGCCAAACCATCCTCACTGGTATTCTGTTCCACGATTGAAAAACGCGAGTTCTGCAGACTCAGCTCCCGGGCCGCCGTCCAAAACCAGTCTAATCGCTCACAGCTCATCGAGCGAGCCGCCGAATGCGGAAGGGTCGAAAAAGACACTTGTCGCGAGCCGTGACCAGGTAAATGCAGAAGCGTTTGCGAAAGAAAAGGCCCTGTGCTGGCCACGTTGCGATCACCTCCATCGAGTTCGGCCCCAATGATTCCTTCATCGACAGTTCACAATTGCTTGTACGAATCATTTCAGAGAATTTCGCTTAACCGCCGGACACCCTCTCGAATCTCCTCCTCCTTCATGCGCGAATAGCCCAGCACCAGGCCGACTCTCGAACGCGCTCCGAGGAAGTACCGCGAGATTCCGTAGATTCGAACTCCGCGAGCTGCCGCTTTTTCGATCACGCTGTTTTCCGCGATTCGCTTGCCGGGCCACAGTACGACGTGAGCGCCGGCTCCGTCACCAGTCACCTCCACCCGTTCTCCCAGGTACTTGCGAATCGCGTCGAGTAATGCTTCGCGATGCGCAGCGTTCTTGCGGCGAACTCGGCGCAGGTGCCGTTCGTACATTCCAGTCGTGATGAACTCCGCCAGCGTTTCCTGTTCGAGCGTGGCTGTATGCCGGTCGCAGAGCCACTTCGCCGATGTAAACGCGGTAACCAGCGACTTGGGCACGATCAGGTAGCCGATGCGAAGGGCGGAGAAGACCGTCCGCGAAAAGGTTCCGGTGTAGATCACCCGCCCTTCCGTATCCAATCCTTGCAATGATTCGAGCGGCTGTTCTTCGTAACGGAATTCACCGTCGTAGTCGTCTTCAACCACTACGGCGCCTCTCTGTCTGCACCACTCGAGAAGCGCCAGCCGCCGCGCGAGCGGTAGAATCGCGCCGGTCGGAAACTGGTGCGATGGTGTCACGAAGACGATGCGTCCCTCCGCCGGCAGCTTCGCGGGATTCAAGCCCTCGCGATCCACCGGCACGGGCAGCAGACGAGCCCCAGCGGTGCGCAGGATTTCCCGCGTTCCTTGATAGCTCGGGTTCTCGATGGCGATGCGATCGCCGCGTTCGATCAGCACCCGCGCGATCAGATCCAGCGCTTGCTGCGAGCCGCTCACCACAATCACTTGTGACGGATCGCAGACCACCGCGCGAGACCGCCGCAGGTGAACGGAAATCGCTTCGCGTAGAGCAAGGCTCCCGGCCGCCGGCCCGTAGTCTAGTTCACGAACGGGAGCCTTCCGCGCGTGTCTTAGCAAGGTGCGCCGCCACTTCTCAAAAGGAAACGCCTCGATATCGCTTAGGCCGTACGCGAAATCGTAGCGTAGCGGCTTGGACGAATTGCCCGGAAGATCCACATTCCATCCTGCCGCCTCCGCGGAGAGCCCGAAGCGCGACAACTGCACTTTGGCCTGGCTTGCGTGCGTGTGAGCTGGGCCAGTTCTTAATCCCTCTGCCACATAGGTTCCCGACCCGCCGCGCCCCAGAACGAATCCTTCCGCGAGCAGGCGCTCGTATCCCAGCAGAACCACCGTCCGGGAGACATGCAACCGCTCGGCCAACTCTCTCGTCGAGGGGAGGCGCTCACGGCTCTTCAATGCGCCGCGCAAGATCGCCTGGCGGAACCAGCCGTAGATCTGCCGCGAGAGCGGCCCTCCACGTTTCGAAAGTGGTATTACAAATGACATAAAAAGTGGTCATTTGAAAATACCATGACGTCGGGCAATCTTGAACTGTTTCTGACGGATCTGTGCTGCCCGCCCCGGAGCGTGACGGCGCAGCCAACCGAATCAGGACGGAGACAAATACTGCGAGGATAAAACGATGAACACGCTCAAACGTTTTCGTCCCTATCTGCTGGCCGGCGCCCTGCTCGTCATGTCGCAATCTCTTCCCGCACTTGCGCAGCAGGATTCAGACTCCGCAAAACCAGCTTCCCAGGACGCCGCCGCGAAGCCAGATGCCCCGCGCGACGGCCAGCATGATTTTGACTTCGAGCTAGGCACTTGGAAAATTCACCTGAAGCAGCGTTTGCATCCCTTAACCGGCTCCACAACTTGGGTCGAATTTGACGGTATCAGCGTCACTCGAAAACTTTGGGATGGCCGCGGCGAAATCGAAGAGTTCGAAACGGACGGTTCACAAGGCCACATCGAAGGTCTGACCCTGCGTACCTACAATCCGCAAACGCACCAGTGGAATCTGTATTGGGCCAACAGCAAGAATGGCACGGTGGTCCCGCCCCAGATCGGCCAATTCAAGGATGGACGCAGTGAGTTCTACGCGCAGGATACCCTGAATGGCAAAAGCATCTTCGTTCGATTTATTTGGACGGCGACCGACACAAATACTCCCCACTTTGAGCAGTCTTTCTCGGAAGACGGAGGCAAGACGTGGGAAGTGAACTGGATCACCGATCAGACGCGCATGCCGGAGACGGCTGCTAAAGCGCACTGAACTTTTTCGCGCACCCGATTCGAGCGCGATAACGGAGGATTTATTTCATTCTCAAATGAAACATCGTCCTCGCATTTAGGTCTAGCTTGGCAGGTATGAACCCGCGTAAGCGCATTCGAAGTTATCTGTTGGCGTGCAGCCTGGTTGCTGTCTGGCATCTGCCGGTTCACGGTGGAAGCCTGCAAGGGAGTGCAAAGCCGCGAGACGGGCAACACGATTTCGATTTCGATATCGGTACCTGGAAAACTCACCTAAAGCGCCTCGTGCATCCCTTGACAGGCTCGACTACCTGGGTCGAACTTGACGGCGCCACCGTCGTCCGAAAACTTTGGGACGGCCGCGCAAATCTCGCAGAACTCGAAGCCGACAGCCCGGCCGGTCATCTCGAGGTTCTTTCTCTGCGTCTCTACAATCCGCAATCGCGGCAGTGGAGCCTCAATGCCGCCAACAGCCATGACGGTATCTTAAGCGTCCCCACGGTTGGTGAATTCAGGAACGGGCGCGGTGAATTTTTCGACCAGGAGGAATTCAACGGTCGAATGATTCTCGTACGAAACGTCTGGTCGGACATCACTCCGGACTCCTGCCGTTTCGAACAGGCGTTCTCGGAAGACGGTGGCAAGACGTGGGAAGTAAATTGGATTGCGACCGACACACGGATCCCTGATGCGCAAGTGCCCGGCTCCCACCTCGAAGATAAATCTGGCGGATCCGCCGGCCCGATCGGTACTCCGCAAGCCTCGCACTCATCCTCCATCGTCCACGAGTCGCCCGACGATGCCTGGTGGACCGGCCCCATGCTCGCGCCCTCGGCTGCGACGCTCCCCCGCGGACATTTCCTCCTTGAGCCCTATCTCTACGATGTCACCACGCTGGGTCGCTTAGACCACAACGGCGTCCGTCGAAGCGCTTCTCGTTCCGACGGCTTCGGTTCGCTCACCTACGCGCTCTACGGACTCGCGGATAAATTGACGGTCGGGTTGATTCCCACGGCGGGGTTCAACGAGGTGAGCAGCGGCCCCAGCAGCTCCGGCGTCGACATGGGCGACCTCACCTTGCAGGCTCAGTACCGGCTCGCTCAATTTCACGCAGGCAGTTGGATTCCGACAATGTCCGTCGCCGTGCAGGAAACGCTTCCCACCGGGCGGTACGATCGGCTGGGCAACCGGCCGGGCGACGCCCTCGGCAGCGGAGCCTATACCACGACGCTCGCGTTCTACTCCCAAACTTACTTCTGGCTGCCGAACGGCCGCATTCTGCGCATGCGCTTCAATGTGGCGCCGGCGTTTTCCAGCAACGTGAATCTGGAAGACTCCAGCGTCTACGGCACAGAATCAGGATTCCGTGGGCACACAAGGCCCGGCAATTCCGTCTTAGTGGATGCGTCCTGGGAATACAGCCTCACGCGCAACTGGGTGCTCGCGCTCGATGCCACCTACCGCCACGAAGACAACACGCACGTCTCCGGATTCAACATTCAGGCCCCCGCCGGCTCTCAGAATCCGTCCAGCATCCAGCTCAATTCCGGTTCCAGTGAAGCCTTCGGCTTCGCTCCCGCAATCGAGTACAGTTGGAAACACAACCTCGGCGTGCTCCTCGGCACCCGGGTGATTGCGGCCGGGCGGAACACAGCCGCCACGGTCACTCCGGCAATGGCCATCAACTTCGTCCACTAATCTGCGATACCGCCGTCTCCCAATATTGAGGCTCACCGGACGTCCATGCCCCGGCGTTTCTGCTCGCGGGCATTTGCAATTTTCGCCGCCGTCGGAGTGGGGAAAAGCTTCATCAAGCCGCATCCCCATGAAGTACAGTTCTAGGACTGGCTGTCCTTTTTCAATCCAATGGCCAGTCGAATCTTTTCTTCCCGTCGTGCTACTGTGGACCGTGATTTACGACAACAAAATTCAATTCACTCCTGGATCGCACGCTACAGTCGTCTCCGTGCGCCGCCCTCTGCTCCCAAGTGGGCTCGTTTTCTTGGTCCGTCGCAGCGGGTCCACTGCCACGGGCAGCTCATTTGCCCCGAAGGGATTTCGCCGTAAGAACGCGCCTGCCACTCATCACCCGTCACTCATCACTGCTTTTCTAATATACGGTTCCGCGATTAGAATTCCTCGCAACTCATTGAAAACATGACTCCGCGACCATTTCTAATCTACGGTAAACGGGGGTCTTTCAACTCAGTTGTATCGAGTTCTGTGGCCTACTACCAATTGTGGTTCACCGCGCAATTCCCTTCCACCTCCTCGCGGTTCCCTAGCCAGCCGCGCGTTCCTCACTGCCTGTCACCCGGCCCTGCCTTCCTTACTGGGAATCGCAGGGCCTCGGTTGTTGCGGCGACCCCGCTCCGCCTGGCGGCTTTGGTTTTCGCTACGGCTAATCGCAACGTTCGCCCATTCAGAAATTCGGCTAACTCGCGCAAAATGTGTACTTACGCAAATTCTAATCGCAACACAATGGAGCGCATTACGATTCCCAACCGTCTATCATCCAGCTTCCAACTTATTGAAACTGCAGGTGAGCGCCCACATCCAATCCGTGCGCTCTGGGGCGATTGGCAGCGACGTCTCGCTGCGGAAAATTACGAGGCCTACTGAATGACGCGCTTGCTCAAGTCGATCATGTTGCTGAGTCTCTTGCTGGCAGCCTCGGCTGCCCCCGCCTTCGCGCAGGATGCGAAGGCGCTCCCGCTTCCCGACGAGCGCTACAAGGTTGATATCCTGCTCGTTGTGGCGCATCCGGATGACGAAGGCGCGGCGAGTTCGTATTTGGCGCGGGCGGTGGATGAAGGCAAGCGCGTCGGCGTCGTTTATGGCACGCGCGGGAGCAGCGGCGCGAACGAGCTTGGAACGGAACAGGCAGCAGCGCTTGGCGCGATTCGAGAGATTGAAGCGCGGCGCGCGCTCGCAACACTCGGCATTGCGAACGTCTGGTTTCTCGGGGCTCGCGATACTGCGTCACAGAACGTGCTCCAATCGCTTTCAAATTGGGGACACGGTGCTGCGCTCGAGCAGCTTGTTCGCATTGTGCGGCTCACTCGGCCGGAAGTGATTCTCACATTTCTACCGGGCACCTTCATCGGCGAAGACCACGGCGATCATCAAGCTTCGGGCGTGCTTGCAACCGAGGCATTCGATCTAGCCGGCGATCCGGTGGCGTTTCCCGAACAGGTGGCCGGACCGATGAAGCGGCTTGAGCCGTATTTCGACAACTTGCGCCCGTGGCAACCAAAGAAAATCTATTACTTCCCCGACGCGACCCGCGAAGACATCTTCAAAGGCAAGGGACCATCCATCGCCGTAACCGGGATTTCGAAATCCACCAACCAGCCCTACTGGCGAATGGCAATTCAATCTTTCCTCGCGCATGAGACGCAGGCGAAATCGTACATCGACTCTTTTTCGAAACTTGACGAAGCGGAAATCGCCAAGAAAGCCGCGTCAAACGGCTGGTCGCAGCCGCAGGAATACGTCCTCGGGAAATCGCTCGTTGGCGGAAGCGTGACGGGCGATATTTTCGAAGGGATCGCCCGAGGAGCGATCGCTTTTCAGTCGCTGCAGGTTCCCGCCGAGCCGGCGCATCCGGATTTGTCAGTGGACCTCGCGGGAACTTGGAGCTTTTATGCCGATTTTCGCCGCGCGCACGCGCTCGAACAGCTTCCGCATCCTGAGCCGCCGGAAATCGCGTTGCAGGCTCCAGGGGTATTGGTGATTCCTCTCCGGCTCCGGAATCAAACGGAGTCGGTGCAGGAGATTTCGTTGTCGGTGGATTTGCCGGCGGGATGGAAGGTTGAGAGCGGCGCCGGTAAATTTCAAATCGCAGCGAAACAGACGGCGGCCGCGCGCATTGAAATCGCCCTGCCTGCGCTGTCGCCCGATGCAAGCGGCAAAAAGCAGGACGCGCAGGAGATAACGGTTCGTGGAGAATCGAACGGCAAGGCGATCGGCGCCGCGAAGCTCCGCGTGGAGCTGCGAAAGAAGGCGCTGCCGCAATAACGCGGGCGCATCCGGACTGCGGTGCAGCGCTTTCCCGCGACACGCTCGAGTGTGAGACTATTGGCGGGCGGCCCTGGATTGCGGAACCGAATTTCGTCGAGAGAGGATTGAGCGAGTGGCTGAGAAGATGGTGATGGTGGGAGTGCTGCCGGAAGTGATTGTGCTCGACGCCGGAGACCAGGCGGTCTGGTATTCGAATGCCGGAAATTTGAAAATCGAATTCGATTCGCAGCGCTGCCCATTTTCCTCGAACGTGTTTCAGGCTCCCCCCGGCATCCGCCTCGTGAGCGGGCCCACGCGCCCGGGACTGAATCCCGGTTCGTATCGCTACCGGCTTTCGCTCAACGATACGATCGTCGCCCACGGCGAAATTCTTCTCAGGGAAAAGTAACGCAAGTTCTTGCCCCGCCGGGTCAAATCACCAAAACCTAAAAAACGCCACACGAGCGATCACGGAATCCGGAGATGCGCTACGTGGATAATTATGACCCCGAGGATCAGAACCACCAGCAGCGCCAGGAGCAAATATTCCCCGATGTCGGTACCTTCTGATTTTGCGAGATTCGTCGATAACCGACGACGCGGTTTCCGCATGGCGCACGGTTCCTTCTGCTCTTTGCGGCGGGCTGGTGCCGGCGAACGAGTCGAGAGTCAGTTCAAGTTTTTGCGCGGGCTGGGGACGGGCGCATTTTGTGGAACGAACGAGACGCGATCGCTGAGGAGTTGTTTCTCGCCGGCCACCGGAGGAGAGCCTCCGTTTCTCTACTATCCAATATTTTGCGGACATCCGCTAGAGGTGAATCCGGTATTGGGCAGGGTGAAATCGAGTATCTTGACTGCGATTATTCAGCGGCATTTGTTCGGAGCAGTTCGGTCACCGCTTGGCGCAGGCGTGAAATGGTGAATGGCTTGGGCAGAACCGGAACATTCGCTAGCTCGACGGAATATTTTTCGGCGTCCGCGAGATTTCCAGTCATCAGCAGGAAGCGATTCGCCAGCTTGGGATAATTGTCGCGAATGAAGCGATACACTTCGGCGCCATTCTGTCCGGGCATTTTCAGATCGGAAATGACGAGATCGAAATGTCCAGCAGCGAGCGCGGCCTCGACTCCAGAGGAACCATTCAAAAGCGTTGTTCGGCCATGGAGAGGTTCCAGCGCTACGCCTACCATTTCGAGAATGGAGTCCTCGTCGTCGATCACGAGGGCGTGAAAAGTGGCCTCCGCTTTCCTATCAGTCTCCTTCTGAACCGCCTCCAAAGCCGGCGCAGCCCCGACTTCATCCTTGTTGGTGGCGGGCGGGTCATTCACGCCCTGCTCCACTGGAAGTTGCGCGACGGGCTCGCGTGACAAGGGAAGTCGAATACGAATTGTCGTCCCTTCACCGACAATGCTTTCCACCGAGATCGTACCGTGATGCTGCTCGACAATTCCGTAGGAGATGCTTAGACCAAGTCCTGTGCCCTGACCCGTAGGCTTCGTCGTGAAGAACGGGTCAAACATGTGGTCGCGAACTTCGGGAGCCATGCCGGAGCCATTGTCCCGCACGGAAAAGAACCCGGTATCGCCTTCGGCGTCGCAGCCGATCCAGATATCTCCGCGTTCGCGAGAATTTTTGATCGCATGCTCCGCGTTCAGAACCAAATTGAGGATCACCTGCGTGAGCTGTTCAGGATCGGCGAGCACCCAGACGGGTTCGGCGGCAGACTGAACGTGAACCGAAATGTTATTAACTCGTAGCTGGTAGCCCTGGAGGTCCGTGAGACGTACCAGGATCCCGCGAAGATCGAAGCGCCGCTTCCGGTCTGGAGCGCGATGTGCGAACGCAGTGAGGTTTGCGACGAGTTGGCGTAATCGCAAGGCTTCGCTGCGAATCGTGCGTAACTGCGCGTTCAGCGCCGACTCCGGGGCGGAGCGAAAGAGCGCTACCTCGCTGAAGCCGAGAATGGCCGTCAGCGGGTTGTTGATCTCATGCGCGACGCCGGAAACGAGCTGGCCGAGAGAAGCGAGCTTGGCCGATTGAAGCAGGTCTTTATGTGCAACCTCGAGGCTGGCGGTGCGCTCCACTACTTTCCGCTCCAGCGAGTCTCGTATGTCGCGCAGCTCGGCCGCCATTTGAACGAACGTGCCCAACAGTGAGCCGAGTTCGACGCTGTCCGGAATGTCCGCTGTCACGCCGAGATTCCCGCGCCGGATCTCGGCGACCATGAGCCGCAGCTTGTCGAGATGCGACCACAGGTGCCTTCGTTGCTCGCGGCGGAACCAAGAGATCGCGACGAGAGCAAGACCGGCAGACAACAGAAGCAAGACAGTCATCCAAAAGGAAGCTCGAAGCATGCTTGCACCGAGCGACTCGAGACGCGCGATTTGGAGGGTTTCGAGATTCTGCACCACCGTGTCGATGTCCTCGCTGAGATATTCGACCTCTTCGTGCTTCGCGAGGTCGTTGCTCGCGGGACGCCCCGCGGACAGAATCGCCGTCGTACGCTCGTAGAATTCCTGCTCCAGGTCCTGCAGCCGCGCTACGTCGGAAGCCTCCACCGTGGAAAGCGCATTCTTGTCGTAATGGCTGAGAAGTGTGATTGCTTCCGCCGCACGCTTCTCATAGTCTGCGCGATTCTTGATACTTCCCAGTTCGTAGGTTGCCCAGAAGGATTCCGCGACAGCCTCGTGACTCGACTGCACTTCCCTGCTGAGCGCGAGAGTTGAGTGAACCGTACGGAGCGAGTCATTGAGACGCTGCTGGGAAGAAAGATTCCAATACAGCGCGAGAGAGGCCAGGACCAGCGCAATTACTACGGTTCCCGATTGCATGAGCTGGAAGCGGCGTTCGACCGAATACGGCTTCGCGCGAAACGGTTTCTTCGCGGAGGCGGTGCGAATCGGTTCAGCAGTGACACTCATCCTCAAAGGACTGTCGCACTTCGATGCCCAATGAAGCGTCAGTCTCGTACTCTCGGCGAAGGACTTACAGCCCTAGATTGCAGGATTCACATGGGAAGAGTGCCGGGCAGAAACTCGCGGGTTCAGTCTGGAACATCAATGCAGCGCGAAAAGTTATTTCGAACCGCGAGTGCCGTACGCAGATTGCTCGCAGCTCGTCTGCGACGAAGATCTGCAAGCAGACGCGAGGAACGTTTTACTGAGCGATTTCCTTGACGGCTTCGACGATGTGACGCGCGGAGATTCCAAACGCGTCTACCAGCTCGTCCGGCTTGCCAGAGTGAGGCATGCCCGTAACGGCAAGGAGCTTGAATTTCGAGGGCGCTGCGCCCACGCCGGCAAGCGCGGTAAGAACGGCTTCACCGAGACCACCCTCGGGCCAATGGTCTTCGACAGTAACGAGACGTCCTCCAGTGGCTTTGAGCTGCTCGGCGAGGGCTTTGCCGTCGATGGGTTTGATGCAGTAAAGATCGATCACGCGAATTGCGGTGCCTTGCGATTTCAACTGGTCGGCCGCCTTAAGCGCTTCGTGAAGCGTGATGCCGGCTCCGATCACTGTGACTTTATCCTGCGCGCTTTGCCTCGGCACCTTGAAACCGGGAACCGGAAACTTTTCGTCCTTCGAGTAAAGGATCGGAGTCTTGGGGCGCGAGGTACGGAGGTAATTGATACCGCTACGGCGAGCCATCGTTTCCGTCAATCGTTCGGTAGAAATTGCGTCGGAAGGATAAAAAACCGCGGAGCTGTGGACGGCGCGCATCATCGCGATATCCTCGAGCGCCATTTGAGAGGGTCCGTCTTCGCCGATGGAGACGCCGCAATGCGAACCGCAAAGATTGATATTGGCGCGGCTGATGGCGGCCATACGGACCTGGTCGTACGCGCGCGAGTGGAAACAGGCAAACGTGTCGAGGAACGGAACTTTGCCGCGCGCCGCGAGGCCCACACCTACGCTGATCATATTCTGTTCGGCGATGTAGCCCTGGCAGAAACGATCGGGGTAGGCGTCTCCGAACATGTCGGAAAAAGTGGAATTCTTCACATCGCAGGAAACCGCGACAACGTGAGCGTTCACTGCTCCGAGGCGCTTGAGCGCGTAGCCGTAAGCTTCACGAGTGGCGACCGGCTTGCCCGCTTCGTATTCCGGAGCTGCGGGAGCGGGAAAATCGGGCGGCTGCGGAAGTGACGTGCGCTCGTAGGATTTCCCAGGGTCGACGGGAACTTGCGGAGCGACGCCGCCTTGTTCGGCGATGGCGCGGACAAGTTGTTCCTTCGAGAACGGTTTGCCGTGCCAGCCCATTTTGCCGGCAACTTCGCTGAAGCCGTGGCCTTTGATGGTGCGGGCGATGATGGCTTGCGGACGGCCTTTTGTGGTCTTGGCGCGATCGAGCGCGGCGAGAACGGCGGCAACATCGTGACCGTCGATCACTTCCGTGGCGAAGCCCTCGGATTCGAACTTCTTGCGATACGTCTCCATGTCGTGCTGGTACATCGTCGGCTCGCTTTGGCCGAGCGCGTTGACGTCCGCGATGACCGTCAAATTGTCGAGTTTGTAGTGGCCGGCGAATTCGGCTGCTTCCCAGATTTGCCCTTCCGCCATTTCACCGTCGCCGAGAAGGACGTAGACGCGCGTGCCGCTCTTATCGATGCGCGCGCCGATCGCGAGGCCCGCGCCCACGGAGAGTCCTTGGCCAAGCGAGCCGGTAGCTGCGTCCACGCCATGAATGCGGGGGGTGGGATGGCCTTCGAGCTCGCTCGAGAATTCGCGAAGCGTCATCACGCGCGAAACCGGAAAAACCCCCGCTTCCGCGAGCGCGGAGTAGAGGACGGGAGCCGCGTGGCCCTTGGAGAGCACGAAGCGATCGACGTTGGGAGAGTTCGGATTTTTGGGATCGAACTTCATGGCGTAGAAAAATACTCCGGCCATGAGCTCCGCGGCGGACATGCAGGAAGTGGGGTGACCCGAACCGGCAGCCGTGGTAGACATCATCGAATAAATGCTCAAGAGGCGCGCTTTCTGTTTGATCGCTTCGACGGTGGATTGCGACGGTCCAGCGGAGGGAGTGGCGCTCATAGAGGCTCCTTGCGTTTCACTTTTAAAGGTCAATCTTACCCGTTTTGGTTGTGGTGCGCGAATCACTTTCTTTTGTATCGGCAAGCCTGCCGACCAGTCTGAGAAAGACGGATTGCTTTTCGTGAGCACGAAACGTAGATTTGTCGCGTTGGCATCGAGGGGTGATTCATGAACGCCATTTCGATCACTGTAAATGGGACGGCACATTCGGTGGAGGTGGCCCCAGACACGCCGCTGTTGTGGGTGTTGCGCGATACGCTGGGGCTCACTGGAACGAAATTCGGCTGCGGCATGGCGTTATGCGGCGCATGCACGGTGCATGTAGACGGCGAGGCGACACGCTCGTGCACAACACGAATTTCTTCGGTGGCGGGACGAAACATCACCACGATCGAAGGGCTTTCCCCGGATGGGCGGCATCCGGTGCAAATAGCATGGCTCGATGAGCAGGTGGCGCAATGCGGGTATTGCCAGGTGGGGATGATCATGACGAGCGCGGCACTGCTGGCAAAGAATCCGAGTCCGTCGGATGCGGACATTAATGATGCGCTGGGTGGTCACATTTGCCGCTGCGGAACTTACCAGCGGATTCGCGCGGCAGTGCACGAGGCTGCGTCGAAGCACAGTGGGGCTGCTGCAGCAGCGGGAGACAAGCGATGAGCGCGGCAGCGAAAAATACCGCAGAGGTATCGCGGCGCGATTTTTTGAAGACAAGCACAGCCGGTGGGGCGAGTTTGGTGATTGGTTTTTATTGGGGTTCTGCGTGCGTTGCAAACGCGGCCACCGATCCTTCCAAAAACTTCGCGCCGAATGCGTTCGTTGAAATTCATCCGAATGGCGAGATTCAACTGTGGGTGGCGCGGTCTGAAATGGGTCAGGGCGTGCGGACTTCAATGACGATGATTTTGGCGGAGGAACTGGACGCGGACTGGGCGCGTGTAAAGATCGAACAGGCCGATGCCGACTCGAAATATGGAGACATGACGACCGGCGGCAGCCAGAGCGTGCGCGGGTCGTGGGATCCGCTCAGGCAGGCCGGCGCCGCCGCGCGCGACATGCTGATTACGGCGGCGGCACAATCGTGGAGCGTTCCAGTAAGCGAATGCAGCGCGATTGGCGGAAGCGTGATCGAGCACAAGAAAACCGGCCGGCGTATGGAATACGGTGCGCTTGCCGCGAAGGCCGCGGCGTTGGCTGTTCCGAAAGATGTGCCATTGAAGGGGCCGAAGGATTACCGAATCATCGGCACCGCAAAGCCGCGGGTGGACGGCGGCCACATCGTAATTGGCGAGGCTCACTACGGCATTGACACCAAAGTTCCGGGGATGCTGTATGCCGTGGTCGCGCGACCTCCCGTGTTTGGCGGGCGCGTGAAGAAATTCGATGCAGCGCGGGCGCAGGCTGTGGAGGGGGTGAAGAAAGTGGTCGAGGTGCCGGTGGTAGAGATGCCTCCGCTGTTCGGCGAGGAGCGGCCGGCAAATTCGGGACACCAACATTATTTGTGGGGTGGAGTGGCGGTGGTGGCCGACTCCACATGGCAGGCGATTGCGGGACGTAAGGCACTGACGGTGGAATGGGACCCGGGCGCGGGAGCGGAGGAGTCGAGCGAGAAGCAACGTGCAGCATGCGTTGCGATGGTGAAGGGTGAGGGTAAGGAGCTGCGCAAGATTGGCGACCCGGGGAAATCGCTTGAGAGCGCGGTGAAGAAAATCGAAGCGGAGTACGAATTGCCCTTCGTGGCGCACGCAACGATGGAGCCGCCGAACTGCACGGCAGATGTGCGCGACGGCAAATGCGAAGTGTGGGCTCCGACTCAAAATTCCGGGGGAATGGCGACGGCGCTGGCGAGCGCGCTGGGAATTTCGGCTTCGGCAATCACGATTCACATTACTTTGCTCGGTGGTGGCTTCGGGAGGCGGCTGAACATCGACTACGGCGTGGAGGCAGCGCTGATTTCGAAAGCGGCGGGCGCTCCCGTAAAAGTGATCTGGACGCGCGAAGACGACGTTCGGCACGACTTCTACCGTCCAATGAGCCACCATCGTCTACGCGCTGGCATGGACGCTCAAGGCCAGCTCATTTCGTGGATGCACCATATTGCAGGGCCGACGACGGATGGCGTGTACGTTGGAGGCGACATTCCTGACACAGGTGGCACCGAAATCGCGGGAACCGGTCTGCCGAATGGCATCGTTCCGAATTATCTGCTCGAAGCGAGTTTCCTGCACACGGCTGTGCCGCGCGGTTACTGGCGCGGTGTGGACACGACGTGGAACCACTTTGCCGTGCAGAGCTTCATCGATGAAGTCGCTGCGGCGACTGGAAAAGATCCGCTCGCGCTGCGACGCGAGTTGATTGCCACGAAGGCGAAGCCGGACGCGGGTGGCGGGGATCAGGCGCCGGTGGACGTGGCGCGGCTACGGCATGTGTTCGATTTGGCGGCTGAGAAGTCCGGATGGGGAACGCCTTTGCCGAAAGGACGTGGACGCGGCATTGCGGGGATCGCCGGATGGGGCAGCTACATTGCGTACGTTGCCGAGGTGACGGTTGCGAACGATGGTACCGTGAAAGTGGACCGCGTTGTGTGCGCGATTGATTGCGGGCAGGTAATCAATCCGGACATGGTCAAAGCGCAGGTGGAAGGCGGGCTGGTGTTCGGATTGACGGCGGCGCTCTTCGACGAGATTACAATCCAGGGCGGCCAGACGCAGCAGAGCAATTTCAATAACTACCCAATGATGCGGATCAACGACATGCCGCGCGTGGAGGTACACATCGTTCCGAGCCACGAATCGCCGGGAGGATGCGGGGAGCCGCCGGTGCCGTCGATTGCGCCGGCGGTGGCGAATGCGATTTTCGCAGCTACCGGCAAGAGGTTGCGGCGCCTGCCGTTTCAGACGCAGGAGTTGGCAAAGGCTTAGTTCGCCGTGCGGGCTGGCATTTCGCTAGCATGCGCTAGCTGGTATCCGAAAGATCTGCGCCCTTCGCTTCTTTTCCGCTGATCGTAACCATCGCCACTAGAATCGCTACGATGAGACACGTCCACGCCAGAACCGGCGCGTAGCTCCCGCCGTAATGCTGCTCTGCAAGCTTGGCCTGAATCACGGAATTGCGCGACGAAAGCAGGTTGCCCAGCTGGTAGGCGAAGCCGGGAAACGTGGCGCGGACAGCGGGCGGAGAGAGCTCATTCAGGTGCGCCGGAACCACGCCCCACGCGCCCTGCACCATGAATTGCATCGCGAAGCCGCCGAGAGCGAGCATCGGAGCTGTATGCGAAAATGCCCACACCGGAATCACCGGAATCGTCAGCAGCGCCGCAATTACGATAGCCTTCCTCCGGCCGATATGCTCCGACCAAGCTCCGAAGAGAATCCCGCCGAGTAGCGCACCGACGTTGTAGATGATGGCAACAACTCCAACCGTCTTTGGCGAGAAGCCGTGATTCTTCTGGAGAAACGTGGGGTAGAGGTCCTGCGTGCCGTGGCTGAACGAATTGAAGGCGAACATCAGCAGAACGAGAAAAAGGAAACTCCCGAGATACGTAATGATATCCTTGCCTAGATTGCGTTCTGCGTCTCTTGATACCCTGCCCGCGAGCCATGCCGGTGATTCTTCCACCTTGGTGCGGATGTAGATGATCAGAAACGCCGGCAGCGCGCCGACGACGAACATGCCTCGCCAGCCGATGTACGCGAATAAGGTGCCGTAGGCCAGCGCAGCCAGCAGATACCCGACCACGTAGCCTTCCTGCAACAAACCGGAAAAGAATCCGCGTCCCTTAGTAGGCAGAGTTTCAAACGCCAGCGCGGCGCCCACGCCCCATTCGCCACCCATTGCGACACCGAAACAGGCGCGCATGATCAAAAACACTTTGAGCGACGGAGCAAACGCGGAGGCCAGCTCGAAAACGGAATACGCGATGATATCGAGCATCAGCGTGGGGCGGCGACCGAAGCGGTCGGCCATCAAACCGAATAAAAACGCGCCGACGGGGCGCATCGCGAGCGTGAGGAAAATCGCCTCGGCAATGGCAGAGACTTTGGCATGAAATTCTGTCGCGATGGCGCTGACGCAGAAGATCAGGATGAAGAAATCGAAGGCGTCGAGCGACCAACCGAGGAAGCAGGCGATAAACGTGTTGCGTTGTACGGAAGTGAGCTGACGAAAATTGCCGAGAAAACTCATGTCGCCTTTCTCCACCGAAAATTACGGGATACTAGCATATCGGCGACGCGGGCGACTTGCGCCATCTCGCGCACGTCGTGAACGCGAACGATGTGCGCCCCCTGCAAGACACAAGCGGTAACCGCAGCGGCCGTGCCCCACTTTCTTTCGCTCTCCGGAAGGCCGCCGAGCGTGCGGCCGATGAATCCCTTCCGCGACGGACCGACCAACAGTGGGAAGCCGAGGCGGGCAAGTTCGGGAAGCCGCGCGATCAATTCGTAGTTTTGGTCGAAACTTTTGCCGAATCCAATGCCGGGATCGACGACGAGCTGAGATTTCGGAACACCAGCACGGAGTGCCAACGCGACTGCTTTTTTCAGGCCACTGGTGACATCGAGCATCACGTTTCGCGCGAAAGGTGCGGTTTGCATCGTGCGGGGCTCGCCGTGCATGTGCATCAAGATGAGAGGGAGCTTGCGGCGGCGCGCGACTTCGGCGATGCGGGGATCGCGGCCCAGAGCTGTGACGTCGTTGATGATTTCCGCGCCGGCTTCGGCGGCGGCTTCGGCGACCTCTGATTTATTCGTGTCGATCGAGATGGGAATCTTCAACCGGCCGCGCAGTAACCTCAGAACGGGAAGCACGCGGCTCAATTCTCCGTCCGTGGTGAGCCAATTCGCACCGGGGCGGGTGGATTCACCGCCGATATCGAGGATATCGGCGCCGGCTTGTTGCATCTCAAGGGCGCGTGCGACCGCGGCGTCTGGATCGAGATGCAATCCGTCGCCGGAAAAACTGTCGGGCGTGAGGTTGAGCACGCCCATAAGGAGCGTGCGCTCGCCGAGGACGATGCTGCGGGACGGGAGCCGCAACTGGAATTTCTTTCGCCGGAACATCAAGCGCTATTGAATCATGGTTCGCGCGAAACGATAAGCTCCGTGGTCCAGGCCGTCGTACAGGCTTTCGTGGGTGCGCCGGATGCTCCTTGGCATCCGCTATTCTGCCGCCGCAGGAACGTAGTAGGCGGCGCGATGGACGACCGTAGCACCTTGGTGGCCGGCAACCTCCACACGCAAGCGGTGCCAGCCTGAGTGGTTCGAGGAGCTTTCCGCAGGATAATAGCCGAGGGTGTACTCGGCGCTGATTCGCTGAGCGATGCGCCGGAAGATATCCGACAGGGATGCCGAATCGCGCAGAAAATAGAGCTGGCCGCCGGAGCGGCGAACCAGCTCAGCGAGATAGAGTGTGTAGGCGGGGACGCCGGATCTCGCGGCTTCGGAAACGAGGAGGCTCGCATCCTTGTGCGACGCGAGCCAATCGGGTGCCAGCAATTTTGGGCGATTTTCGGTCGAAACTGCGAAAATCTGAATATCCGCAGCTGCCAGCGAACGAGCCACATCTTCAAACGTCAGGCGGTCGCTCGGCTGGCCGGGTCTCGGCGCGGCGGTCGCGGGGTCGAGCGTCAAACCCAGGCCGCTATCCTGGCCGTCCGTGAGCAGCACGATCGCTTTGCGTCCTTCACGGCCTCCGAGAAACACTTTCGCCGCCGTCAGATAAACCGCTTCGTAGATATTCGAGCCGCCCACATCCCCCAGGAGTTGATGAACATCCACGCGATCGATGCCGCGGCGGATCAGTTCGCGATCGCTTGAAAAATCCGTCTGGAGATAGGTATGGGCGGAGAAATCGACCACTGCAACCCGGTCGGCTGAAGCAAGACCTCCGACGAGCGAAAGAGCGGCGTGCTTCATTTCGTCGGAATCGCGGAGGACGCTGGGACTGGCGTCGATCACAAGCGAGACGCTGGCGGGTTCGGTTCCGACTGCGAAGTAGGCGAGGCGTTGCTCAACACCGTCTTCGTAGATGCGGAAATCGGAGCGCTTCAAGTCTGTGATGGCGGTGCCGTCCGCGTTGAAAATGCTACAGGTGACGGGAACCATTTGCGAAGTGACCCGAATCGCAGGAGCGGGCGTCTTCTCGCCGGTCGGATTCGAACGGCCAGCGCCGGGGGGAACGGACGTAAGTTCGCCCGTCGCGGGGTCGCGGTGCCATGCCACTCCCGCGTCCAATTCGCGCGGCTTCGGCAATTTCTTCTTGCGCGGAGCGCGCTCCTGCGAGCGCAATTGCTGGTGTGGGATTGCACGCTCGGGCGGAGAAGGTGTTGCAATTGCAATTGTGGAGACGAGATATGCCACGAAACAAGAAACGATCCTGGCAAGTTTCCGCCGTCGCGTAGTCAGCGGTGGAAGTTCTCGCATTACAGGATTCAATCGAGATCGAAATCGCGGAGGGGCTTTTCCACCGGGCCGTCTTTGGCCTTCTTCAGGCCCTCGGCAAATTTTCGCGCGAGGATGTCTTCCTTGGATTTTTCGGCTTCGACAGAGGCGCGGAACTTCGCTTCGACAGCTTCTGTCTGCTGACGTAGGAGGCGCGCGGTGTCGTCGAGATCAACCGAGGAAGGTGGTCTCGGTGGCGGTACGTGCGAGAGCACGACTCCAAGATCCCGGTCGAGAGTGAGCTTCGCATGACAGCAAGGGCAATCAGCTTCGAAGGTTTCTTTGTGCTCGCGCGCCATGCTCACATTTTACGCCAATTTCCCGCAACTGGAACTGTTTCGCAATGGTGCGGAAGCAACCAGCAGACAAAAGAAAAGCGACGCCCTGGTTGAGCCGGGGCGCCGCTAAGATTCCGACAGATTAGAGAACGATCAAGCAGGGGCTGGTTTTTCGCCCTTGGCAAGGCCGGGAATCGGTCGAGGCTCGGGACGCAGCGTAAGTTGCGGTTCCCTTGTCGCGACCGGCGGCGCTGCAGGAGGCGCAGGCGGCTTTTCCGGCAGCGGCTTGCCTTCCATCAAGAGCTTCAGTTCGGTCGCGTCCAGCACTTCGCGAACGAGCAAGGCCTGCGCAACGCGTTCGAGCGCATCGCGATAGGTTTCGAGGATATTCCGCGCTTTCGAGTACCCGTTCGTGATGATGCTGCGAACTTCTTCGTCGATTTTGATCGCGGTGTCTTCGGAGTAGTCGCGATGCTGCGCGATTTCCCGGCCCAGGAAGATCGCTTCTTCCTTTTTGCCGAAAGTCAGCGGGCCGAGCGGGCTCATGCCCCACTCGCAAACCATCTGGCGAGCGATCTCGGTGGCGCGTTCGATGTCATTGCCGGCGCCGGTGGTGATGTGATGGAGGAAAATCTCCTCGGCCGCGCGTCCGCCCATCAAAACGGCAAGTTGGGATTCGAGGAATTCCTTGGTGTAGGTGTGTTTGTCGTCAATCGGAAGCTGCATCGTGACGCCCAGTGCCATGCCGCGCGGAATGATCGTCACTTTATGCAACGGATCGGCTCCTGGCGTCATGGCCGCGACGAGCGCGTGCCCCGCTTCGTGATACGCCGTGTTGCGCTTTTCTTCGTCGGAAAGAATCATGGAGCGCCGCTCGACGCCCATCAGGACTTTGTCCTTGGACATCTCGAAATCAAACATGGTGACGAGCTTGCGATTCTGACGCGCCGCCCACAACGCGGATTCGTTCACGAGGTTCGCGAGATCCGCCCCGGAAAACCCTGGCGTGCCCCGGGCAATCACGGAGAGATCGACGTCATCCGAGAGGGGCACCTTGCGCGTATGCACGCGAAGGATTTCTTCTCGACCCTTCACGTCGGGACGGGGCACAACCACGCGGCGGTCGAAACGGCCTGGCCGGAGAAGCGCCGGGTCGAGAACGTCCGGCCGGTTGGTGGCCGCAATCAGGATTACGCCTTCATTCGATTCGAACCCGTCCATCTCAACAAGGAGCGCGTTCAAAGTTTGTTCGCGCTCATCGTGACCACCGCCGAGGCCTGCGCCGCGGTGGCGGCCGACAGCATCAATCTCATCAATGAAGATAATGCACGGCGCGTTCTTCTTGCCCTGTTCAAAAAGATCACGAACGCGGCTTGCGCCTACGCCGACAAACATTTCGACGAAATCCGACCCGGAAATCGAAAAGAACGGAACATTCGCTTCTCCGGCAATCGCCCGGGCCAGCAGCGTCTTGCCCGTTCCCGGAGGCCCGACGAGCAGCACGCCCTTGGGAATGCGGCCGCCGAGTTTCTGGAATTTCTGCGGATCCTTCAGGAAATCGATGATTTCGTAGAGTTCTTCCTTTGGCTCGTCAATGCCGGCAACGTCCTTGAAAGTAGCTTTCTTTTGCTGAGCCGTGAGCAGGCGGGCGCGCGATTTCCCGAAACTGAGCGCTTTGTTACCGCCAGCCTGCATCTGCTTCATCATGAAAATCCAGAACGCAACGAGAAGCATGAGCGGCGCAAAATTCACGATAAACGTGAGCCAGTCGGCGTTTTTTACTTCTGCGTAGTTGTAGCGGACGCCCTTCTCTTGAAGGGTCTTGGTAATGTCCGGAATTGCGGTGTTGGCGATCGTTACGTTGCGAAACTTTCCGCCGTCGCGGTAATCGCCCTTGAGCTCAGCGCTGTTCGGAGACAGCAGGACGGTAACTTCTTTCACTTGCCCCTGGTCCAACTTCGCCAAGAAATTGGTGTAGTTGGAGTCCTCTTCCTTCGCGGACTGGCTGGTACCGGAAGCCATCCTCCACAGGACGACCGCCAGCAAAATCATCAGAAGCCAAAATAAAATAGTGCGGACTGTTGAATTCACCTTGTTACCTCATCCTCTTAACACCGTCGATCGTCCCGCCCGTGCTTGCGACAACATCTAAACGAAACCTGCACCTATTACTTAGATGCAGGTGCGAAGCCTCGCGTAGCACGATCCGGACTCGTCTTACTGGACGCTAACCCCAGCCGTATCAAAGGCTGTCTTCTTCGATCACTATCCCGACTCTCGTTCCCTTGTGGGCGCAAAAGTCTTCTGCGGGCGCCATCCCGCGAGCCCAAATCACTTGCCCACCGCTTTCCAGAACGGGCCAGCAAATGCGTTGGCGACTCGGAATTCGCCCTGCCACGAACATTTGCGTGAGTTTCCGGGTATGGCGGTGGCCGCGGGGCCGATAGGCGTCTCCGGGCTGCCAGTTCCGTAAAACCAAAGGCACGCGGAGCACCGCAGCATCGAGGGCCTCGCCTTCAGTTTTAGTGTCGCTCTCCCTCAAGGGCCAGTCAACTATTTTCAGCCGGAAGCGGGTTGCGAGTTCCGGCACACAAATACTCGTCGTTCCGTGTTCCGGAAGACTCAGCACATAGTGATACGCGCGTGCGGCAGTTTTAGTTTCCACCGATGACGCCGGGTGCCCGGCCCCGGACGAGCGCAAAAATACAAGCCGATCAAACACGCGCTCGACGTCGATCTTCCCGGGGAGACTCACATGCTTCCCGCTCGTTGACTCAGATGCGAGGCGGATGACCTGCTCGACATGCAGTGCAGAAAGATCGCAATGGTCTCCGCGCAGCTTTTCATAGAGACGGCGAATGAGGCGTTCGGTAAGCGCGCGGCCGGCTTCGGAGCCGCGGGGTCCAGAGGCCGCCCGAAGCGGCAGGGGTGACAGAAGATCGCGCGCGGAGATCGTGGCCTGCTGGATGGAGCCGGCTTTGCTCATGATTTCCGCAGATTCGATCAGTCGATCTTCAACCAACGCCGACCAGAATGATTCTTCTTCTCGTGCGAATCGAGCGAGGTCGCTCAGGTGCTGAACGATCCCCGGCGAGAAGTCGCGCTCCAAAAGCGGCAAGAGCCGTGCGCGAATTCGAGCACGGAGCCGTGCCTCATCGAGATTCGTTGCATCTTCACGCCATTGGTTTCCCGTTGCACGCAAGTAATCGCGCAGGTCTTGCCTGCGTGTATTGAGCAGCGGCCGAATAAGCCAAGTTCCGGCGTTCAACTCAACAATCGGATAAATTCCGGCTAGACCGGTGAGACCGGTTCCCCGGATGACGTGTCCGAGAACCGTTTCGGCTTGGTCATCAGCGGTATGAGCGACAGCGATGCGGGTCGCTTTCCCGTCGCGCAGGACGCGCTCGAAGAATGCGTAGCGCAGGCGCCGACCCGCGTCTTCCAGATTCCAGCCGCGTTGTTCCGCGACACTGCGCACATCCTCACGCGCCGTCACGAACTCCAAGCTGCTTGCGTACGCCAGATTCCGAACGAAACTTCGATCGGCATCCGATTCCATTCCCCGCAGCATGTGATCGAAATGGACGACCAGCAACGTGATCCCCAGTTCGCTGCGGAGCACTTCGAGCAATCGGAGCAGGGCGACGGAGTCAGCGCCTGCGGAGACGGCAACGCCGACACGATCGCCGGCGGACATCATTCGCGAGCGGCGGATGAATTCGAGAACGCGCTGTTCAAGTGCTGTGCGCATAGGCTGAAATTGGTCGAGTTTCAAACCCGAGAGACTTCGTATTCTATCGTAGCAGCCAGAGCGGAAGGGGTCGAGGGCTGGGCGCCGCGCCGGAGCGGTTCAAAGCTCAGCAGCGTATGGGCTAGGTGCGATCGGCGACCTGCTGGGTGAACAGGTCTCGGCTGTATGAGATCCGCCGATCGAGCGCCACGGCCGCGAAATGCGAGCAATTTTGGCGCTCCCGCTCGGTCCACGCCGCAATACGGGGAATCACGAAGGCCGAAATTTTCTTGATAACGCGGAGCAGGCCGTAATATGTCCCGACAGCGCGAATCTCTGTCTGATCGTCACCGCGCTCCGGGCAGAGGCGAACCAGTTGCACGAGCCGTGGGAAATCTTCCGCGCCGATCGTGCGCGCTTCGATTCCGCTGACTTCGCGAACCCGCTCTGACAGTTCAACTTTTTGGCTGACGGCCAAAATCGACCGGCAGTACGAAACGAAGAACTGCAGAAATACCGCGATGGAGATGACGCAGATAAACGCTGCTGCCATTATCGGGTCCTCACAACGAGACGAGCGGTCGCCAATCTTGCGTCCTCAGGAACCTTTGCAAAGGTATAGGCCCATGCGATCGGCAGCCACACCCCCACGATCGGGGGCACCCAGCGAAGGACGTAAGGCTGCAAACCAGGAAATAGATTGCGGAGCGCGTATGTGCAGGCCGTCGCGCTGAAATAGACGCCCAGCGCGAGCACGAGCTGTATCAGGCGGGTGCGGGCTTCGCGGAGCTTCAGGATAGCGCCCCACAGCAGGTATGTCAGCACCACGCCGACGAAGTGAAGGTTTCGTCCCAGTTCAACCACGAACTGTGTCGTTAGATGACTGCGGTTCTCGTGAACCACGGCATAGGAGAATAGAGCGGTCGCCGCAAGGAGAAGGACTGCAGCCCCTCGAATGTAGCCGCTTACATTCATCTCTCTAAACGTCTGCTGATAGAACTGAATCACCGTCCAGAACAGCAAAATCGTCAGAAGGCTTTCCGTGTAGTAGTAATAATAAAAATATTGTTGCGATGCATAGCCGTAATGTTCCAGATAGAAGTACTGCCCGCAGTTGTCTAAAGCCGCGCAAAGCATGTAGATCGTGAGAGGTAGATAACGGAGGACATCTTTCTTGTAAATGAGGCACACAACCACGGCGATTTCCACGAGGAAACCTACAAGCCAGATCGCGTAGTCAAACGGGCCAAGCATTCAAACCTAGTTTCCGAGGCCTGGCCCTAACCAACTCCCGCTATTGCGGGACCGTCTCTCCAGTTACCAAGGAGACGGAGGCATCGGTCCGCTGGTGTTCGCCCAAGGTGAAGGCGGCATCGGACCGCTGGTGTTGGCTGCCAGCCAAGGTGACGGCGGCATGGGACCACTTGTGTTTGCCCACGGTGAAGGCGGCATCGGACCACTCGTATTCGCCAGCGCTTGCAAACCCATCGCACTGGTCAACACAAGCAGAACCAATACAGCCACAAGCGACCACTTAGTCATTTAACCCCTCCGAGTAGATGAACTACGCGGGGGAGCTTATAAGCGGTCTCTTGCCGTCAAGAGGGAAATTTTACGAGCGTGTGCCTAAACGGTACACACCCCTCCCTCTCTGGCTAAGCCAGAGCCTCTCCGAATTGTCGAGGTGAAAGTAGCGTCCGGAAGCGTGTGCGGTCAATGTTACGAAGGTACTACTGTTTCGGGACTTTCAAATCGAGACTCACGGCCTGCTTCACCATGGTTCACCGCGGTACAACGGGGAAAGTGTTCTACACATAAAAGAGGCGGCCTATCGGCCCTAAATTGACAGACTTCGCGAATGTGACTATTCTATTCTTCTGATGTTTGCCTCATTCTATTAGCGATCCCCATCCTACCCCGCTCGGGGTTCTGTTTCCGATGTTTTCCAGTCGCTTTTGAGACCACTTTCACGCTTCCTGAGTCCTTGAGGTATTGGCATGGCGAAATTGACGCTGTTTGAAAAACTTGACCGAATGGAATCGCGCTACGATCAGATGACAGCCGAGCTGTCGTCGGCTGACGCCCACAACGACACCGACCGCTACCAAAAGCTCGCGAAGGCTCACTCCGACCTCGGAGTGATTGTGGCGAAATACCGCGAGTGGAAGGAAATCAATAAAGGTTTGGAGGACGCGAAGCAACTATTCGCCGAGGCGACCGACCCCGATATGAAGCAGATGGCCCACGACGAACAACGTGACCTTGAGGCGCGCTTAGCGCCCGTCGAATTCGAATTGAAGCTCTTGCTGATCCCCAAAGATCCGAACGACGAGAAAAACGTGATCGTCGAAATCCGGGCCGGCACGGGAGGAGACGAAGCGTCGCTGTTTGCGGCCGAGCTCTTCCGGATGTATTCGCGCTATGCCGAATCGCAGGGTTGGAAGGTGGAAATCCTGGAAAGCTCGCCATCGTCAATCGGCGGCATGAAGGAAGTTGTCGCGGCGATCCAGGGCAAAAAAGTCTATTCAAAGCTGAAATACGAAAGCGGTGTGCACCGAGTTCAGCGCGTGCCCGCTACGGAGCAGCAGGGACGCATTCACACGTCGGCCGCCACAGTGGCCGTCCTGCCCGAGGCCGAAGACATTGACATCAAGATCGAACCGAAGGATCTGCGTATCGATACCTTTTGTTCTTCCGGCCCCGGCGGGCAATCCGTAAATACGACGTACTCGGCCGTGCGCATCACGCATATCCCGAGCGGGCTCGTGGTCTCGCAGCAGGACGAAAAATCGCAAATCAAGAATCGGGCAAAAGCCATGCGAGTGCTTCGTGCCCGGCTGTACGAAATGGAACAGGCCAAGCAACACGCAGCGCTGGCCGCCGAACGAAAAGGACAAATCAAGACCGGCGACCGCTCGGAGAAAATCCGCACCTACAATTTCCCCCAAAATCGCATCACCGACCATCGCATCAACTTCACCCTGCATCAACTTACGGAAGCAATGGACGGGAAACTCGGGGCGCTTGTTGATGCCCTCGTAACGCATTTCGAGTCCGAACGTCTGAATGCGGAACTTGTCGAATCGTGATCGCACTTGTGACGACGATGGATAACCGCGCAGCGTTGCGAGAAGCGATGGCGAGTTTGCGTGCGGCGCAGGTCCCGTCGCATACGCTGGCAGCCGAGCTCCTTCTCATGCACGCACTCGGGCACGATCGCGCATGGATTTACACCCACCCAGAGGAACCGATCGATCCAGCTGTCCTCGATCGATACTTCGCACTCATCGCGCGCCGCGCGGCGGGCGAGCCGACGCAATACCTAACGGGCAAGCAGGAGTTCTGGGGGCTCGAGTTCACGGTCACGCCGGCGGTTCTTATTCCGCGCCCGGAAACAGAGCACATCATCGAAGTCGCGCTCGAACGGCTAGGCCCACGCGGAATCAAAATCGACATGGCGACGGGGGCTCCCAGCCCACAGTTGAAAATTGCCGACGTGGGCACCGGTTCAGGCTGCCTCGCGGTGACGTTGGCGTACGAACTGCCGCATGCCGAGATTCTTGCCACGGACATCTCTGCGAGCGCGTTGGAGGTTGCTCGCCGCAACGCCGCCCGCCATGGCGTGTCCGACCGCATTCGCTTTCTGCAAAGCGATTTGCTCGCTCCCGTTCACGGAGCGCGCTCCTTCGACGTCATCGTCAGCAATCCGCCATACGTAGGGCGCAACGAAACAGGTCAGCTTCCGCGCGAAGTGCGGGACCACGAGCCGGATGCAGCGCTGTTTGGTGGTCCCACTGGTGTCGAGTTCTATGCACGCCTAATCGAGCAGGCCGAGGTGCTGTTGCCCCGTGGAGGCATTCTGGTGCTCGAGCTTGGGTACAATTCACTTGAGCACGTCCGCGGTTTATTGTACGGGCAACCTGCGTGGGTGAATGTAAGCGTCACTAACGATCTCGCCGGAATCCCTCGCGTAATCGCCGCAGAAAGATCGTGAAAGCGCCATCTAAGGCTTGCCAAAGTGCTGACGTACGGTCCGCCTCCTCGTTGTATAGTTGCTCGACAGGATCTCGATGCCGAAACTGGCCCAGTTTCGTGCCAAGCAAGACGCCCCGTCTAGCGTCTCCTCCGATTCCTCCGGTTCAATTCTGCATGTCGACATGGACGCGTTTTTCGTTTCGGTCGAGCTGTTGGCGCGACCAGAGCTGCGCGGCCTGCCCGTCGTCGTAGGAGGGCAGCGCGACCAGCGCGGCATCGTGTCGTCGGCAAGTTACGAAGCGCGGCGCTTCGGGATTCAATCCGCAATGCCGCTACGCACCGCAGCGAAGCTGTGCCCGCAAGCTATCATTCTCGACGGCCACCACAATCTTTATAACCAATGGAGCGATCGAGTCGCTGCAATCCTGGGAAAGTTTTCTCCCGTCGTCGAAATGGCGTCAATCGACGAAGCGTATCTCGACCTCGCCGGCACGGAACGGCTGCACGGCCCTCCACTTGCCGCGGCCCATAAGCTGCTGCTTGAGGTGACGGCAACGACCGGCCTCCCATGCTCCGGCGGCCTCGGCGCAACCCGCTTGGTCGCGAAGGTGGCGAGCGAGCAGGCAAGACCGCGCGGCCTGGTGTGGGTGGCGCCAGGAAGCGAAGCAGCGTTCTTAGCCCCGCTCGCCGTGCGCAGAATTCCGGGGATTGGCAAAGTGACGGAAGCGGCGCTGAAAACTCTCGGGATTGATACCGTCGGCCAACTGCAACAGGTTCCATTCGAGCGACTGGAAGAAACTTTCGGGCGCTGGGGCACGGCGCTGTTTCGCAAGGCGCACGGAATCGACTCCTACGAATTCTTCATCGACGCCGAACCGACCGCGAGTTGCTCGAATCAACGCTGAGTCATCTCTGCCAGAAGGCGGCGAAACGCATGCGCGACGCGGGCCTTCACGTGCGAACTGTGAGCCTCACGCTGCGATATGCGGACTTCAAGACGATCGCTCGAAGCCAAACGCTCGGCGAACCCTCCGACCTCGACGAAACCATTCTCCGTTCCGTTCGCGAGCTGTTCGCAAACGCCTGGAACGGAGCCGCCATGCTGCGGCTCGTGGGCGTGGAGCTCTCCTCATTTTCCGCGGGAGCGGACCAGCTGGACCTGCTCGATCCTGGCCGCCGCGAAAAGCTCGAACGTCTCGCACGAACGACGGATCGTTTGCGCGATCGCTTCGGGTTCTCGAAACTGCAGTTCGGAGGCTCTCTCTCCATTCGAGATTATCGCGAGAAGTAACAGTAACGAATCACCGCATCGAATAATCTCGACGAATTATGATCCCGGCTGAATGCCGAACCGTTCTCGCTGAACTCCGTCGACTGCCCTATAATTGCCCTGCCAATGTCGTCCGTCCCCATTCCCCCCGCAACGCCGAAACAGAGCGCTGGCCGGCGCGCTCGTGATTTTTGGGCGCGCGTGACGGAAGGACTCGAAATCGAACAGCTTTGGGGACAGTTCCGCTCCGAGGCAGAAGCAAGCTACGGTCTCTACTCGAAGGACGTCGATTGGGACGCGATTAACCGCGAGCACAAGAAATGGAAGCGCCCGCTGTTCGGTGCGTGGGCGCTATTCCAGGCTCTGCTCATGAAGCTTTCTCCAGCACGTCGTGTGCTGCTGCTCGTTGCGATTTTTCTGCTGGTCGTGCAACCCGAAATTCATTCAGGCGGCGGTCAAGTCAGCTTAAGCCTGGGCGGGCTCGGAGCGCTCATTTTGTTCCTGCTACTCGCGCTGGAATTGGCTGATCGCGTGACGATGAAGCGCGACCTTGAAATCGCCCGGGAAATTCAGCAGTGGCTCGTCCCCGATCACCCTCCTCATGTTCCCGGCGTCGATATTGCCTTCGCTACAAGGCCACAAAATACAGTGGCCGGCGACTACTACGACGCGTTCACGCGACCGGCGCCCGCGAGCGCAGCGGGCTCCGGGCCCCTCATCGTTGCAGTGGCGGACGTCGCAGGGAAAAGCGTGCCCGCAGCACTATTGATGGCCACGTTTCAAGCGAGCCTCCGGGCTCTGGCTGCAACCCCTGCGTCGCTCGACGAAATTGTTGCGGGCCTCGAACGCTATGCGCGGGCACACAGCCTGGAAGGCCGCCGCTTTACCACCGCGTTCATCGCGGAGATCAACCCCGCGACGCGCGAAATGCGCTACGTCAACGCCGGACACAATGACCCGGTATTGCGCCGAGCTTCCGGGCAAATCGAGCGCCTTTCGACAGGCGGCCCACCGTTCGGCCTCCCCCTCTTTACGGAACATGAGATGCCATACTCCTCGGGAAACGTGCAACTCCAGCCGGGCGATCTGCTCTTTGTTTTTACGGACGGCGTGGTCGAGGCCGTCAATGATTCGGAAGAAGAGTACGGTGAGAAGCGACTGCTGCCGTGCCTCCAAGCAGCACCGCCGGATAGCGCCGCAGCGGATGTGTTGCGACGAGTGATGCTCGACGTGAATACGTTCGTCGGCTTTGTCCGCCAGCATGACGACATCACGTGCCTCGTTCTGCGTGTCACTGCTTAGAGCGCAAGAATCCCGGCTCAACGTTCTCGAAATCCCCAACTTCCCACGCCTGCTCTTTTCCCGCATAATCCCGCTATGAACGGACGCCAACTCGCGGAACACATTTGTCGCACCCTCCGCGACCAGGGTCACCAGGCCTATCTGGCCGGCGGGTGTGTGCGCGACATCCTCCTCCGTCGCGAGCCCGTCGATTACGACGTGGCAACTGATGCGATTCCAGAACGCGTGCAGGAACTGTTTCCTGAGAGCCTCGCGGTCGGCGCGAAGTTCGGCGTCGTAATCGTCACCGAGGGCCCTACCCAGGTCGAGGTCGCGACGTTTCGATCCGATGTGGGCTACACCGACGGGCGTCATCCGGACCGGGTCGAATATGCAACCTCGCCCGAGATAGACGTTAAGCGCCGCGACTTTACGATTAACGGCCTGATGCTCGATCCGTTCACGAACGAAGTCCTCGACTACGTCGGAGGCCGAAAAGACCTCGAAGAAAAAATCATCCGTGCGATCGGACACCCCGATGATCGCTTCCGCGAAGACAAGCTGCGCATGATTCGAGCTGTGCGGTTTGCCGCGCGCTTCCGATATGCGATCGAAAGCGCCACGTTTACCGCCATTACGAACCTCGCGCCGGATATTTTTCAGGTCTCGGCGGAACGCATCCGCGACGAGCTAACCAAGTTGCTTACCGAAGGCGCAGCCCGGCGAGGGTTCGAACTCCTCGATGAAGCAAAGCTTCTACCCGAGCTCCTGCCGGAAATCGCGCGAATGAAAGGAGTCGAACAGCCGCCGCAATTCCACCCCGAGGGAGACGTCTGGGTCCACACGCTGCTGATGCTCGAGCAACTTCGCCCGGGATGCTCGCTCACTCTCGCGTGGGGCGTGCTGCTCCACGACGTCGGCAAGCCTCCCACTTTCACGCCGCCCGACGGTCCCAACGGGCGCATTCGATTCGATCAGCACGTAGAAGTGGGAACCCTGATGGCTGAAGCCATCTGCCGGCGGCTGCGCTTCTCGAATGACGATACGGACCAGATTGCTGCTCTTGTCGCCAACCACTTGCGCTTTAAAGACGTCGCGCAGATGAAGCTTTCCACGTTGAAAAGATTTGTCCGCCTGAACCGTTTTGACGAACACCTCGAACTGCACAGGCTGGATTGCCTGTCGAGCCACCGGAACCTGGAAGCCTACGATTTCGTCACGCGCTTCATCGCGGACACGCCGGCCGAGCAAGTCCGGCCCATCCGTCTTGTCACTGGCGAAGACCTAAAGGAGCTTGGGTACAGCCCCGGGCCCTTGTTCAAGGAAATCCTCAAGGCTGTCGAGGATGCTCAACTTAACGGTACGATTCATAACCGGGATGAGGCGCTTGGGTTGATTCGTAGCTCGTTCTCTGCGCCGTCGGGCTAGTTCTAAGTAATTTTGTTACAGTCGTATACGGCCTATTAAGGAGCTGACTACGAGGTCCAAAACTTGCTTTACAAGATTGAGTCTAGTATACTCATCAAGATTTATAGCGCAGCACGAAGACCCTCTAATCCTTTTTGCGCTTCCCTGCATCTAAAGTTGTACGGCGGCCGATAAGCTGCCTGAGGGACTTATACGGATTTAGGGTCCAAGGGGGACACAGTGAGTAAAATTAATAGAGTTATTCCGCAAGAGCTCCCCATCCTGCCAGTACGCGACACGGTCCTTTTTCCGGGCGCGGTGATGCCGCTGCCTGTGGGCCGCGACAGCTCTCTGGCGCTGCTGAATTCCCTGGAAGGGCCGGAAAAACTTCTTGGAGTCGTGGCGCAACTCGATCCTCGAGTGGAAGTGCCCGTCGGATCGGATTTGCACGGCGTAGGAACTCTCGCAAAAGTTCACAAAATGGTGCGCATGCCCAATGGAAACGTTGTTGCGTTTCTCGAAGGGCTCGAGCGCATCCGTGTGGTGGAAGTAATCGGACTGCAGCCCTTTATCCGGGCGCGTGTCGAAGGTCAACCGGACCTCGAAGATCAGCCCGAAGCGGAATTGACGGCATTGCAGCGGAATGTTCAGGAACTGTTCCGCGAAGTGGTGGCGCGTTCCCCTCAACTTTCCGACGATTTACAGACGGAAGTGATGAACATCGACTCAGCCGGACGGCTGGCCGACTTCGTCGCTTCCACATTGCCGTCGCTCAATACGATGGTTCGCCAGGAGCTGCTTGAAACTTTTAGTGTGCGCAAGCGCCTGGAAACTTTGATCAACGAGCTGACCAAAGAGCGCGAGGTGCTCGAACTCCGCGGCAAGATTCACGACCAAGTGCAGGAACAGGTGAATCAGAGCCAGCGTGAGTTCCTGCTTCGCGAGCAGATGAAAGCGATTCAAAAGGAACTGGGCGAATCCGACGACGGCCAGGCGGAAATCGAGGAGCTTCGCAAGAAAGTTGAAGAATCCGGAATGTCCGCTGATGCCAAGAAGGAGTGCGACCGCGAACTCAAGCGCCTCGCAAAGATGACTCCGGCTTCGGCCGAGTACATGGTTTCGCGGACTTACCTCGAATGGATGACTTCGTTACCGTGGAATAAGACTTCGGGCACCGAAGACATCGACATTCTCAAGGCCGAAGAGATCCTCAACGAGGACCACTACGATCTCGTAAAGGTAAAGGAACGCATCCTCGACTATCTTGCGGTGAAGAAGCTGCAGCCCGGCATGAAGGGTCCGATTCTGTGCTTTGTCGGGCCTCCCGGCGTGGGCAAAACTTCACTCGGAAAATCGATCGCGCGAGCGATGGGACGCAAGTTCGTCCGCATCTCCCTCGGCGGCATGCACGACGAGGCGGAAATCCGCGGCCATCGCCGGACATACATCGGCGCGTTGCCCGGCCAGATCATTCAGGGAATTCGGCGAGCCGAGACGTTGGATCCAGTTTTTATGCTGGACGAAGTCGATAAGCTCGGGCGCGATTTCCGCGGCGATCCGGCGGCAGCGTTGATGGAAGTGCTCGATCCGGAACAGAACTCCACGTTCCGCGATCACTATTTGGACGTGCCTTTCGACTTGTCGAAGGTGCTCTTTGTGGCGACCGCGAACTGGATGGATCCGATTCCCGAACCGTTGCGCGATCGCATGGAGATCATCGAACTCGCCGGCTACACCGAAGAGGAGAAGATCCACATCGCGAAGCGATTCCTGATTCCCCGGCAGACGAAGGAACACGGTTTGGCGTTGGGGGAGCAGATTGAATTCACGGACGAGGCGCTGCACTACCTGATTCACCATTACACCCGTGAAGCGGGTGTGCGGAACCTCGAACGGGAAATCGCAACGCTCATCCGCAAACAAGCGCGCCGCATCGCCGAAGGCAAGACGGAAAAGCAGATCGTTTCGCCGGAAGTGATTCGCGAAGCGCTTGGCCTTGAAAAAGTTCGTATCGAGAAGGAAGTGGAAGAGCGCGTCCAGAAGCCGGGCGTTTCTGTCGGGCTCGTCTGGACGCCAGTCGGCGGAGACATTGTATTCATCGAAGCCAGCAAGATGCGCGGCGGAAAGCAGTTCACCATGACCGGGCATCTGGGCGAAGTGATGCAGGAGTCCATGCGCGCCGCTTTGACGTGGGTGCGTGCGAACGCCGAGCGTTACGGCATCGATCCCGACTTCTTCCGCAAGAACGACCTGCACATCCACGTGCCGTCGGGTGCGATCCCCAAGGACGGGCCGTCGGCGGGCGTCGCAATGGTCACCGCTCTTGTCAGCTTGCTGACGGGGCGTCCCATCCGGCCTCGGGTGGCGATGACGGGAGAGATCTCACTCTCCGGAATCGTCCTGCCGATCGGTGGAGTGAAGGAAAAAGTGCTCGGCGCCAAGCGCGCGGGTATTCGCGAAGTGATCCTTCCGTCGGAGAACGAGCCGAACGTGAAGGAGGACTTGCAGCCCGAAATGCTCGAAGGCGTGCAGATTCACTTCGTGCGCACTGCCGAGGAGGCGCTCGACATCGCGCTCGGCAAATTCGACAAGCCCGTCCGGCCCGTCCCGGGCGGCTTGCCGAAAGATCAACCGGCTGCGGGACCAGTCCACTAAGAGACAGCCGCTGTCACAAGCAGTTGGTGAGCGTCAATCGAAAGGCCCGAATCCCCGGCAGGGGGCTCGGGCCTTTTCTTTTGGGCGCACCCACTCGCTTTCCAGTTGCGGCAAGGCACTCATTCGCGTACAGCTAAAGAGCTCCGATGCCCTATCGTCCTCGAGAACTCGTAGTACGCGCGCGGGAAGCAGCTGTCTTGCTCCTCGGCACGCTTGACCGCAACGAAATGGTCCAGCGATTTCTGGACATTTACGCCGCCGAGAACCGGCGACCCGGCCGGGCCGATCGTCCATCCCTTTACCGCGAACAGCTCGAGACTATTCGGCGCGAATCCATTCTTGCGATGACGCTGCGGGTGGAAGCGGCATTACCAACACGACTGAGGGTGCATGTTTCCGTCAGAGACACCCGGCACCGCCCCGTCAAGAAGGCCAAAAAAGGAAAGAAGCTCGCACGACGAAGGAAAGCGAGAACATCCGGGCTCGATCTCGCGATTCCGTTGCTCGATCTTTTCCGCGAAGAGTTTTTTGTCGCGCTCGGCCAGGCTCTCGATTGGACGGAAGAGGACGCGCAGCAATTCTGGCGGGATTTCTCGCTCTACGAAAAGCTGTCCGGCAAGGAAACTCGCGGGAGTGCGCGGCATGCCGCTCGCGGTGGTGCGTCAGGCCCGTTCGTTGACCGCACCGCGCTGCTGCTCGACCCATCCCTGATGGAGCAAGCCCGGCGCGCCGCCGGCAAACTTCAATCGGAACTCAACCTCGCCGCCGACCGCGTCCTGCGCAAAGTCTTCTCGCGGCGCCGAGCAAATTGATTTCTGTACTCGCGCTTCGAGCACGATATTGAATGGCGTCTCCGCGGCGCGCCGCACCCGCGTAAATCCCGCTGCATTCAGAATCCTCGCGAGGCGTCCTTCGCCTGCCTGCGCGCCCAGCGCCAATCCCACTTCCTGGGAGAGCGACGCCGGCGTGCAGAGCATCGTGGAGGCCGCATAGAACACGCGCCCGATCGGATTGAGATTGTCTTCCAGTTTGTCATGCGCGAATGGCTCAACGATCATGGTTGAGACGCAGATGCGGACATGGATTTCCTCCTGGTGTGAACGCACGCTGGGGAAACGCGTCGAGAATTGGGTTGAGTCTATCTTTGCGTCTTCGGCAAGTCAATCGCCGAACGTTTGCAACGAAATGCTAGTTTCTTGTTATTCTCGCGCCATGTTCGTTCTCTTCTATGTGCTCGTGATGTTGCAGATTGCGCTGGGAATCTACTCGCTCTGGAACGGGTTCGAGTGGTTTCAAATGGTGAAGCGGAGGCTGGCGTCGCACGCCGGGTTCTACGCGCCAACGACAGCGTTGATCTGTCCCTGCAAAGGCATTGAACGCGGGCTCGAAGATAACCTCTCGGCGCTTGCCCGCTTCGAGTATGCCAACTACGAAATTTATTTCACGCTGGCGACGAGCCTCGATCCTGCATTGAAAATCATCGAACGCGTGAAAGCCGCGAGCTCAAGGCCCGTTCACATCGTGATCGCCGGGCCGCCCGAAGATTGCAGCGAGAAAGTTTACAACCTGCGCCGCGCAGTGGAAGCGCTGCCTGCGAATTTCGAAGTTTTGGTATTCGTGGATTCGGACGTGCGGCTGCCGCGCGGCTGGCTCACCAAACTCATCGCGCCTCTCCAGGATACACGCGTGGGCGCGACCACAGCATATCGCTGGATTATTCCCAGCGGCCAATTCGGCGCAGGCGCTTTCTCGAGCGCCCTCGCCTCCGCATGGAATGCAGCGGTAGCCACGCTTCTCGGCAGACAGACTGACAATTTCTGCTGGGGTGGCGGCACGGCGATTCGTCGCAAGACTTTCGACGATGCGCAAGTGCTCGAAGCGTGGAGCGGCGCGCTGAGCGACGATTTCGCGATGACCTCCGCGCTAGAAGCGGCGGGACTGCCGATCGTATTCTGTCCGGAGTGCCTCGCCGCCACTCTTCATCCTTGGACCGGCACGCAACTTCTGGAATTCACGAACCGGCAGATTCAGATCACGCGCGTTTATTCCCCTCGACGGTGGCAAATGGGAGCGCTGGCGCATTTGAGTTATTCGATCACGCTCCTGTATGCACTTCTGTTCACATTCAACGAAATGGTCGAGGGAGATCCTTGGTTGCATCTCGCCTTGATCGCCCTGGTGATTCCGCTGCTCGCCGCGATCAAAGGGGTGATCCGCACCGTCGCGGCGAATGAACTTCTGCCGGAGTGGTGGGCGAAATTGCGAGAGTGGGGATGGGTGTGGAGTTTGCTTGCGCCGGTAGTTCCATTTTTGTTCGCGTGGAATTTCATTTTTTCGCTGGTTAGCAAGCAGATCCGCTGGCGCGGCATTCGTTACGAACTTCTAGGTGCGAACCAGACGCGCATCGTCAGGAATTAGCAGAAGGCGCCTCCCGCTGCTGCGGAGAAAACGCTCGTTGGACGCGGCAGAGAAAATATCCCGTTGCCGCGCCCGCCGGAATCGCCAGCCACCACCCCGCCTGAACCACCATCGTCGGACCCAGCAGCAAAAATGAAAGCAGGCGCGGCTCAAGCCGCTGTTCTCCACCCACATGCACGCCCCACGCACCAAGACCGCCGATCAGGACCGGAGCGAGCACTCCGCCAGCGACGGCCCAGTGGAGCGGCGTCTTGCACTTCAGCAGCGTCATGATTCGGCGCAGCAGAAACGCGCCGATCAAAACGGCGAGCGCGCCGAAAACGAGCCCGTAGAAATAAAAAAAGAGAACCCCGAAAGCGTCTCGCGAGCGTGATGAGTACACGGTGGCGCGCCACAAATCCTGGGTCCAGACCGCGAGGCTCATGAAGAAGCAGCCGCAGATCCACGCCGTGAGGTAGTAGATCAGGCTGCCGCGCCGCGTCATATGCGCCGCTGAATATTTGGAAAATCGGTCCAGACTTTTACGCCACAGAAGTGGGAGCCTTCGGTGCAGATGGGGGTGGAGATTCCGGCGCGAAGATAGCAGGGCGGGCCGATGTAGCGCGCGAGTTCGGGAAACACCTTGCGCACTTGCTCCACTTCCTCGATGGAGGCTTGATAGATCTCTTCCTGGGCGTTGAAGCAAGTGCGCATCGTCCATTTGTGAAGGAGGTGGAGGAGCGAACCGGATTCGACGAGGCGAATCGCCTTGGCGTTGGGCAAAAGATACAGGGCAAATTCCGCGGGGACGCCACGGTCGAGCAGTTCATTTTTCGCGGTCCAGGCGTCGTGCATAGCGCGCTGATAAATCTCGAGGGCACGCGGATTGTCGCGAATGAGCATCGGAGTGATGTAATCGGGCGTGCGCGTGTCGGCGAGCGTGAGCAGAGGGCGCGAACCTGGGACCATGCGATGGCGCTGGTCTTGACTATCGGCGGTGTGGCTGATTTTTTTTGCGAACGTAAAATTCGCGTGTTGCAGCGCGCGCATTATGGGCGCGTGGACGCCGATGTTGAGCGTCTCGCGGCGGTAGGGATTCCGCGCCGGGTTGAGCATGCGGTCGAGAGCTTCGGCGTCCGGGCATTCAGCCGCGGTGATGCCGGCGACGGCGCGGTACGCGTCGGCCATCACGGCCAGGGCTCGCGGTGAGTAATCGACGAGCTGCGAGGTCAGCGGGCCGAGCTTCGCGTCAAATTCTTGTGCGAAGGCTTCGCCTTCACTGGCGCGCGGCCGGGCAAGCCATTCGGGCGGGCCGTCCATCGGCGCGTTATCAAAGCGATCGAAGAATTGCGAGTCCACTTCGCGGACGCGTGCGACCATCTCGCCAATCACGAGGCGCGCTTCGCTGGGCGTATCGCTTGCGGCGGCCATACGCCACAGGCGGTGGAGAACGATGCCGGAAACGGTGTGCACCATTGTGGTGAACGCAGCAACCGGCAAAACGTAGCGCGCCACTTCGATCGCGCGTTTTTCCGACTGGCGCTCGACTTTTTGCAGGCGCTTTGGATGCGACATCGGGCTTACGTGCCAGATGTCGGAAAGAATGTCGCGCGCATTCGGTTCGAGGAGTTGGGTGAGCTCGCGGTAGTAGTCCCAGGCGCGCGCCACGGCCCGTTCGTAGATTTCGCGTTCGGCGGCCCCGAACTTCGGATTTTCGGCTGTCGCGACCGGCGGGACGTAGGCTTGCGCGCGGTCGAGCCGGACGTAGCGCTGGCTCTGCTGCTCGGAGTTATAGAAGGGATGTGCATGAAGGAAGGACCAGACGAACTGGCGGCTGATATTTTCGAGGCCGAATTCGAAATGCGCGTGTTGATAGACGGTGTGGTGTCCACCGAAGTAGGTGGCCGCACCGATCATCACACGCTGCTTGTCGGTGACTTCTTCTGGGCCGATCAGGCGCGGAGCGTAGCAAGTGCGCGCCGCAGCAATCGCGGAATCGAAGGGATGCGAGAAATGATTGCGCAGCGTGACGCGAGGAGCGGCCGTTTCCATTTGCGGTCCGAGCGAATCGTGCGATGGGGAAAGTCGGGTGGCCATAGTTGCTGCGCCGCATTGTACTAGATTCCAGTGACGGTGAGCTTGACGCTTGGACTTCAAAATTTCCGCCTGGGAACTGAAAAGCCGAGCCGGATCGGCGCAGAAAAAAGATTCCAGTGGATGTCGAAAGGACCCCCTTTTACCGTAGATTAGAAATGGGGCAATAATATACTTGGGTAACCATGACTCCTGATATACACTCATCGGTGATGGGCACACTTTACAAAGACGCTCGGCTCAAGGCTAATAGGGCCAAGAAACATATCCGTTGCCTCGAAGCCGCTATTTTTGAGATGGAAGAGACTTACAGCTCTACAATCGAGCATCACCCGGATACCAATGCGCAGACGTTGAAACATGAAATCCCTGGGGTCGAAGATGCTTTCGACAGATTGTCTCTCATTGTTGGCGATGTTATCCACAACTTGCACTGCGCTCTCGATTACGCTTGGTACAGCACAATCAATAGGCTTCTCCCCGATAAAGTTTCCGATTCCACCAAATTCCCGGTTAGAAAGACTAGGGAAGGGGTGGAAAGTGCCCTTCGTGGGATTGAAGTAGATACCAGGTGCGAGCGTCTCTTTGATTGCATCATGTCCGATATACAACCGTACAAGGGAGGGCACAATGAAGCCATCTGGACTCTTCACGATCTCGATATTATGGACAAGCACCTCGTCTTGCTTGAGTTTGTTCCCAACGCTCAAATCCGCGGAACTGTCATACGACACGAGAGCGGTGAGATTTTCACGGGAGATACTTGGGCAATTCAAGACTGCGGCCCCTACCGTATAGACTTTGCAGGTGGAATCGAAATTAAAAACAAGGGAAAGCTTTCCGTCGCAATAAGCTTTAAGGAAGCAGGTATTTGGAAGGGCGTTTCTGTACTCAACCTGCTTCAGAGTTTCTCTAATTTCATCCCCTACGTCATTAAGCTTTTGGAGGATATTTGAATACTCTTCTGATTGACTTTTGGAGCGCACCACGGCATCCTCTTTTCTAGATGTCCATTCGCCCGAAACCTTCCTCCAAGAATGAAACGGGTGAATATTCTGTGTTTGAGTCGGCATTGAAAAAAGTTCTTTCCGTTTCGCATTCAGAAATACGATCAAAAATAAAGTCCGAAAAGAAGAAGCGGAAAATTAAATCTTCCGCTTCCCACGCGGCAAACGACTAGGTTTAGTTGGCCGATATTTTTCCATCCTTCCCTGTTACCTCCGCGAAAGTCAGTCTTTTCCCCGCAATTTGAGACAGCGCCACATCAAATCTTGCACCATCGTGAGGCAGCTTTCGGAGGTTGTAACGAAAGGTCTGTTCATCCAGATACCGGAACAGATGAAACGGCTCTACGCTCACATAGGTGCCCTTCAATCCTCGCTTGAGAATGCTCCAGAAGTTTTCAAGTCCATTCGTATGAACCTTCCCTTCAACATAGCGTTCGGCATGGTCGATCACGTAGTGCGTGTAATCCCGAATCAGCCCGTCATAGGATTGCAGTTTGTCGCTAAAGAGAGCAGAGCCAGCGGTGACGTTCTCGCGAACTTCCTTCTGAATTGTGCTCTTGCGGCGATTCGGCAGAACCTTCGTGCGGACTTCTCCGCCACGTTCCAAGATTCCCATGACAACGGCTTTGTCATGCGGCCCACCGTTCACGATTCGGCGCTTGTGGACTTCATGGTGCATGTTGCGAGCCTTGCCACCAATGAAAGTCTCATCGGCTTCTACTTCTGTTCCCGGCCCACCGAGCTTCACCAATGAACCCTTCTGCAAAGCTAGGCGCAACCGATGCAGCATGAACCATGCGGACTTTTGCGTGACGCCAAGTGCACGGCCCACCTCGTAGGAACTGATTCCATTCTTGCAATTGACCAGCATCCACAAAGCGGCGAGCCACTTGTCCAGCGAGATCGGAGAATCTTCAAAAATCGTTCCGAGCTTCACAGAGAATTGCTTGTAGCACTTCTTGCACTTCCACCGCTTTTGAGTGGCGAGATAGTAGTGCTCTTTTCCGCCGCAAACTGGGCAGACCGGGCCATCCGGCCAACGCATCTTGGCGATCGTGTCGATGCAAGTCTGTTCGGCGCTGAAGTGCTTAATTGCTTGCTGCAATGTCTTTGGCCTCATGGCGTCCCTCGCTAGACACTACTCTAGCGGAAACGCGTTGGTTAGTCAAGTATATTATTGCCAGAAATGGACTCGGAGTCATGTTTTCAATGGCTTACGGGGAATTCTAATCGCGCCACAGTAGATTAGAAATGCGCCAAAACCTTGCATGGAAGGGACCGAGACAGGTGGCAGCGGACACCGATATGTCACACAAAGGAACGGTCTGCGGGAGTTCGGCGGGACTGGAAGCGGGACTGCCGACGAGAGTGCGGAGGGCGATTCGGGGACAATTTGAAATTTGTTTTCGTTTGCCACAAGCCACGGTAGCGGATGGCAGGACAAAATTCTACTGGCCATCGGACTGAAAAAGTACAGCCAGTCCTAGAACTGTCCTTTTCGCGGAGTGCGATGCGTGGGCCGGGCTCGCAAGGACGCGCGGCGTCGGATTATTGCTGCGGGCGACGCGGGCCGGTCCTGCAAATGCGTCGGGGACGCTTCTGAGACCCGCACCAATTCCAAAAAATGCGGACGATGCAGATTCGGTTGCCGGATGCGGGCGTTATTTCTTCTTGGCGCCAGCTGTGGCGGCGGCTTTGTCGGCGTATTTCTTTTGGAAGCGCTCGACGCGGCCGGCGGTGTCAATCAGCTTCTGCTTGCCGGTGAAAAATGGGTGGCATTGCGAGCAAATTTCAACGCGGATCAGTTCGCCCTTCGTAGTGGAGCGGGTTTGGAACGTGCTGCCGCAGGCGCAGTGCACCGTGACGGCGTGATAATCGGGGTGAATTCCCTCTTTCATGAAAGGCTCCTGTCGGCTGGCCGGTCTGCGTGACGAATGATCCTGCAACGCACAGTCACGTCGCTAGGCCAGCGGAGAAACCCCAATTATAAGGCAATTACCGAGAATTGCAAAATCCATGTTTGCCGCTCGACGGCGGCCAGTTTCCGCTAGCCCGCGTAATCGCGCACTTGGTAATCAGGTTGAGCTTGCCAGGCCGATATGTTCATAGGCGGCGATAATTTCTGTTCTCGACGCGTATCTGGAAACGCTCGATACCTCGCGGCGTTATGACCTTGGGGCGTCGCCGCGGCGCTGAGAAAACAGCCAGGCTGGTAAAGATGGTTCGGTGAAGGCCCATTGCCAGACATTGTGGTCAACGCCAATGTATTCGGTGTAGAGGGGGTGGCCTCCTGCTTTACGTCTTGCGGCGATACGGTCGCGTGACACGGACGCGGGAACGGTGTTGTCGGAATCCCCTTGGAAGTTCCAGAGCGGAGTGTTGATCGCTTCCGTGCCGTTCTCGCCGGAGATGCTTCCGCAGCAGATTACCGCTGCGGCGAAAAATTGCGGACGATTTGCGATCATATTCCACGTGCCTGCGCCGCCCATGGATTGCCCCGTTACGTAAATGCGGCGCTCGTCGATCGGGAATTCGCGGCGCAGCGCATCTACAATTTCCAATGCCAGCCGGTTGCCGTCGCCCAAGCCGGGGAGCACGGTCGGCGGCCCCTCGGTCTCGTGCGACAAATCGTATCGAACCCAGCCGCGATCAGTCTGCGGAACGACGACGTAGCAGGGGAAACGCTTTTGGTTCTCGGAGAGCAGCCAGACGCGCGTGCCGAAAATATTGCCGAGGCCGAGCTGTTTCTCGTTATCGTCGCCGAGCCCGCCACTGCCATGCAGATACATCACCAACGGGACTTTCCCAGATGCGTCCGGCCGGAACAACCGATACGGCATCACCCAGTCGCTCTTGTGTGTGCGCGCTTCGAATTTCTTTTCGAGGCCCTCAGTTTGTTTCTTAAACGCGTCAATCAACGCGATTCTTTCGGGCGACGTGGGCGCGCCAGGGGCGAGCGGAGGTGCGGAATCGTAATTTATTGCGGAAGCATTGGGTGCGAGTGAAAAGTTGAGACCTATCCGCGCCGCCGCAAGCCATGCTCCGGCGGAGGCCGAGCCGAGCAGGCGAATTGCTTCTCGTCGAGTGATCATCCGCGTTGCGACCTCATGCCCAGCTGCCGAGTGGTCTCAATGCTAGAACTTGTAGACGATTGGGTCGAGAACTCGGTAGCAGGTCTCTTGCAAATGCCCTCCTTGTGACAGTACCGTCGAACTTGTGCTGGTGCCGGCTGCGAAGGATTTTCGAGAAAGTCAGACGGGCTGCCGACGGCCGTTTCATCGCGATTCAGCGTTTGACACTCCTGTGTGACGTTTTTATACTGCTGCGCACCCAGACATTCCTACCGTGGGAGGACTCCGATGTCGAAACTTTCGCTGGTCGTTTTCCTGATTGCCGCCTCTGCAACTGCTGTGTTGGCGGGAGAAGATGGAAAGGTTCATCAACCCAAGATCACGCCGCAAACGAGCGGCACGACGCAGTTGCTGATATCTGTAAGCCCGGTGAACTCCCAGGTGGTTTGGGCAGCGGGAACAGGCGGAACGTACGTAGTCACGACGAATGGCGGAAAGACTTGGAAAGCCGCTGTGGTGCCGGGAGCGGAGAACCTGCAATTCCGTGATGTGTACGGCGTAAGCGACAAGGTGGCGTATCTGTTGTCCATTGGAGATAACACGACGGATTTTCGCATTTACAAAACCGTTGACGGCGGCGCGAACTGGAAAATCGAGTTCACGAATCAGACTGTGAATGCGTTCTATGATTGTTTTGCGTTCTGGAGCCCGCGGCGGGGCATCGCGCACAGTGATTCAGTAAACGGAGTATTCCCCGACCTTCGCACATCCGATGGAATGAACTGGCAATCCATCTCTTCGAAGATGCCGCCGGCGCTAACGGGAGAAGCGTCGTTTGCCGCAAGTGGAACCTGCGCCGCAACCGAGGGAGACACGAACGCGTGGATTGCCACTGGCGGCTCCAATACGGCGAGGGTCCTAGCCACGCGGGACGGAGGCAACACCTGGAAGGCGGCTAACACCCCACTCGTGAGCTCGCCGAGCGCGGGCGCGATCTCGGTGGCCTTCCGCGACCCCCGGCATGGCATCGTGGGCGGCGGCGATTTGGCGTCCAACGACAGCGCCGAGACGGCAATGTCGGACGATGGCGGCCAGACGTGGACTCTTACGAACAAACCGCCCGTCGACGGAGCGATTTTCTGCCTCGCCTATGTCCGTGGCAATGGAGTAGGCGATGATGAAGACCGTGGCCACCAGGATGGCTTCCGCCATTCCGATGGTAGAGGCTTCGAGTTCGAACATTCCGTTGTAATCACCGCCGAGACAGCGCCGGATTTCTCTTCAGGACCTGCTGCATGGACCCCTGATGAAGGCCGCACCTGGTTTGTGATTCCCGGAGTGAGCGGCAACTGGGCGGTGGCCTTTGCAAATCCGAGTGCTGGATGGTTCGTCGGCAACGGAGGTCAAATCCTCAAGATTAGCTTCTAATTCAGAACCCGCGAAACGTTGGTACGGGCGCGATTTGAAACACAGCTGCGGAGTTTAGCGAAAAGCGCTTCCGACGATGGTTTGAGCGACGCTTTCAGAGGGCATCGTCGTTCCCTCAGCGTGCTTCCAGATCACGGCGTTGCCGTCGGCGACAATCAGGGTGTACGTGGATCCCTGCGCGGACAGCAGCCAGGTTTGCGGATTGAACGTCACCGTGTAAGTGGTTTCTGGAGTGATTAAGGTGAAGCTATTGTGATAAGACGCGCCTTCGAACTTGATGTAGTCGCTGCCCATTGAAGAGTTGAGTTCCCTGCAAAATCCTGCCGCGGCGCGGCGAACCTCAACCCACATCTTGTCTGCATTGGCGTCCAGGAGTTTGCGGTCGTTGACGTCTTTTTCCTGCTGAAGCCGCTTGACCTCGAGCTCGCTCTTTTTGCGATCGGCTAGATTCTTTGCCCAGTCTGAATTCATTTGCCACGCTCCCCGCTCGTCAGGCGACCGCTCGAAATCAATGTTATCTCCGAGACACCAGAATCCCAATATTATCGGGCCTAGCCTGGTTCGCATCCAGCAAGGGACCCACAAGAAACGCGATGCTCATAAATACTTCGCGTTCACTCTTGATCGGGCTCAGCGAACGAATCGCCAAACCGATCCAACTTTCCGAGGTCATGGCGGAGTTATCGCGAAGCGGTTCGAATGCAGGCAGGACTGAGAGCTAAGAAACGAAGGCGCAGCCGATTCTGGAGCGTCCGCCTTCCATGCGGTTTGTATAGGCTTTGTGAAGAACGACGCGGACGGGCGGAAGAATCGGGACGTGGAGAATGGCATTGAATTGTGCGGGCAGTTCGTCGGGCCTGTCGAGGAGAAGGGCGACGCCGCCATAGCTGAGGTCAATGACTGTTGCGTTGCGCTGGGTGGCGTCGGCGAGGACAGCGTAAGCTTTTGTGCCGGCGAGGGAGACGCGTTCCCATTTGCGCTCCGTTCGCGCCGCGGACGGTGGCTGCGAGGATGGAGGCAAATGCGTGAACGGGGAACCGGCCGGGGGCCCAGGCGGAACGACTCGCCTTGGCGGAGCGGTCGGGGTGGGGC
>JBARFX010000042.1:0-11580 GCA_049797655.1 Candidatus Acidiferrales bacterium | reverse complement strand
TTTGGATGTTTCTGGGTGCGACGCGCAATCTTTCGGAATGGTTTCACCTCTCATCGAGTAGCACAGAGGGGAGATATCTCGAAGGAAATCCCATCGACCAGATTGCGATTTCGGCGCTGCTCGGACTCGGGTTGGCCGTCCTCTTTACTAGGGGACGCCGGGTGCGGATGATCCTTCAATCGAATATTCCAATCGTTCTCTTTTTTGTGTATTGCGGAATCAGCATTCTATGGTCTGACTTCCCGGATGTGGCATTCAAACGGTGGCTCAGGGCCTCCGGGGACGTAGTGATGATTCTAATCGTGCTTTCTGATACGAACTGGCTCGTTGCAGTACGGCGTCTTTTTACGCGCGTTGGTTTCGTGGCGATGTCCTTTTCTATTTTGTTTATCCGATATTTCCCCGAACTCGGCCGTGCCTACAATCGTGGCGGCGGGACCACTTGGACCGGCGTCGCCACGGGCAAGAATGGCCTTGGAATGCTTTGCCTTGTATTCGGGCTGGCGTCGCTGTCTCGATTCCTCCAGATCTACACGCACGAGTTTGAACCGCGCAAGGCCGGGCCGTTGATTGCGCAAGGTGTTGTTTTTGCAATGTCAGTCTACTTGCTCCTTGCGGCTCACTCTGCCACGGCATTTGGTTGTTTTTTTCTGGCTGGCGCTCCTTTGGCATTGACCCTTCTGATTCGACCGGCTCGTAAACCGGCGTTTGTACGACTCATGGTTTTTGGGATTCTAGCGGTTACCGTCTCCGCGCTCTTTCTAAATATTGGCACAGGGATGGTGCAGGAGTTGGGAAGAGACTCGACGCTTACAGGCCGGACTGACATTTGGCGGTCCGCCTTTTCGCAAGTCCAGAACCCTCTGTTTGGTACGGGATATGAGAGTTTTTGGCTTGGGTCGCGGCTTGCGAATGTGCAAATGCTCATTCATCAAACTTTGAACCAGGCACACAACGGCTACATTGAGATCTACCTGAATGTCGGATGGGTGGGAGTCATATTGCTGGCTAACATTTTCGTCAGTGCGTATCGACGAATCATGAGTTCGATACGTAGGATGACGCCAATGGCCAACCTTAGTCTGACGTATTTCGTTGCCGCAGCCACATACAATTGCACGGAAGCAGCGTTCAAAATGATGCATCCTCTCTGGATCGCTCTCCTGTTAGTGGCGATGATCGGTCCAGACGGTCCTCTTCGAGAGTCTTCACCACCCGTTCCACTTCCGGTGAGTGACGAGAAAAAACGTCCAGAGCTCAGGCCGGTGACGATCGGAGCGAACCCTCCGAAGCCTCAAAGGGTTCCAGCAAATGTGCGCTACAAAATTGCGGCGCAGCTCTGGGATTCTATCGGGAAGAGAATGATGGAAGGCATCCGATGGCCGAAACCGTTCGCCATTCGGTGCGATGAGCCTATTGAAACCTTTTGACGCGCAAGGCGCATTCCATCCTGGCGTGGGAGACGGAGAGGTGCGTCGGCTCGCGATTCGTGGCGCCGGGGTCACTGTCCTTTCCGGTGGATTCGGGTTGGCGATTCAGATTGCTGCGACTGTTATCTTGGCCCGATTGCTGACGCCTAAGGATTTTGGCGTCGTAACAATGGTCACCACTTTCAGTCTGCTTCTCGTAAACTTCGGGCTGAACGGATTTACGGAAGCCATTTTGCAGGCTGGGGAAATCAACCGATTTTTGGTAAGTAACATCTTCTGGATCAATGCAGGCATTGGTCTCGCACTGACTGCAGGTTTTGCCGCCGCTGGTACGCTAATGGCGCGGTTCTATCATGATCCGCTCGTGGCCCGCGTCGCGATTGGGATTTCACCCACAATATTTATCACCAGTATTTCTGTTCAACACATCGCCCTGCTCAAGCGGGCCATGCACTTTTCTGCAACGTCTGCCAATGAGGTTTTATCCAGAGCTATTTCGATGGTGGCATCGATCGTTCTCGCCTTGAAGGGATGGGGATATTGGGCGCTCGTTGTCGGTGCCGTGATGCTGCCGCTTGCCCAGTCCATTGGAGCCTGGTTCCTATGCCCTTGGCTGCCGAGCTACCCGCGCCGCGTGAAGGGAACCGGATCCATGACGCGGTTCGCGATGAACGTGTACGGGCGGTTCACCATCAATTATTTCGCCAGGAATACCGATAACGTCCTCGTCGGATGGCGCTTTGGCCCGATTTCGCTCGGATTCTACAAAAAGGCTTACGATTTGTTTGCCCTTTCGGCAGGCCAGCTCGCTGCTCCCATCACAAACGTCGCTGTATCGGCTCTCAGCCGATACAACGCTCGGTCTGCTCAGTACCGACAGCACGTCCTCAGCGCGTTGTCCGTCACCGCGTTTGTCGGCATGGCGTTGTCGGGAGGATTCGCTCTGATTGGAACGGATCTGATTCGAGTCTTGCTGGGACCCGGTTGGGAATCGGCAGGCACGATATTTACGTTTTTCGCGCCGGGAATCGGCGCCATGCTGATCTACTATTTCCATAGCTGGATACATCTTTCAATTGGCAGGGCTGATCGCTGGCTGCGATGGGGAATCATCGAAGTCGTCACCACGTGCGGGTTGTTTCTCATCGCCCTCCCGTGGGGTCCGGTCGGAATCGCGGTCGCGTGGAGCGCATCCTATTGGGTATTGCTGGTACCTTCGCTATGGTATGCCGGTGCGCCAATCGAATTTCCTGTCTCGACGATGGTGGGCGCTGTTTGGAAGTATGTCGCAGCGTCACTTCTCGCTGGCTTCGCGACGCTTGGCATTGGCCGAGTATTTCCTCCTCTGCTGGAGCTTCCGCGATCGGTGCAGCAGGCAGCGGGTGGGATCGCGGCTATTTCGATAATTTATGGGATGTTTTATCTGGCTGCAGTCGCAATGCTGCATCGGGGGCTGGCTCCCATTCGCCAGGTTGCGAGGCTGTTCGCGGAGATGATTTCGCGACGCGGCAACTCAGAGTCTCTTCCTACGACCTCCGCTCTCACCGACAACCATTCCCAAGTCCCGCTCATCTCACGCGCTGAAAGTAGGGGCCGCCAGCCACTGGTATCGATCCTCATTCCTGCGTTCAATGTAGAGGAATGGATCGCTGAAACCTTGCGTTCGGCCATCGCGCAAACATGGGAACGCAAAGAAATCATCGTTGTTGACGACGGTTCGACAGATCAAACAGTGGCGATCGCACGGCAGTTTGAGTCCGATGGCGTACGAATCGTCACGCAAGCGAATCAAGGCGCTGCCACGGCCAGAAACACGGCCCTTTCATGCAGCTACGGAGATTACATTCAATGGCTTGATGCCGACGATCTCCTGGCCCCCGACAAGATAGCCAGGCAAATGGCGGTTCTGGATCAGAACAGCAGCAAGAAGATTCTTTTGTCTTCAGAATTCGGCAGGTTCTTATACCAATGGCGGCGTGCGCAATTTGTCCGGACCGGGCTGTGGGAGGATCTCTCTCCTGCCGAATGGCTTCGTCGCAAGCTGGCAGATAACTCGTACATGCAAACGGGCACCTGGCTCGTGAGCCGCGAATTGAGCGAAGCGTCGGGCCCGTGGGATAGTCGGATATCGTACGACGACGACGGCGAGTATTTTTGCCGTGTCCTTCTCAAAAGTGAAGGCACCCGCTTCGTGCCGGGATCTAAGGTCTACTATCGCGGTTTTCGCTCGAGTGGCTTGAGCTATGTAGGGAAGTCGAACAAAAAACGCGAATCGTTGTGGCTTTCGATGAAGCTCCATGTCGGCTATCTTCTGTCCGTCGACGATACGCCGCGAACCCGGGAAGCATGTCTCACCTATTTGCAACGGAATCTAATCAACTTCTATCCGGAACGGACTGACATTGTCACTCAGGCCGAGGAATTATCTCGGGAGTTGGGAGGCGAACTACGGCCTCCGCATTTGTCCTGGAAATACTCTTGGATAAAAACCGCTTTCGGTTGGACGGTGGCCAAAAACACCGCATTAGGTTCGCGGAAATTCAGGTGGTCGCTGGAACGTTCGTGGGATAAGGCGATGTTTCGAATGAATAATCGAAATGGCCGATCGGTGAGTTAGTGTCCCGGCAAGATGGCGAAGAAACTTAAACCTATTCAGAACAGAAGCAGACGTCTACGAGTTGAATTATTCTGATTCAAATTCCCAGTGGGGTTACGCAACGCAATGACAAACTGTGATATCGCAATCATCGGCGCCGGCCCATATGGCCTCTCTATCGCAGCTCACTTGAAGGCTCGTGGGCTCAACTTTCGAATCTTTGGCAGTCCCATGCATACCTGGCTTACACAAATGCCGAGGGGCATGCGCCTGAAGTCGGAGGGGTTCGCATCGTTTCTCTATGATCCGGCCGCGACGTTCACTCTTGCCGAATACTGCAAAGAGCAGGGAATTCCGTACCAGGACGTGGGCTTGCCGGTTCCCTTGGAAACATTTGCCGCATACGGGTTAGAGTTTCAAAAGCGCTTTGTGCCGGAACTCGAGAACAAGCTCATCGTGTCCGTGCAACAAAAGCCTGCCGGTTTCGAGGTTCGTTTGGAAGACGGAGAATCCGTTACCGCGCAAAAGCTGATCGTGGCAGTCGGCATTAGCCACTTCGCGTACGTCCCGCCGATTCTTTCAGCACTCCCGCCGGAATACGTCAGCCATAGCTCCAAACACAGTGCGCTCGATCAATTCAAGGGCCGAGCGATCACCGTGGTTGGTGCCGGAGCGTCCGCGCTCGATCTGGCGGCCTTGCTTCATCAAGCAGGGGCTGCGGTTCAAGTGGTTGCGCGCAAACCTAAAATTCGCTTCCACGATCCACCGGAGACCACATCTCCGACTTTCTGGCAACGACTCCGCAACCCTTTAACCGGTATCGGACCCGGGTGGAAATTGTATTTCTACGCCAACCTGCCGCTCATATTCCATCGTATGCCGGAGCGGTTCAGATTTGACGCGGTGCGCCGAATCCTGGGCCCTGCTCCGGGCTGGTTTATCAGGGATCAGGTTGTGGGAAAGGTTCCGTTCAACCTCGGCGTGGAGATTACGGAAGCAGTTGTTCTAAATGGGCGCGTAAGCCTTCAACTCACCGACGGCGCCGGCTCGCGAAAGACGCTGGTAACTGATCACGTGATTGCCGCGACGGGCTACAGAGTTGATCTCCGCCGCCTCACGTTTCTCGATGCGGATCTCCAAAAAAATATCCGATCGATCGATCAGACACCCGTCTTGTCCTCAAACTTTGAATCTTCATTGCCGGGTTTGTATTTTGTCGGTACGTCCGCGGCCAATAGTTTCGGCCCGGTCTTGCGGTTTGCATACGGAGCCGGGTTTACGGCACGACACATCTCCAGGCACCTGGCACGAATGGGTTCTCGACGGTCCGTGAGAGCCGTCGCAGCGCCGAACGTAGAAGCTCTCGATCGCGGTTAGCCGTACGGACATTTGCACGACCGCGCGGCCTGTAGAGCTTCGCGAAGAGTACGTGGAACACGAGCATCCCAATTCCGAGGACCCTATCTCTGTGGCTCCCAATGTACTGCTGACGGACACGAATCGCTGGCCGAGTCCCGCGCGCCTGGCTATCCGCCTTGCGAAAGCCGGTTGCAATGTGTTTGCGGTCTGTCCGCGCCGCGGTCACCCCCTGATGAAAACGAGCGTGGTTAAGCGGGCGTTCCCGTACAGCGGCGTTCGCCCTCTGGATTCCCTGGCGGCTGCTATTGAGGCGACAAATCCGCAAATCATTGTTCCGTGCGACGACCGGGGAGTTGAGCACCTGCATGAGTTGCATGCGAAGGCTCGCAGGCAAGGAGCTGCGGGATCGAAGATCTCTGCCTTGATCGAGGCTTCACTGGGGCCTTCCGATAGCTTCCCAATCGTGTCTGCGCGCCACGACCTTCTACGACTTGCTGCGGAGGAAGGGCTTCGCATTCCGGAGACGGAGCCTATCACTTGTATCGAAGATCTCGATTCGTGGGAAGCAAAGCACGGATTTCCGGTGGTGCTGAAAGCGGATGGAACTTTCGGCGGGCGCGGCGTGCGCATTGCTCGCACTCGAGAGCAAGCCAGGCAGTCCTTCATGGAGATTAGCAGGCCGTTCGGTGCGATGCGAGTTCTGAAGCGGCTGATTGTGAACCGTGATCCGTTCTGGCTGCGTCCGTGGTGGAACAAGCAGCAGCCGGCCGTGATTGCGCAATCCTACATTCAAGGCCGTCCTGCGAACTGCGCTGTAGTGTGTTGGAAGGGCGAGGTGCTGGCTGGAATCGCTGTTGAGGTAGTGACTTCGGAGGGAGATACGGGCCCCGCAAGCGTTGTGCGGGTAGTGGACAGCCCCGAGATGATGCGCGCTGCCGAACGAATCGCGCGCCGCCTGAAGCTGACCGGGTTTTTCGGTCTCGACTTCATGATTGAGGAAGGGAGCGGCGATACCTACCTGATCGAAATGAATCCGCGAAGCACTCTGCTCTGCCATCTGCCGTTGGGTTCGGGACGCGACATGATTGAACCATTGTTCGCAAAGCTCTCCGGCCAGCCTTTGCGCGAAACTTCCGCAATTACCCACAACGACATGATCGCTTACTTTCCGCAAGCGTGGATCGCGAAGAGCGAGTTTCTGAAATCAAGCTTCCTGGATATTCCGCAGGGCGAGCCGGATCTGATTGAGGATTTGCTTCGACCATGGCCGAACCGAAGTTTTCTGTTTCGGCTGGCGTCCCAAGCGCGAATTTTTACGACAGAAATTCTCATGAAAGATTCATCTGAGCAGTAGCTAGATCGTTAGTTGTTAGCGGTGAGGTTTATAACCTAGAGGGGATGTTGATTCCAGTGTTACATATACTTTCTGGTTGACTGGAGCTGCGAGTTTACTTATAAAGGCACTTGACTATGACTGAGTTTCGGAGCCAACCGCTCTCCACCCCGAATTGTGGGAACTTGTTATTGCGGTTGGTCTGGTTCTCGGAGAGCAAGTGCAAGTAGCGCTCAAGCATAAAACGGATTGCGGCACGCCGGAAGGCGCTTGTGGAAATCAAGTTGTGAGAATCCTCCGAAGTACGGAGGAAGTAGAGAGGGTTCGCGAGTTTTGGTCTTCCTGCCCTGGCACCCTAGAATCTGACATTGACGTCTTCCTTGCAATACCCACGGGTACGGCGGAATCTCCGCGGCCTTGCGTGCCTGTGCTATACCGAGGAGGTGAGCCCGCTGCTCTGCTGGCCGGAAAAATCGTCCAAACCAAATTCGCATTTCGTCTTGGGTGGCTGAGCGTCTTTAGGCCGCAAGTCAACGTTTTGACGATCCGGGGCGGATTGCGCGGAGATGCCTCGCTGGAGAATTGCCGAGAGCTCGTTCGCGCGACAATGGCATGTCTTAAAGATGGAGATGCAAGTGTTGCTTTTTTCGCTCATGTCGACCCAGAGTCCGTGTTTTTTCGCTACCTCAAGGCCGAGCCCGGATTTCTGTTTCGCGACCACATTACTCCGATTCGGCAGCACCGGCTGAGGGTGCTTCCAGATAATGTGAAGCAGATGTACGCAGAATTGTCCAGTAACGAGAGAAGAGGGTTTCACCGAATATCAAAGAAACTGTTGGAAGAGTTTCACAGGCAAGTCAGGGTGGATCGATTTGATGGCTTACTGGGCTTGGATCACACGTTGGAGGTCGTGGAGGAAATTGCAAAGAAGTCATGGCAGCGCACGATGGGCCGGGGATTTAGCATGGACCCATCGCTATTGCAAACATTCGGGACGCTCGCGCAAAAAGGATGGCTTCGAGTCTACATTCTGTTCCTTGCGGAGAAGCCGTGCGCCTTTTGGATCGGAGCGCGTTATCGAGGCAAATTCTATACTGAATATACTGGCTACGATTTGGCCTACAACTCATATTCTCCGGGAAGGCACCTGCTTTCTCAGATCATGGAAGACTGCTGTTTGGAGGGAATTGAGGCCATCGACTTTGGTTCTAGTGACGAGGAGTATAAGAAGCGATTCGGCAACGTGATGCAGCCCGAGACAAACCTGCGGCTATTTGCGCCGTCTCCGCTGGGGTTTACGCTTAGTGTCAGAAGTACTATCACTGCTTTCCTCCACGAACTGACAAGAGCATTTTTGAAACGTAGCAATCTGATTCAGCGAACGAAGCAAGTATGGCGGAGAGTAAGCGTCAATCGCGCGAGAACCGAAGCAGAACCGACCTAAAGGCGGGGCCGACGCCTTGGATGCTGGAGCCGGCGGGAGGATTTGAACGCCCCATCTGCCGAGTACGAGTCGGCCGCTCTGTCATTGAGCTACACCGGCGTGTCCGATACCGGGCAATGTATCATGTTTCAGCCAGGACGCAAGGTGTGAGATTATCTCATCAGGTAGTTAAGAGCTGTTTGACTATTCAAAACTAAAACTATCCCATTCGGAACTGCAATCTAATCGTTACAATTCCCGGATAGCTCCGATCTAAACCAACCTGCCGCGAGACTAGTGCACAATAGCAATGATATTCGTCGGAGCCACTGGCGGTGGGTCAGAAGCCGAACCTGAATTGTAGCAAACATTCGCATCGATCGCCCTTACCGCCGTTCCAGGATAATTGGTTGAATCTAGGCCCGAGTTATCCCAGCAAAGCCGCGCCGGGATCCGATTTGCAACCCCTGCCGGGCGCGTGGCAAGATCGCCTCCCGTCACATCGGGACCAATCGGGGGCCATGGAGGAGTTCCGTAGGCGCTCGCGTACCAAGAAGGCTTTGATGTGTAATAGAAGGAAGCTGGAAGCGCGTGAGTAGCCGGCACTGAAAGCGCGGAATAGAAGGTCCCTCCAGCTGTGGGAACCTCGGAGCTATTGAATCGGCAACTATTCGTCACCGAGTCGCAGTTGCCCCAGCGCATCATGCTCGTCAGAAGCTCCGGGTCGTTGCCGGAAGCCGACACACCCGGCGAACCAGAATCGCATCCATAACCGTGCGCGAAACCGATATTGAAGATAGATTGCTGCGCTTCGTGTACGGAAGGACAAGGAACGGCAGGTGAGACTTCGTATGTCGTATGATAGCTTGGCCCGGTTGCAGAACCGCCCGTGCATTGCGAGTTTTCGTCCGCAGGAAGGCCGTTAAACGAACCGCCAGCACAGGTAATTATTCCCAACACGTTGCCGACAACACTGTGGATGCGGTTGTACGAGTCGAAACCCATCGGATTGGTTTGAGCACCACCGTTATTCACTTTGTTGTTGGGAACGGGCTGATTTCCAGGAAGGTGATTGCGGAAAAGGATGCTGAGCGGCGATGCTCCATGCTGGTTGTCAGCCCCGACTCCGGGGAAATCATTTCCCTCATACAGGTTCATCGCATTGCCGGTGTCGTGTGACGTGTAGGCCACCTGCATGAACGAGTTGTTATTTCCGCCGTTGTCGTTCCAAGCAAAGTTATAACCGATTATGCAACCGGAGATGTTGTCGGTCATCAACGGCGCAATGTTTTGCTCGATGATCGTGTTCTCCACCAAGCAGCCAGAGTCTTCCGTGGACTCAATTCCATAGCCTTCCGCACCGCCGCCGTTTCTCGACCCGAAGACATATCCGTCGCGCAATACTATTTGGAGAGACTGTCCGAGTAAATAGTGGGAGCGCGGGCAACCGTTGCCCGTGTCAATGCAAACGGTCCGGACATTCTTTGTCCAGGATCGGTATGCGTCAATGAAGGTAATCGTCTGCCCGGGATGAGATGATGAAATCGCCTCCGCGGTGAGATTTTCCAAGCCTGCACCTGTCACTTTCTGGCTGGAAAAATTCCACCACGCTCCCGGTGACTGGCTGGCGCGGATATTGTTGAAGTATATCCCGGGTGAGATCGTATATGTAGAGCCATTGATGGCGGTGATGATGACCGCTTGTACCTGGCTCCTCTTATTGGAATCCGAAGTTCCGCGACCAAACGAGCCAGTGTCGCTAGCACAAGATTTGCCGTTCACGACTACGTTGTTATCGCATTGCATTACTCCAGAAACCACAGACTGATCATTTACCTGGTCAAGAAACAGCATTGTACCGACAACCGGCGTGTCGGAGCCAACATTCGACACTTGAATATGCGTGGCACCTTGTGGATAGACGCCCGAACCACCTTCCGTCGTCCCAGTGATGGCGAGCGAGTTCGAGCCTCCCGGCTGGATCACAGAACTTCCATCATATACGTTTGCACTCGGTCCAATTTGAATCGCGCAGCCTTGACCTGCGCCGCAGTTGGTAAACCCGCCATTGAACTTTAAGATGGTTTTCAGCGGCCCGTCCCCGCGCAAGACTACGCCATGTCCGGCAAATACGATTGTGTTAGAGATGTTGAATGTCCCCGTGCCCAGATGAACAAATTGGCCTGTTGGACAAGAGGCGATGGCGGAGTTGATCGTCGCAGCTGTTCCCGAGTAGGGCGCAATAGTCGAGCCGCACTGGGTCGTGTAATTCGGCACACCACCCGGTATTCCCGTCCCCTGGGACCAATCGATCGCGCGACCGGAGTTTAGGATTCCGGTCCAAGCCTGGGCGCCAGCGGAACTCGGAATCGTCAAGAGCAGGAACATGAGGGACAGCAAAAAAGCGAATTGGCGGTTCATTGGGGCTCCGATGAATCTAAAACCAGCGCGGTTGGCCGAACTGGTTGAGGACTCGCGAGTTAGATGCGATTGATCGTTTCTGGTTGTTGCGGGAGCCATCGATTTCAGTGCGATCGTGCCCTTCGGCACAATAAATAAGGATGAAAAGTTATCATGAACTTTTGCAGAAAGGTGCGTCATCTCTTTGGGACCCACATGACCGGTGGGCATCGCTCCTTTCGCGCAAGCATCTAGCACAATTGTACTTCTCCCACGCAACCAGAATAACCCTTGCTGGGAACTTAAACCTACTGACCCGGCGGCCAGATTGTGATCAGGAGGGTCATACCTGTACCTCGGACCATCTATCGCTATGCCCAGAATAGCGTCAGACTCAGCATACGCGAATACCTTCCGGGGACCACGCTGGATGCCATTTTTCGACCTTCAGACGGAACTTTGATAGGTGCCAGCTTGATGGCAAATGAATAGTGACTGCACTAGCTGTATCGACCGATTCTCTGCAATCCACAGGGATTCACTGAAATTGTCGACTTTGGAGGTAGTGACGAATCGCTTTCCTGTTCCGGAGATGGATGTCTTTTGTCCCTTGGCGGTCCAACGGTCCATGAACCACCCATGAGATTTTATCAAATTGATCCGACACAGGACGCGCGATGGGCGGAACTTGCCGAGCGGCACGCCGGGGCGTCGGTGTTTCATTCCGTGCCATGGCTCAAGGCGCTCCAACGTACCTACGGCTATGATCCTGTTGTCTTTACGACGTCACCGCCGACCGGAGAGCTGCACAACGGACTGGTTTTCTGCCATGTGAAAAGCTGGCTCACGGGGCATCGTCTTGTGTCATTACCGTTCTCGGATCATTGTGAACCTTTGTTCGACTCGGTGGAAGACGTGAGCTTCCTGATTCGCTATCTGCAGGCGACCGTGGAGCGCGAGGAGTGGAAATACCTGGAAGTGCGTCCGGTGGACGTGAATTTCGGCAAGACTGACAATGGAGTCGGATTTGCTTCAGCGG
>JBARFX010000041.1:0-30668 GCA_049797655.1 Candidatus Acidiferrales bacterium | reverse complement strand
TGCTCGAACGAGTTGTTTTCAGGCTGTTGGGGTTAGCTTTTGAGCGAAAGCAGGTTCCCCGATTTGTTGTAAACGTTAGTAGTTAAAGAAAACGAACGGAGCTGTTGTAGGCGATTGTCCGGCTTTGCAAGCAGGGGGTCACCGGTTCGATCCCGGTCACGTCCACCAAATTTCTTCCAGTAAATTCAGATATTTAATCGCTCTGAATATTCTGCCGCGTCCGAAAGTTGAGTCCGTTAGAGTCCATTATGGATTCAAAGCGACGTTTTCGCGGCCGGCACCGGCCGTACCCAACACTCAATAACCAGCAACCTCGGACTGGTGGCGGCAGGACGATTGTCCGCAGCTATCTGGAGCGTCGCTAGGGCCAGTTGTTTGCCGGCGCTCGAAATCTCAATCCCAGAGGGGTCACGCCTTGCCGCAAGGTTTGCGTCGCGGCTTCCTCCATAGAACCGCCGCGACTATCGCATCTATCCAACCTGCGTTTTGCCGGTTCGTGATAGGGTTAGGGCGTTGAGAATGTTCGATGACGCATCAAAATTGAGGTTTCACCGCTTCCGCCGCCAGCGCGAGCTCCAGTCCCCGAGAAAATCCGCGGCGCCGCTTGGCGTGCTCCTGGCCGCGAGCGCTATTTTGGCCTTCTTCTCCTCCCCTGCTCGCGCACAGCAAACTCATCCAGCGAACACGCCTGTGATAGTGCAACCAGGTGCTCCGGGGCAGCCGAGCAAGACGCTGCCGCCGTCAACGAGGGCCACGCTGCCGCCACCGTCGCCAGCCGATGTGCAGTTCATGCAAGGCATGATCATGCACCATTCGCAGGCCGTCGTGATGACGGCGCTAATTCCGTCGCACACGACGAACAAGGCTCTGCGATCGCTCGGCGCGCGAATCAGCAGCTCGCAATCGGACGAGATCAAATTCATGCAGCGGTGGCTGGCGGTTCGCGGAGAACCGATTTCCATGCCGATGCCGGAGATGTCGGAAATGGATAAGCCCGGCCAATCGATGGCTCTTATGCCGGGTATGTTGACGCCTGAGCAGATGGCAGCGCTGAAGAAGGCCAAGGGCGCGGAGTTCGACCACCTGTTTTTGACGGGAATGATTCAGCACCATAACGGCGCGCTGATCATGGTGAAGGATTTGTTCGATACGGCGGGAGCGGGGCAGGATGCCGAGCTGTTCAATTTCGCCACGGACGCGGACAACTCGCAACGCGCCGAGATCAGGATCATGCAGTCTATGTTGGACAAAAAACCGGTAGAGGAGAAGCGATGAACCGAACGTACCGTATTGCTTGCCGTCTGGCCTTCCTGGCCGCGGCCGCATTTGTCTTGTGTCCGCCTGCCAGCGCGCTGCAGGCGCAATCGCCTGCACCCCAAGCGCCCGCGCAGGCAGAGGAGGAGGAACAGAATCCATTTGTGCCGGAGCCGGCAGCGCCGCTTCCGGCGGGGATGACGGGCTCCGATGCGAACGATCCGCGCTCGAAGTTGACTCCAGGACTGTATGACGCAGGTGAAACGTCGATGGGCCTCAAGCACCTCCTGCTTCTCAAGAAGCCTGACGCGTTTCAGTTGGGCGCCGCTGACCCGGATGATCCAAAGGTGGAGAAGATGCTTGGCCAGCTCGGTCTACCCGCCGCCGTCTCGAAGATCCCGAAGCCATTTCAATTGGTGATCGCGCAGCTTGCGTTCGCGAACTCGGACCTTGCGTTCCGGGGCGATCGCCTGTTCCAGGGAAACTTTTATGGCCTGAGTATTTACGACATCTCGCATCCGGCGAAGGCTACGTTGCTCACTTCAATGGTGTGCCCGGGCGGGCAGGGCGATCTGTCGGTCTACGAAAACCTTCTGTTCATGTCGGTGGAAATGCCGAATGGACGCCTGGATTGTGGCACGGAGGGTTTTCCGCCGGAACCTCCGCCGGCTGCGGGGCATGAAAAAGAGCGCCATCCTCCGGCAGCGCAAAAAGAACGTTTTCGCGGCGTGAGGATCTTCGACATTTCGGACATCAACAACCCGAAACAAGTGGCTGCCGTGCAGACTTGCCGCGGCTCGCATACGCACACTCTGGTGGTCGATCCCAACGACAAAGACAACGTCTACATCTACGTATCGGGAACATCGTTTGTGCGTCAATCGGAAGAACTGGCTGGCTGCTCGGGCGAACAGCCGGACAAAGACCCCAATACCGCGCTGTTCCGTATTGACGTGATCAAGGTTCCGGTAGCGGCTCCTCAAGACGCCAAGATCGTCTCGAGCCCTCGCCTCTTTATCGATCCGAGGACGGGCGCGCTCAACGGCCTCAACAACGGCGGCAGCCATGGCAAGAATGCGGAGAAGCCGAAGGACACCGACCAGTGCCACGACATTACGGTCTATTCCGCGATTGGGCTCGCGGCCGGCGCGTGCTCCGGCAATGGGATTCTGCTCGACATCAAGGACCCGGTGCATCCCAAGCGCGTCGACGCGGTCAACGATCCTAACTATTCCTACTGGCACTCGGCCTCCTTTTCAAACGACGGCTCCAAAGTCGTGTTTACTGACGAGTGGGGCGGCGGCCTCGGCGCGCGTTGCCGTGCCACGGATCCGAACAAGTGGGGCGCGGACGCGATCTTCCATCTGAAGGACGACAAGCTCAGCCTGGCCAGCTATTACAAATTGCCGGCCGCGCAGGGCGATACGGAGAACTGCGTCGCGCACAACGGTTCGCTCGTCCCCGTTCCCGGCCGCGACATTGAGGTGCAGGCCTGGTATCAGGGCGGCGTCTCGGTTATGGACTTCACCGACGCGTCCCACCCATTCGAGATTGCTTACTTCGACCGCGGGCCGATTGATCCCAAGATGCTCGTTCTGGGCGGCCTCTGGTCGGCCTACTGGTACAACGGCAATATCTACGGTTCGGAAATTGCCCGCGGGCTGGACGTCTTCGAACTTACACCGACGAAGTTCCTCACCCAGAACGAAATCGACGCGGCGAAGACGGTTCGCGTGGCTGCACTGAATGTGCAGAACCAGCAAAAAATCGAATGGCCTGCGAAGTTGGTCGTAGCAAAGGCATACGTGGATCAGCTGGCGCGGTCGCAATCTTTGCCGGCCGGCCGAATCGCAGCTCTGCGGGAAGCGATCCGTAGCACAGAGTTGTCGCACATGAACCAGAGCAACCTTGCGAAGTTAAAGAGGATGGCGCCGTCGCTCGAAAAAAGCGCCGCCACGGCGAAGACTCCGGCAGACGCAGCTCGGTTGCATGCTTTGGCGGATATCCTGAAGCATCCGTCAGCCTGATCGCATAACTCTCGGGAACGGAACCCCGCTCGGATGCACTCGAGCGGGGTTTTCCGTTTTTATCGCAGCACGCCAGCGTTCGACGCGGTAAACCGGAAGTCCGTTGACCAGGCTGATTAGATGACGTTGCCGGCTCCTTCTGCCGAGTAAACTGGGTAGCTGTTAGACGACCAAGGCTCGGAAGAAAGGAGCCGAGCGATGCTTATTATAGGATGTGATTTTCACACCCGTTCGATCCTCCCCACTTCGCTCGCCTATAGCCATATTTTGTCACTTGACAACTAGTAACCACTATGTTAACATCCGTCGTGGCAATCGACCGAAACCCGCCCCGGCCCTCCCCGTCTCCCGCGCCCCACTTTTCACCGCCTCCCATTCCCCGAATTTCCCTGGCCGCCGTCGCGACGCTGGCCGCCGTGGCGGCTAATCGCAACATTCGACCAATCAAAAAGTCACCTAACTCGCCCAGAATGAATACGTGGCCAATTTCTAGTCGCAACAAAACAGACCGCAGCCCAAATTTCGCACCGCCACGCCTCATGAGCCAAAATCTCGATGACGCCTCGTTTTCCACAGGTGTTCTAATATACGGTTCCGCGATTAGAAATCCTCGCAAGCCATTGAAAACATGACTCCGACACCATTTCTGGCAATAATATACTTGACTCAGGAGATGGTCAAGGTGAAGATGGCGGAGGTGTGGGATGAACCTCACGCCAAGGGCAGTGCGGCACTACAAGTATTCCCTGCCATCGCCCGTAGAGTGGGAGGATTTGGTGGCCCATTTTTATATTTATGGTGACGAGAGCGGCAAGCTGGAGCAATCAGACTATGTATCATTTTGTGGCTATGTGGCCCACGCTTCTGAGTGGGAAAGAGTAAGCATGGAGTGGAATAACATGCGCCTCGCTTGGGATGTGCCTCCATTGCACATGAGGTGTATCGTAGCTCCCGAAAGAGATAAAAGCGGCGAGTGGATTAAGATAAAAGAAAAATGGGGAGATGTTTGGGAAATCAAGAGGGAAGCTATGCTTTCTCAGTTTGGGGCTGTGATTCGAGACGCAACAGTTGCTTGCATTGGTTCCGTAATAGACGCTGCCCACTTTAGAAAAATGCCCAACTCTGCATTCAAGAGCGAAATGACGAATAACCCTTTATTTTTTGGATTCTACAATCTTTTGATGGAGGGTCTAGACAAGATCGACCGAATTGACAAAGCCTTATCGGTGAGCGTCATCATAGATGACGATGAACAGTATGCGATGAAGTGCTATAAGCTTCTCAACACGCTCCGTAACACCTTCCCGCGCCTACGGGAAAGGATAATGGCGATAACATTTGGGAATGATATGGCCTACCCCGCCCTCCAAATGGCAGATATGGTTTCGTTCGAAGCGCGTCGGCACATGCTAGACCGGCTTACCAGCAACACGAAAGTGCCCTCTCCGCTCTACATTTCCTTGACTAGGAATTTAGTGCATCAACCCAAGATTTGGACAGCGGAGTACTTGGATAAAGCAGCAGCTATCCCACAAGCGGAGACCCATGGCGAACAAAAAGAATGAATTCTATGAATTCGATCGAACGATTAACAGGCTTCTCTCTGTTTCGCACGACGAAGTAAAACGAAAACTTGATGCGGAAAATGCAGCGAAGAAGCGGAAAAAGTCTAAGGCTTCTTCCGCCTCCCGCGAAGTAAACGTAAAGGATTAGCAGTGCGCGGCGGTTCCCACCTTGCCAGTAAGTTCGGCATAGGTGAGGCGCTTTCCGAGGACATGAGAAGAAACAAAATCAAACCGCTCTCCGTCAGTCACAGGGCCATCGGGGTCTTTGCGCATGTTGTAGCGGAATGCCTGTTCATCAAGATACCGGAACAGATGAAAGGGCTCGACGCTCACATAGGTTCCCTTGATTCCGCGCTTCAGGAGACTCCAGAAGTTTTCGAGATTGTTGGTGTGGACTTTTCCGTCCACGTAGGCTTCGGCATGGTCAATCACTTGGTGGTAGTAATCTCGAATCAATCCTTGGTAGGAAGGCAGCGCGTCAGTAAAGAGAGTGCTTCCAACCTCGACATGCTTCTTGACTTCCGCTTGGAGAAGCTTCTTTTTCCGGCTGGTAATAACAGTGGCGCGAACTTTACCATCGCGCTCAAGAAGTCCGAGCACCGGAGTCTTTCCCTTATCTCCCATTGTCACTTGCCGGAGTTCGCGGATATGCTGGTGCATGTTGCGCGACTTTCCGCCGATGAACGCTTCATCCACTTCGACCTCTTTCCCCTTGCCGCCGATCTTAACTGGAGAGTCGTCCTGCATTGCGAGACGGATGCGGTGCATCATAAACCATGCCGACTTCTGAGTGACGCCGATAGCGCGTGCCACTTCGTAGGAACTGACTCCATTCTTACAGTTCGCAATCATCCAAACGGCAACGAGCCACTTGTCGAGAGAGATTGGAGAATCTTCAAAGATAGTCCCGACCTTGGCGCTGAATTGCTTCCGAGAGTGCTTCGCCTTGCATTCCCACATCCGACGAGTGGAAATGAAGCGAATGTCCTTGCTGCCACAGGTAGGGCAGGCAACGCCATTGGGCCAGCGGCGCTCGACCATGAACGCGAGGCAGTTGTCAGGATTGGCAAAATATACGATTGCTTGTTGGAGTGTCTTGGGCTTCTTCATGGCGTTCCTCACAAGCCCAATACTAGCAAAACGGCCTTACTGAGTCAAGTATATTATTGCCCCATTTCTAATCTACGGTAAACGGGGGTCCAAAAATCACCGTCATCAGCTTTTCCACAGCCCCCACTGCGGCTGCCTACGCGCCTCCGCGCAAAACGGGGAGTTTGCTTGCGAGGAAGCGTTCGGAACGACCTCAGCTCATGAATCTCCGGGCGAAACTTCCCCGCGATTCGGGATTCCCTGGTTGATCGCGTACAGCGCGAGTTCGAGCCGGTTGGAAGTGCCCAGCTTATTGAAGATTCGAAAAAGATAATTTCGAACAGTATGCTCACTCAAACCCAACTCGCGTGCGATATCGCGGTTCGTACGGCCCTCCGCCACCAGTTGAACCACGCTCATGTCTCTCTTGGTGAGCAAACTCGCTCCGCTGGCGTCTGTGATCGTAGGCTCCTTCGAGCCCGCAAGCGTTTCGAGAAGGTAGCGCATCTGTTCATCGCTGACGCAAACCTGACCCTCGGAAACCTTCTGAATGCATTTGCAGAAGACGTCGAAGGATTCGTTGCGCGTAAAAACTCCCTGAGCGCCAACTCGAAATGCCGCAATGATGGAAGAACGTTCGGAAGTTTCGAGCAGCAAAATCGCGCGGGAGTCGGGATCCAGAGTCCGGAGTTCCTTGGTCAACTGGTATCCGGAAGTGAGGCCATCCTTCAGTCTGGCGCTGATGATGCAGACGTCCGGACGCAGGTTCTTGTAAGCGTCGAGGCATTCCGACGCGTCGACTACCGAAGCCAGGACAGAAATATTGCGACTGCGCTCCAAAGCGGTTTCCATCAGTTGACAAGCCATAAGGCTATGTTCAGTTATCAAGACCGAAATACGAGAACCGTGCTCGACCGTTTTTCTCATGGTTGTTTTATCCTTCGCCTAATCCGATGCAATCACCACAGGTCGCCTGGGGAAAAGCAAGAGTCCCTAACGCCGACATCCCTGCAGCCTCCGATACTGCTTTATGCGCCTCACCAGCGACGCCCATTCTTAATGCGCGACATCGCCGGCGGCTATCTTGTTGAAGCACTCTCGTCCGGCAGGGTGAAGACGAAAGTGATGTCCTCCTCGCTTTCCATCGGCTCGCCTGCGAGCAGCGTTTGGGCGAATCGCCATTGCCGCGCTGCTTCGATGGAAGGTTGAGCTAACGCGGCAGGCCCGCTCAGCACGCTGACGACTCGCACAGCGCCGGAGCGATCGACAACCGCGCGAAGCCTTACGACACCTTGAATTCCCTGGCGCGCCGCGTCGGGTGGGTAGGCTGGAACGCGGCTCGATATGAGTTGACCGACCTCGAGGTTTTCGCCCGCCTGCGCTTGCGATTTCAGTTCATCCGGCACGCGAATCGCATGAAAACGCGAACTCGCTTCCACTGTTCCGGCCATAGTCGCGGTGACCGCGACCCCGGCTGCGCGCGGCGATGTGCGCGCCGATGGCGCAACGGATGCTCGCTGTCGAGCCAACTCTCGCTGTTGCCCCGCCAGAATTTCGGCGAGGTCATGCGCGCTGATTTTTGAGCTCGACGCTTGAGAACCCCTGCGCACAGCCGAGCCGTGGCTAGCCGGCGCGTCCGCAGTTGACTCTGCATACGACACGGGCGTGTCCGTTTCCGGTTGAGAAGAATTCTCCGGCTTATCGCCACTTGCGGGATTCGGAGGCGCGGCCGGCTGACCGGTCGGGAGGTTCGAGCCAGGATTCGCAGTCGCCGGCTGATCGGTCGGGAGGTTCGAGCCAGGATTCGCATGCGCTGGCTGATCGGTCGGGAGGTTCGAGGCGGGATTCGCATGCGCCGGCTGCTGCACGGGCAAATCGCTCGCGGCCTTCGGGCTCGTTTCGGCGGGTCGCGATGCACTTGGCGTCGCGGTGGAGGCGGTTTCCTGAGGCGCGATTAGCCGGGTAAGCGCGGTTTTCAAATTCACCGGCCCCAACAGGATCAGCGCAGCCAATCCGATCGCGATCACTGCTCCGATTAACAGCCTTGGAAGACTGCGGGCAGGCGGCTCTTCAAAGTTCAACCTGGCGCGCAGTTGGTCATTCAGCGCTGCTTTGTCGATGCGCGAGTTGGGCGCCGAATATGAGGCGCCTCGCCGGTTTCTCGGGCCGGGCTGCGGTGCATTGTTGAAGTTCGCCGCAGACGACAACGCCGGGTTCGGCACCTCGCGCGTGCGATTGGGGATTCCGTGAGGGTTTGGCGTTCCGCCCGACATCGCCGCGCGGAGCCGCGCAACCTTCAGAGCTTCGTCGGACTCGGCGTCAGCTTGCGATGGAGCAACCTTCTTTTCGTTCTGCTGCACCGGTTCGTTCGTGGCGCGATTCGACTCCCGCACCACGTCAAACCTTCCATGCAATTTCGGTAGCTCCTGAACCGATGCTTCCGCAAGTATCCATTTCTTGATCTGATTGCGGGCTTGTTCCGACAGGTTAATAAACTTGATGCCGGCTTCTTTTGTGGACGCACGCTCCCACGCAACTTTTCCAGCGGCTTCAATCCACTCGTCTGACTTCCGGAGTTGAAACCGCATCCGGGCGAAAACGCTGCCGCTGAGCTTCTCCGCCATTTGAACGGCGATTCCACCCTCGCTGATGTTCAGGATCAGTCCGCCGAACTTGTCGCACACTTCGACGTACGTTATCGACCCCACCGTCAAGCGAGAATGCAGACGGTTATGCGGTAATCGAAGAGATGGCTCGCGAGCTTGCGAATCGTTTGTCATTTCTTTTTTGTGCGCTCGTTCCTGACTGGGGATGGGAACGTACTTCGCGCCGGCACTTCGGCCTACCAACAAAGTATAACCTTGTGGTCCGGCAGCATCAAGGTCAGTTGCGTTATTTAACGGGTGGAGGGTCGAGCCGATTCGCGCTATCGCCTTGTGTGGTGAAGGCTACGAGGGATCGGCTGGGTGGGATCGGCTTTGACGACCGCGAAAGTGGAACGATTTGACGTAAACGCGTTGACGCCCAGCACCGGGCGCTTCGGTGCTGGGCGTCAACACGTAACAACGTCGTTTATTCGCATTCGGAGGACTATTGAACCGTATACAACAGAGTATGCGTGACGCCGACAGAAGCGCCAGTGACGCTGCTGATCGTAATCGAAGTTTCCGTCCCCGCTGCACCCGAAACGGTGACTGGGAAATAACGATAAGTGTTTCCGGGCAGGAAGCTGACGGACCCGGTCGTGATCGTTCCGTTCGGTGCGCGAGCGGAATAGTGAACCGTGACAGTCTCCGTAGGAACAGCGCTCAGCGAAAGGACGGGATAGTAAGCTCCGGCCGGACCGCTGTGCGAAGCGTAAAGGAACTGTACGGTTGGCAGCGACGGATGAACGGTGAAAGAGGCGATGGAGGGCCAGCTGGGGTTCTCGCCCTTTCGGTATGCGCTCGCTTGCACTACGGCGTTGCCTGATATTTCGAAGGGGCCTGTATAAATTGGCGAGGTCATGCCCGGAGCTGTGCCGTTGAGCGTGTATCGAATCGTGGCGCCAGAGGCTTCGCCGGAGATCGTGACTAAAACAGGATCCGTAACAGGCGTTGCGTAGCGAGGGCTGATTGCCGGGGCGGGAAGGACGTTGGTCTCGGTGGTCGAAAAGGTTCCCGTGGCGTCGGGGATCGTGAGTTGAGTGACGACATTTCCGTTTGGATCCCAATGTTTGTAGCGAGTGTCCAGTTGAATGGTCTGCGTGCTGCCGGTGAGATTCAAGTAGACAGTCCCGTTATTGAAATTCCGCCAATAGAGGCGGTAGCCGATTCCCGCAGAAGACTTCTGCTGGCTTTGAGCAAGCGCCACTGGATTGCCCAGCGCGGCCCTCATGCCTTCCCATTCGGACGGATTGACGTTGGTAGAGGACGCGGTGCCGGGGGCAAAGAAAAAATTGCGTCCCTTCAGGAGTGAATACACGACGAACGATGTTCGAAGCGCGTTTGAGTCGCCGGTGGGAAGATTGGCACGGAGAACGCCGATTTTGCCCTGCCCCCCTAGCCAAGTAAATCCCAAGAAGTTTTGCTGATACCAGGCGTTGCGCGTATAAGCCGTGGGCGAAGCATGCCAGCTATAAATATCCTCGCTGAGGGCTCCGGGAATGCTGGCGAATACGTTCTGAAATTGAGTGGGATCCGACATCGAACCCACATTCGGCATCGTTTTGATGTCGGGAGCGAGCTGCTTTACCTGATTGAAAAACGATGCAACCGAACTCAAGTAGGCGGCGCCGTTCTGCGGGAAAGGAGAATCCCACGGCACTCCGGCAACAAAATGGTTGCTATCGTCGAGGACGCCGAGAGTGCCCCAGTTGAAAGCACACTCGTCAAGTTCGAACCATACATTTCGAACTGAAGAAAAAGCATTCCATAGGATGGGGCGAACGTAGCGGTTAATCCAGAAATTGACGAAGCGAGTATCCTGCACGTTGACGGCGTACTCCCATTTTGTGGAAGGAGCGCTGGGCACACCATTCACGAGCTTCAACGACCAGCTGAAATACACAGGGCGCTTCTTGCCCAGGTATGTGGCGGTGACGAAGATTGGAGACTTTCCAGCTGCGATTTGTTGCGACTCGTACTGCCGGAGAGCGGAATAAGGAAACCCGCGGACTGTCGTGGTGTCGCTTTGCGAGAACTTGTCGAAGCGCGCGTAGACGACGGACAGCGCATTCGGGTCAAGGGAGCCAGCAGGCGCCGAACCGACAAACGCGCCGTAGTCGGAATATGGAAACCCGTCGGGCACTTCGAAGACCGATCCTACTTCTTTATCAATTACGCTCCTGACTTGAGCGCGTGCGCTAAAAAACGGCAACAACAGAAGCACGACTAGACACGGGTATTTCCATTTCATTATGTTCGGCTCCCCAAAAGATGGTTTATTCAGCTGCGCGGTTGCGAGGGTAGAGGGTGGCCGTGGGCCCAGGATGAGAGGCGAATAAACCGCACTTCCGACGATGCTCGTATAGGAGACTACTCGGTGCCGCGGAGATTGGCTACTGGTCTTTCGGACAGTCTTGGTTCAGGGGCTCGATAGCTCCGTGAGGAATACCCAATCACCATTATTTCCACTCGAATAAATCCCGCAGAGCCCCTGAGTATGGATGACTCCACAAACAGCGAATAGAAATCCATACGCGAGGTACTTACCTTTCCTTGTTCGCCAGTGAGCGAGCACGTAGCCTCGTGACGTGAGCCCAGAAACTGACGTAAGAACTGGGCGAACTGGGAGAATTTACGCATACACACTCCCTCGACGGGATCTTACGTGGCACCGAGCGTGCCAGGAGAAGGGACTTGCGTTTTCCGCTCGAGTCCGAAGCGGTGTTCTGGTGGTGGGATCACCACGGAAGTTATCGGGAAGCCGCTGGGAGAAGCCGGGACGTGAGCATACGAGGGGCGTTTATATTTGCTCCGCTGTGCCCGCCGGTAGGCGCTGCAGTAGGGCTAACGGCGTCGGTCCCCACTTTTTCGGATTTAACGGGCTGCCTGAGGATTGCGGGGCGAGTGGTGCGCATTGAACGCCGTCCTTCTGATGGAGCCATTTGGGGGTTCGCGATTTCGGGAGACAAGATTACGTCTCTCGATAGCGAGGACGGCGACGCGGCAAATTAGGTCGAGGAAGTGGCGGGCGCGTCAGACAGTGGCGCGTTGCAGCTCGATACTTGGCAATAGGTTTGGCTTACCGGGTTAGTAAAGCGCCTGTAAGTCACAGGGCGAAGCTTTATGCATACAGACCTCGCTATCGCTACCATTGCAAATCGCAAATGGACCGGGTGGCATGTTTTATACACTCGTCACCAGCATGAGAAGGGCGTCAGTCGAGTGCTTGCGAACAAGGGATTCGAAACCTTCCTTCCTCTGTGCCGCACCGCAAGCCGGTGGAAAGACCGGAACAAACTAATCGATCGGCCACTGTTTCCCTGCTATGTGTTCATTCGAGGAGTAGGAAGCGAATGGCTGAATGTTTTAAAAACGCCGGGCGTGTACATGGTTGTGCCCGGAGGTGACGGACCAGCGATTGTTCCCGAAGAAGAAATTGACGCGGTCCGGCGTCTCATCCAGAGCGGAGGGATCGTTGAGCCTCACCCGTTCTTGAAGTTCGGGGATCGAGTACGGGTGAAATCGGGCCCTCTCGCGGAAACAGAAGGCTTTTTGATCCGGAAGAAGAGTTTGTGCCGGCTGGTTGTGTGCATTGAGATCCTCGGGAAAGCAGCCGCGACGGAAATTGACGCGGTACTGGTCGAGCGAGTGAGCGAGCAAAAATGGCGCGAACCGTCTGCACGGGACTTCGACGGGCGTGTACGGCGGAAGCAGTTTGGTTCCCAGATGCCGGACACATCACAAGAAGCGGTCGCCAAATAAAGTGAAGTCAGTTGTTGAGGGTGAGCAGGTAACAATGATGAATTCACGTTTTAAATTTAGGATGCTGCGCGGCTCGATTGTTGCAACGTGCGGTTTGGTCCTCGTCCTGGGGACAACGTACGCCCAAAGCAAAAAAGAGGATGCGACGGCGAAAGCGCCGGCGTCGAAAGAGCTGCCGTCTCCTTATGTTCTGGGTCCCGACGATGAGATTACAGTCCGGGCGTTGGATGTGGACGAAATCGATGGGAAAGTGGCGCGCATTGACCGGTCCGGCAATGTTGATTTGCCCCTGGTCGGCAAAATCAAGGCGTCCGGCCTGAGCATAACCGACTTTGAATCCGCACTTTCGAAGGCCATGGCGAAATACGTGCGCGACCCACATGTAAGTGTCATTGTATCTGACTACAAGAGCCAGCCAGTTTCAGTGCTGGGCGCCGTAAATACACCGGGTGTTTACAACCTCACGGGGCCAACCACTTTGGCGCAAGTGCTATCCCGGGCGGGCGGAATCCGAAACGAAGGCGGAAGCACCGTCAACATCACGCGTTCGAGCGCGTGGGGCCCCATCCCGCTTCCAACAGCAAAAGTAGATCCCTCCGGAGAATTTAGCACTGCGGACGTGAGCGTGAAAAAGTTGATGGATGCGAGCAGTCCTCGGGACAACATTCTCGTGAAGCCCACCGACGTTGTTACAGTGCCGCGGGCCGACCTCGTCTACGTCGTCGGAGCCGTTAACAAGGCTGGCGGATTCGTTCTCAACGACCGTGGACCCATCAGCGTGCTACAGGCGGTTTCGCTGGCAGAAGGGCTGCAGAAAACGTCGGCACCGAAGCGCGCCAAGATCGTACGTGGCGGAGCGGTGGGCGCTAAACAAGAGATTCCGGTGAATCTGTCGAAAATTCTTTCCGGGTCAGCTCCGGACGTACCTCTCCTGGCAAACGATATATTATTCGTCCCTAATAGCGGCGCGAAGACGGCGACCTACCGAGTGCTGGAAGCTGCCATCCAGACGGGAACAGGCGTTGCCATCTTTCACTGAAGTTTGTTCTTAAATCCATCATAGCCTACTGAGCAATCAAAATGAGAAATCTAAGCTTGCCTCCCGGACGTTCTACCGAACTGCTCCCGATCGACCCGGCACCAGCAGTGCAATACCTGGACTACGACTACACGCGGCGCGCGTCGTCGAATCCGTTCGCGTACTGGGAAATTCTGCGCCGGTATCGCTGGACCGTGGTGCGATGGGCCGTCATCGGCATCGTCGTTGGCCTCGTGGCAACCTTCCTCGAGCCGCGCCTCTACGAGGCAAAGGCAACGCTGGAAGTCCAAGACTTGAACGACAATTTTCTGAACATGAAGCAGGTGCTGCCCGTAAATGAAGTGGGACTTTCCGGCACGTTCAACGATATGCAGACACAGCTGAAGATCATCGAGAGCGACAGCGTGCTCGATCCGGTGAGAGAGCGGATGCCGGCGCGGGCCGCACAGCTGTCGCTGACGAGCGAATCAATGTTTCGGCGGCTCAAACGGCTTGTCGGACTCTCAAAGGAGCCGCCCAGTTTCACTTATGAGGATTCGAAGAAGCTCGCCGACACGATGAAAGTGCGCGCGATTGGTCAGACGCGCGTTCTTGAGATTACGGCCGACTCGAGCAATCCACAACTGGCCGCCGAGTTCATCAATCAGGTCTGCACCGAATACATCGAGCAAAATATGAAGGCGCGCTGGGAAATGAGCCAGCGCACCGGCCAGTCTCTGGCGCGGCTTGTGGAAGACGCCAAAGAGAAGCTGCGCACTTCGGAAGATGCGCTTCAGCAATATGCGAGAACGTCGGGATTGATGATTACGTCCGACAAGAAAAATGTTGCCGACGAGAAGTTGAGCCAAATCCAGGATGAGCTCTCACGAGCGCAAGCGGACCGAATCTCCGCTCAAGCGCGATACGAGATGGCTAAGAAGAGCCTGCCGCACGGACTTCCGGATGAGCTGAGTCAGGGCTTGCTGCGGGAATACCAATCCAAACTGACCGAGCTGCAGCGACAGCGCGCGGAACTCGCGGCGACGTACACAGGCGATTACGGAAAGATTAAGCGCCTGGATTCCGAGATTAGTTCGGTCCAGGCAGCCATTCATACAGAGGAACAGAGCGTCGTTGAGCGGACCGAGAATCAATATCACGCGGCCTCCACGCGAGAGAAATTGCTGACATCGAGTTTTGCGAGCCAGTCAGGCGTAGTGACTGACTTAGGGCAGCGGTCGGTTCAATACAACATTCTCGAACATGAAATGGAGAGCAACCAGCAGGCTTACGACGAGATGCTCAAGCAGGTGAAGGAAGCGTCGGTCGCATCGGCAGTCGGAACTACGAACGTGCGTATCGTGGACTCGGCACAACCTCCCAAGCTGCCGTACAGCCCGAAGCCTCTTCTGAGTTGCGCGCTTGGCATGGCGGTTTGTTCGATGTGGGGAGTGCTTTTGGGAATCGTGCGAGACGGTGCGGACTCGAGTTTGCGTGAGCCCGGCGAAGGAAATCACTACCTGGGCCTCGCTGAAATGGGAGTGATGATGCGTGACGCGAGTGGCACGGGACTTCTCCATTCGCCCGGCCACCCTGTTCCCGGGCTTCTGAACCAGATGCCAGGCTTGGGGGCGATGCAATGGGGCCGACAGCAAGACAGCTCTTCGCCGCACCTCTCAACGTGGCTGACGAATCCGGGCAAAGAGAGATTGTTGGCTCTCGAATCATGCCGCGCAGTTGTGACTTCACTGCTTGCGAGCCCGAACGCAGGCGTGCCCCAGCTTCTGGTGGTGACGAGTCCCGGGCCTGGTGAAGGAAAAACAACCGTCGTAGCGAATCTCGGACTGACGTTAGCGCTGCTGGGGCGGCGCGTACTGCTGGTCGACGCCGACATCAGGCGCTGCCGGTTGCACAAGTATTTCGATCTCGAAAATGAACGCGGATTGACGACACTGCTGGAGAAGCGTCCGGCGGCCGAACAGTCGCTGGAAGCCTGTGTGCAGAAGACGGGCGTGCCAGGGCTCTCGGTGCTAGCCAGCGGGCCGGCAGGACCGTTGAGCTCCGGACTTCTCTATTCGCCTGAACTGGCGAAGCTGTTGGTGCGGCTAAGGAATGAGTATGACTTTGTTCTGGTCGACACGCCGCCTGTGTTCCCGGCCGCCGACGCGCGCGTCCTGGGACGGCTCGCAGATGGAGTGATCCTCGTCGCTCGCGCCGGACACACGGCCCGGGAGGCGGCGGCTGCAACACACCGGCGCCTGGCTGCGGATGACATTCGCGTGCTGGGATTGGTACTGAACGATTGGGATCCCCGCTCGAGTGCGCACTCCTACTACGCCGAGTACAGCAAAGAATACACGGACAGTTATTCCGACTAAGCCGGCCTTGCCGAAACACGAGGATGAATTTCAGATCCGCGATTACGCATTGCGGCTCGCTTCTGAGGGGCGACGAGCGGGCGTGGAGGCACGTTCCGTACCTGCTGAAAATGAGATTGCGAGGAATCGACCTCCGCTGGACAAGTCTCGAGGACACCGATCTTTCCGAAGAACACTGTTACCGGTACAGCGATTCGGGCGGCCCCGACCTGGAAGAACTTCTCGATACGCTTACGATTTCACAATCGGATTCAGTGCTGGATCTCGGTTGTGGCAAAGGCGGTGCGTTGATCAGCCTGGCGAAGTATCCCTTTGCTCGAGTGGACGGAGTGGAGATATCTCCCGAACTTGCGCAGATCGCTAAAGCGAATATGCGAAGGCTACATATATCGCGTACGAGGATTTTTTGCGGCGATGCGGCTGCTTTTACGGCTCTCGACGAATATACCTTTTTCTATATGTATAACCCCTTCCCGCAGTGCGTGACTCGTTCGGTGATGCAAAACATCGAGGCATCGCTTCGGCGCCGCGCGCGGCGAGCGATCCTGATCTATAAGAACGCGGCCTTTCACGAATCGGTGCTGAACGCCGGATTCAGAAAGGTGCGGGAGACGCTGCAAACGCACCCGGACTATCCTCCCTTTTTTATCTACGCCGCAGACGGTCCTGCACAAACCTCCACGAGCAAATGGGCTGCTTCTGGCTAAGTACGGAATCGACAATCCAGCGTCCGAGGCGGTAACTCCCGAATCGGGCAATCTCAGCGGGTTTTCTGGCGACGCGTTGTATATAAATGCCGTCGACGAACCTGCGCCGGTGAATCCCCCCATAGCGCAGAGAGGGCTTTCTGTACGCCACAATTTTGCGTGGACTCTGGCGGGTAATCTGACGTACGCCCTTTGCCAGTGGGCAGTGATCGTGCTGCTTGCGAAGCTGGGGAACACGGAGATGGTCGGGCGATTTGCGCTTGCCTTGGCCGTGGCGTATCCGATTACGTTTATCGCCCACATGCAGTTGCGTGTGATTTACGTCACGGATCTTGAGGGGAGATACCCCGCGAGCGAAGTTCTTGGACTCCGGCTGCTTTTGAGCGCGTTAGCCCTTGTCGTGCTGGTGGCTGCATGCACGATTGCGGGGTATGGCTCTCCAACAACCCAAGTGATACTCGTTGTCGGTGTCGCTCAATTGGTGGACTGCATCAGCGAAAACTACTTCGCGATCGCACAACGTCACGAACGCATGGACCGGATCGCAAAATCACAGATGCTGCGAAGCCTATTGTCACTTTCGGCGGTGGCGCTGGCCGTGTATCTCACTCGCAACCTGCTCTGGGGCGTGGCGGGGTATGTCGTGGGGCGAACTGCGGTGCTTCTCACCTACGATGCCGGTCGGGCGACGTTTTCGCTGGCTGGCGTATTCACCCGGACGCTGACCTGCACGGAGCGCATATCGCCGCGCTGGAACCTGCGGAAGCAATTCCAAGTGCTGTGGGTGGCTCTCCCGCTTGGCGCCGTCTCAATCCTCGGTTCGCTAAATGGCAATATGCCGCGATATTTCATCGAAAAGAGCGAAGGCCCGCGTGAACTTGGGATCTTCTCAGCGCTGAACTACATTCCGGCCGCTGCGCTGATGGTCGCGACGGCGCTCGGCTATGCGGCGTTCGCGCGGCTTTCCAAGCTGTATTTCGAAGGCGACCTTCGGAGTTTTAAAATTGTGTTGGCAAAAGCGGTAGCAGTCTGCGCGGCGATGGGCGTTTGCGGGCTGCTGGGCGGCGCGGTCTTGGGGCGACAGGTTCTGACGCTGCTGTATCGTCCCGAATATGCTGAGCACGTTGACCTGCTGCTATGGCTTTTGACGGTTGGAGCCGTTGGTTGCGTAGCGTCATGCCTCGGATGCGCCATGTCGGCTGCGTCGCAATTTCGAGTCCAAGTGCCTTTGTTCTTGGCGGTGACGGGAACATCATTTGTGGCGTGCCACTTCTTGATTCCACGGTTCGGGCTGCGCGGTGCCGCTCTAGCGGCGCTCGTGGCGATGTGCGTTCAGCTTGTCGGTACCGCAATCGTGGTCTATCGCGCACTCGGCAAACGTGCGCGGGCGATGAAGACCGCCGGAGCCATCAGGATCGAAGCGGCTCTGGAAGCCCAGTAATCCTCAGCGTTGACCGCGAACGGACAGAGCTAGCTATGCGTCGAAAAATACTACATGTGGTTGGCGGAATGGACCGGGGTGGTGTCGAAACCTGGCTCATGCACGTGATGCGTAATATTGACCGGAACCGTTTCGAAACGCACTTTATGGTCCACAGCAATGCGGAGTCAGCGTACGACCGGGAAATCACCTCGCTCGGAGGCCAGATACACCACTGCGCCAATCCCAGAAATCCCTTGCGGTATGCCGCGGAATTCGAACGGCTGGTTCGACAGCAGGGAGGGTTCGACATCGTCCACAGCCATGTCTATTGGTTCAGTGGGTTTGTAATGCGGCTCGCGCACCGAGCAGGGATTCCGATTCGAATTGCCCACAGCCACACTTCGGCTGGAGCGGCAGCGTGGAATATTCCGCGCCAACTCTACGAGAGGTTAATGAGGCGATGGATTCGGCGTTATTCCACGCATCGACTGGGAATTTCAAACCACGCCGGGAAGGCCCTTTTTGGCAGTCGAGGCGCAGAAGATTTTACGTTGCTCTATTACGGCGCAGATTTTGCTCGTTTTCTCGATTCGCTCCCTTCCACCGATGCGAAGCGGAGGTTAGGAATAGATCCCGACCGCAAAGTGATCGGTCACGTGGGACGGTTTGCCTCTGTGAAGAACCATGCATTCATCGTGGAGTTCTTTGCACGGTTGATCGGGGAGGGCGCCAATACTCATCTCCTGTTGGTCGGAGAGGGTCCACTGGCTCCGTCTATCCGCGCGAACATCGGGTCACGAGGTTTGTCGGATCGCTGCACCTTGGCAGGATCCCAACCGGATGTCGTGCCGTACCTATCCGCGATGGATGTGTTTGTGTTGCCGTCACGTTGGGAGGGACTCGGGCTTGCAGCGATCGAATCGCAAGCCGCTGGCGTGCCGGTGATTGCGTCCACTACCGTCCCCGACGAGATCGACGTGATTCCCGAACTCATCGAGCACATACCACTGAGCGCCGGCGTGGACGGTTGGGCAAGCGCGGTCAGGCGCAAATTGAATGACCCCATTCGGCGTCGAGGCGACGAAGTTCAGCTCCTGCAGAACAGCAAGTTCGGCCTTCAAAAATGCCTTGAGGCGCTCAGCGGCATTTATCTCGATCACAAATATTACGCCGCGGAAGCAAATTCTTGATGATTGTCTCCACCAGATCCTCGGTTCGAATCGCTGACCTCTATTTCGATGAGCAGCCGGTTCCTGGATTAGATGCGGACATCGTCCGTTACAACCAATCGCCGACTCGAGTGGCCGGCGCTGTCTGTACTCCTTTCCCCACAATCGTCCTGGACCTTTTGCAATCGCCGGAAGAAATGCTCGCGAAAATGAAGCAACACACGCGCTATAAGATTCGCCGCGGCGCGGAGGCTGCGCGAAAGGGCGAAATCAACTACGTCTTTTCGGCCGATGGCGATTCAAACGCGATCCGCCAATTTGCAGACCACTTCGACCGTTGCGCTGCGCTCAAAGATCTGCCCAAGGCAAGTCGAGAGCGGCTTTCGATTCTGGGCGGGAGAGGGGCACTCGATGTTTCATTTATACGTGACGGCTCCGGGGAAATACTTGCTGCTAGCAGCTACATCCTGACGCCGTCGCGGGTTCGCGGCCTGTATGCCGGCGTCGGTCATAGAGCCACGAGCGACCACAGCCGCCGGACCCAGATCGGATACGCAAATCGCTTCTTATACTGGAGCGACATTTTGCGATTTCGAAATGCCGGGATTCGCTATTTTGACTTCGGTGGCTACTACACCGGCTCTGAAGACGAAGAGAAACTACGGGTCAATGGGTTCAAGGCTGAGTTTGGGGGCGTGGTCCGCAATGAGTTCAACTGTGAACTACCCGTTACATTGAAGGGAAGAGTCGCTCTATGGTTTCTTCACCGGCGCAAGCGGCGGTTCTGGCAAAAGCGAGCCGCGAATAACGGTCCAATGATCCGCACTCAGGAACAACATGAAAGCTCAGTACCTGCTTCGATTTGACGACGTCTGCCCCACGATGAACTGGGGCGTCTGGGACGAAGTAGAACAAATATTGCGCGACCAAGACGTAAAGCCAATCCTCGCGGTTGTGCCGGACAATCAGGACGACTTGTTGCGCGTTTGCACGCCAAATCCGAACTTTTGGAAGCGAGCCCGCGAGTGGCAGTCAAGCGGCTGGACCATCGCGATGCATGGCTGGCAACATCGTTTCGTGACCAGGCATTCGGGAATTTTGAGGGTCAATTCTCGCAGTGAATTTGCCGGAGTTTCTCGCAAAGCACAGGAGAGCAAACTCAGATCCGGCCTTTCGATTTTCCAAACGGAGAGAATAGCATCCAAAGTCTGGATCGCGCCGGCGCACTCCTTTGACTCAGTCACTGTAGAGCTGCTGCTCGGGCTAGGCCTGCGATATGTGTCCGACGGATTCTCCTTGCTCCCATACGTTGATCGGTTCGGAATGACCTGGATTCCACAACAGCTCTGGAGCTTCCGACGGCGCCCGTGCGGAGTGTGGACGATTTGCTTCCATGTGAACTCCTGGAAGCGTGAAGACATTCGGGCCTTCCAGAAAAATGTGGCGCGTTTCCGCGAAGCGATTTCCACCTTCGATGCGGTCATTGATCAGTATGAGGGCCGCGAGGATACGATCCTGGATTCGGTTGTAGCGTCGCTCTACCGGGCGGCAGCATCGGCCAAAGCAGCGCTACGCGATTTCATGGGGACGGCTTACCGGAATGGCATCGCTCAGCCGGGCGAGACTCCTTCCTGACTGCATTCGCGGCGTGATCGGGCCCGCCTCACGCGAATCGATAAACCATAGAGCAAACGATAAATGAACAGCATGACCTACAGGCCGAGAAACGCCGAACTCGCTTGGGGCGGACCTTTGCTCGAACGCGTGAACACCGAGCGCTTTGGCGCTCTCCTGGTTTCATGTCTTCTAGTTGCAATCATCGTAGGTGCATTCTGCGCTGCGTCGAGCCAAGAGGTGCACTGGTTCGTGATTCCTGTCGCGATCTGTGGAGTTCTCATGGGCGCCGACGCGATCGAATGGTTCAGCGGGAAACTCGACCTTTACGATCCCGTCGGTTTGTTGGGGATTCTGGGCTTCCATTTCTTTTTCCTTGCACCGCTGTTGCACGTGAAGTGGGACTTTTGGATGCACGAGGTGGCTCCTCCTCCCGACTGGCGAGATTGGCTTGGCTATATGGGCCTTCTGAATCTGGTTGGCGTGGTCTGCTACCGGATGGGGCGGCAATTTTTCGAAGCCCGGACCAAATCGCAAGAGACATTCTGGGAGATCGACAAGACGAGGCTTCGCATTGTTCTTCCATTGTGCCTGCTCGTCTCCGTGGCCGCTCAAATTTGGGTGTACGTGCGAATGGGAGGAATCACCGGCTACATGGACGCGCGCCTGAATAACCCAACCGTTTTCATCGGTCTGGGATGGGTCTTCATGATTTCGGAGAGTGCGCCGATTCTGGCTGCGTTTTACGTAATCCTGAAGATGCGGCGGCAGAGAGTAAGTTGGGCGCTCGTTGGTTTTGCGATATTCCTACTGTTCGTGGTGCAAATGCTGTTCGGAGGCCTGCGCGGCAGCCGCAGCGAAACTGTGCAAGTGCTGTTTTGGGTGGTGGGCTGCATTCACTTTCTGGTGCGGCCCGTTCCCAGAAAACTGATATACGTCGGCTGTGCGTTTCTGTTTGCGTTCATGTACTTCTACGGCTTCTACAAAGACATGGGAATGAACGCGACCGAGGCAATGTCCAGTTCCGAGGACCGCGACCGGATCGCCCAACATACCGGCCGCACGTCCGAGGCTCTGGTGCTTGGTGACTTCGGCCGATCCGACGTGCAGGCATTTATTCTCTACAGGCTGGTGAACGACGCCGAGGACTACACCTACGCCAAGGGACGCACCTACATTGGCGCGCTGGCGCTGCTGATCCCGAGCGCGATTCTTCCCGAGAAACCGGAGACGAAACTAAAGGAAGGGACAGAAATCGAGGTCGGCACAGGAGGGTATGTGCCGGGCGAATTGTGGTCTTCGAGAGTGTACGGCCTGGCGGGAGAGGCGATGCTGAATTTCGGTCCGGTGTCGGTACCCTTCGCGTTTGCGGTTTTCGGATTGCTTGTCGGTTGGTTTAGAAGTCGCACATTCACTCTTTTGCCGGGCGACGCAAGATACCTGTTGGTGCCATTCGGCGTGTATTTCTGTCTCGCAGCATTGTCTGGCGATTCCGATAACTTGATCTTCGGTCTCGCCAAGGACGGATTTCTTCCGTTCCTGGTCGTAATCGTTTGCTCGTTCAGACGTAAGTCATTCACTCACGCGTTTGTTCCAACTCATCGCTAGATTCTAATAATGCAAATCCTGGTTTCGTCGGAAGAACGCTTCAGGAAAACTGCGGACGGCAAAGTGTGGTCGTCGGGAGCGGGCGCCTATTCATTTTGGACGAGGTATTTAGACGTCTTCGATCATGTGCGCGTGCTGGGCCGCGTCACCCGTGTAACGGATGCTCCGGCGTCCTCTCAGCGGGCCGACGGCGAAGGCGTCACATTTGAGGAGCTTCCTTATTATGTGGGCCCTCTCGAGTACCTACGAAAGCAGTTCGCTGTGAGAGCGACGATACGAGACGCCCTGCTGAGAACGGATTCGGTGGTGCTGCGCGCCGCTTCGCCGATTGCGAACAATGTGAAACGCCACCTGGCCGCCGAACAACCGTTCGGCGTCGAGGTAATCGGCGATCCTTATGAAGTGTTTGCGCCCGGCTCGATCGAGCATCCCCTGCGTCCCGTCCTTCGATGGATGATGACGGATCAGCTGAAGCGGCAGTGCCAGCGTGCGTGCGCTGTTGCTTACGTGGCCGGCGGCATACTCCCGTATCGCTATCCGCCTCGAAATTCTGCCTTCACGACAACTTACTCGAGCATCGAGTTGCGGGATGACGCCTACTGCCGCGAGCCGCGCAGATTCGGAGCGCGACCCGGGCCGATGCGAATCGTCAGCTTGGGAACGCTGGAAGTCCCCTATAAGGGTTTCGACGTCTTAATCGATGCGGTGGCCGCTTGCATCACCGACGGAATGGAGCTTCAGCTTGCGATCGTGGGAAATGGCCGGTGTCGCGCTTCGTTTGAAACGCGTGCGCAACGTTGCGGAATCCAGGAGTACGTTAATTTCGTCGGCCACGTTCCAGCGGGCGCGGCGGTGCGGGAAATATTGGATCACGCAGATTTGTTCGTGCTTGCGTCGAAAACGGAAGGCCTGCCGCGGGCAATGATTGAGGCGATGGCGCGCGCGCTTCCGTGCCTCGGTTCCGCGGTCGGAGGTATTCCCGAGCTGCTTGGCCCCGGGGAGCTTGTACCTCGGGGCGATACCGTCGCACTTGCAAGCAAGATTCGAGAGGTATTCGCAAACCCCGGCCGAATGAACCGCCTGTCTGCCGAAAATCTTGCGCGAGCCCGCGACTACCACGATTCGATCCTGCGTTCCCGGCGGCGCCAATTCTTAACTCACGTTCGGGAGGCAACGCGGGAGTGGAGTCGCGGTCGCTTGCATGCACGATCGAAGCAGAGCCCTCGGGAAGACAGAAAAGCCATGCCAACTGAAGGTCTTCGATGACGGGTCGTCTCGTTCAATACGCAGTCTCATCGGACGAAGTAGCAACTGTGCGAGCCTCTTCGACCGCGGCGCGTAGCGCAGACGCAGGAGAATCTTCGATCCTCTCTCGCCCGGTGAAACTCGCGATCATTGCCACTGTTCCAGAAACAGTGATGTCGTTCTTGGTCGAACAAATTCGATTCCTCACCACAGAGGGTTTCGAGGTTCACATCATCACTTCGCCCGGGCTTGAGGAATTTCCGGGCCATAGCGAATTGAGGGGCACCAGACACGACATCGTGATGACCCGCGCGATCAACCCGTTCGCTGACTTGAAGGCACTAGTCCAACTTTGGCGGCTGTTGCGAAAAATTCGGCCCACGATTGTGCAGACGCGCACACCAAAAGCTGGCCTGCTGGGAATGATCGCATCCTGTTTCGCGCGTGTCCCGATTCGGATCTATACCGTCGACGGGCTGCCCATCACGTCGCAGCGAGGTCTGGGTCGCATTCTCTTCGCTATCACCGATTGGATATCTTGCCGCCTCGCGACCGAGGTGTTATGCGTAAGCCGGAGCGTACGGCGATTCCTGATTGCCAATGGATTCGCCGGAAGCAACAAGGCGCGGGTCCTCGGGTCGGGCCATCTTCGCGGAGTTGACATCGAGAAATTTGATCCTGAGGCGGATACCGGAGCCAAGAGGACTCGCATCCGCAACCGTTATGGCATTCCTCTGGATTCGCCCGTGATTGGTTACATTGGCCGGCTCGTCCCGGACAAAGGAGTCGCGGAGCTGGCAGCCGCGTGGGAAACACTGCGAGCTGAATTCGCCAGCGCTCACCTTTTTCTATGCGGATACTTTGAATCGGTTCATCCGGTGCCATCCCAACTTGCAGAGAAACTCACGAACGATCCCCGCGTTCACCTTACCGGAAAATGGCTGAACGACATGCCTGCGGTCTATGCCGCTGTTGACGTCTGCGTGCTTCCCACATACCGGGAGGGACTGTCAACGGTAGCGATCGAGTGCGGCGCCATGAGAGTGCCGATTGTGGCGACGCGGGTGCCTGGATGTGTTGATGCAGTCCGGAACGGAGTGACGGGGTTGCTTGTGAAGCCGAGAGACGCAGAAGCCCTCATCGTCGCAATCCGCGAACTGCTTGAGGATCCTGGCTTGCGCGTCCGGATCGGCTTTGCGGCCCGCGAATTTATCTCGAATCGTTTCTCCGAGCACAAGACGGCAGTGCGAGTTCTCGGTGAATACCGCCGTCTCATCGAAACACGATTCGGCCGCCAATCGGCCAAAGGTCGCGTGGCCGCTCAAGCCGGCGATTGGTCAGCGAACTTATTCGGACGGGATCAGACTGCAGAGGTTCCGCCCGCGCAAGAACAGGTCCACAGGGCTGCCCAGTAACCCACCCAGCTACGTAGAAAAAAACCAGAATCCAGGAGATGGACATTGCGAATTCCGCTATCGTCGCCCGACATTAGAAATGAAGATCGCGCCGCGTTGCTTGAGGTGCTGAACTCAGGAGCCTTGAGCCTCGGCCCCCGGGTTGCAGCGTTCGAACAAGCAGTAGCAAAACTGACGAAATCCCGCTATGCAATTGCCGTGAACAGCGGGACCAGCGGCCTTCATCTGTGCGTGAAGGCGGCCAACATCGGCGAGGGCGACGAGGTCATCACTACGCCTTTCAGCTTTGTAGCGTCTGCGAACTGCATTCTCTTTGAGCGAGCCACGCCCGTCTTCGTCGATATCGACCCGGTGACATTCAACATGGATCCTTCAAGAATTGAGGATGCCATCACCCCGCGCACGAAGGCCATCTTGCCCGTGCATGTATTTGGAAGGCCGTGTGCGCTCGCCGACATCACTTACATCGCCAACAAACACGGCCTCGCGATCATCGAAGACGCTTGTGAAGCGATTGGCGCTCAGTATCAAGGCAAGCCCGTCGGAACGTTTGGCCAGACCGGCGTCTTCGCCTTTTACCCCAACAAACAAGTAACTACGGGCGAAGGGGGCGTCATCGTTACCGATGATCCGACGATTGCGGAGCGCTGTCGCAGCTGGCGCAACCAGGGACGCTCGGACGTGGACGGGTATCTGGAACACGACCGTCTCGGATACAACTATCGCCTCAGCGACATCAACTGTGCGTTGGGACTATCGCAGCTCGCGCGGCTTGATGCAATTCTCGCGGCGCGCGCTCGCGTTGCCGAACTCTACGATAATTTGCTGAAGCCCTCCGCTCAGATCGTTCGACCCCAGCTGACGGAGCCGAGAGCAACGATTAGCTGGTTTGTGTACGTTGTGCAGCTGGCCGACGATTTCCTGCGGAGTGACCGCGATCGGATCATCTCCGACCTCCGGAAACAAGGCGTCGAGTGCAGAAATTATTTTCCGCCGATTCATCTGCAACCGCTGTACCGGCGCGTATTCGGATTCAAGCCGGGAAATTTTCCGGTCACCGAACACGTTTCCGATCGAACGATAGCAATTCCCTTTTTCAATCGATTGTCTGAAGGAGAGGTTCGTTTCGTATGCAAGTCGCTCGAGAACGCGGTTCGGTCACTGGAAACCAAAGCTGTGCCGGCGGGCCGAAGTTTTCTATCAGCCGAGGCATAGGCGTGCCGTCGCCCTCGCCGTCCGGCCGTTGGTATCCGAAGGTGAAGCGACTCGTTGACATTCTGGGCGCGGCGCTTGCGCTCGCCATCGCGTTGCCAGTGATGTTGTTGATCAGCGTGGCAGTCCGCTTAGGCATCGGAAAGCCGGTGTTGTTTCGGCAGGCGCGGCCCGGCTTGAATGAAGCGTCTTTCGTATGCCTGAAGTTCAGGACGATGACAGATGATCGCGACACGAACGGCCAACTGCTGCCAGACGAACACCGGCTAACCTGGATTGGCGCGTTCCTCCGCCGGACGAGCCTGGACGAACTGCCTCAATTGTGGAATGTCCTGCGCGGCGATGTGAGCTTGGTCGGGCCCCGGCCCCTTCTCGAAAGATACTTGCCGTATTACACGGAGACCGAACGCCGCCGACATTCCGTGCGTCCCGGTCTCACCGGGTGGGCCCAGATTCATCAGCGGAGCTGCCTGCCCTTCGACGAACGGCTCGAAATGGACGTCTGGTATGTGGACCACATGTCGTGGCACCTCGATTTCCGCATTCTACTTGCGACCATCTGGATCGTACTCACGCAGCGGGGAACCGCTCCGCACGACAATCGTCCGCTGCTTCCTTTGGATGTTCAAAGAGAACGTGCTCTTTCACCGGCGTCTGACTCACACGCTTTGGAACGCTAACGTATGGAACAACCCCCCAAAATTGTCATCGAAGCTGTCGCGCTGAATGGCGGGAACGGCGACGCGATTACCCCTTCGTTTGCGCCCACACACGAGGTCGCCTCTCCGGAGAAGCCTCGTGTCGTGGTAGTAGGCTGCTCGGGGCATGCACGAGTTGTGGTTGACATTCTCGAAGCGGAGCGCCGCTGCCACATCGTCGGGTTACTCGACAGTCTCAAGCCTCCCGGGTCAGAGGTTCTCGGCTACCAGGTGATCGGAAGCGATGAGGATTTGCCCGCGCTTGTAGCCGCAAATATTTGCGATAGCGTGATCGTCGGCATCGGGGATAACTGGGTCCGAAGCCGTATGGTCACTCGCATCAAGCGAATTGTTCCGAAAATTCGGTTCGTCACCGCCGTTCACCCTTCCGCGCAAATTGCCAAGTACTGTTCGATCGGAGCCGGAACAGTAGTCATGGCAGGCGTGGTGGTGAACCCGGGTTGCGAAATTGGGGAATTCTGCATACTCAATACCTCCTCCTCGCTGGACCACGATTCACGCATGGGCCAGTTTTCGAGTCTTGCTCCTCGGGCGGTGACTGGCGGGGGAGTGAAGATCGGCGCGTTCTCAGCCATAGCCATTGGCGCTGTTCTCTCGCACTCGATCGCGATTGGTGACCATACAGTCGTCGGTGCCGGTGCGACAGCGCTGAAGGATGTGCCAGATCGCGTCGTCGTCTATGGCACGCCGGCGCGAGTGATTCGGCGTCGCAATCCGGGCGACTCATATCTAGGAGAACCGTCGAACCGAGCGAGCGGCGAAGGGCAATCTCCCACGATCGTGAAATCGGCGAAGTCTTTGGCGATTGTCCCTGCCTCGAGCGCCGAATGGGGCGAGTATCTGGAACGCGCTCAGCACGATTTCTTTCATACCGCGAACTATCACCAGATTTCGGAGTGTTTCGGCCGGGGAAAGGCCTGGCTCGCCGTGTATGGCAGCGCCGACAAGTTCGTCGCATGGCCGTACCTTGTGCAGGAGATTGAAGGTTTCGAGCGTACCGCCGATGGAAATCTCCGCGATATCACGTCGGTGTACGGCTACGCAGGTCCGATCGGATGCGGATGCGACCAGGATGAAGCATTCCTGGCTTCGGCGTGGAGTGCGTTAGTTGAGATGTGGCGGTCGCAGTCCATCGTCAGCGTCTTTACCCGGCTGCACCCGTTGTTGGGCAATCACCGCTGGCTGCACCACCTCAGAGACGATGGCGAAGCAGCCCGGCTCGTGGACGAGGGCTGCGGCGAAGGCACCACCGTCGCGATCAATCTGTCGGCTTCTGCTGACGAGACTTGGAATTCTTACAAGCGGCAATTGCGGCAAGCTTTGCGGCGTCTTATGAGCCTATCCATGACTACGACACCCGATCCGGATTGGGAGTGCTTCGACGACTTTGTCCGTCTCTACTACAAGACAATGAAACGCAACGGAAGCTCTTCTTTTTACGTTTTTCCTGCGCGTCAGTTTAAGCAGCTCAAGGCGGCGCTTGGGCCTCACGGCAGCTTGATGGTGACGCGCTACGAAGGTGAAATCGCGGCGGCTGCACTCCTGATCGAATACTCGGGGATCGTGAACGTACACCTGCTTGCGACTGACGATCGTTTTGCTCATCTATCTCCCAGCAAACTGCTGATCCACGAAGCACAGATCTGGGCTCGTTCCCGTGGCAATCGCTTCCTTCATCTTGGCGGCGGACGAGGAAGCCGCAGCGATGATCCGCTCTTCCGATTCAAGGCGCTGTTCTCCGATGCCTTTTATCCGTTTTACACGTGCCGCTGGATTTTGGATCGGAGCGCTTACGACGATCTAACAGCCGAGCGACAGCGGCAGTCCACAAAACTCAGATGCGGTGAGATGTCCAGAACACATTTCCCCGCGTACCGTGCTCCATTTCAGATCGCAAACGTCGGTGACAAGCAATCCCCAAGAGCTTATTCGGAAGAAACTCCCGAACCCGTATCCGAAAGTGCAGACGAACGCTCCCCCAGCCCATCTGTTTTACTTGGCCAGCCCCGCCCAGACGATCCTCTTCAGACAAAGTCATCTTAAAAATCCTAATACCGTGTGAAAGGGAGTCATGGTGCCAAATACAGGCCTTTTATCATCGTCGCTGAAAGCAAAACTGCGTTCGATTGTGATCGCCATCGTTCACGCGGTCTTGTTTGCCGCTTCCGGGTATTCCGCCTTTCTTCTGCGATTCGAGTTTTCCATCCCGTACTGGCAAATCGAGCACCTTGTCTACGCCCTTGTTATCTGGCTGGTCATAAAAACTCTGGTCTTTGAACTGTTCGCTGTGAACCGCGGAGCGTGGCGGTTCGTGTCGATGCCGGACGCGCTCACATTGCTGGCCGCCAATGTAAGCGGTTCTGCAGCGAGCGCGATCATTATCCGCCTGGTCGCCCCCCGCGGCTTTCCGCGATCGATCTACTTCATCGACTTCGTCCTCTGCCTGCTGATTACAACCGGAATCCGGCTCGTCGTGAGGATGCTCGCCGAGGCATTGGTCACGTTCCGCCGATCGGATGACCGTCGCGCGCTGATCTACGGTGCGGGCGCAGGCGGCGTCATGTTGCTTCGTGAGGCGCGAGCGAACCCAACGATCGGATACAAAGTCTGTGGATTTGTTGATGACGACGCCTCAAAGACAGGGCTCTCGGTTTACGGAGTGCGAGTTTTGGGAACTGGAGACGTTCTCAAAAAAGTTGCGGCGAAGCACGGTGTTCAACACGTCCTGATCGCGATTCCTTCGGCAACCGGCCCGCAGATGGTCAAAATCCTCAATCATTGCGCCACGGCGCAACTCAACTTTCGAACCGTGCCTGCACTTGCGGAAGCCGTTACCAGCAGCGCGACGCTTGCTCCGGTACGTGAGGTCGCCGTCGAGGACCTTCTGGGCCGCACCCAAATCTCGCTTGAGGACGCGAATGTACGGGCCAAGATCGAAAACCAAGCAGTCTTGGTCACGGGCGCCGCGGGATCGATCGGCTCCGAGCTCTGCCGCCAGATCGCGCGATTCGGCCCCAAGCGGCTGGTCGGGTTCGACGTGTCCGAGACTGGACTCTTTTACCTCGCTCGCGAACTCGGTGCGACCTTTCCCCATGTCCCTTTTGAGCCCGCCATTGGCAGCATCCTGAATCAGACCCGGCTGACCGAGCTGTTCAAGCCGCATGGATTCGCGACTGTCTTCCATGCAGCCGCCTACAAGCACGTTCCGCTGATGGAATCGCACGTCTTCGAAGCATTTCAGAACAATGTCTTGGGCACGTACAACGTGGCGACGATGGCCGCGCGGTTCGGCGTGGGCGATTTCGTCCTCATTTCATCGGACAAGGCAGTTCGCCCAACCAGCGTCATGGGATTGACGAAGCACATCGCGGAACTCCTGGTGAGCTCTCTGCAAAACGGGACGACAAAGTACGTATCCGTTCGGTTCGGAAATGTATTGGGCAGTAATGGCAGTGTCGTCGCAATTTTCAAGGAACAGATCGCAGCAGGAGGGCCGGTCACAATTACCCACCCCGAGATGCGCCGCTACTTCATGACGATTCCCGAAGCTGCCCAATTGGTCCTGCAAGCATCGACGATGGGCCGCGGCGGCGAGGTTTTTGTTCTGGACATGGGGCAGCCGATGAAGATCGTCGATCTCGCTCAAAATATGATTCTGCTTTCAGGGCGGCGGCCTGAGGACGTCCGCATCGAATTCACGGGCGTGCGGCCCGGCGAGAAATTGTACGAAGAACTCAGCACACTGGAAGAAGAGACGCTGCCGACGTACCACGAAAAGATCCGTATCTTCTCAGGCGATCGCACGCGCATTTCCGATC
>JBARFX010000040.1:0-20889 GCA_049797655.1 Candidatus Acidiferrales bacterium | reverse complement strand
GGATTATCGGTGGCGTGGGCTCGAACTTGCCGCCTCCGCCGAAGGCGACGCCGTCGCGCATTCGCGTCGGTGGCAACGTCCAGGCGGCGAAGATGCTGCGGCAGATTATGCCGGTCTATCCTCCGATCGCGAAGACAGCGCATATCTCCGGCACTGTGATTCTTCACGCGGTGATCGGCAAGGACGGCACGGTTCAGGATCTTCAGTACGTGTCCGGTCCGCCGCTCCTGATGAAGTCGGCGATGGATGCCGTGAGGCAGTGGCGCTATCAACCGACGCAGCTGAACGGTGATCCGGTGGAAGTGGACACAACGATATCCGTCGTATTTACGCTAGGCGGTTAGGCAGGGCAAGGCTCAGCCCTGCTCTTGGGGGGACGGAGCCGGTTTGAAGAGAATTGCCGACCGGCAGAATCTGGCTGCCGCGATCGTTCGTGGAAATGGAGGAGGAGCAACTCTATGTTTGCGACTTTACTTTGGGCAAATGCAGTGATCTTTCAGGGGCAACCGGAAGTGGGCTGGGACCTGGTGACGATGTGGCACAACATGGGCTACCCGGCCAAGACTGTCGTTGCAATTCTTTTCATCATGTCCGCGTGGTCGGTGGGCATCATGATTGACCGGGCGCTGATGTACAGCGCGGCGCGGAAGCAGTCCCGCGTGTTCGTGCAGCAGGTGGCCGGCGCGCTGAAGGACAACAAGCTCGACGAAGCGATCTCGATTGCCGAGCGGAACAAGAAGAGCCACATCGCGAAGGTTGTCGCGACGGGGCTTTCCGAATTCCAGGCGGCGTCCGCACAAGTGAGCGACGAGGAAGTGATCGAAGCGGCGAAGCGCGGTCTGGAGCGCTCGGTCGCCATCGTTCACGCGGAAATGAAGCGCGGCCTCTCCGGGCTCGCAACGATTGGGTCGACGGCGCCGTTCGTCGGACTATTCGGCACCGTGATGGGCATCATCAACGCGTTCAAAGGCATTTCGGCTTCGAAGGCAACCGGTCTATCGGCGGTCGCCGGCGGTATTGCCGAAGCGCTGGTCACCACCGCTCTGGGTCTTCTCGTGGCCGTGCCAGCGGTGTGGACGTTCAACTATTTCACGAACAAAGTGGAAGCATTCGACGTGGAAATGGACAACTCCTCGATGGAGCTGATCAACTACTTCATTACTCGTCGAGGCGGAAAGAAGTAACACATGGCTTACAAACCTAAAGCACCGCCGGTGATGGCGTCACCCAACGTGATTCCGATGGCGGACATCATGCTGGTGTTGCTCATCATCTTCATGGTGGTCACGCCCATGTTGCAGAAGGGCGTGTCGGTGGACATGGCGAAGGTGAACAACGCCGAAGACATGCAAAACGCCGACAAGGACGACGCTGTGATTCTGGCCGTAACGCGCGACGGCAAGATGTATCTCGGGAGCAAGCAGGTAGGGCTGTCTGAGATCACCACCGCCGTCAAAGACCAGATCGCCAATCGCCTGGATAAGACCGTGTTCGTGCGGTCCGATGCCCGCGCGAAATACGGCGATGTGGTGAAGGCCGTGGATGAAGTGCGTTCGGCCGGCGTCGATAACCTCGGTCTCCTGACCGAGAGGAACCAGCAGAAGGGCGCAGCTCCTCCGCCTCCTCCCGGCGCGGCCGGCGGGACGGACTAGCTTCGCGGGGCATTCAAGGAGTTTCTTATGGGGATGGCAGTTGGTGGAAATAAAGGTTCGATGTCGGAACCGAACATTGTTCCTCTGATCGATGTGCTTCTGGTGCTGATCATCATTTTTATGGTGATCACGCCGACTACACCGCACGGCCTCAACGCGCTCGTCCCTCAGCCAGCGCCGCCAAATCAAAAAGAAGATCCGGCGCTGCTGGCAAAGACGATCGTCGTTCAGGTGACGGCCAGCGGAGACGTGATGATCAACCAGGACAAGACTTCCTGGGATGAACTGGGTCCGCGGCTGGAGGATATTTTCAAGCAGCGCGCCGAAAAGGTGGCATTCGTAAAGGGCGATGATGCGGTGGAGTTCGCTCAGGTGGCCCGCGCGATCGATATCATGCGGGGCTCAGGCATCGACAAAGTCGGCCTGATCACAGCCAAGGTTGAAGCGGGCCAGTAGTTCGTTTCCTTCTGAACGCCGGGCCGCGATTTCCCGCTCGCCCGGCGCAGCCATCGTCAAGGAGATAGGGATGCAGCGGAAGCCCCATACCGGTATTCTTTTGGCCGTTGTCGTCGTGGCGCTCGCTTCGGGAGCGGGCTGCGACAAACTGCGCGCCCGCGACAAGCTCAACAAAGGCGTGCAAGCGTTCAAGGGCGGCCAGTTCGACCTTGCCGTCGAGGATTTCAAGCAGGCCAAGGATCTCGATCCCAACCTGACGAACGCCCGCCTGTATCTCGCCACCGCGTACGCCAACCAGTACATTCCCGGCGCGCCGTCGGACGACAATATCCGGATGGGCCAGCAGGCAATCGCTGAGTTTCAAGAGGTGCTCGACAAGGACTCGAACAACCTCTCCGCCATCGATGGCATCGGCTCGATTATCTACAACATGGGCGGCACGCCATTCGATGCCAAAAAGCTTGAAGAGTCCAAGACTTACCACCAGCGCCACATCGCTCTCAAGCCCGAGGATCCCGAGCCGTATTACTGGATCGGCGTGATCGACTGGTCGCTCTCCTATCGCGGCAATAAAGACGTCCGCGAGGAATACAACAAGACCGCCAAAAAACAGATCAAGGACACCGATCCGATGCCTCCCGCTCTCGCCAGCCAGTTCCAGCAGAAGTATGGCGCGATCGTGGACGAAGGCATCAAGCATCTCCAGATGGCCATGGACCGGCGGCCCGACTACGACGACGCGATGGCGTATCTGAACCTGTTGTACCGCCAGAAAGCGGACACGGAATCGACGGCTGAGGCGCGCGACAACGACATCAAGATGGCGGACGATCTCGTCGACAAGGTGAAAGCCATCAAGCAGAAGAAAATGACCGCGCAACCGACTACCTAGCGCGGCGTTTTCAAGTCATCGAAACTTGAGTTGTTTGAGATTGAAGCGGCGGGCCCAAAAGGTCCGCCGTTTTTTTTGCGCCGTCTCGAATCAATTCACCGGTCCAGGCATACAATACAATCTCGAAGCAGGTTTCAGCGGGAGGCACGGAATGCTGGAGGGAAGAAAATCGCGTGCACTAGGGTATTTGTGCGCCGCAGCAGGCCTCGCCGCACTACTCGCCGCAGCGCTCCTGTGTGTGACAGCGGGCGGCACTGCCGGCACCGCTTACCCAATCGTGTTTGCCTCCGAGCCGCAAACCGAGCCCTGGTCCACATCGCAAACGATTCAGCCATCCGACCTCATCAAAGAGCTCGGTGAATCGAAGGGCGCCAATAAACCTGTCGTCGTCTGCGTCGGCTTCCGCCCGCTTTACATGGGAGCGCACGTACCCGGAGCGGTATTCCACGGCGCGGCGCAATCCGAGCAGGGCCTCGCTGATTTGAAGAAGTGGGCGCAGGGAGTTCCGCGATCCGCGAATCTGGTTGTTTACTGTGGCTGCTGCCCGCTCGAACACTGCCCCAATATCCGGCCTGCATTTACGGCTCTTCACGACATGGGGTTCACGCGCTTGCGGGTACTGCTGCTGCCGCACGACTTCGCCACGGATTGGGTGGAAAAAGGCTATCCGATTGAGAAGGGCACCGAAAGGTATTCAAACTCGAGTCACTGAAGGCCACGCCGAGATCAGTAGGTGCTGCGCATTGCCGGTCGCTACGATTTTTCTCCGTGCTCGCTGCGCACTCGCGCCTGAAGCGCCAACCCCAACACCCCCGCGATCAGCACCGCCGGATAGAGCTGTCCGATCAGGGCTTCGGAAACCGCCAGCGTGCGCGCGATCGGATGAACGGGAATCGCGTCGCCATAGCCGACGGTGGTGAGCGTCATGAAGCTGAAGTAGACGTAGCGCGCCACAGGTACATCGTACGCCGTCGGCGCCGCTGCGAAGCGGACCGCACCGGGCGACAACAAACTGGCGAGATAGTATGCGTATCCCCACGTGATCCCGATCGAGAGATAGCCCGCCACGGCTCCCTGCACGCGGTGCAATGTGACGGCGCCCGGCCGGAACACTTCCGTCAGCATGATCACGACGAAGCATCCGAATAGGCCAAGCACAAAGCTCGCGTCCAGCAACGGATGAGGCGTACCTGACACATAGAGAGAAAGCCAGTGGACCAGCAGGACGCCGAGCGTCAACACAATGACTACGCCGGTCAGCGCGCGATTGTGCCGGTTCGCGAGCGCGCCCGAAATCAACATCGCGGAAAATCCGATATCCACCAGAAACCGCTCGAAGAGTCCCATGCCCGCCAGCGGAAACACCACGAAGATCACGACGGTCAGGATGACAAGAAAAAAAGTCATCCCCTTGTCGCTCGTCCACGTCCCTTCGAAGAAGGGAATCCGGAGTCGCAATTGGCTGAGCCGCTCGCTTTCCATGGCTCGCCGACAGTAGCACAGGCACTCTTGCCTGTGCCACCAGCCCAATCAAAGCGCAGCGCACGATGCAAACCAAGAGCGCAAGCACATAGGCTTTTGCCGCGGTTTGACGCAGGCGAAGAAGCTTCGACCTCCGCGCTCTGACATCTTTTCGAGACGCCGCGGCATCCCTTACAATTGAACGGAGCGAAGTCGCAGGGCACGGCAAATTGAGCGACGAATGAGCGCATCCTCCACAAAAATTCTGATGGCAGCCGGCATCCTGGCCTGCGCTTGCATCGCATCTCCCACGTCACTTCGCGCACAAGCTGCCCCCGGGCCCATTCATCCTGCGCCGCAATCGGATTCGTCCAGCGGCTCGCCTGCGCCGCCCCCCGTGCCGGTGAAACGGTATCCGCCGCAAAAGAAAGAAAACCTAATCGGCTCCTGGAAAATTAATCCCGATGAAAGCGACGACGCGCGCGAAAAGATCGAGCAAGCTCGCACCCGAAATAGCGGCAACAACCCGAACGCGGGCGGAGGGAACAATCCTTATCCCGGGAACGGAGGAGGCAACGGACCCTACGGCCGCCCAGGCAACGGCTCTCCGTATCCAGGCGGTGGCTCACCCTATCCGGGCAACGGTGGCGGCAACGGTCCGTACGGACGGCGCAGCGGAACAGGCAACAACACGAACTACGAGGATCGCCAGCAGCTTCAGGATCTGATCGAGCCGGCCACAATGCTCACCTTCACGCAAAAGGAAGGCGAGGTCGACGTGAGCGACGATCAAGGGCGCAAACGCGTCTACTTCACCGACAGCCGTAAACCGCAAAAATCCAAGGACGAAAAATATCAGGAAGCGTCGGCCAGCTGGCAAGGTGCACGCCTGGTAGCCGAAGAAAAAGGCCCGCACGGTGGAAGAATCACGCGCAGCTACGAACTAACTCCCGACGGCAAGCAACTCAACGAATCCGTTCGTCTCGACAACACGCACACGGGGCTCGTCACGGTCCGCTACGTCTATGATGTAACATCATCAGCAGCTCCAGCCATAGCTCCGGCGTCCAAATAGCAGGCGGAATTGCAATGTGCCGCGGGTCTTCTACGTTCTTAGTGTCTCTGGTTTTGCGGGTCCCGGCGATGGCCTCGGTTTTCTCAGCCCGGAAGCCGCCAGACTTTTCCTCTGAGTCCTGGGCACGCCGTTAACGTAAACGGCCGCGCCGCGTACATACTCTCGTGACGAGCGTCGGTAAAGCTGCAGATTTTTGTAGCTCTGATCTTCTCGGCAATCTCGCCCGCAACACCGGTCAGACCCCGAGGATCAGCGCGACCAGCGCTGCGCCCGTCGCAATCGTGTTTGCGAGAAGCGCGATAGCCATATTCCCGCCCGCCAGCCGCGGCCCGAGCGAAGTTTTCACTGGCGCCCGATCCGGTCGATTTCCTTTTTGATCGCCAGCTTGTCGAGACTCGCGAGCGGCAAACACAGCAGCAGGCTGATTCTCCGGTCGAGAATCATGAACGCGTCGCGGAACGCCCGCTCGATTTCCCCGGGCGACCCTTCGACGGCTGCCGGGTCCGGCACGCCCCAGTGCGCCGTCATCGGCTGTCCCGGCCATACCGGGCAGACTTCTTTCGCCGCGTTGTCGCACACTGTGAAAACAAAATTCATCTGCGGCACGCCGGGCTTTGCGAACTCGTCCCAATTCTTGCTGCGCAAGCCGCCGGTGGGTAAGTGCGCAAGTTCGAGCTGGTGCAGCGCCTCCGGGCGCACTCGCCCCGCAGGATGGCTGCCCGCGCTGTAGGCGACGAAATTGGGGCGTCCCTTACGATTCAAAATCGCTTCGGCCATTATCGAACGCGCCGAATTGCCGGTGCACAGAAAAAGCACGTTATAGCGTCCGGTCATTGCGATCACTCCTTCTCCGCACAGCAAGTGGGACCACAGCAGGATTGTTCCGAATCGCTCTTCGCGAGACTTAGTTTCTTCGCGCGGATGAAAGCGCTGGCAAACTTCCCCTCCACGTGTGGCGCGATTGCATCCACGTTAATCCCCTGTGCCGTCAGAAACTGACGCGCGTCCGCCACGCTGTAGACGCGGGTCGGCTCGACTTCGATGTCTGCAAATCCCGCGGCTGCCAGCTTTGTCCGGTATTCCGATTCCTCGAGCGCGCCGGCCACGCAACCCACCCAAAGCTCCACATTTTTTCGGATGTCCGCCGGCACAGGGCCGCGCACGACGACGTCCGACACAGCAAATCTTCCGCCCGGCCGCAGCACGCGGAACGCTTCGCGCAACACTCGGTCCTTGTCACCTGATAAATTGATGACGCAATTCGAAATCACCACGTCCACCGAATTGTCCGGCAGCGGAATGTTCTCGATTTCGCCGCGCAGAAATTCCACGTTTTCGACGCCCGCCTTTCGCTGGTTCTCTCGCGCCAGCGCCAGCATGTCGTCCGTCATGTCGAGCCCGTAGGCTTTTCCGGACGGCCCCACCCGCTTTGCGGAGAGCAACACGTCGATCCCGCCGCCCGACCCGAGGTCGAGCACGGTTTCTCCCGCGTTCAATTGCGCAAGCGCCGTTGGGTTCCCGCATCCGAGCGATGCGGCCAGTGCGTCCTTCGGCAATCCCGCTACCTCGCTAGTTGCGTACAGATTCGACGAGATCGGATCGCAACACGGAATCGCGGCGGTCCCGCATCCGCAACCGGTCGCTGCGTCCGCGGTCACGCGCCGGGCTGCTTCGCCATACTTGCTCTTTACGATTTCCTTGATCTGTTCGTTGGCCATGGTTTTCTTCTCCTATTCATTTAACATTGACGATGTTAAATATATGGACGCCGGCTGCCCCGCCAGGAGCGCTCAGCTTCTAGATGTTCATAATCAGCCGCGCCGCGTTCGGGAATTCGCCCAGGCAGTTTCGATTAACGCGGTAATACATGAAAGTGCCGCGCCGTTCCGCTTCGACGAATCGCGTTGCCCGCAAAATCTTCAGATGATGCGAAATCGTTGGCTGCCCGATCGGGAAATGCTTCACGATGTCGCACACGCACACCGGATCGCGGTTCGCCGCCAATAAATTCAAAATTCGTATCCGCGTTGGGTCCGCCAACGCCTTGAACCACCCGGCATACTCCCGAGCGCGTCCACGGTCGAGTCTAGGAGCCGAGGAAGTCCGGCAACAGTCCTCGCTGCCATTCGCAGAATTGGTATTGCGCGCCATCGAACCGTCTGCCTCCCAACTTCAGTCGCATTCGAGCCTACATCATTCATCGACGAACGTCAATGAATGTCCGGCGGCCTCCGAAAGCAGCGCTTCCGACCCCGCTTCGGAAAGTCTCCAAGAAGTGCTAGTACGGCACAACTCCACAAATCCGAGTCCCGATTCCGCCGCCTCGATTAGAATAACGGGATATCACCACATGGACCCCGAGCCTAAGTCGTCCATCACTCCGGCAGCCCGCCGAGCCGTGGATCTTCGCTTCGTCGAGTTGATGGACAAGGTCCGCCGGAACCGTCCCGGAGACGATCTCGAGCTTCTTCGCCGCGCATTCGATTTCGCGGCGGAGCAGCACAAAACGCAAACGCGCCTCTCCGGCGAGCCATTCCTCTCGCATCCCGTCGAAGTGGCGCACCTGCTTGCGGATATGCGGCTGGACGTGACCGCGCTGTGCGCCGCGCTGCTTCATGACGTGGTCGAAGACACGAAGATTCCGCTGTCGCAAATCGAGGATATGTTCGGGCCCGACGTCGCCCGGCTGGTCGAAGGCGCGACGAAAATCAGCCGCCTGGATCTGCTGGCTCCGGAAGCGCGCCAGGCGGAGAACGTTCGCAAGATGCTTCTCGCGATGGTAAACGACGTGCGCGTCGTGATGATAAAGCTCGCCGACCGCCTCCACAACATGCGAACGCTGCAATTTCTCGATTCCGAAAGGCAGCAGCGCATCGCCCGCGAGACGCTCGACATTTACGCGCCGGTGGCGAACCGCCTCGGCATGGGCTTGATTCGCGGCGAGCTCGAAGATCTCGCCTTCCGTTACCTGGAGCCTGAATCGTTTCTCGACATTCAGAAAAAAATCAGCACGAAGCAAAAAGTCTTCGACAAATTCCTACACGAAGTCCAGGATGCCGTCCGCGGCAAAATGATCGAGAGCGGCATCCCCGCGGAAGTGCAGGCCCGCATCAAGCGGCTCTATTCGCTTCACCTGAAAATTCAAAAGCAGCAGCGCACGCTCGACCAGGTGTTCGATCTTCTGGCTCTGCGCGTGATCACCGACACCGTCAAGAATTGCTACGCGGCTCTCGGCGTGATCCACCAGATCTGGCCGCCCGTTCCGGGCCGTTTCAAAGACTACATCGCGATGCCGCGGCCCAATCTTTACCAGTCGCTCCACACCACCGTGATTCACGCCGGCCAGCCGTTCGAGGTGCAGATTCGCACCCAGGAAATGCACCGGATCGCCGAGCAAGGCGTCGCCGCCCACTGGAAATATAAGGATGGCCACGCCGTCTCGCAGGCGGACGACCAGCGCATCGTCTGGATGCGGCAATTGATCGAGTGGGTGCAGGAGATGGAAGAGCCCAGCGAATTTCTCTCCACTCTGCGCGTCGATCTCTATCCCGAAGAGGTGTACACCTTCTCGCCGAAAGGACGCGTTGTCGTGCTGCCGCGCAGCGCCACTCCCGTGGATTTCGCCTATGCGATTCACACCGAAGTGGGGCACCAGTGCAGCGGCGCGAAAGTGAACGGCGCGATCGTCCCGCTGCGCCACGCGCTTGCGAATGGTGACGTGGTCGAAATCCTCACGCAAAAAGGCCACGAACCTTCGCGCGACTGGCTGAGCTTCGTTCACACCTCGCGCGCCCGCAGCAAAATCCGGCAATGGATCAACCTGCACGAACGCGCGCAAGCCACGGACGTGGGCCGCCGCCTGCTCGAAAAGGAGGCCCGCCAGGCGAATATCACGCTGAAGAAAATTTCCGACGAAGACTGGCAGCGCGTCGCTTCCGAGTATGGCTGCGGCCGGATCGAAGATCTGCACGCCGATCTCGGCTACGGAAAATGGTCCGCCCGGCAGGTGCTGGCGAAGGCTACCGGGCAGCCGCTCGCCGAGCCGAGCGAGGACAAGCAGCCGAAGATTGTTTCAACCGTGAAGCGGATGCTTGGAATGAACGATGGCGCGATCGTGGTCCGCGGCCACGACGACTTGATGGTCTATCGCTCGAAATGCTGCAATCCGATTCCCGGCGACGATATCATCGGCTACGTTACGCGCGGCCGCGGTATCGCCGTGCACAGCAAAAGCTGCCCCAACGTGCAAAACCTTCTCTACGAAATCGAGCGCCGCATTCCGGTGGAATGGGCGGGCACGACGCAGGCTACATTTCCGGTCCGGCTGCGAATTTTCACGGAGGACCGTCCGGGAATTCTCGCGAGCATCACGAGTGCGATCAGCGACACCGGGGCAAACATCCGCACTTTCGAAAGCGGCGGCGAAGCGCTGCACGCTCGCATGGAAGTGGCGCTCGACGTCCACGACCGCAAACAGCTGGAGCGCATCCTCACGTCGATCAAGCGCATTCCCGGTGTCTTCGACATTGAGCGCGTCTATAATGTCTAGCGAAATGCCGCCAAAAGTCCCGAGCCGAATCCTGAGGCGAACGGCTCGGCCCAGCAGTCGTTTCTGCCTCGCGGCGACACTCCTATTCTTCGGGGCCGGCTGCAAACACATGCAGCCGCTCGATACCAAGCCGCTTGACGCCGCCGGAGTGAGCTACGACTCGATCAAGAAACTCGTAGCCCTCAATGTGACTCCGGAAGAAATATCCGAAATCGCAAAAATGCGAAGCGCCGGATTCTCCGATGACGGTTGCGTTGCGATCGTTCAAATTTATCGTCAGCGCAATAAACCGTTCGACGCCGGCGAAACAGTCGCAGGACTCGCGCAAGCGTCAGTGGGCGAAGATACGATTCTCGAACTCGCAAGAATGGACCAGCTCGGCCTCGGCGCCGGAGAATTACAGGTGATGCGGCTCGCGGGACTTTCCGATGCGATCATCCTTGAGACCGCGCGGCATCAGGCCGAAGGTAAACCGACGCTCTCAGGCCTCTCGCTTGGCAAACTGAAAAATTCAGGCCTCCGCGAGAAGACGCTCCTCGAACTCGCGCGCCGCGGCATCCCCGATTCCGAGACGGATCAGATACTCGCTCTTCGCCGCCATCGCGCCACCGACGCGGAGATTCTTCGCCGGTTCGCCGGATCCTAGAGCGCGCCGTGACCCAAGTGTTTCCGGCTTTTCTGAATCGCATCCGCCCGGTAGAATCTCGCATCGTGTCGCACACCAGTTTCTATCCGCGCATTGCTACTCTCGCTGCGATTTTAATTGTGGCCGGCACGGCCGCCTGCACCGTCCCGCTTGCTCCCGGATATCGCATCAGCAAAGAAAGCCGCGAAATCCAATTCGTCTCCGGAGCAACGTCCGCACTCCAAATCCGCGGTCATTTCACGTTGCAGAACTCAGGCAGCGCCAATCTGAAATTCATCGACGTGCTTGTTCCGACCGAGAAGCCGTTCGGATTGAAGAATCTTCATGTTCAGGTGAATGGAAGGGACGTAACGCCCGCACCGCTGCCCGCGGAACTTCAATACGATCATCCGAACACGCTTCGCATTCCGCTCGATCCGGTTTGGGAGCAAAAGCAGAAGCGCGAACTCGCGATCGAATACGTGCTCAGCTTTCCCGGCGATTCGGGCTCGCGGATTGCCGAAAGCTCGAAGATGTTCAGCCTTGGATATCGCGGCTGGTTTGTGGATCTTCAGCCGCCGAACCATGCGTTGTCTCCATTTCCCTCGCGGCCGGATCGCACTGCCGTCGTTTATCGGGTACCGTCGAATTTCCTGCTCTTGGCGAGGGGAACAAGGGCCGGCAAGAAACAGATGGGCGATGAAACCGAATATCGCTACATGCTTCGAACCCAAGACCTGGCGCCATTTGTGGTCGCCGGCCAATACGTGGAGTCGGCCACTTCGCCGCGGGATAACAGTGCGGTAGTGTTCTGGACTCTTGAACCGCTGAGGGAGAACACCGCGGCGAGCGCGCAACGAATTGCATCCGCATGGAACACGATGCAGACGGATTTCGGACCTCTCGATAAAGACATTCGCGCGCCGCACGTGGTCGAGTCGCCAGAGTTGCGCAGCCATCTGACCGGCGAAGAGGGACCGGCGGCCGCGTCGTTTCCCGGCGGAGCGCTTGTAAACCCGGCGGCGCTGGCGCTGGGAGTCAACAGCGACGAATTTATCGACAGGGTCACGCATGCGATCGCGCGAGATTGGTTTGGAGAGCAAATCTATCCCGCACCGTTCGCGGCACTCGGCCTCGGAGAGGGGCTTCCTGCTTACGCGACGATTGTGATTGACGAGGCCGGCAAAGGCGAAGAGGCGCGTCGCCGGCGTATCGTCCGTTTCTTGCGCGCGTACGACGCAGCCTCGGCGAAAGCCGTCGAGATACCGCTGGGAGTCTCGAAGATGACCGACCCGCCGGAACAGCGCGCGATCGGCCTTGCAAAGGCGCCGCTGTTTTTCATCGCCCTCGAAGATCGATGCGGCGAGGAGCCGGTCCGAAAGGGGCTCGCGCGAGTGGTCAGCTTGCTTCGAGGCCAGCAAGTGGGCTACAACGAAATCCGCTCAGCAATCGAGGAATCGAGCGGGAAAGATCTCGCGGAATTTTTCCGAACGTGGCTCTACGAAAAAGGGATCCCCAGGGATTTTCTGTCGAAATACGCGGCTGCTAACGAATCGCAGCAATAACCATCCAACAAACACTCATCCATCGAAATCGAGGAGGCACGATGAGAGAAGTGATTTCCACGGAGAAGGGACCGAAGGCGATCGGGCCGTATTCGCAAGCGATCAAAGCCAACGGTCTTATTTTTATCTCCGGGCAAGGCGCGGGCGATCCCGTCACCGGGAAAATTGTGGAGGGCGGAGTGGCGGAGCAGACGGCGCGCTGCCTGGAGAACTTGAAGGCAATCGTGGAGGCGGCGGGGTCGTCGCTCGAGCGCGCGGTGCGAGTGGGCGTCTTCCTGAAAGACATGAACGAATTCGCAGCGATGAACGAAGTGTACGCGCGATACTTTCCGGCGAATCCGCCGGCGCGGACGACGATCGAAGCGGCACGGCTTCCGCGCGACTTCCGGGTGGAAATCGACATGATCGCGCTGGCTTGAGATTTGTTCCGGGCGTGGATGTTTTCGAATGATGGAAGATACGAAGATCGGGGGGCCGAGCGGGAAATTCCCTGCGACACGCTGGTCGGCTGTGCTCGCCGCGCGCAGCGAAGATCCCGCCGAGCGTTCGCGCGCTCTGGAAGCAATTGCGGCGGCGTACTGGAAGCCGATTTACAAGTACCTGCGCATACGCTGGGGCAAGTCGAACGAAGACGCGAAAGATCTGACGCAGGATTTCTTCGCGAAGCTGATCGAAAAAGAGTACCTCGACGATTTCAATCCTGCGAAGGCAAGGCTGAGGACGTTTTTGCGTGTCTGCGTCGACCGGTTCGTTGCAAATGACGCGAAGGCCGCCGGAAGGCTGAAACGCGGCGGCGGCGCGCTGCACGTCTCGCTCGACTTCGATGCCGTGGAAGCGGAGCTCGATCGAGCGAATGCGGCGCTTCACTCCGCCGCGGCGGCTGATTCGATCGATGACTTCTTCGAGAAGGAGTTCATCCGCAGCCTGTTCGGAATGGCCGTTGACGAGCTGCGCCAGTATTGCGAGAGTTGCGGCAAGCAGACCCATTTCCGGCTGTTCGAGATTTACGATCTCGAAGGTGACGGCAAGCGCCTCTCTAGCTACTCTGAGCTCGCAGAAGAATTCAAGATCGCTCCCACTGACGTAACAAACCATCTTGCTTTCGCACGCCGCGAATTCCGGCGGATCGCGCTGGAAAAACTTCGCGACATGACGGCCTCCGACGATGAATTTCGCCGCGAGGCCCGCGCTCTCCTGGGAGTCGAGCCGGAATGAACTGGCTCTCCGACGACGCTATCGTGCGATTGCAGACGGCGAGCGCGTTGCCGGATCTGGCCGGAACGCGCTACCGCCTAGTGGAGCGAGTGGGAAGCGGCGGGATGGGAACTGTCTATTCGGCCGAAGATTCGGTTCTCGGCCGGCGAGTGGCGCTCAAAATCCTCGATCTGTCCGATGCAGGCGGCGAACTGAGCGCGCGCCTTCTCCGCGAAGCGCACATCCTGGCGCGACTCGAGCATCCCGGAATCGTTCCCGTGCATGATGCGGGAACGCTGGGAGATGGCCGCGTTTTCTACACGATGAAGTTCGTCGAAGGTGAGCGGCTTGATGTGCTTGCGAAGCGAATGGATACACTGTCCGATCGCCTGCGTATTTTTCAACGGATCTGCGAAGCGGTGGCCTTTGCACATGCGCGCGGAATTCTGCATCGTGATCTGAAGCCCGAAAACGTCATGGTGGGGCCGTTCGGTGAAGTGTTGGTGATGGACTGGGGCGTTGCGAAGATTTTGCGTAACGAAGTGGGCGTGAGCGAACGGACAACGGCAAGCGGCGCGGATTTGCCACCTGGTGATTCGCGCAATGCGCCAGACCGCGCCGAGCCGCTGGAAACAGCCCACGGAACGATCCTCGGCACGCCGGGCTACATGGCACCCGAGCAGGCGCGGGGAGAAATCGAAAGTCTCGACGAGCGCGCGGACATTTATTCGCTGGGCGCGATCCTTCGGTTTCTTGTGGGCGGCGAAGGGTTCGGCGAAGCACCAAAGAGCGGCTCGAAAGGCGACGGAGCTATGGCAGCAATAGCGTCAACGAATGCGTCCGCGCCGAAAGCGGTGGCCGCCATCGCAAGCAAGGCCATGGCCGCTAGCCCTTCGGGGCGATACGGAACGGTGACGGACCTGGTAGAGGATGTCGCGCGGTTTCTGGATGGATTGCCCGTTTCAGCATATCCTGAAAATATGTTCCAGCGGTTGGCTCGCTGGGCGCGGCGGTATCGCGTGGCGATTGGCCTGGTGCTCGCGTACCTGCTCGTGCGCGCGCTGCTACTTTTGTGGCTGAGGCGCTAAAGGAATCCGGGCTTGCGTTTAATAGAAGAATGAGGCCGGTAAATGAACCGGCCGCGGAGACGAGCGATGAAGAAGGTCGCATTAGGCTTGATTCTAGGCGGTGTGCTGGGAGCGTTCGATGGCCTGACGTCCTGGTTTACGCCCGAGGTGCGGTCGCAGCTGTTCATGATTGTGGTGGGCTCGACGATCAAGGGGATTGTCGCCGGCATCCTGATCGGCTTCTTCGCGCGAAAAGTGAAATCGTTGCCGCTGGGGATTCTGTTTGGACTCGCGATCGGGCTGCTGTTCGCATTCTTCGTGGCTCACATGCAGGGAAAATACTACTTTGAGATCATGCTGCCCGGCGGGCTCGTGGGGTTGATCGTCGGCTACGCGACGCAGAAGTACGGCGGCGCCGCCGGCGGACTCGCGGCAGAACCGCACTCGTAGGCCGTCCCAAGATTGCATTTCAGTTGATTCACAAAATCAAAAGGAGAACCTCGCATGAATCGCGTCATTCATTTTGAACTTCCAGCGGACAATCCGGAGCGCGCAGTGGAGTTTTACAAGAAAGTTTTCGGCTGGCAGATCCAGAAGTGGCAAGGGCCCCAGGACTACTGGCTGGTGAACACGGGAGCAGAGGGCGAGCCCGGAATTAATGGAGGCGTATTGCGACGGCAGCATCCTGGCGCCGGCACGTGCAACACGATTGGCGTGAAGTCGGTGGATGAGGCTGTTGCGAACATCGCAAAGAACGGCGGCAAGAATGCTGTTCCGAAGACGGCAATTCCCGGCGTGGGCTATCTCGCTTATTGCACGGACACAGAAGGAAATGTTTTCGGAGTAATGCAAGCCGACGCAAACGCGAAGTAGCGCATTCTGCCGGGGACAACCGTTCGGCCCTCCGGTTGATCCGGCAACGCGGGATTCAGGGCAAGCCAAGCGACAGCGGAGCGCCCGTGCTACCCGGAATGACACGGGCATCAGGATTCTTTGGCTGCGCAGCGTTCACGCTGCTGTAAACTATTCATTGGAGAATTCCTTCCGGGGCTCGCCTCGCCCTACCCCTTCCGAAGAGGCGTCTATCGTTCCTTTTTCAGCTGTAAGAGAGGTATCGACATGGCGTTGTGCTTCGTAATGTTCGGAGATAGAGTAAATAACTGACATGAGCGAACAGCAATTTGATTTGATTGTGATCGGAAGCGGCCCGGCCGGGCAGAAGGGCGCGATTTGCGCGGCAAAGCTGCGCAAACGCGTGGCAGTGATCGATCGCACGATGATGATGGGCGGCGTGTGCGTCCACACGGGAACGATTCCGAGCAAGAGCGTGCGCGAGGCAATTTTTCAGCTCACCGGGCCGGCGGTGAAGTCTTTTTACGGGAATGCGTACCGCGGAAACGGGGACATATCGGTGCAGGATCTGTCGTTTCGCGTGCGCAACGTGGTGGCGCGAGAAACCGACGTGATTCGCGCCCAACTGAAACGAAATGGGGTTTCGATTTTTCAGGGCCTGGGGCAATTCGCCGATCCGCACACGATCGAAATTCAAGGGGATGCGGAAAAGACCGTAATTCACGGGGAGCATGTCCTGATCGCGTGCGGGACGCGTCCAGCGGGGAATGCGGATATCCCGTTTGACGGCAAGCGCGTGATGGACACGGATCAAATCACAGGGATGCAGGGATTGCCGCGCGAACTGATCGTGGTGGGCGCGGGAGTGGTGGGGCTGGAATACGCGTCGTTCATGGCGGCGATGGGTGTGGAAGTTACGCTGATCGATCAGCGGCCGTTGCTGCTGGATTTTGTGGATCGCGAAATCGTAGAGGCGCTGGCGTATCACTTGCGGCAGATGGGGACTACGTTCCGGCTGGGAGACAAAGTGACGCGGGTGGGAATCGATGAATCGAGGGATCGCGTTTTCGCCGAGCTCGAGAGTGGCAAGAAAGTGCAGGCGAACGCGTTGCTGTACGCGGTGGGGCGCCAGGCAAACGGCGATCAATTGTGCCTGGAAGCAGCCGGGCTGCAAACGGATCCGCGCGGCAAGCTGATCGTCAACGCGGAATACCAGACGGCAGTGCCGCACATTTATGCGGCGGGCGACGTGATTGGATTTCCGGCGCTGGCGAGCACTTCGATGGAGCAGGGAAGGCTAGCGAGCTGTCATATGTTCGGAGCGCCGTCGGAAAATATGTCGGCGCTATTTCCTTACGGGATTTACACGATTCCCGAGATTTCCATGGTCGGGCAGACTGAAGAAAAGCTCACAGCGGCGAAAGTCCCGTACGAGGTCGGAATCGCGAAGTACGCTGAACTTGCGAAGAGCATGATGCTGGGTGACGAAAGCGGAATGCTGAAGCTGCTGTTCGATCGCAATACACGGAAGCTCCTGGGCGTTCATGCGATCGGACAGCGGGCGACGGAAATTATCCACATCGGACAGGCGGTACTGGCGTACGGCGGGTCGATCGAATATTTCCGCGATACGGTCTTTAACTACCCCACGCTTGCCGAAGCGTACAAGGTGGCTGCACTGGACGGTCTTAACAAGTTGTAGCCGTACCCCGGAGAGAGGGATAATTCCGGGCGATGCGCTGAGTGAGAAAATCGGAGCAATTCGACCGGTAAGCGGGTGCTAAGATTGAATTTTGCACGGCGAATGGCTCGAACGATTGAGTGGCAGATCCCCATGGCAAAGCCGATTGAACTCGAAGTCAACGGCAGGAAATATCCGGTCCGCTCCGATCCTGACACACCACTCCTGTTTGTTCTGCGCGAAGAAATCGGGCTGACGGGAACGAAGTATGGCTGCGGCGAAGGGCAGTGCGGCGCATGCACAGTGCTGATCGGCGGCACGCCGCGGCGTTCGTGCCAGGTTTCGCTGGGCGAAGCGACGCAGCCGGTGACGACGATCGAAGGCCTCGAAAAAGACAGCCGGTTGCATCCCGTGCAGCAGGCGTTTCTCGACCTGGACGCTTTCCAGTGCGCGTACTGTACGTCGGGGATGATCATGAGCAGTCTCGCTCTTCTTGCACAAAATCCAGACCCATCGCCATCTGAAATTTCGCAATTCATGCAGGGCAATATCTGCCGATGCGGAGCGAACCCGCGTATCGTGAACGCGATTCAGAAAGCCGCCAAGACAATGGGGAAGACGCGATGAGCCACTTCGTGGACAAGTTTTCTCCCGAGCCCGAGCGGCATGAGTTTCGCGAACGTCCGATTCACCAGTTCGAGTTCGACCGCCGCGATTTCTTCAGATCTTTGGGCGCTGGGATCATCGTCTTCGCAGTTGCGAAAGAGGCATTCGCGATGCAGGAATCAGGTGGAGCGCGACGAAGCCGAGAAGACGAGCTGCCGAAGGAAATCACAGCGTGGCTGCACATCGGTGAAGACGGCAGCGTGACGGCTTTCACCGGGAAGGTGGAAATCGGGCAGAACATACGCACGTCGCTGGCACAGAGCGTTGCCGATGAACTGCGCGTTTCGTTCGAGAGCGTGCGAATGGTGATGGGCGATACGGACCTGACTCCATTTGATATGGGGACGTTTGGAAGCCGCACGACGCCGACGATGGCTCCTCAGCTTCGGCGTGTTGCGGCGGCAGCGCGCGAACTGCTTGTGCAGACAGCGGCGAAAGAGTGGAAAACCGTTCCGGACAAGCTGGTGGCAGCAAACGCCAAGGTGACAGATCCCGCGTCAGCGCGCTCCGCGAGCTACGGCGAACTCGCGAGAGGCAAGACGCTCGCCCAGCAGATTCCCGCGGAAGACACCGTGACGCCCCCGGCGAACTGGACGGTGGCGGGGAAGTCGATACCGAAGGCGAATGGGCGCGCTTTCGTGACGGGGCAGCACCAGTACACGTCTGACCTGCGGCCACCGGGCGTGATGTACGGCAAGGTGCTGCGGGCGCCGTCGTTTGGCGCAGTGCTGACTTCGTGCGATTTAAGCGCAGCGCAAAAACTGGCGGGTACGGTGGTAGTGCGTGACGGCGATTTTGTCGGCGCGGCTGCGACGAGCGAAGGGGCGGCAGAGAAAGCGATTGCGGCCGTTCGCGCCACCTGGAAAGAAACCTCGCAGCCTTCGAGCGCTGATCTCTTCTCGTATCTGAAGCGCAACGTGGATTCGGATGATCATGGCCCGGTGACGCAAACAGGCTCGATCGAGGATGGTCTAGCACGCGCGGCGCACCGGCTGCAGGCGACATACACCGTGGCGTATATCGCGCACGCCCCGCTCGAGCCGCGAGCGGCTGTCGCAGAGTGGAAAGAAGGCAAGCTGAGCGTATGGACAGGAACGCAGCGGCCGTTTGCGGTGCGCGATGACCTGGCGGAAGCGTTTCACCTGTCCAAAGAAAACGTGCGTGTTCTCGTGCCGGATACCGGCTCGGCCTATGGGGGAAAGCACACCGCCGATGCGGCACTCGAGGCAGCCCGGCTCGCCCGGGCGGCGGGGAAACCCGTGAAAGTGGTGTGGACGCGCGAAGAGGAATTCACGTGGGCGTACTTCCGGCCGGCGGGCGTGATTGAAATCAATAGCGGAGTCGCCAGCGACGGCACTCTGACTGCATGGGAATTTCATAACTACAATTCGGGGGCATCGGGAATCGCGACTCCTTATACCGTCGCGAACCAGCATGTTGAATATCATCCCGTTCATTCGCCGCTGCGGCAGGGGTCGTACCGGGGACTGGCGGCGACTGCAAACCATTTCGCGCGCGAATCGCACATGGACGATCTGGCGCGCGCCGCGCAGATGGATTCGCTCGATTTCCGGCTCAAGAACATCCCGGATTCACGGCTGCGCGAAGCGTTTCAGGCGGCGGCAAAATCGTTCGGCTGGCCGGCGAAGAAAAGTAAGCCTGGACAGGGATTCGGCCTGGCAGGTGGAGTGGAAAAGGGCGGTTACGTAGCGACATGCGCGGAAGTGGCAGTGGATAGCGCGCGAGGCGGCGTGCGTGTGGTGCGGGTGGTGACGGCATTCGATTGCGGAGCGGTAGTGAATCCCGATGGGCTGCGCAATCAAATTATCGGCGCGAACATTATGGGACTGGGAGGCGCGCTTTTCGAAGCGATTGAGTTTGAGAACGGGCGGATTACGAACGCGCGATTTTCCCGGTATCGCGTTCCCCGTTTTCGCGATCTGCCGGAAATCGAAGCGGTGCTGCTCGATCGCAAGGATATCCCGTCTGCGGGCGCCGGTGAGACGCCGCTTGTGGGCCTCGCGCCCGCCATCGGAAACGCGATCTTCGACGCAACAGGCAAACGACTGACGAGCCTGCCGCTTTCGCCGCGTGGGATCACGACGTAACAAGAAAGCGGGTGCAGCACATGGCAATCGAACCGAGGCGCGGGAGACTGGCCGCCGCTTGGAGTTGCAGATTTTCTTGATCGCGAAACGATTGAGCCCGTGCCCTAGCAGTATCGGAAGCTCGCAGTAGAGTGAAGCGCCCGGGGGATTATTTGTTCTCGATTTATTCCTCTAGCGGTGAATCCAGTTCCAAAGAAGGCCAAGGATGTAACCTACGGCATAGCCGGCCGACGTTGTCACGAGAATGAGAACGAGCGCGATGCTTAGATGGAATGGCCCAACGACATACGGCGGTTTCAGGAAGTGCATCCAGAAAACGAAATCGAGAACCCACTGAGCCCAGCCCGCCGCCACCAGAATCGCCCATAGGAAATGCCAACCGCCCGTAAGGGTACCGAGCACGATCCCCGCTTTGTTAGGATTGACGGTCTCCATGGCCTCTCGTTCGCGATTGACTTCATCATGCTTGACGAGGAAGGTCTGTGACGCTAATCACGTTCTATCAGTTCGAGAAGCGGGCGGATCGGCAGGCGAGGCTGGCTCACGCGTAGAGATCGCACGCGCTGAGAAAGACGTTTGCAATAAGGAACCGCCGCCTTAGGGAAAATGGTGGGCCTGGGTGGACTTGAACCACCGACCTCACCCTTATCAGGGGTGCGCTCTAGCCACCTGAGCTACAGGCCCAACGTAGTGGAGGGTAATACTTTATCCCTCATTCCAAGTTCGTAGCAAATTGGTTTGAGGGACCAATTGGCGACTGGTGCCGACCGAAAATCAACAAACATCAGGTAAATCCAGTCGCCGAACTGCAGCCATTTTATCATCGGCCAGAGAATGTGCATAGCCGCTTTCGGCACGTGAAAACAAAATGGCTTGGTCTGCCCGCAATCTCGCAGTTTGAGATAGGTGATCATAATGAGGATGTAGTGCTCCCCGCTCAAACTAGACTGCCGAATTCGGTATGATTCAGGGCCTCCACACAGGAGGCAACATGGGCAGGAAACCGCGCGTAGATCGATCCCCGGAAGAGAAGTGGCAGATCGTGC
>JBARFX010000039.1:0-5171 GCA_049797655.1 Candidatus Acidiferrales bacterium | reverse complement strand
GGAACTCGACTCATTGCAGCACCGCTTGAATCCGTCATTGACGCAACGGGTCCGGGTCGCTTAAGGTGCAATCCTCCGAGAGCTGCTGCTTCTGTTTCAGGTTTCAACTAAAGACGGGACAACTTCTTTTCGGATTCGAGCCGTGCAGTAATTTTGCAGTAGTCGCTTGCTCATAACGGGTCAACTCGAGTCATAACGGTTCAAATCGTCTTGATTGGAACTTGTTGACGGATATAGTAGAGTCCAAAGTTTTCACAACCCGTCAACAAAGCAACCTGATTTCCTAAACCGTTGGTCGGGAGTTCGACTCTCCCCAGGCCCACCAGCTTTCTTCTTGAGTTTCAAGTGACGTGCCCCTAAATCCGCAGGGTGAATCATACGACATTGGCACTCTGTGAGAAGCTCCCCTCATCCGGCTCCGCGCTTCGCGCTACGCCGGACGAGGGGACGAGTTGCCGCGCGTATTCCGCTGGCGTTAGCGCCTAGGTTGCCCGCCCCGTCTGGATTGTTAATTGTAAGCGAAACGCCACTCAGCGCGCTGGTCTGGAGGCCCACCTTTCCGCCCATGCTTCCACCCGAGTCCTGAGTTCCGGTGAGAGCTCCTGAAGTCGCGATGCTAACGACCCTAGCTTCGTCCGTGATCGTATTGTCGGTGGGGCGATCTGATCCGAAGAAATAGTTGCCCGCCATTCCGGAGGGGAGTCCTAACCGATGTTGGCTAAGGCCTTGAGTTGTTTGGGTGTATGTTCTCTACCTTGCAACCGTAACGTGCTTCCAGGTTTAGTGCCGGACACCACCAATGGCGTGACAGGAGTGCAACTGTGAACTCAGAATCGGTTTTCTCGGACTTCGAGAACGCATTGAAGGCCCAAACTTTTTCCTTCCAAAGTTATACGCTGCTCACCCTTCAGTCGGTCCGCGACATGTTCACTACCACCCGCTACATCCCCGACATGATTGCGCAGATGGACCAAATTGGAGTGGGATCGTTACTGATTGTGTCCGTTGCCCTCCTTTGCGTCGGCGGGGTCGTTGTAATGAACTCCGCAGCACAATTTAGCCGGTTCGGCGAAACGGTCTTGACGGGTGATGCGGTTTCGCTTGCTCTCCTCCGCGAACTCGGTCCCGTGTTCACAGCGCTGTTGGTTGCAGGACGGAATGCGACCGGCATGGCCTCTGAATTGGGCTCGATGGTCGTCACTGAACAGGTGGATGCTATGCGGGGGCTCGGTATTGACCCCGTCCGCAAGCTGATGACGCCGCGTGTGCTTGCGATGGTGTTGGTACTTCCTTTGCTTGTAGCAGTGGGAGATTGTGCGGGACTGCTGGGCGGATATCTGGTCGCGAGTATTACACTGCATCTTGGCGCAGAACAGTTCTGGACACGCGCCATCCACGCACTGGTTTTCGGTGACCTCGTTATCGGTTTTACGAAACCTATTGCTTTCGCGTTCATCATCGCGACCGTGGGCTGCCACGAGGGATTCCGAGTCAAGGGCGGGACCGCAGCGGTGGGCCGCGCCACGATTACCGCATTCGTTGTGTCATCCGTAGCCGTTCTCGTTGTGGATTTGTTCCTTACCCGGCTTTTGCTTTACATCTTCAATTTGTGAGGTGCTCGTTCTTGCCGAAAACCTGTCACAAAATCCCCTGCGTTCTAGGTCTTCACAAATCCCCATCGAACTCGAACGTCACGATCGCTTCCACATCGCCTCTTCCCGGGATTTCCGCACATTTCGCCGCCCGAGAATCTGCATAACGGACAGAACGCAGTGGCACGGCTGGGCCATCGTCGCAGTGAATCTATCGAATTTGGGCGATTCGACCGGTTGTAGGGAAGCGCTCAAATTGTTTCGGGTCATGACCTGGAACCACGCGATCGGCCGAGCCCGCGAGCGAAATCATACGCGTCTGCTGCGCGATATTGCCGGGCTCATCTGCCGGATCAAATGTGGCGCTCGAGCGATGGCTGTGGAGGTTTTCGTAAAGATAGCAATTGTCGGACGCGAGAACGTACGGTGGGTCACCCGCCACGCGGATGTATTCGGAAGCAAACGTATGCCGGGACCCTGTGTACGCCCGAATGCCGGGAATAATCTCGACGTCGTCGCCATTCACGAATCGCAATTGGCCGCGCTCGTTTCGCCGCACTAGCTCAAGCGCGTCTTCCGGATCGATTCCGCCGTTCTTGCCGCCCGGTTGCCACGCTGCCCCCGTGTAGTATTCGTACTCGGCTTTCTGAATCCAGATCGTCGCATTCGGAAACAGATCGATTCCGCCCATATGGTCCCAGTGTGCGTGGCTGATGATGATGTCCGTCACGCTAGCGGGCTCAATCCCCGCTTGTTTTACGGCCTGGTCCGGTGAAAGAAAATCGCTCAAGTGATATTCGTCCACCCACTTCTGGCGGTGGCAACCGCTGTCGAACAAAATCGTCCGCCCGCCTCCCTGGATCACCCAGAAGACCATTGCGATGTCGATGTTCTGATCTTTCGGCGCGCCGATCACAAGTTCCGAAAGAGGGAATTGAGCAAGGTTCGCGTAACGGATCGCTCGAATCGTGTAGTTTGGCTCTGCGGAACCGGTGGGAGAAGAAGCGCCGTGCCCCGAAACCGAGAGCGCAGTTGCGACGAAGAGAATAACTGCGAGCGAAGCGAACAATCGAGAAACATGCTTCCGCATCACGCACCTTTTGTCGCAGCTCACACCTCGTATCGTATCCACGTGCGAGCTATGGCATTCTCGTGCCGTATCGCCCGCAGTCTTCAAACACAGTCAGAAGTTGCGACAGCGCGAAAAGCTCCCGGATCGGCTTGCTCATGTTTACCAGCTCGATCCGGCAACCCGAGCTACGCCCGGAAATATACAGACCGACAATCGTTCCCAGCCCGGAACTATCCATGAACACCAGCTCGCCAAGATCCAGAATGATCCGCTTGTGCGACGGCATCATCCCTTTCACTTCGCTCTTTAGCTTCGCTGCGTGCTCGAGAGTGAGCCTTCCGCTGCACTCGACGACCGTCGCACCGTCAATCGCGTAGCGGTTCAGTTTCAGATTGTAGAGCGGCAGGCTGGGGGTTTCCGCTGTCATCAATCTCCTATCGCGCCGTCGCCGTTTTCACTTCGTCCGCGCGCACCAGCGGCGCGTCCACCAGGTGCTCCGCCACGAACCACGTTTGCAGCTCATTCGTGCGAATGACGTCGCTGACGATCAAATCATTCGTGCCATCGTCACCGGCATCGCTCGCCTGCTTCGCAAACGCTCGCGCTTCCTTCAAGATAATCTCGTGCGCTTCGAGCAGCCGTGAAAGCTGCACGGGCACTTCCTCGCGTCCCCGCGGCGGACGGGGAATGATCGTCGTCTCCGCCACGTCTGCAGCCATCGCCAGACTGATACCACCGAGCAGCTGAATTCTCTCGGCAATGTCATCTACCAACTCATCCTGTTCGCCATGGTGCTTGTCGAAAAGCAAATGCAACTGGTAGAAGGTGTGTCCCGCCACTTGCCAGTGGTGCTTCTTGTACATGTCGCGAAGCGTCATCGTGTCCGCGAGTAGCTGATTCAAGTTCTCGGCGCTGTTCGCGCAAGCTTTCTCGTCGAGAGCGATTGGCAGCTTCGCAATTTTGCCGTACGGCTGAATTTCCCGTGCGTTCTGGTGAAGGATTGGCTGTGCCCGCCGCGTTCCCTCCGCAAGCTGGCTGTAACTCGGGCCGCGCTTGTCGCTCTTATCGTTCTTCGAAGCCATGGGATGTCTCCTTCGAGGTTGAAATGGATACAACAACCGGTGAGCAGCTATGATACGCCCAGTCCGGTCAATGTTGTACGCCCCGCCCGGATGTCGCGCAAGCCGCGCCTTGACGTGTTGCTCTCCGTCGCGCGTCGTCCATGCTCCTCCGATTGCACTAAAGTTGTGCAACCACTTCCGCAAACGTTCGTACCAGCGGATTGAGCGCCCCGGCCCATAGCTCCAATTCCATCCCGGACGTTACCCTCAATCTGTTGCAAGTCCGTGTAATCAGCGCCCGTATCACACGACCCTGAGGGGGGCCGCCATGAATAAGCAGTCTGAGGGAATCCACACCTCCGCAAGCGTCACCGCTCGGGACTCCGCACGAACTGCCGCTGTCAGCGCACTGAAAATCATCGTTCTTATGCTCTGCGCGGTCGGCCCACTGTGGGCCCAGCGTTCGCTCGCCTTTCGCCTCCCGATCCAGAGCGAGAGTCCCGAGCCCATCACTTTCATGCGCGCGCCTTACTACGCGACATTCCGTCCCCAAATGCAGCTCGCCCCTGTCAACGGCTTCACCCCCGCCCAAATCCGCCACGCCTACGGCTTCGACCAGATCTCGAATCAAGGCGCCGGCCAAATCATCGGCATCGTGGACGCGTACGACCACCCGAACGCCGAATCCGATCTCGGCGTCTTCAATTCGCGTTTCGGCCTTCCGGCGTGCACCACCGCGAATGGCTGCTTCCGCAAAATCTACAGCGGCTCAAAGCGCCCGGCCGCGAACGCCAATTGGGCGCTGGAAATCTCTCTCGACCTCGAATGGGCGCACGCCATCGCGCCGAAAGCCTCAATCCTTCTCGTCGAATCCACCACCAACAGCCTCGGCGACCTCCTCACCGGCGTCGACGTTGCCGTCCGGAACGGCGCGTCGGTCGTCTCCATGAGCTGGACCGTCAGCGAATTTTCGAGCGAGTCGAAGCAGGACAATCATTTCGTTTCGAGCGGCGTCACGTTCCTCGCCGCTTCCGGCGACGCAGGCACGGGTTCCGCCTATCCCGCCTCTTCGCCCGACGTAGTCGGCGTCGGCGGCACCGCTCTCACTCTTGATCCGAATGGAAATTATCTCAGTGAAGTTGCGTGGTCCGGCAGCGGCGGTGGTTTCAGTTCCTACGAACGCGAGCCGCTTTACCAGTCGCTCTACGGCATTCCGAATGATTCGCGCGGCTACCGCGGCGCTCCGGACGTTTCCTACAACGCGAATCCGGCCACCGGCTTCGCGGTCTACGATTCCGTGTCGCTCGGCGGCGCCACCGGCTGGTTCCGCGTCGGCGGCACAAGCGCGGGCTCGCCGCAATGGGCGGCGCTCCTCGCGATCGCCAATTCGATGCGCGTCGCCAATCGCAAAGCGCGCCTTTCGAGCACCAACACGCCGCTCTACTC
>JBARFX010000038.1:0-7136 GCA_049797655.1 Candidatus Acidiferrales bacterium | reverse complement strand
GGCTGTTGAAAAACTCGCTCACTCGGAATTTGCAAAAATTGGATCGCGTCAGGAAGCTCTACAAACGATTTTTCTCAGTCTCCTGGACATTTTCTATCGCCCGATTTTCGACTTTTTTCAGGAAAACCGACTTTTTCAACAGCCACTCCTCTTCGCACCAGCAATCTCAAGATGACATTGCTGGTGATAAACCCTGTTCGCTAGTTTCCGATTACGGCGTTTATCGGGACGTAGGCTTAGCCTGACCGTGCTCTACGGTAAGTCTTTGTAATGAATCCAAATGAAGAATGCTGTCGAACCGAGACCGAGAACGATGCCGACGATTGCTCCAAGCATCGAGTGGGTACGGTAGTAGCTAAGACAGAGGTCGAATACAGCGCCAAGGCCAACTAGAATCGTGACGGTCTTGCTCTTGCTCATTTCGCTAGCTCGGCCCAGATTATGCCCGAGCAGAATGACCTGTCATCTACAATCTGCTGACCGCCCGGCAGTAATCTACTAACTAAATGTGTAGATTGGCAAGTAAGTTGTCCCTCCTGGATAGCTGTGGATAAATCCTTCGCGCCACCAATCTCGAAATGAGAAGAGGGCCGCAGACACGCCAGCCTCCGGACTGACACCTTAGCCAGAGGTGTGAAGCAGGCGTTCTGGAAGTTTACAACCGGCAATCGCGCGAGTATATTTCCCGTGTATATTCGACGCGTGAACGAAAGATAGTGTCCTCAAAATTTCCATTTCCTCAGCTCGATGGTTTGTTTTGATCGGCGTTTGTTCTAGAGCAGCGGGGATTTTCTCTTAATTTCAACTAGAACAACACAAAGTGAGTCAGCAACACCGGATTTAATCCGATTGGAGGGAGATATGAATGGACGCTCCTTGATGACCGCTATCTTGATGTCCGCAACTGCGACAGCAGCGTGCATCATAGCTTCAGTGACACTCACAGCCGGACGTACCGGTGACCAGGGCTCCCCGATCTACGGCGTCACAATCCCTGCTGGATACCGGCAGTGGGAATTGGTCTCCGTGGCCCACGAGGCAGGCGACCTAGACGATTTACGCGCCATTCTCGGGAACGCTGTAGCAGTGAAGGCTTTTCGGGACGGGACACTGCCCCTCCCGGACGGCACGATCATCGCCAGGCTGGCGTGGAAACACGTGCCCTCGGCTGAGAACAACAAAGTCTTCGGCCGGGTTCAATCTTTCATTGCCGGGCCCGCCACGAATGTTCAGTTCATGGTCAAGGACTCAAAAAAATACGCCACGACGGGCGGCTGGGGGTTCGCCCAATTCAAAGATGGCAAACCCGCCGATGAGGCGGTTCACAAAACATGCTTCCCCTGCCACGAGCCCGCGAAAGAGCACGACTTTGTTTTTACTCGCTACGCACCTTGAAGGCAGAAGGCGCGGTAGCCGACATTGTGAATTTCAGAGCGTTTCGTGACACCGAAGATTTTCAACCGAACGCGCCATCCCGGAATTGATTCGAATGTGGAACGCTACGACCCGGATGTTTGGACCCGTGAATTTTACTTTCTGAGCCAGCCTGGCCAAGCCGACATTCAAAGCGACCTCTTCTACCACTATACCAAGCCATTCACGGACTTTACTACCGAGGACTTCAATGCGTTGGTCTCAACCAACCTGCTGGGATTTCTCTACATCACTCAGCTCACTGTGAAACAGATGCTGAAACAGAAATCGGGAAGCGTTGTGACCATATCGGCGTCGCTTGTCGATCAGCCGTTCACCGGCGAAAAAGCCTCGGTTTCGATGATTACGAAGGGGGGCCTGAATTCCGTGACCCGGAGTCTCGCCATCGAGTATGCAAGAGAGACGGAATCCGCTTCAACGCTGTAGCCCCCGGCGTCGTGGACTCACCACTGCACAAGGATGATCCGAAGGACTGTCTTAAGACGTTTCAGCCAATGGGAAAAATCGTGGAGGTAAAAGACGTAGTCGAGGCAGTTCTTTACCTAGCTCAGGCAGGACAAATAACCGGAGAGGTACTCCACGTGGATGGCGGCGCTCACGCTGGCCGTTGGTAATCGAGGCGGCGATGACGACGCCGGCGTTACCAAAATGCAGCGGTTTACGAATTGGAGCGCGGAGTCTGCCGCGATTTTGAGGGATCGCCGACCTGCCGAGCGACGAGGATTGATCGTGCGCTGTGCGAGCGCACCGACGCCGACGCGGTTCCTGATACACTCGTCGGCGTGAGTTTTCGTTTCGAAATTTTGGCTACGGATCCTAGCGGGGCGCGGCTGGGGCGGCTTACCACTCCGCACGGCGTGATTGATACGCCTGCGTTCATGCCAGTGGGGACTGCGGCTACGGTGAAGGGGCAGACGCAGGAGGATCTTGAAAAGCTGGGCGTGCAGATTCTTCTGTCGAATACCTATCATTTATATCTTCGCCCGGGGCACGAACTGATCCGCAGCATGGGCGGGCTGCACGAATTCATGGCGTGGCCGCGGGCGATACTTACGGATTCGGGCGGCTACCAGGTTTTCAGTTTGAGCGAGCTTCGCAAGGTGACGAACGAAGGCGTGACGTTCCGATCGCACCTGGATGGCTCCGAGCATTTTCTTTCGCCGGAAAAAGCGGTGGAGATTGAAATCGCGTTGGGCGCGGACATCATCATGGCGCTCGACGAATGCATCGCAGCGTCTTCTGACGAATCGCGCACACGCGATGCCGCCGCGCGGACGCTCGATTGGGCGCGGCGCTCTCGCGATTATTTCTCGCAACATGGCGATCCTGCGCGCCAGGCGCTTTTCGGGATCGTGCAAGGCGGCACGCATCCTGCGCTGCGCCGCGAAAATGCGGACGCGCTGGTGGCTCTCGATTTTCCCGGCTACGCGATCGGCGGGCTTGCCGTCGGCGAGCCGCACGAAACAACGTGCGCGATCACGGAAGTGGCGGCGTCGCGGCTGCCCGCGGACAAGCCGCGCTATCTGATGGGCGTCGGGAAACCAGAGCAGCTCGCCGATTACGTGAGTCTCGGGATCGACATGATGGACTGCGTGCTGCCGACGCGCAGCGCGCGCCACGGATGTCTTTTTACGTCGGAAGGACGCCTGCTGATCAAGAATTCGCGGTATGCAAATGACCCACGCCCGATTGACGAAAAGTGTCAGTGCGCGGTTTGCCGGCGGTATTCGCGTGCATATTTGCGGCATCTTTATTCCTTGGGAGAAGCGCTCGCGGGCATCTTGAACACCCACCACAACATCTACTTTTACCTTGACATCATGAGGGAAATTCGCGAGGCTATCCGTTTTGGGAGTCTGGAAAGATTCCGCTCTGACCTTCAGGCACGCCTCATCGGGCAAAAATAAACGGGGCTGGGCGCGGGAAGAAGCGGGGCAGCATCTTCGGTGGACGATCGGGAGCCTGCCGGCCACGGCAGGTGAAGACCCGCCTGGGCGGGAAAGGCGCAAATGATGGCAGAAGTTGGATTGATATACCCGGGGACGCTAGTCCTGCTGGCGCAAGCTTCGGCGCAGCCGAGCGGAATAGCACTTTTTCTCCCATTAGTCCTCATAATGGTGATTTTTTACTTTTTGATGATCATGCCGGCGCAGCGGCGGCAGAAGAAGGTCGCCGAAATGCTTCGTAATCTGAAGAACGGCGACAAGGTTATTACGAATGGGGGGATTTACGGGACGATCGTCGGGCTGGAGGACGATTCGGTCCAATTGCGCATAGCCGAGCAAGTGAAAGTCAAAGTGTCGCGCAGCGCGATCGCGGGCCTGCAGGCAGAACCGCAGAAGGAGAGCTAACCAGCCAGCATGAGTTCCGATCTCAAGTGGAAGTTCATTTTCATCCTGATCATCATTCTGCTTTGTATTTTTGGGATCATCGGCATGCCGGAGTTTCCCACCTCCGCCAAACAGCTGAAGGAAAACCTCGCCGATCGAATTAAGCTGGGGCTGGACCTGAAAGGTGGCAGCCATCTCGTTCTGCAGGTACAAGTGGACGAAGCGATCGGGCAGCGATGCGACGAAACGATTGACTCGCTCTCGAAGCAGCTTCACGAAAAGAACGTGGTGTTCGGCGAGATTCGGCGCGTGGACGATACGCACATCCTGGTGCGCAACCTTGATCCGGCGACTTCGGAAACGTTTCGCGATATCGTCAGCAACCAACTGCTCGACTGGACGATGTCTCCCGCGGCGGGCGAACAGAACGGCTACTTGCTCACGATGAAGCCTTCGGTGATTGCCGACATTCGCCGCAACACGATGGACCAATCGCTGGATACGATCACGCGCCGCATCAATGCGCTGGGACTCACCGAACCGACGATTGCTTTCACCGGCCGAGGCGACAATGAAATCCTTGTGCAGCTTCCCGGCGAAGCTGATCCTACTCGAGCGAAATCGGTGATTCAGGCCACGGGCCAGCTGGGTCTGAACCTGGTGGTTGACGAGCAGACGTATCCGTCCGAAGCAGCGGCTCTTGCCGCGAAGGGCGGTATTTTGCCACCCGGCACGGAAATTGTTCCCGGCAAGTCGAGCGCGCAAACGGGCCAGCCGACTCAGACCGTCTACTACGTTTTGAACCGCGCGCCGATAGTGACCGGGCAAGACCTTAGAAGCGAAAGCATCAGTCCGAGCTCGAACTTTCCCGGACAATACCAGGTGGACTTCAAGCTTTCCACAGCAGCGGCCGGCCGCTTTGGCCCGTTTACAGAGACCAACATCGGCCACCGGATGGCGATCGTGTTGAATCATCAGGTGTATTCAGCGCCGACGATCAACGGACGGATCGATGACTCGGGAATGATCGAATCCTTTTCGCAGGACGCGGCGCAGGATCTGGTTCTCGTGCTGCGCGCGGGCGCGCTTCCTGCTTCGATCAAGTATCTCGAGGAACGGACCGTCGGTCCGTCACTCGGGGCGGATTCGATTCGCGAAGGCGTACGCGCGTCGATCGCGAGCCTCGTGGTGGTGATGATTTTTCTGGTGATCTATTACCGGCTGAGCGGTGTCAATGCAGTTGTGGCCCTGGTGCTCAACCTGATTATCCTCGTCGCGTTTATGGCGTATGCAGGGGCTGTGCTTACGCTCCCCGGCATCGCCGGCGTGATTTTAACGATCGGCATGGGCGTTGATTCGAACGTGCTGGTTTTCGAACGCATTCGAGAGGAGCTGCGCAACGGCAAGGCTGCGGCTTCCGCTGTGGCACTGGGATTCGATCGGGCGTTCCTGACGATCATCGATACGCACGTAACGACAATCGTATCGGCGATCTTCCTGTTTCTGTTTGGGACAGGGCCAGTGCGAGGGTTTGCAGTTACCTTAGTAATCGGTTTGCTGGCCAACGTGTTCACGTCAATTTACGTCTCGCGAGCGATCTTCGATTACCACCTGGCGCACATGGAGCGGCAGGCGGAGCTAAGTATTTAGCACAGTAGGCAATCGGGGCATTTTCAGCCGGGATTTGACGGCCGGGAACAAACCCGGATGGTGCGGTGTCAAATAAAGACGGATAGGACTCGATGGAATTTTTCAAGGGCGTAAACGTCAACTGGATGGGGAAGGCGAAGTACTTCGTGATCCTATCCTTGATCCTGCTGGCAGTGGGATGGGCCTCGATCCTGAAAAATGGAGGCATCCGATACGGGATCGACTTCCGCGGGGGAACGCTGGTGTATGTGCGGTTCGCGGGCACCGCGCCGATCGATCAGATCCGGAAGGGGCTGCAGTCGGCAGGGCTGCCGAATAGCACGATTCAGTCGATCAGCGACATCGGAAACGCGAACTTGCAGCGGGACGTGGTGATCGGGCTCGAGCAAAAAGGCACGGGCGACGAATCGCTGGACGCCGGCAAGAACGCGATTCTGGAAGTGCTGCACAAGACGTTTGGGACCGATACGGCGGGGAAGCAGGATTTCAATTCGATTACCGCCGCAGCTCTCGCTGACTATCTGACGATAAAGGATCCATTCGCGTTGGGCACGAATGCGGGCGATCGCTACAAGCAGATGGCGCAGGCGCTGACGGACGCGCGGGACAGAGATCACGGCGGAATCGTTGGAAGCTTTGATGAGTTGAAGAATGTCGATGGCGCCACGCAACCGGTGATCAACGCGCTGACGAGCGGCTTCTCGCTGGGGAATTTCACGATCCGAAATGTGGAGATCGTCGGGCCGAAAGTGGGAGCACAATTGCGGCGGCAAGCAGTGCTCGCTACTCTCTATGCCTTGCTGGGCATGTTGGTATATATTGCATTCAGATTTGAGTGGATTTATGGGGCAGCAGCGGTAATCGCCGTCTTTCACGACGTGCTGATCACGCTGGGCTTTTTCTCGCTTTTCCATTACGAGATTTCGCTGACCGTGATCGCGGCGTTGTTGACTCTGGTCGGCTACTCGATGAACGACACGATCGTGATTTTTGACCGCGTGCGGGAAAATCTTCGCTTGATGCGGCGCGAACCGTTCGCGGACATCGTGAACAAATCGATCAATCAGACTCTTTCGCGCACGATTTTAACGAGCGGCTTAACCTTTCTGACTGTGGTGGTTCTGTACATCATGGGCGGGGAGGTGCTCCGTGCTTTCGCTTTTGCCATGGTGGTGGGAGTTGTGGTAGGAACGTACTCCAGTTTCGGGATCGCAGCCCCTATCGTTGTGGTTTGGAACAAGTACCGGGGTCAGGGAGCTGCCATTAGCGCCGGATCCGCAGCCGAAAAGCGCGTGGCGGCAGCCGCAAGGAGGTAGTAGTTATGTTTGAAGATCTCGTAGTCTCCAGTGCGAATCCGAAGAGGACCAATACGTCGTGGACCGTAATGGTGTCGTCGATCGTGCAGGCCGCGATATTGGGCGTGCTGATTCTGATCCCTCTGATCTACACCGAAGCGCTGCCCAAGGAGACGCTGACCACGTTCCTGGTAGCGCCGGCGCCGCCTCCACCGCCTCCTCCGCCTGCAGCGGCGATTCAGAGGGTGGTGAAGCCGGTCGTGCGCCTGATCCACAACGGCCAGATGATGGCTCCGACCGTCATCCCCAAGAAAGTGGAAATGATTAAGGAAGAAGAACTGCCGCCCGACGTAGGTTCGGTAGGCGTCACGGGCGGCGTGCCTGGCGGTATCGCCGGCGGCTCCGCAGGCGGCGTGCTGGGCGGGAT
>JBARFX010000037.1:0-5759 GCA_049797655.1 Candidatus Acidiferrales bacterium | reverse complement strand
TTCGAAGAACTCATCATGGTCAGCAAGGACCGAAGAGATGTCTGGTGGGCAACACCGAGACGATGAAGGGAATGGGCCGAGCTAGTCGGGTGAACGTGGAGCAGAAGGAAGTAGAAATCGCGCGAGCAATCAACCAAGCGCTGCTGCGCAGCGCTCACGGGTGTGCGAGAAAATGGCAAAAACTAGAACAAAACGCTCTTGACGGAGCCGACTTCGTTAGAGATGTTATCTACATCTTTCTGTCGGGACAAGAACAGGGGAACGTCTGAACGTACTCCAAGTGGGAAGATCAGATATCCGATTTGGCTCGATGTGATCACCGTCACCGAAAAAAGTGTTGCAAATCACGGAAGCTCCTTAACGTTGAGACCATTCTGAACTGTTGAATCCTTTGTAAGGGCTCGGCGGGCTAAGTCTGATTTTGCGTTGCCGCCCAAGAGTTCTTTGGCGTCCATTGGCAAATACCGCTACAAAAATTCTCGACGGAAACGAAGCGGCCGCATCGGTCGCTTATCGCCTCAATGAAGTAATTGCGATCTATCCAATTACACCTTCGTCACCAATGGGGGAGTGGGCCGATCAGTGGCAGCAGGAAGGGAAAAAGAACATTTTCGGGACGATCCCTTCCGTAGTGGAAATGCAGAGCGAAGGCGGAGCGGCAGGAGCGCTGCATGGGGCGTTGCAAGCCGGAGCGCTGGGAACAACGTTTACTGCCTCGCAGGGCCTGCTATTGATGATCCCCAACATGTTCAAGATCGCCGGCGAACTGACAGCGTGCGTGATTCACGTGGCGGCGAGGACGATCGCTACGCATGCGCTTTCGATATTCGGGGACCACAGCGACGTGATGGCTGCGCGAATGACTGGATTCGCTCTGCTCTCTTCGAATTCAGTGCAGGAGGCTCACGACTTCGCACTTATTGCGCAGGCGGCGTCGCTCGAGGCGAGGATTCCATTCCTTCATTTTTTCGACGGATTCAGAACCTCGCACGAATTGAACAAAATCCATGTTCTCGAAGATGACGATCTGCGAGCGCTAATCGACGAGAAACTCGTCCGCCAGCATCGCGAGCGTGGGCTGACTCCGGATCACCCGTTGCTTCGCGGTACAGCACAGAACCCGGACGTCTTTTTTCAGGCGCGCGAGTCGATAAACCCCTTTTATCGCGCATGCCCAACGATCGTTCAGAATGCGATGAACCGCTTTGCCGAACAGACCGGGCGCGCATATCACCTGTTTGATTATGTAGGAAGCCCCGATGCGGAACGGGTGGTCATACTGATGGGCTCGGGCGCGGGAGCAGCTGAGGAAGCAGTGGAGTATCTCAACGAGTATGGAGAGAAAGTCGGAGTCCTGAAGGTGCGATTGTTTCGGCCGTTTGCGAGCGATGCTTTTCTGGCGGCATTGCCGAAAAACGCGCGGGCGGTTGCAATACTGGATCGCACCAAAGAGCCCGGCGCCGTTGGAGAACCAATGTATTCCGAGATCGTGACCGCGCTCGCCGAAGCAACCAGTGTGGGGACGGCTGGACCCGTGCCCCGAGTCGTGATTGGAGGGCGGTACGGGCTTTCGTCGAAGGAATTCACCCCGGCAATGATGAAAGCCGTGTTCGACGAACTCTTGCGAAAATCGCCGAAGAACCATTTTACCGTCGGAATCAACGACGACGTCACTCATGCGAGCCTTCGCTACGACTCGGCATTCTCGACCGAGAACCCGCAGACAGTTCGAGCGCTCTTCTACGGACTCGGCTCGGACGGAACGGTGGGTGCGAACAAGAATTCGATCAAAATCATCGGTGAGAACACGCCGAATTATGCGCAAGGTTACTTCGTGTACGACTCGAAGAAAGCAGGATCGGTGACGGTCTCGCATTTACGGTTCGGGCCGCAGCCGATTCGATCGACCTATTTGATTAGCCGGGCCAGCTTTATCGGGTGCCATCAATTTCAATTTCTGGAACGGATGGATGTTCTTGCCGCCGCGGAGCCGGGTGCCACATTTTTGCTGAACGCTCCATTTGGGAAGGATGAGGTGTGGAATCATGTACCGCGCAAAATCCAGCAACAGCTGATCGACAAGAAGATTCGCTTCTTCGTTATCGACGGCTACACGGTGGCGCGCGAAACGGGAATGGGCAACCGCATCAACACTATTATGCAAACGGGATTCTTCGCCCTGAGCGGCGTCTTGCCGCGAGACGAAGCGATTGCGGCAATCAAGGATGCCATTCGGAAAACTTACGGGAAACGCGGAGACGCGGTGGTCCAGAAGAACTTTGCCGCGGTGGATGCGTCGCTTGCGCATCTGCACGAAGTCCACGTGCCAGCGCAGGTGACCAGCGCCTTTGACATTCTCGCCCCGGTGTCGGATCGAGCGCCTGAATTTGTCCGCAACGTTCTCGGAACCATGATGGAGGGTAGAGGCGATGACCTTCCTGTCAGTGCGCTTCCTCCGGATGGAACGTTCCCGACCAATACGGCGAGATGGGAGAAACGCAACATCGCGCAACAAATCCCGGTTTGGGATGAGGAATTGTGCATTCAGTGCGGCAAGTGCGTCCTCGTTTGCCCGCATGCCGTGATCCGATCGAAGGTTTACGACACGAGTGCGTTGTCGGGCGCTCCCGCTGATTTCAAGTCGGCCAAGCCTCGCTGGCGAGAATTCGAATCGATGCGATTCACGCTGCAGGTGGCACCGGAAGATTGCACCGGCTGCACTTTGTGCGTGGAAGTCTGTCCGGCGAAGAGCAAAAGCGAAGTCAAGCACAAAGCGATTAACATGCAAGAGCAAGCGCCCTTGCGAATCAAAGAAGCGAAGAACTGGGACTTCTTCCTCTCGATCTCGGATGTCGAACGAGGCAGGCTGTCACACTCACACGTCAAAGATGTTCAATTGCTCGAGCCGCTCTTTGAATTTTCAGGCGCATGTGCGGGGTGCGGCGAGACGCCGTACATCAAGCTGCTCACCCAGCTTTTCGGCGATCGGTTGCTGATTGCGAATGCGACTGGCTGCTCTTCCATTTATGGTGGCAACCTCCCAACCACACCGTACGCGCAGAACGGGCATGGCCGCGGGCCGGCGTGGTCGAATTCGCTTTTTGAGGATAACGCCGAATTCGGTCTTGGAATGAGGCTGGCCGTCGACAAGCAGGCTGACTACGCACGAGAACTTTTGAGATCGCATGCAAACAGTTTCGGCGAATCACTCATCAGCGAAGTTCTCCAGGCGAAGGAATCATCGGAGACCGAAATTACGGCGCAGCGTGAGCGGGTGGCGCTGATCAAGCAGAAGCTCGCCGGCCTCGATTCGCGCGAAGCGCGCGATCTGTTGGCGGTTGCCGATGCGCTGGTGCGAAAAACGATCTGGATCGTGGGCGGCGACGGCTGGGCTTACGATATCGGCGCTGGCGGCCTCGATCATGTTCTTGGTTCGGGCACCAACGTCAATGTTCTCGTCTTGGATACAGAGGTGTATTCGAACACGGGTGGCCAGATGTCGAAGGCGACACCACGCGGCGCGGTGGCGAAATATGCGACGGGTGGAAAAAGAACTGGCAAAAAAGACCTCGCAATGGAAGCCGTAAGCTATGGCACCGTCTATGTGGCGCGCGTGGCCATGGGCAGCAGCGACACACACACCGTAAAAGCGTTCCTTGAAGCAGAAGCATACGATGGGCCGTCCATCATCATCGCTTACAGCAATTGCATCGCCCACGGCTATGACATGAGGTTCGGGATGAACCAGCAAAAAGCCGCTGTGCTCTCAGGCTACTGGCCTCTCATGCGATATAACCCGGCGTTGCGAAACGAAGGGAAGAATCCATTTCAGCTTGATTCCAAGGCGCCCAGCATTCCGTTCAAGCAGTACGCGTATCAAGAAGCGCGTTACTCAATGCTGGCGAGGAGCGAACCGGAAACCGCGCGCATACTGCTTCGCCTTGCGCAGGACGACGTGAACCGAAACTGGCACGTGTACCAGAATCGCGCTACTGCACCGGGAGAACCTACAAGCCCCAGAGTTGAGGAATCGCCTGAGCCGTCACCATCTGCGTCAGCCAAACAAGAGGACGAGCAATGATCGACCTCACGACAAAGTATCTTGGCATGAAGCTCCGCAATCCGATCGTCGCGTCGGCTTCACCTCTCGGTGAATCGCTCGACAATATTCGCCGTCTGGAAGATCACGGAATCGGGGCAATCGTGCTGCCTTCGCTTTTCGAGGAACAACTTGATATCGAGAGCGAAGCCCTCGATTCCGATCTCTCGCGCGGTGCCGAAGAATTTGCGGAAGCAGTGACGTATCTTCCGGAATTGATGACGTATAACCTCGGGCCCGATGGTTACCTCAATCTCATTCATAAGGCGAAAGCAAGCGTCTGCATTCCAATCATCGCCAGCTTGAACGGAGTATCACCGGGAGGATGGATTCGATATGCGCGAGAAATGGAACAGGCGGGAGCGGACGCAATCGAGTTGAACATCTATTCCCTCGTGGCGGATCCCGGACGCACTGGAACGGAGGTCGAACAGGACTACTGCGATCTGGTTGGCGTGATAACACACACCGTCCAGATTCCAGTCGCCGTCAAGTTATCGCATTTCTTTACCGCAGCAGCGAATATGGCGAAGCGCCTGGATGCTTCCGGGGCGAACGCGCTTGTGCTGTTTAATCGCTTCTATCAGCCCGACCTCGACATCGAAACGCTGGAAGTGGTTCCCAGCCTCACGCTAAGCCATCCGACGGAACTGCTGCTGCGGCTTCATTGGGTAGCGGTCATATTTGGGCACATCGAAGCGGATCTTGCGATCACAGGAGGTGTGCACGGCGCCACGGATGTAATCAAATCAGTGATGGCAGGAGCACGCGTAGCGATGATGGCGTCGGCGCTGCTGAAAAACGGGGTCGATCACCTTGACTCCGTTCGAGGCGATCTCGTTCGTTGGATGGAAGAGCACGAATACGGTTCTATCGAACAGATGTGCGGAAGCATGAGTCAGCAAAACGTACCGGACCCGACCGCATTTGAGCGAACGAGCTACATGAAGGTTTTAAGTTCTTACGCGTTGCGCTCCCGAAAGGGCGAGCGACCGACCGCCTGACTCCCGAAGGTTTCAGACAGGAAGAAGCACCTCGCTTAGATAACTCCAGCTTGTGAATCGTACCGCCCCACCGAGCCGCCGCGAACTAAAGCTGAATTCGCCACCGCTTATTGCCCTAAGCTTGGAGTAGTTAGCGAGATCTTAGAGCCAGCCTTCTCTATCGGAGGCTGTGATATGAATTGGGCGGCGTAGCAGTCATTGCACAATTGCTCAAGGCCATCACTGGCCCCATGCGAAGTGAAGGTAGCACCGCAATCAACGCAGATCAACTCCTCGCCCAACTGCAGTTCTAGCGTCGTAGTACTTGCCATCGTCGTCCCCTTTTCCGTCTCTCATCTCACGTCTGCCGGTCAACGAACGGCTACACGTCAGCCTAAACCAATTTACGCGCAGCCAGCTTCCATTCCCGTATCGCCGATCACAGGATGAAGTGACCTATGTCACGCACCGGGATTGTTGTACAAAGAAACCGGAAACTGCGGATCGCACCTGCCGGGACGTTGCCGCGCGGATAGGTGTTGGGACCTCCTTGTAAGGCTCCCCGCTAATTTAGACAGTCAGGGTCTCCGAGTTTAGGTCAGTTGCAAAAGCCAAGAAGGCCTCATGCGGAGTGCGATTCCCGACTCCGCGGTGAGGCCGGTCGTGATTGTACTCCT
>JBARFX010000036.1:0-51802 GCA_049797655.1 Candidatus Acidiferrales bacterium | reverse complement strand
CATTAGGGAGAGAGCAAATGTCAGAAGGACATGTACCGCATCAAGCACCGCCATCCGGCCCCGGTGGTGGAGGACCATCCGGTCCCCGTCCGCAAACCGGTGGCGGCGGCCGCCCCGGCGGGCCCGCCAAACGCGGCAAGCGCAGCTTCGTCCGCAAAAAGAAAGTGTGCCGATTCTGCGTCGATCGCGTCGACTTCATTGATTACAAGAAGGCCGAGATTCTCGCGCCGTTCATTCAGGAGCGCGGCAAAATTCTTCCGCGCCGCATGACGGGCACCTGCTCGCGCCATCAGCGCTGGCTGACGGTCGCGATCAAGCGAGCGCAAAACATCGCGCTGCTGCCGTTCGCCGCCGAGCTGTAACCGCGCGCGCTGGCTGTTTGGGTTTTATGTAGCTCGTCCTGGCGCGCCGGGACGAGGCTTTCTCGAATTGAATCGAAATTTTGCGACACGCTAAGGACACGAAAATGGAAATCATCCTGCAAGAAGACGTCGACAAACTCGGCACTCGCGGCCAGGTCGTAAACGTCGCGAACGGCTACGCCCGCAATTTCCTGCTTCCACGCAAACTCGGCATCGAAGCCACTCCCGGCAACCTGAAGCGCCTGGAAAAAATGCGCGCCACGTTTGCGAAGAAGGAAGCCACCGAGAAAGAAGCCGCGCAAAAGCTCGCCGAGCTCCTCTCCGCCGTCTCGCTCTCGTTCACGCGCAAAGCAGGCGAGAACGACCAGCTCTTCGGCTCCGTCACGTCGGGTGACATTGCCGACGCGCTCGCGCTCCAGGGCTTCCAAATCGAGAAGCGCAAAATCACGCTCGCCGATCCGATCAAAGTCGTCGGCGAATACCAGATTCCCATCAAGCTCCACCGCGAAATCACGACCACGGTGAAGCTCACTGTTTCGAAAGAAGCTTAAGCGACACGGGACACCGCGAAATTGTTTTCCGGTGAGAGGGGCGCCGCTCGATGCGCCCCTTTTTTATTTTCACGCACCTCGCGCAGCGCGCTCCGCGTGCGCGGATTCACGTTTTCCACTTTTCCGAATTCATCCACAGGCCCGTACGATTGACGCATTGCTGCACGACGCGCAGAATGCCTCGCGCTTCGAACCGCGCAAATCACAAATTTAGCGCGCTCGGATAATTTTCAGCGCGCGCCGGCAAAACGAAGCCGCAAAATTCCCCCTCTTGCATCCCGGAGAGGCATAGGCGAAAATAAAGCGAATGGCCAGCACCGACACTTCGATCGAACGCCCGCTCCCACACAATCTCGAAGCGGAACGCAGCATCCTCGGCGCCGTCCTCCTCGATAATCATTCCCTCAACGCCGCCGTCGAAAAGCTGCGCTCCGAGGATTTTTTCCTCCCGCAGCACCGCCAGATTTTCGAGCGCATGATCCAGCTCGCCGAAAAGCAGCAGGCCATTGACGTCGTAACGCTCATGGAAGATCTCGCGCGACGCGGCGAACTCGATTCCGCCGGCGGCGTGCCTTATCTCTCGCAGCTTGCCGACGGCCTCCCGCGCGTCACCAACGTCGAGCACTACGCGCGGATCGTCAAAGAAAAATCCGTGCTGCGCAATCTCGCGTTTTCCGCCGCCGCGATTCAAGAGCAGGCACTCGCGGGCGGCGACGACGCCGACGTGATTCTCGATCGCGCTGAATCCACCATTTTCCAGATCGCGGAAGACCGCGTCCGCGCCGGCCTGATCGGCGTCAAAGAACTCGTTCGGGACAATTTCGAGCGCCTCGAGCGCATTTTCAGCGAAGGCCGCCGCATCACGGGCCTCGCCACGGGATACGCCGGCCTCGACAACGAAACCGCCGGCCTCCAGCCGTCCGAGCTCATCATTCTCGCCGCGCGCCCTTCGATGGGAAAGACGGCGCTCGCGCTGAACATTGCCGAAAACGTCGCCGTGCGCAATCGCGAGCCGGTCGCCGTGTTCAGCCTCGAAATGTCGAAGGAGTCGCTGCTGCTGCGCATGCTCGCGTCGGAAGCGCGCGTGGACGCGCACAAATTCCGCACCGGCCACATGGGCCGCGACGACTGGAACAAAATCACGCGGGCGCTCACAAATCTTGGCGACGCGCCGCTCTGGATCGACGATTCCGCATCATCTACCGTCCTCGAAATGGGCGCGAAAGCGCGCCGGCTGAAACGCGATCGCGGTCTCTCGCTCATGATCGTTGATTACCTCCAGCTGGTGGTTCCCACGAACACCGGCCGCGGCACGAATCGCCAGGAAGAAGTTTCCAGCATTTCGCGCGCGCTGAAAGGCCTGGCGAAAGAACTGAAAGTTCCGGTCGTCGTCTTGAGCCAGCTCACGCGCGCTCCCGAACGCGAGGAGCGCAAGCCGCAGCTTTCCGACCTGCGCGAATCGGGCGCGATCGAGCAGGACGCGGACGTGGTCCTTTTCATCAATCGCCCCAATTTCTACAAGACCGATCTTCCCGAAGAAGATCGCGCCAAAGCAGAACTGATCATCGCCAAGCAGCGCAACGGCCCGACGGGCAATCTGAATTTCGTTTTCCTTGCGCGCCACACGCGCTTCGAAGAAGCCGCTCCGGATGCTTGGACTTCGTCGCCCGTGAACGAAGACTAGCCGCCCAGCGCCGCACGCCCATCGATTGGAAGACGCCGCTCGCGAAAAGAATTCGCAACCGGCTGCGCTCCCGCTCATCTAAACTTCGATGACAATGAAACGAGTGAAACTCGGCTCGCAGGGCGCAATCGTCTCTCGCATGGGACTCGGTTGCATGGGCATGAGCGAATTTTACGGCGAGCGCAACGACGTGGAATCCGCCGCCACAATTCTTCGTGCGCTCGACCTCGGCATCAATTTCCTCGACACCGCGGACACCTACGGCATCGGCGACAACGAAGAGCTTGTCGGCAAGACGATCCGCAGCCGCCGCGATGAAGTGTTCCTCGCGACGAAGTTCGCGAACGTCCGCAAGAAGGACGACCCCACGTACTGGAAGATCAGCGGCAAGCCGGAATACGTGCGCGAAGCGTGCGACGCGTCGCTCAAGCGCCTCGGCGTCGATCACATCGACCTCTACTACCAGCACCGCGTCGATCCCGAAACTCCCATCGAAGATACGGTCGGCGCAATGGCCGGGCTCGTGAAAGCCGGCAAAGTGAAATATCTCGGCCTCTCGGAAGCTTCGCCGAAAACAATTCGCCGCGCGCACAAAGTTCATCCGATCACTGCGCTTCAAACCGAGTATTCGCTCTGGGAGCGCCACGCCGAAAAAGAAATCATTCCCACCGTCCGCGAACTCGGCATCGGCTTCGTCCCCTATAGCCCGCTCGGCCGCGGCTTCCTCACCGGTGCGATCACGAAGCTGAGCGACCTGAGCGCCACGGACTACCGCGCGAAACGATATCCCCGGTTCGCCGCCGAAAATATCGATAAGAACCAGACGCTCGTCGCGCGCGTCCGCGAAATCGCCCAGCGCAAAGGCGTGAAGCCCGGGCAGCTCGCGCTCGCGTGGGTTCTCGCCAAGGGCGAAGATCTCGTCCCCATCCCCGGCACCAAGCGCCGCAAGTACCTGGAAGAAAACGCAGCCGCTGCGGACATTCACCTGACGGCGGCCGAGGTGGCGGAGCTCGAGGCAGCCGTCCCCGAAAACGAAATCGCCGGGGCCCGCTACGCCGAAGCCAACATGAAAAACATCGATCGCTAAGCGCGCCGCGCTTTTTGCAGATTGCCCCGTTTCGTTTCGATTAGAAATTGCGAAAGTGGCGGATCTGTGGGCGTTAGCGGAAATTTTGATTGTGCAAATGTTGCGATTAGAAACCCAGTAATGAGTGACGAGTAAGAAGTGATGAGCGGCGCTTTGTCATCCGTCGCGATGGTCCTCGAGTGAGCGGATTCCAAGGACGGATTCGAGGCGTAAACTCATGTTGGCCCGGGTGCATCCCTGAGATCGAAGAAAAGTGCTGGCGGCGCGAACGACTGGAGCGATCGTCGGCAAGGCGCAAGAAGTGGAAGCACCGCTTCACGAAGACCAAAAAGTGGTTGTTAGAAGTGTGCAAGATTGCACAGACCATCGTCTCCACTGCTTCTAGAATCCGCGCATCAAGGAAAAAAGTAGAATGAGGTTGAGCAGCGAAAGGAGTATATATGATGCGTGACTTACCATTTCCGGATTGGCAAGAGCCCTACCTGGAAGCCTTGATGGAGCCAGACCCGCGAAAGCTTGTCTCGCGTGTGAAGTCCGCCGAAAAGGCAATTCTCATGCGCCTCGGCGCCACAGCAGTCGGAGCCGAAGGCCAATCGGAAGCACAAGCGCTCGAGGATGCGCTCAGCGGCTTGGGCGTTCTCAAACGGGAAATAGCGGAATCCAATCGGTCGCAGCAGGCCCCAGCGCTCGAGTTGACGCGAGCGGCAGCCAGCTAAACGTTTCCGCGCGGCCAGGCATCGGTTTCTTTGGGCGCATTCTTGCTGGGACCAAACCGCTATCGCCTCTGTGGAAGTTCTATGCTCATCGAAGAATTGACGAAAGATCAGAGCCTGAGCCACTTGAAAAGGATGCGTCTCGGGAGGCTGGCGTGCGTAAAGGGCGCTCAGTCTTATGTGACGCCATTTTATTTCAGCGTTTCCGGTAACTGCCTCTACAGCTTCGCGACGCTCGGGCAACGAGTGGATTGGATGCGCGAGAATCCGCTCGTATGTGTCGAGGCTGATGAAATTGTGAGTCCACAAGAATGGGTGAGTATTATTGTTTTCGGCCGCTACGAGGAATTGACTGATTCGCCGGACTGGGAAGCAGAGCGCGCCATCGCCCATCAACTGCTTCAGCACAATCCAGATTGGTGGGAACCGGGCTTTGCTAAAACTGTCGTCCGGGGAGGGGATCGGCCGCTGGAGCCGGTTTACTTTCGCATTGAAATTGGGAAGATCACAGGGCGGCGCGGTATTCCCGGCACGGCCGTTGCCCGCCAGAAGTGACTTATTCGTGCAAGACGACATTTAAAAGCGAGGAATCGATCTGAAGTCCGCCGTTCTACCTGATAAACCCCAGCTTACGGAAGTTATTGATGAAGTAATTTACGCGCGATCGGGGAGAGAGACATTCCAGAAGTACGAGTGTGATGACGAAATCAATCTATATCGGCCAAGTGCAACAGCCGTCGCGGTATTCGAGTGAGCCGGATCTATTTACATGCTGCCGCCCGGCGGATTGGAGCTGGGTTGCCGCCGGGGGCGTCGCTGTGGGCCGAGCCCACGGTGATTTTAGTGCGTAATCGTGGCTTCCTTGATGTGGGTGCCGGTGCAGGTGGCGTTGAAGAGCGAAGCGGAGGATTTCAGAGCTTTCACGGTTTCGAGTGATTTTCCCGGGCGCTGGGCTTTCCTGGCTCGCTTGGCCGATTTAACCGGCTTGCTGCTTGATTTTCTCGTCGCCATGTTCGTTTCCTCCCTTGTGGCTTCTGACTTCTGCGGTCGTTGATTGCAGGTTGCGTGCCAGAGTACTCACGCTGCCGGAAACTCTACCATGCCATTGAAAAAATGCGGCTTAGTGGCGAGGGTTTGGCTCGGAGGCGGAGGGGCGACGTTGAATTTCTGCTGCGAGGTTGAATTTGTCAACGTTGCGTGAACCGAGGATCGGAGTCACGCAGACAGCGCACGCAGATCCTTCGCTGCGCTCAGGATGACAAGCGGTGGTGCAAGTGCCAGCCGCGATTGCCCCAGGCGCGCCAACGAACCGCCAACCCCGCGTTCCCTTCGTGCTGCCGCAGATTCGGCACGGACTCTGCTTCCAGTGATACAATTACGAGAACCGGGGAGTGAATGAAATGAGCGGTACTGCCGGCAATTTGAAGAATTACGAACAGCGCATCGTCCGGGATCGGGATATCTGCGGCGGGGAACCCGTGTTCAAAGGGACGCGCGTCACCCTGCGCACCGTGCTCGCGAGCCTGGCAAGCGGAGATACCGCCGAAGAGATTCTTGCCGATTTCCCGAGCTTGAAACCCGAGGACGTTCGAGCCGCCATCGCGTTTGCGGCGGCTTCCGCTGAAGAGGACCTGCCGGTTGCTGCGATTCCGCACGTCCGATGAAAATCAAGTTGGACGAGAATCTCCCTCTGCGGCTTGCTGGCTTGTTGAACGACCTTGGTCACGACGTGCATACGCTGCGCGATGAGCGGCTTACCGGGCGCGCCGATCGGGAGATTTGGAACGCAGCTCAGAAGGAAGCAAGATTCCTGATCACGCAGGATTTGGATTTCTCTGACGTGCGAAAATTTGCCCCCGGTTCACACTACGGCATCCTGCTCGTGCGGCTTCATTCGCCGAATCGAAAAAGCTTGATTGAGCGGATTCAGGAACTGTTCACGAACGAAAACGTCGCCGAATGGACCGGCTGTTTTGTAGTCGCCACAGAGCGCAAGATTCGAATCCTCAAGCCTCCCGGGCGGCCGAATTCCTAGGCGTCCAAAACACTCGTTTTCCACACGTCTGCGTAGTTCTACGGATATTCAATCGCCCGGATCCGCGCTACCATTTCCCGTTTTTGTATGACGACGGACACGACACTATCGGCCGCCTCCCCGCAGCGGCGGGCAACCTTGGATCAGCGCAGGACTCCCTCGCTCGTCACTCATCACTCGCCACTTATCGCTTCACTTCTAATCTACGGTTCCGCGATTAGAAATCCGCGTAAGGCGTTGAAAACATGACTCCGCGACCGTTTCTAATATACGGTAAAGGGGGGTGTTTCAACTCCGGTGTATCGAGTGCCTGGGACCACTACCAATTGTGCACCGCCCCGCAAAGTCGGCCCGCCCGGAGCGAAAGGGGCCGGCGCACAACTGCGGGGCGGGCTTGCCACACATGTGTTAACACGTCCGCAGCCTGGCTCGCCCCCGACATCGGACTCGGCAGCTCTGGACGCCCACAATCGGCACATTTTGCGGCACTTCGGCGATCGCCACGCGCTCTGCGCCTCCTGGCACGCGGCCTGCAACTTCTTGCAGCGGCGACCTCGCCGGATGTATATCAACGGCCTTACGGGTCGTCCGTCAACGACCATGAGGGCTACTTACCGCGGCCCAAAATGGCATGTTTACCTAAACGGCGCGAGGCTGCTTACACGGGCGATTTTTGCTCGCTCCGCTGCTTGGGAGCGTGGCATTCTAAAAGACCGAGCGAAAAGGCAAAGAGCGCACAGACACGAATGTCTGTGCCACCGGGAACGGGGGTAAATGCGCCGGTCCCGCGGAAACGTCCGGGTCCGGTGGCTGGACTCCGGTGGAGTCCAACGGACTCCCAAAACCGGAGACGCGGACTGCACGCACGAAGCAGGCGATACGGGAGACGAATGACGAAGGCGATCCATGTTGGCGGGCGTCCGGTGTGGGCGGAGATTTCGCTCCAGGCGATCCTGCATAATTTGCGCGTTATTCAAGAACACGTCCGGCGGCACGCGGACGGCAACGGCGGCAGGAGCAAGCCGGGCCATGAAACTGGCGGCGGCAAGCTCTCTACGTCCGGGCGGCGAATGATTCTCGCGGTGGTGAAGTCGAATGCTTACGGACTTGGAGCGGTGCCGATTTCGAAGGCGTTGCAGAAAGCCGGGACGGAATGGTTTGGCGTTACGTGCGCGAACGAAGGGATTGAGCTGCGCGAGAGCGGGATTCGCAAACGTATTCTGGTGCTGACGGGATTTTGGCCCGGGGAAGAGAAGCGCTTGCTGCAGAATTTTCTCACTCTGACGGTGACGCGCGTGGATGATTTGCGTCATCTGGAGCGCGCATGGAAGTACGTGCCTGGAAAATACCGGAAGGTGCGCTTCCACCTGAAAATTAATACGGGGATGAACCGGCTGGGAATTTCGCCGGCGGAAGTTCCGGCGTTCGCGAAGGCGCTGGCGGAGTGCCCGCACGTCGAGCTCGAGGGGACGTTCACGCATTTCGCGTCGGCGGAAGATTTCATTGGCGGGCAAACGGTGACGCAGGAGGAAATGTTCCGCGCGTGTCTCGACCGGCTGCGGGCGCTCGGCGTTTCGCCCGGAATCGTGCACATCGCGAACAGCGGAGCGATTTGCGCGCGTCCTGAAACCTGGGCGGACATGGTGCGGCCCGGCGCGATTCTCTACGGCTATCACCAGCGATTCGATCCGCCTGAAAAGCGGCAGGAAGTGATGGCGGAAATGCCGCTCGAGCCGTGCCTATCGCTGCGGGCGCGGATTATTTCGCTGCGCGACGTACCGGCGGGAGAAGGGGTGGGATACTCGGCGCGGTTTGTGACGGAGCGGCCGTCGAAGATTGCGGTGATTAACGCGGGGTATGCGGATGGAGTGGTGCGCGCGCGAACGAATCGAGGATGCGCGCTGGTGCGTGAGCGGCGGGTGCCGCTGGTGGGAACGATTTCGATGGATTTGACGGCGCTCGATGTGACGGATGTTCCGGGCGTCGCGCTCGGAGATGTGGTGACGATTTACGGCAAGGATGGAAAATCGGCGATCGAAGTTTCGGACGTTGCGCCGGAAATTGGGACTGTGACTTCGGACTTGCTGTGCGCGCTTGGACGGCGCGTCCCGAAATACTACATCTAGCGTCCTGCCGCATGGCTCCGTATTACATTTAACGCCTCTTGGTAGTTCCCCCGTTGACTCGCGCGCAAGCGGCGGTGCTATACTACCGCTCATAACAATTATTTCGGGCTAATTTTCCTTCCGGCGTCCAGACCAATTTTCATAGGGCCGGTTTGCGAGAAGATGAAAAATCGGAGATTGGGTTTCATACGGGCCGATTCACCTTTTATAAGTTTCATAGGGTGCCACGATGCAACGGACTTCTAACGTACCCAGCCGTTCGCAACAAGTGACTGCCACAAATTCGGAAAGTTCATCGCACAAGCCGGCCACAGCCGGTTCTCGCGCTTCGCAAGATCAAGTGGGAACATTTTGGGACATGCTGGCGATCCGGCTTGTGTTCACCGTGATTTGCATTGCCGCGGGCTATCACTTCCGTCCATTCAGCATGACGAAGGAAGCGGGATCGGCGACGGGATTACTGTTTGCGGTTGCGGTGATTTTGTTTGAAGTGAGGCTGCGGCGAGCGAGCATGAGGCGGCTGATCGGCGCGGCGACGGGATCGATTCTGGGAATCCTGGGCGCATATTTTACGACGCTGGTGCTGTCGCACACGTCGATGCCGGAGAGCACGCGGTCGTTTTTCAGCCTGGCGATTTTTCTGGTGATGGCATACATCGGGCTGGTTTTGGGCGCGAATAAAGGCGACATGCTGAATTTGCAGGCGCTGGGCGGACTTTTCGGCAGCGAGCGCAGCTTGAAACATTCGTTCAAGCTGTTGGATACGAGCGTGATTATTGACGGGCGCGTGGCGGATATTGCGGATGCGCAGTTTCTCGACGGGACGATAATTATTCCGCAGTTCGTGCTGCGCGAATTGCAGCTGGTGGCGGATTCGGCCGATCCTTTGAAGCGGCAGCGCGGGCGGCGGGGCCTCGAAGTGTTGCAGCGGATTCAGAAGATGGCGCACCTGGAAGTGCAGATCGCCGAGGATGATTTCCAGAATATCGCGGAAGTGGATTTGAAGTTGATCGAGCTGGCGAAGCGGTACGACGCAAAAATCGTGACGAACGATTTCAATTTGAACAAAGTGGCGACGCTGCAGGGTATCGAAATTATGAACGTGAACCAGCTCGCGAACGCGCTGAAACCGGTGGTGCTGCCGGGCGAGACGATGCGCGTTTTCATTTTGCGCGAGGGCAAGGAATACAATCAGGGTGTCGCGTACCTGGATGACGGGACGATGGTGGTGGTGGACGGCGCGCGGAAGATGATCAACAAAACGATCGACATCACGGTGACGTCGGTGCACCAGACGACCGCGGGGAAGATGATTTTCGGGCGTTACGACGAGCGCGGAGAGCAGGCGCCGCGAGTGGCGATGGCGCAGGGGCAAGGGCCGGGTGCGGTACAAGGCCACGCTGAATCGCAGCCCGGGCCGCGCGCGGTGGAGAGTTCGGGTGGCGGCGAGCGTCCGCCGCGGCCGCTTTATCCGGAATCGAATCGATCGTAAATTCCACACACAGCTGAAAGCGAAGGCTCGCGGAAACGGCACCGCGAGCGGAGGGCGCTGCGCGCCGTCTTTGTACCGAGCGCTTACGCGCTGGGCTAACTTCTGCCGCGCCTACGGCGCTGGCGGATGGCAGTTCCTGCATTGGTTCCTGCCCGAACTGATTTCGAAACAAATTCGAACACGACCTGCCCGACGGTTTTCTCGCCTGCGAGGGTTTCCTTGCGATAGACTGTTAGCCCTTCGATGAGCCGAATCGCCGCTATCGTACCTGCCGCCGGATTGGGCACCCGTATGGGCGCCGAGACGCCGAAGCAGTTCCTCGAGCTGGATGGGATGCCGCTGATTCTTTTTACGCTGCGGCGGCTGGCGGCGTGCGCGGCGATTACGGAGTTTTTTATTTCGACGCGCGCGGACGATATCGTTTCGCTGCAGGATAAGGTTGCGAAATCGGAACTGGGGCGTCCGGCGCGGGTCGTGCATGGCGGCGACACGCGGCAGCAGTCGGTGGCGAACGCGCTGGCGCAGGTGGATCCGGAGACGGAAATCGTTCTGGTGCATGATGCAGTGCGGCCGTTCGTTACGCCGGAGCAGATCGATCGCGTGATTGCAGAGGCGCGCAAGCGCGGCGCGGCGATTCTGGGCATCCCTGCGATTGATACTGTGAAAGAAGTGAAGCGCGCGAGCCTGCCGGAGGATGTGGCGCTGATTACGGCAACGATTCCGCGCGAGCGAATCGTACTGGCGCAGACGCCGCAGGCGTTCCGGTATGCGTTGCTGCGCGACGCGTTCCGGCTGGCGCAGAGAGATGGCGTGACTGCGTCAGATGAGTCGGCGCTGGTGGAGCGGTTCGGGCAAGAGGTTTTTGTGGTGCTTGGCTCTGAGCGCAATTTGAAAATTACGAGGCCGGCGGACATGGAGCTTGCGCAGTTTTATCTCGAGCAGGAGCGCCGCGCGAAATGACTCGTTCCGGAATTGGATACGATTTGCACCGGCTGGCCGAGGGGCGGAAGTTGATGATCGGCGGCGTCGAAGTGCCGTTCGACAAGGGACCGGTGGGGCACTCGGATGGCGACGTGCTTTGCCATGCGCTTTGCGACGCGCTGCTGGGGGCTGCGGGGCTTGGCGATATCGGCACGCACTTTCCGGATACGGATCCGAAGTGGAAGGGCGCCGCAAGTTTGCGATTTCTCGAGCACACGCGCAAGCTTCTCGACGAGCGAAAGCTGCGAATCAGCCATCTGGACGCGGTAGTGATCTGCGAGCGGCCGAAACTGGGTCCGCACTTTCCGGCGATGCGTGCGGCGATTGCGAAATCGCTGGGGATTGCGGCGGAGCAAGTCAATCTGAAGGCCAAGACGAACGAAGGCACGGGCGAGATCGGACGCGGCGAGGCGATTGCGGCGCACACGATTGCGACGCTGGAAGGGTGACGAGAGGGGAAAAGTTGGAAGATCCGGCGGGGACGCCGGCGTTTCGGAACGGCAGCGTCGCCGCCAAAATACTGCTTGCTCTGCCTGCCTCCCGTCTTTCTCGAAAATCGAAGCAGCTTCATCGAGGACTGCCCTTGGAGTCGACAGAAACAATATGAACTGGCTGACCGGATTTCATGCGGTGGAGGAAGCGCTCACAGCGGGAAGCGCGATCGACCGCATCGTGATTGCGCGGGGGCGGCATGGGGAGCGGCTCGAAGCGATTGTGCGCCTGGCGAAATCGCGGAACGTGCCGGTGCGATTCGAGGACCGGCAGCAGGTGGATCGGCTGGCGGGGACGCGCGACCATCAGGGAATTGCGGCGCTGGCGGCAGCGAAACCGGTGGCGGAGTTGGAAGATTTGCTGCGCGCGAAAACCGCGAACGGTTTGCTCGTTCTGCTCGACGGGATCGAGGATCCGCACAACCTGGGGGCGATAGTGCGTACTTCTCTTGCGGCGGGCGCGAACGGAGTGGTGATCCCGGAGCGGCGCGCAGCGGGGCTAACGGATACGGTCGAGCGGTCTGCCGCCGGAGCGCTGGCGCATCTCCCCGTGGCGCGGGTGAAGAATCTGGTACGCGCGATGGAGGAGATGAAGGAAGCGGGGTACTGGCTTGTAGGGCTCGACGAGCGCGCGGAAAAGAATTACACGGAAGTGGATTTGAGAGGTTCGGTTGGAATCGTGCTGGGTGGTGAAGGCGAGGGCTTGCATGAATTGACGCGGAAGCGTTGCGATTTTCTGGTGTCGATTCCGACGACGGGGCCGGTGAAATCGCTGAATGTTTCTGTCGCTGCGGGAGTGATCTTGTTTGAAGCGGTGCGGCAGCGGCGAGTGTCAGAGAATGGAAAATAGCACCAGCGCTGTCGGCCCCTTCACGGATTCGAGCTAGGTGTCGCGCCTACGGCGCTCGGGATTCATACTCTTGAATTCCCAGCGCTTCCGCGCTGGGCTAACTTCTGGCGCGCCTACGGCGCTGGAGATTCATGCTGTTCGATCGCCGTATTTCATTTCTATCTTCTAATTTCCAGAGTCACTTGTCGTATTTCAGCAGGGAGAAGACGTCGATGCCGGGGAGCTTTGCGCGACCGTTGAGGAAACTCAGCTCAACGGCGAAAGCTGCACCGGCGATTTCTCCGCCGAGTTCGCGGATGAGCTTGATTGCGGCGGCGGCCGTGCCACCAGTGGCGAGCAAATCGTCGCAGAGCAGGACGTGCTGGACGGGCTTGACGGCGTCTGCGTGGATTTCGAGCGAGTCACTGCCGTATTCGAGCTGGTAGGTGACGGCCACAGTTTTCGATGGCAGCTTTTTTGGTTTGCGAATGGGAACGAATCCGGCGCCGAGACGATAGGCGAGGGCGGGGGCGAAAATAAAGCCGCGCGCTTCGATTCCAGCGACGACGTCGACTTTGTGGCCGCTGTAGTGCTCGCAGAGGCGATCGACGAGCGCGTGAAATCCGCGCGGATCCTGAAGCAGGGTGGTCAAATCGTAGAAAAGTATCCCGGGCTTCGGGTAATCGGGAATCTCGCGGATCATTGATTTTAAATCGGTCTTCGAATCGGCTTGCGAGTCATCCATCGTGTTTTTCAGGTCGTCCATCGTCCCCTCAATCTCCAGGCCACTAAGTCCAAATGTCACGCTCGACTGAAAATTTGGCCGCAAATTTCGCGTCAAATACAGCGTCTTCTTCCGCCACACTCGATACCGAGCCGCCGTTTGGACCGCGTTCAAGTTCGGCGCGGAGCATCGCGAGAGCGGGCGACGGACCGATTGCATATACCTCCACGCGCCCATCCCGCAGATTCTTCACATAACCCGCGAGGCCGAGCCGCTGAGCTGTCTGCCGCGCGAAATAGCGGTAACCGACACCCTGCACCATTCCGCTGATGAAATAACGCCTGGCGACTTGGCTCTCATGCATGGCCGAACGGCTCGCAGACAGCAAACGCGCGATTCTAACAGAGGTGTGCGCGCGCAACACGGAAAAGCCACGGGTACCGGTAAATCAACATCCGAGCTTTGGCAGGTTCTGGAAACGTGGCAGAATTGGCGGCAGTGTTCGCGCGGGTCACTCCTGGACCCTTGATGCGTTTTTGCCGAAGAAGCCAAAACCGACGGAGAGGTCTGCCGTTCATTCTGCAGTTTGCGCTGGCGTTTGCGTGCGCCGCCGGGATCGGCGGTACGGCTGCCCGAACGCCACGCGCGTCGTCCCGATCGCCAAAACAAAACGCTGAGGGCAAATCGTCCGGCGGCGCGGAAATCGTGGAGCGAGGCGGCTATCCCGAACTGCACATCGATGGCAAACCCTTTTTCATTCACGCGGCCGCATTCTTTTACTATCGCATTCCCGCGGATGAGTGGGAGCGCCTGCTCCGGGTGTATCGCTCGTACGGCATCAACACAATCGACCTCTATATCCCCTGGAACTGGCACGAGCCGAAAGAAGGAGAGATTGATTTCGACGGCCACACGAATCCGCGACGGAATCTTCGCACGCTGCTGGCTCTGATCGAGCGAGAGAATTTCAAGTTGATTGCGCGGCCCGGCCCGGAAATTCTCAACGAATGGCAGCACGGAGGTTATCCCGGGTGGCTGCTCGAGCGTCCCGGCTACGAGATGAATGCGGTGGACTGGATCGAAGGGCGCTATCCGCCGCTGGATGAATTGAACGCCACCGACGCCGAAGCGGCGGCCGAAGGCTGGCTCGCGAATCCCACTCACATGGAGAAATCGCGGGAATGGCTAACGGCGGTTGCAAAGGAGCTCGCGCAATACAGCTCGCACCGCATTGTGCACATGCCGGCTGAGGAATCGTCGCGGGCTTCGCACGACGAGAGCGGGCCACTACTTTTCGTTCAACTGGGCGATGATTTTGCGCTCAGCCGTTCAAACCGCGTGGGGCCGGATTTCTGGCGGTACGTGGAATCGCTTCGGCGGGCGGTGGAAGCGGGCGGAGTGAGGGTCCCTGTGTTCGTCAATCCGATTGACATGCGCGTTTCCGCAGGAGGCTTCGCGCGCGAGCGCCCAATCGGCGTGATGGGCCAATGGTATTTGCCGCGGCGGGCTGTGGTGGAAGGTGGCGAGCGCCGTTTTACAGAGGCGGACGCGGCGGACATCGAGTTTTATACGGAAGAGCTAAAAACGCAGCCCGCGTTTCCTCCGGTGATGATTGAGTATCAAGCAGGGTGGTACACGCCCGGCGATGACGACCGGCCGACCGAAAGCCCGCGGGAGAATTCCTTGCTGAGTTCGCGCCTCTTGATTGCAAACGGAATTCACGGCTTCAACTATTTTCCGCTGCAGGACACTTACACACCCGCCGGATACTCCGTTCCGTGGACGAATCGTTCGTACCGCTGGGACGCGGCGCTCGGGCCGGACGGCGATGCGCAGCCGCGGGCGCAAGCGGTGTTTCGCAATATGGAGATTCTTCACCGGTGGGGACCGCTGCTCGCCGCTTCGCACAAACGCGCGGATTTCGGGATCGTGTATCCGATGGGCGCGTATCCGCAGGAGCTTCTCGAACGCGCCGATATTGCACTGGTGTCAGGAACAGTGATGCGACTCGAACGGCTCGGCTCTCTCGGGATGTTTTCGAGTGAACTTCTCGATCCGCAGTATCAACCCGTTGAGCAGCTACTGCGCAACGCGGTGACGCTGTTGCCGGTATTCGATCCGGAGCGGCTGCGATTCCAGCTTTCCGAGAAAGCGCAAAGCGTGATTGTCGAGTACGTAAAGCGCGGCGGCACTCTGGTGGTGTTTCCGCAAAGGCCGCGCGGCAACGTGATTGACGAGTTATGGAAGGGCGCTCAGGCGGGCGATGTTCCGCCGGATTCCGCCATTCATGCTCGCTGGAAATTCGGCGAGGGTGAGGTGATCTGGTCGTCGAAGGATTTTTACTCCTGGGTCGCGCTCGATCGCACGCTTCCGGAGGTCCGCGCGGAGAGGCAGGCGGAGTGGGCGGGCTCCGTGCTCAGTGAGTTTCTCGAGGCGGCGAGAATCCGGCCGAGCCTGAAACTCTACGGCAAACAGACGAGGGAAAGTGAACTCCTTGCGAACGAGCTCGTGTCGAACGAAGGAACGGAAGCGCTGGGAGCGCGGAAGGGCGGCCAAGGTTTTTTGAGCGTTACGAACTTGAGCGCAAGCGAGACTGTGGAGCGACCGGTGGCAATGCTGTCGCCATCCGCATCGGCGCGGGGAGGCGGGTCCGACTACATCACGGTCCGCGTGGTGGTACCTCCGCATGAATCGCTGCTATTGCCGCTCGACGAGCCGATTTGTTTTGCCGATCCGGCGAACGCGCCTTGCGGAGATTCCGTGAGGGCGGCGGGAGCGGAATTTCTGGACGCACAACGCAAGGGAAAGAGCCTCGAATTACTTTTGTACGTTCCGGCGCGTGCTGAGGTTCGGCTGAGGGTTTCTCAGAAGCCGCTGCATGTTTCGGTCGACGGCAACCGAATCGAGGGCGACTGGACGGAAGCGGACCACGAATTGCAGGTGACGATTCCTCGAGGTGCGGCGCCACTGTTCGCACGGATGCTTACACTCGATTTGCCGAATAAGCCGCACGTCCGCGAGGCGGAAAAACCCACCAAGCCTACGCTGGACGATATCGATTACTTTGTGGCGAACTCTTTACGATTGCCGACGGGGGGAGACGCGGCGATGCGAACGTATCCGCCGCTGATCGTCGCGGAAAAGAATCGTCCGTTCGCGGTGGTGCTACAGGCTGAAAATCAAACGGGTGTGGCGAATCTGGGGCTGGACGTATCGTTGAACGGATCGCTGCACGGCAGCGGAGCGCTTCGTCTCTTGCCGCGCGGCGTCTCGATCGACAAGGTGTCACTCAAGCCGTCGCAAAGCGAATTAGCAGCGTTGCCGGCTTCCGGCGACGGATTTCTGCACGCCACGATGGAAATGAAATTGGGGCACGACCGGCGGACGCTTGCGGTGACGTTTCTGCAACCGAGAGAAAGCGGCGTCTACCATTACCGGTACGATTTCGATCGCGACGGAGCGGATGAATGGATTCTTGAGAATGCGAATCTGCGGATGATCGTCTCGCCGGAGTCGGGAGGCCGGGCGCTCGCGCTAGTGGATAAGTCCGTGGGGATGAATGTGTCGACAAGCGTCGGGCTGCTCCGCGATAATTTTTCATTCACTGAGAATCCGCAAGGCGCCAGCGAACTGCGTATGCGCGGGCGGTACGGGCTTTTCAACCGTCCCTACATCGCAGAATGGGGCGGCGACGAGAAGGACCCGGTCTTGAAGCTGCAGTACGATGCGCCTGACATTTTTCCGGGCGGCGCGAGCGTCGAGAAAGCGATTCAGCTCGAGGGGACGAACGGGATTCGCGTGGAGTACCGGATTGCTTTGAAGGCTGCGCCGGATGCGGAGAAGAGTTCGCTGGTGGGCCAGGCGCAATCATTTGTGGCGGCGAACTCGTTTCCGGCATTTGGGCGGACCGGGCGCGTGACGAGATTCTGCTGGGCGGTGAAAAACCCGTCCCCTGATGCGCCGGCTGGGCCGGAAACGTCTAAAGACGGCGGCCAACACTGCGAGGATTTTCACGCCAACGGCGCACCGATCGAACTTCCGGAGGGTACAAGGCGCGTGGAAGTGCACACGGCGGGACGCCCGGGGACAGCATTGGAGTGGGATTGCGCAGTGAGTGCGAGATGCGCTCGAATGACGATCGAGCCGAAGAATTTCTCGGCACTTTTTAGCCTTGAATTTCCGCGATTGACGCCGGGCGGCGATCCAGGGAAGTACACAATCCACATCCGAAGTACAGGCAGGGAGTGAATCCCGCGTTCAAGCAGCGCGCAGCGCCTTCGGTTGGTCCGAAAAGATGCTGCGGACTGAACTTGGACGGCGCGAATTGCATCTAAGGGGCATGGAATCATTGATGCCGAGAATCGGCTGGATGGCGGTGCTGGCGACGATGCTGTTCGGCGTGGCGCCTTTGGTTCGCGCACAGGATCCCGGGCCCCTGGCACCACCGCCGAAGTTTGAGGTGAAGCGTATTCCGGCCCAACCGCACCCCGGGCCACCGCCGATCCCCGAAGCGGAAATCATCCGGCGATTCGCTGCGAACGAAGACGTGATGAAGAAAGAGTATGACGCGTATAACTTCGCGCGAGCGATTCGCATCGAAGAGCTGACCGATCCTGGCCGGAAATTCCTGGTGTCCGGGGAAGTTTATACGAAGCCGGACGGCGAGCGGATGCTGCGGATCGAGAAGCCGCCCGAAGCGAACTTGAAACAGACGGATTTCACGCTGGAGGACGTTCGCATCATTGCGCAGCTTCCTTTGTTCATTCTGACCAGCGAGGAAATTCCGAACTACACTTTCACGTACGCCGGGCAGGACAAGCTGGATCAGCTCAACACGTATGTTTTTCAGGTGAAGCCGAAGCAGTTGAGCCGGAAGCGCCGCTATTTTGAGGGCGCAGTGTGGGTGGACGACCGGGACCTGACGATTGTGAAAAGCTACGGAAAGTTCGTCAGCGAGATCGCTGGGAACGGAACGAAGCTGCCGTTCACGATGTTCGAGACGTTTCGGGAGAATTTCCAGGACAAGTACTGGCTGCCGACGTACACGCGCTCCGATGATTTCATCGAGAATGAGAAAGTGGGAGAGCTGCATATGCGGCTTGTGATCCGCGATACGGATTTCAAGCTGGTAGGGCCGGCGGCTGCGTCTGCTGCGCCTGCGGACGGATCACCCGGCGCTGCTTCGGCCGCGACCCCGCCAAAGCCACCGTCACCGTAGTCTCATTTTCTTGCGCAATGATTTCTGCCGCAGCGTTCAACCGGATCATCTGCGCGATTTCCCGATCGACTGCAGGTAGCGAGGCAAGTCCTGGATCGAGGACAGAATTACGTCGGGCCGAGCGGCGCGGATGAGGTCGGCTGTAGGGAACGGACCGAGGACGCCGATCGGACGCACACCCGCCCGGCGGGACATTTCGATATCCTCCGCTGTGTCTCCGACGTAGACGCATTCATTCGGATCGAGACCGATTTGCTCGAGCGCGAGATTCAAAGGCGCGGGGTGCGGCTTTCTCTTGGGGGCGTCTTCGCAGCAGACGCAGGCGGAAAAATATTCGGCGAGCTGAAATTGTCGAAGCTGTTTGCGGACTCGAGGGCGGTTTCCGCTGGTGACGATCCCCAGTGTGAATTCGCGCTGAAGCGAACGCACGATTTGTCTTGCTCCGGGCATTAGGCGCGGATTTTCGCGCTTGTACGCGTGCGTCCAGATTCGATCCGCTTCGTCCCATTTGGCGCGCGGCAAGCGAGCGGCGCGATAGACGTGATACCAGTTGGGAGAATAGTGGCGCGCGAGGTCATCGAGTCCCCAATTGATGCCGAGCGCCTGAAACATGGCGAGGTAGGCGCGGGAATCCGCGCCGTAGGAATTCACGAGGGTGCCGTCCCAGTCAAATAGAACGGCACTTGCAGAGAAGCGCGTGCGTTTCACGAGAGAATCGTATCAGAGAATTGCGGTTACGCTGTGAGGTAGCGAGTCGGCAGCACATCGTCGCGACGAATCGCGAAATCGTCGAAGCTTGCCGCGTAGCCTCGCCATCCGGGCATGTTCGAATCTTCCGCTCGCACGATGTGAGCCGCAGTACACATCTGGACGGTGCCCTGACCCAGCGGGCGCTCGACCAGCGCCACCTCGAGTTCGATGGCGGTACCCGGTTCGAGCTCGCACGGAGCGAGGAAATAGACGCCGCTTGAGCTGATGTTCCTCGTAACCAGCACGACCGGAATCGGCTCGACCTTCTCGCCGACGCGCGTTAAGCGCAGCGGCAGCGATAGGTAGGCGCGAGGATTTCCGCGGCGTTCGCGCGCGACGCCAATGGCGTGGGTGGGAACGCGAGCGAAACGATGTGGTCCAGGCTTGTGAGAAAAGGTCGGAGTTGTTGTAGTGCGGACTTCAGTTTCACGCAGCGGCGAAACAAACGCCAAATGACTACGTTCCGGAGCAGCCCCCATAGCGTCTCCCTATGCCCTGCCCTGAATAGTAAGCCTAAAGCACCCCAAATCGGTTCGACAAATATGCTCGCAGCCCGATGGTGGGTCAACCCGGTACAGTGCTGAAGTGCCGTATCGTGTAACATTCAGGGTCCAAACATGACCCCGAGTCAGAACCCGTAATCCAGTAGCTGACGCTTTTCGAACAGGGCTGGTTTGAGCGCTAGAATCGGATAGTAGGTAAGGCGGGCATGCGTTAAGTTGAGAGCGTAGGCGATAGGCATCGAGCCAAACATATGCGAGAAAGCTCAATTCGAACGGCTCAAACAAGATATGAGAAGGAATACCGGCCGGCCGCGGCGCGCTGGCGAGCGGTGCAGTCGCGCGACCGTGGAGCCGACGGAATATTTGTATACGGAGTACGCTCGACCGGGATTTACTGCCGGCCGTCGTGCCCGTCGCGGAAGCCGCGGCCGGAGCAGGTCGTGTTCTTCCCGCTGCCCGAAGCGGCGGAGCAGCAGGGGTTCCGCGAATGCCGCCGGTGCCGGCCCCGGACTGTTAGCATGCGCGATCCGAGAACGCAGGCAGTCGCGAAAGCGTGCTGCGAAATCGACTCTCGCGTTCGGGAAGGCGATGATGCACCCGTGACGCTTTCTGCCTTGAGCGCGCCGCTGGGAATGAGTTCGCACCAGCTGGAACGCGCTTTTCGAAGCGTGATGGGCATCACGCCGCGGCAATACGCCGATGCGCAGCGCATGCGCCGGCTGAAATCTCAATTGAGAAAAGGAGATGACGTGACAACCGCACTGTATGACGCAGGATTCGGATCAAGCAGCCGGCTGTATGAACGAGCGCCTTCGCAGATCGGAATGACGCCAGCCACGTACCGGCAGGGAGGAGCGGGAATGCGCGTGAACTACACGATCGTGGAGTCGCCGCTGGGACGGCTTCTTGTCGGCGCGACGGATCGGGGCATCAGCGCGCTCTATCTGGGCGAATCCGACGCGCAGCTGGAAGCGGAGCTGCAGAAAGAATATCCACGCGCACAGATTCGGCGTGACCGGAATGGTCTCGAAGGCTCCGTGAGCAAAATCCTGGAGCACCTGCGCGGCCGGGAACCGAATCTCGATCTCCCGACGGATGTGCAGGCGACCGCGTTCCAGCGGCGCGTGTGGGAAGAGCTTCGGCGGATTCCGTACGGGACGACGCGAACCTACAGCCAAGTGGCACAGGCGATCGGCAATCCGGCTGCGATCCGCGCGGTGGCGCGTGCGTGCGCGACCAATCCCGTCTCGGTGGTAGTGCCTTGCCATCGAGTGGTTCGAGGCGACGGCAATCTCGCGGGGTACCGCTGGGGGCTCGATCGAAAGCGCGCGCTTCTAGAACACGAATCCGCGAACGTGGAAGGCAAGAAGGTCAAAACACAGAAAGCCTGAGGTATTCGCGTCGTAACGCGGAGGAACTGAAATTGTCCGGCTGACGAGCACTCGGTCGAACTAGTGCTTGATCTTCTCTGTGCCCTTCGGCCAATGCTGCTTGAATTTCGACTCCCCAATATTCGGATTCCGCTCGATTTTTGAATACCGAACGGTCATATAATCGCCCGATCCGGATTCGAATAGCTGCTGCTGCACCGGCAGCCAGAGCGATTCATCAAACCAGATCTGGATTTTCGAGAATTGCTTCAGCAGTTCGCTGGATTTCGGGGTCAACTCGAGTTCCACGGTTTTTCTGTCGTCGAGCGTGGGCTCGCCGACAAGCGTTGTACGATAGCTTTTTCGCAGTTCCTTTCCCTCTGTGCCGAACCCCAGCAGGAGAAACTGGTCCACCAGGCCGCGATTTTTCCCGAGATTGAATTCCTCGACGCGCTTCAACCCGGGCTCGTAGATATACAAATTGTCTCCAGTCCGGAGGATCGTGCGCGGGTCGGGGGTTTTAATTTCGAGCAGCATTTTTTCGCCCCGGACGAGAATCGTGCCCGTCTCCGTCGAGCGGTCGTTCACGACGACTGTGACTTTTGTGCGTTCGACATCCGCGGAAAGGCTGTGAAAGCTTTTTGCCGACTGATCGAGCTGTGCCAGGACGGCGTCAAGCGCATACGGCCCATGATTCTGGCTCGACTTGGCACTCGCACGAGCATGAGACAAGACAAGAATTGCCGCAAAAATAAATAATGCCTCTACAAACCGCCTAACAATCAAAGAATCCCCCGGCCGATGTGGATGGTTATGAAGAAGTCGGGCCATCATAGCATGGGGGGTAGGATGCGCAGCAAATGCCGCCGGTTCCAATTTTGTGGCAGTGCACGGCGATGGCCGGGCGAAAAGCTACGGATGAACAGTCACGTCGTAGTAGAGGATGGGCCCGTCGCCGGAACGCACCGGGTCGATTCGTTGCACTTGAAACGTGCGGCCCTTCAGGTCGACCACGGTGCGGCCGAGGATATCGTGCGTTTCGCGCTCGAGTTCGGGAGTGGGCCGGGCGGCGCGTTTTTCGAGCGGCAGCGCTTTTGCATCGAGGCGGTAGGTACGGGTTTGGTTCCCGGCATCTTCCTGGACGAGTTGAATATCGGAGCTGGCGAGTGAAACGGATTGCGATTGATCCTGAAACCAGCGGCGGGGCGAGAGCAAAACGAATATTACGATGGCGATGACCATCACGTCGTAGGGCCAACTGCCGCGCTCGTACGACCAGAAAATCGTGCTCACGAATCCTCGCCAGAGTCTTCGCATTTCAGTGAACGGTCGAGCCGTCCACCACGAGGCCGTCGCGCATGTGGAGAATGCGATGGCCGTAGGCGGCGGCCTCGGGATTATGAGTGATCATCACGATGGTCTGGCCGAGGTCTTTGTTCAGAGAGCTGAGCAGTTGGAGGACAGCCTCCGAGCTCTTGGTATCCAGGTTTCCGGTGGGCTCGTCGGCGAGAACGATTTTTGGTTCGCAGACAATTGCCCGCGCGATCGCAACGCGTTGCTGTTCTCCGCCGGAGAGCTCCGAGGGCTTGTGCTTCAGGCGTTCGCTGATGCCCAGAAGATTCGCAACCACCTGAAAACGATGGGGGTCGAATCCGTCGGCACGAATGTGCTGCGCGAGAACGATATTGTGGTAAGCGTCGAGAGTAGGCAGGAGGTTGAAGCGCTGAAAGACGAATCCGACTTTGTGGCGGCGCAGCATCGTGCGCGCTGCATCACTCATGGTGGTGAGATCGTTTCCATCGAGAAGCACTCGTCCGCGGGTGGCTTGAGCTAGACCCCCGATCACATGGAGCATCGTTGATTTACCGCAGCCGGAGGGGCCCATGATGGAGACGAATTCGCCGGGGAGGATTTCAATGTCAACGCCGCGGAGAGCGGGCACGTCGAGCTTTCCCGTGCGATACACTTTCCACAAATTTTCAGTCTTGAGTATCGGCTCCAACGCCGGCTCCCCTGCGAGTGTTCGCGACTATGCGGTTCAAACGATTCTAGTCGCGATTGAAGTTTCTGACCAGTGCGCCCACAGGCGCAATTTTCATTCGTAAGACAGGGCTTCCACCGGATCTTTGCGGCTCGCCATCCACGCCGGATAGGAGGCTCCCAGCAGACCGCCCAGCACTGCGATCACTCCGGCGCGGGCAATCCAACCGAGCGTGATCAGAATCGTGAGACTCGGGAAAAGCCGGATAAAGACCGAGCGCATCAGGAAGCTGAGTCCCACGCCGCCCAAAACTCCCGCGAGGCAGAGGAGCGTCGTCTCGCTGAGGACAATTTGAACGATGTAACCCTTCGATGCGCCGAGCGATTTCAAGACGCCAATTTCGCGGGTGCGCTCGATGATTGTGGTGTACATCGAGAGAAAGATCACCAGGAAACCGATGGCGACGGCGATGCCGATCATGACATTGATGAATGCGCTCAGCCCCGGAAGATTCGAGGAAGTCATTAACGATATGAAATCCTTGAGAGGCCGAATTTCGTATTTGGGCAGAAGCTCGCGAATCTCGTCCATGACGGCCAGGGTGTGATCCGAGCGGTCACATTTAACGTAAAACACGGACGCTTTATCGTGGGCGCCCGCCATCTCCTGAAGCGTGGGCATCAGAACGAAAAGGCGGGCGCCTTTTCCGTGTTCGACGATTCCAGCCACATGAAAATCGTGTTCGAGAATGTGGAGCGTCTGGCCCACTTTCACTTTTTTCGAAAGGGCGTATACGTCATCGATGAGAATGTCGTTGGGATCCTGAAGCTCATGCCCGCCGTGGAGGACAAAGCCGCCGGAGACGGCGCTGAAGGTTGCCGGATCAATTCCATAAACGATGTCGAGACCGTTGACCGAATTGAACTGAACCAGCACGGGTGCGACAGCCTGTACGTAGTCGAGCTGATGCAACTTGTCGCCGATCGCGATCGGCATGGGCGCGCCGCCGAACGCCATAAAGATGGAGGCGGAGGGAGGCTGCACCATGATGTCCGCGCCGACGCCTTCGGTTCGTTTCGCGGACTCCATCAAGAGCCCGCTCGTCAGTCCGACTACGATGATCACGAGAGTGACTTCGACGGCGACCGCCAGCACCGTGATGAAAGTGCGGAGCGGACGATGGAGCACGTTCTGCGAGATCATGTAACCGATCAAGGCTGAGCCTCCTTGGGCTCCTCGCCGACGCGGACGAGCTGCGTTCCCGGTGGCTGCGGAAGTATAAAGCGATCCGGGGCAATTGGCTCGTTGAAGGTGGCCTTGACGATCGTAATCTGCAATTGATAATCATCTCCCGGCCGGCTTACGTTAATCAGCCGGGCATATTGTAAGTCTCCAAAGGCATCCCATCCGTTGAACGAGTTGTCAGAGGCGAGAATGCCGGCGGGAGCGTAGGTCTCGATACGCGACACGTTGAGGTCCGCGCGATTAAACCAGATTTTTCGGTCGATCTCCCAATCGGCTGGGGCTGCATCCGGAGCTGCCGGCCGGCGAAGCACGGTGAGCACGTAGAATCGGGATTGCGATTCGTTGTCCTGCTCGAAGAGCACCGGAGCATCCGCGGAAATGGGAGTCCAGAGGAGCGCATCGAGCAGATGGTGCGGGCGAAGATTTTCGATCGGTTCTTTCGAAGGCCGCTGGAGATTGGTGGGGCCCACGATGAAATCGTTTTTCGAGGGGATGAAAACACGGAATTCATCGCCGTTGCTGACCATGTCGAAAATATTCTTGCCCACGACCGGCGCCTGTCCGATGACGCGAATGTTGGCCGGCTTCACGGCGAGCATGAACCCATTCACTTCATGGTATTGCTCGATGACGCCTGAGTAGTTCGAGCCGCCGGTGAGTTTCATTTTCACGGAGGCGTTCACGGATTGAATCGCCTCGGCCTGGTGATTGTACCTTTCGATGAGCTGGGCTTTACCAGCGGTTTGGAGCGCCGCGGGAGCTTGCGACGGTTTCACAACGGTCTTTTGGCTGACCGCGCATCCTGCTGTAAGCCACACAGTTGCCGCCAGCGCGGCGGACCAGATAGCCGCGCGAAATTTAGCGGTTCGAATTTGCCGCCAGACGCTCAGAGCGTTCCTCCCGGAGAGCCGCAAATATCCGAGCCTACCAGTTCTGGACGCTGGAGGCTAGAGGTTCGAGGACGGCCAAAACTGAGGAAGGGCAATTCCTGTCGCGACTGGAACTTGTCAAATTCCTGATTCCGCGTCGGTTAGAGAAGTCTTTGAACGGGCTGATGTCGCGATTAGAAATGGCGGTGGTACCCGGTGTGAGCGGTCCGGAGCGGGCGACGCGCTTGAGCAAACCGAGCAGTACGCCACGCCGGATCTTCCCGGGAAACGGGAGCGGAGTGCGCCTGCCGGTTCTGGCGTCGAAAGTCACAATCCAGCGCTGGCGATAGCAAAGCGCAAAATGCGTCGCAGGAACGTAGTACGCGTAAGAATTCTCGTGAAAGGAGCTGCATGGCGAGAACGGCTTACGTTACGAGGGCGCATTGGGCAGATAGCCTTGCGAGGCGAACGAAGGGAGTACAATGGTCAGCCATTTCGAACGCGCGATCGGTAAGAGATGCGGGTCGAGTTTGGGCTGGAGAGAGGAATTAAGGGTGGATGAACCAAACGACCGGTGGTGATGCGGGGATTCGCGGGCGGCGCACGATGATAGAACGCAGTTTGTCAGCGCTGCGGATTCTCGCGATTAATTTCATTATCTTCGCGGTGCTGGCGGAACTGTTTTGCCTGGTGTACATCAATGTGACGAACTGGCCATCGAGTAAGCCCAGCTACCGGCTGAATTACAACTCATTCTGGGCCGACATCAATCCGGCGTTCGGCGTTTGGCACCGTCCCAACGGACACTACTACCACAAAGGCGGATGCTACAACGTCGAGTACACGACCAACAGCTACGGTGCGCGCGACGTGGAGCGGAGCCTGCATTCGTCGAAGCCGCGCACAGTGGTGCTGGGCGATTCCTTCATCGAGGGGATGGGGCTGCCCGCTGAGGAGCGATTGACCAACATCCTGGAGCGGGAGACCGGACGCGAGCACCTGAACTTCGGAACAGGCGGCGATTTCGGGCCACTTCAGTATGCGTTGCTGTACAAAACGATGGCCGCCGCTTTCGATCACGACCTGGTCGTGGTGGGAGTGCTGCCCGACAATGATTTTCACGACATGGACCTGGCCTACTGGAAAGCCCATGGAATCGCCGGCCGTTACCGACCGTATTACGCGGATGATTTTTCCATCTTTTACCGCGGGCATTTCAAACCGAACGCGGGCGAAGGATTCTGGGATCGCGTGGAAGCCGTGCTGCGCGCCTATCTGGCGTCGTACCACGTGGGCCAATACATTTATTCGCGGTTTTACTGGCGCTTGCGCACACCGTATTCGGGCTACAACGATTACAACGCCGTCGATCTAGCCCGGCTGAAGAAGGCGCTGGAGGACATCAAAAGCACTGCCGACGCGCACCATGCGAGGATGGCGGTATTCCTGATTCCCCGGTACAACGATTTCCTGCGATTCCATCAAGCGGGAGAGAACCGCTTGGGGCCGGTGATGGTAAATTGGGGCCGAGACGAAGGGATTCCCATGAAGGATCTGCTGCCGGAGATGGATGCGCAGTCGGCCGGCGACTACCGGTCGTATTTTCTGACGTGCGATGGACACTGGTCGGCGCGGGGTGATGCGGTGGCGGCTGAGATTTTGGAGCCGTGGCTGGGAGAGAAGCCCGGCGAAAAACCGGTCGGCAAGATTGATAGTGGAAAGTAACGATCGCGAACGGAAGAAGGAGCGCGCTTCCAAGCACCGGCGGATGGGAAGGGCTTAGCCGGCGGTCGATAGCGCAGAGGGTGCTGCCCCTGACTACGGAAGGGCGTCGCGGGCCGCAGACCTTTTTCCCGGCGACCACGCTCGCCAGTGATGCATCGAACGGGTGTATCCTCGGATTCACTAGTCGGGCTCCAGCCAAAACTTCACATTGGAGGCGATTGCCATGTCATTCCGCACGTTACTTCTGATTCCCGCGCTACTTTGCGGCGCCGCCGCGTTCGGGCAGGGGGCGCCAAAATCGGCGCACGCGGACATCGTTAACGCACAAGGGCAGAAGATCGGCACTGCCAAGATTGTTGCCGCCAAGACCGGCGTCAAGATTGAACTGAAGGTTTCGCAATTGACGCCCGGCACGCACGGGATCCACATTCACGCGGTGGGAAAATGCGAAGGGCCTGCATTCACGACCGCTGGCGGACATTTGAATCCGGAAACGAAGAAGCACGGCAAGGACAATCCCGAAGGCCCGCATGCCGGCGATCTGTTGAATATCGAGGTGAAGGCGGACGGGACGGGAAATGCGACACTACTCGATACGATGGTGACGCTGGGCGACGGAGCGAACTCACTTTTTCACGAAGGCGGAACCGCGCTTGTGATCCATGAAAAAGCTGATGACTACAAGACCGATCCGGCAGGGAACTCCGGGGCGCGGATCGCTTGCGGCGTGATTCAGAAGTAGGGAGTGTTATTCAGAGACAGCGGGATCGTTCGGGCGGCCCGGACGATTGTCACCGAGCGAGACGAGCAAGCGGCGAAGCTTCGAGCGATCGTCGAGGTTCATGCCGACCATTTCGAAGCCGGCTTGATGCGAGCGGACGAACCGGACGACAGCGCGCATGCTGATCGAGCGGAGGCCCGCGGGGATTTTCAGAGTTGCTTCGGTGCCTACGGGGAGCTGCAGGTCGCCGCTCAGCAGGCCGCCGTCGAGGCTGAGGACGCTGATCGCCGAGGAATATTTTCCGCGCGCCGACGTAATCACGGCAGGAACGTTGCGCGGCAGGCGGACGCGGCGGTAGCGGCGGTGACGGACAAAATCGCGCTCGGGGATCGCGTCGAGCGGCGCAAGCGCCATCACCTCGGCATCGAGGCCGCACTGCGGCAGGAACTCCTGCATCCAGGCCGGATCGAGTTTCATAAGGGCCTGTGCAGCGGCCATGCGAATTTCTTCAGGGTACGCCCAGCCGAAGGTCTTGCGCGCTTCCACGAAATGGCGCAAGTGGCCTGCCGCGGCAGGCGCGCGCATGCGTCCGAGCGCTTCGATCGCTTTCACCCGCAGATATTCCGATCCCTCGGGTAGAATCTCGCCTTCGGCGAGCCGCAACAGTTTCGAGGCAGTGGCCGGGTCGCCGCACATTCCAATTTCGTCGAGAGCGAGGGGCAGGATCATCGGATCAATCAGCTCGAGGCAGTTGGTGAGCAACTGGCCGCGCTCGGGAGCGCCGGCGGTGGAAAGCTGGCGCACGACAGCATCGTGGAAGCTGCGCTGACCTTCCTTCAAGCGCACCGGCAGAATGTCTTCCACCGCGAACGAATCCAAACGGCTGAGCAAACCGACGGCTGCGGCGGCTTTCGGGAGGGGCTCGTTTTTCAACGTATCCCGGAGGTGGCGTGAACACGGAGCGCCAATCGCCTTGGCGAGTTCAATCACTGCTTCGCGTTCGGTGCGGCGCGCGGAACGCGCCAGGCGCACGCCCAAATGTTCCGCCGAGGCTTGCGGAACCCGCATGAGGACGCCGACGAGTCCTTCGGGTATGGCATCGGCCGCCAGCGCTTCTTCAATGAAATCGCCCACGCGATTTTCGACGCCGAGGCGCGGCCGAAGGCTTTCGGCCCAGCTGGGACGGGAATTTTCGAGTTCGGCGATGGAGTCGAGCGCCTGCTGCATGGCGCGGTAGTAACGGCGCGACGCCGATTCCTGGCTCAGGCGGACGAAGGCGGCGCTGAGGAGCGTTTGAAGTTCGGTGTCTTTTTCTTCGGCCATCTGCTGGCCGATTTGGATGAGCGCGTCCTGCAATCGCTGGCTCGCGGCTTTGCTGTAGAGTTCGGCGAGCTGGCCGAGTCCGATCGCAGCTTTCTTGCGCGCCGCCGCGTCCTTGTTGCGCACGCAGGAGGCGTATTGGAGGAGGATGTCTCCGGCGGCGGCGGATTCACCGCGCCCGAGCAATTCTTCGACGTACTGCTGAACGTTGCGCGGCGGAATGCACCACGCTTCGCCGGACATCAGAACTTGGCGTTTGCCGGATTCCGGGACGGCGGCCCAGAACTGGCGATCGAGCACGTCGGCATGCGATTCGACGTTGACTCCCGCAGTGGCTAATTTGTCTTCGCGCGCTTTCAGGAGCTTGCGCAGTGTTTCGAGCTCGTGTCCCATGCGGTCGAGCATTTGGCGGACGGCATTGACGCGGACTTCACCGCGCTGGAAGCGATCAAGCGCGAATTTAATAGCGAGATCTTCGGCGAGACGGAGCAGCGTGCCTTCGTCCATTTTCGCGGACGGAGATGTGGCCGCGACGCCGGCGAGAGCCTGGCGCAACGTCACCTGCGCGTTGGGTGGAAGCGCGGCCATGCGCTGTTGCCAGACCGCGGGATTATGCTGTGGGGACTTCGTGTGCTGCGCTTCGCCGAACTGTACAAGCAGGCGCAGCAAACTTTGCAAATCCGCTTCCTCGAGTTTTGAGATTGCCGCCGGATTCGCGATCGGAGCGCCTGTTACGTAGCTTCCTCCGAGAACTCCGCCGGTTCCCGTTCCCGCGCCACCCGCCACTGTTCCCGCTCCACCAGCGACGCCGATTCCGCCACCGCTGCCGCCGCCGGTTCCGAGGACTCCCGTACCTGCAGCACCGGTTCCCGTTCCAGCCGCGAAGCCGCTGCCCACACCGGTTCCACCTGCGCCACCACTACCGGATCCGCTTCCGGTTTCCGCGCCGCCGGTTCCAGTTCCTGTTCCGGCTCCGATGCCGCCGCCGGTTCCTGTTCCGGCTCCGGTGCCGCCGCCAGTTCCGATTCCGGGTCCGAGTCCGATGCCCGTGCCGCCGGTTTCCGGCCCGCCTGGTCCGCCATGAGAGCCTTCAGCGGCTGCGATGAGCTGAATCATTTTCTCGGGAGTGCTGAACCATTCCTGGACCATGTCGGCATCGGCGCCGAGAGTCTTGGCCGTAAGAGAAGCGGCAACGCGCGCTTCCGAGAAGCCGGCGTCTTCGGCGACGAAGCGAATTTCATTGAGGCGAATTCCGGAACTGCCGCCGAGATTTGCTTCCAGGCGTTCAGCGAGGCCAGCGGACTTGATTCCGGATTCCATGAACGAGCGGACGAAGCTCATGAAATCCTCGCGCGTCACTCGCGGACTGAAGCATATGCTCGCGACGCCTGCGTTGGTGAGCAAATCGGCGAAGCTGCGTTCGGCGGGGGTTGACTCGAGCGGGACTCCGTCGAGCAAGAGCTGCGAGCCGGAGGCACCGAGAAGCAGACCTCGTTCGCCGGAAGCCTGTACGGCTTCCTCGAGTTCCTGCCATGCAGAGCTAAATTGGTCAGCGGAGCGGGTGTGTTCTAAGCCATAGAGGCGAGAGTATTTAAGCAGCACGTTGAGGCTGCGAACGAATGGGCGGGCGTTCGGAATCGTGGACTCGGGCACGGTTAACTCGCCTGGGTGGGGGGGCATCTCCTTGATCTCTTCTTTAGTGTACTAGAACGAATGTTTTAGGAAATGGTACAGACGTACCAAGGTTTCAGACTAGAAACCTGGCCTTTTCGGCGGGTTTTCGCCGTTCAGGCAGGGAGGCGAACTTCGACGTCGAGGCCTTCGAGGACAGGGCGAACGCGGCGAATTATTTCGCTGGCCCAAAGTTTTTCGCTAAGGAAAACAAGCGAACCATCTTCGAAATTACATACGGCGCAGAAGAAATATCGCCGGAACGCGGTGTGGTAAGCGTCCACGCCGCGGCGGGCGAGGTCGCCTTCGACTTCAGGGTCGCCGGTCGCGGTGAGGTCACCCGCGCGAGCGCCGAACGTCTCATTTTGGAAGCGATCAAGCAAGGGTTCGAGGACGTTCAAGTCGGGCGCGGGAATCACGAGCGAGCGGTGGCTGGCTTCGTGGAAGTCGATCGTGTGGCGCTGGCAATATTCTTTGACGCGATCGAGGTGGCTGAAGAAATCGAGACCCCAGGCGGTGGTTGCGGCGGTGGCGGTGAGTACGCGGCTCCAGATTTTTGCGGCGGCCGGGCCGCGAACCGGCTCGCGGTTCTCGTCGGCTTCGACGAGCTCGAGGCCGATCGCACGTACATCCGGTCCGAGATCGAGCGGTTCTACGTCCAGCACGTAGAGCAAGCTAGGCCTCTTCTTCGGGGGGCTGCGGAAATCTTGATTGGAAGTCGGGCGACTGCTTGCGGACTTCGAGCCAGTCAAAGAATGCGTCGGGCGTGGCGAGCCAGATGGCGAACCATTGCGCGATTTCTTCTTTCTCAGCGCGCTTGGTCGCGTCTACTTTGTGATTCCGTGAAATCATTTCCGCGCGACGGCGGCCGAGGCGCGCCACCTCGCGAACCCGCTCCGCGGCGGCGCGTTCTTCCTCGGCGAGGAATTTCCGCAGGAGTTCATCGAGTCGGACGAGGCACATTTCAGCTTCGTCGAGCGTGGAAAAATGCAGAAGATCGCTGAACTCCTCTTCATAGAGGCCTTCGGTGTCTGACTTGGTGGACATCACCACGCGCAGTCCGGCTTCCTCGAGGACGTTGACGATATAATCCGCGGAAGTTTTTCCCTGCGCCCCGAGGTTGGCGATCAGCTTGCGGCGAATCTGCTCGATTTCGGCGGGCGTATAGCGGGGTTTGGCGAGCGCTCGCGCAGCCTCGAGGATCAGCGCCTTCTTGGTGCGGGATTCACCGGCCGAAGCTTGCGAGTCTGAATGGCCGGGACTCACAAGCCGCCTCGCCGTCTGGATTTTTTCGGTTCCGCGTCGGGCGCTACCGCTTCGCCTCTCAGAAGGCGGCGGTAACGAGCCACGTTGCGATTGTGCTCGGCGAGCGTTTTGCTGAAGAAATGCCCGCCTTGATCGTTGGCGACGAAGTAGAGGTAATCGGTCGGCGCGGGATTGAGCGCCGCCCGCAAAGATGCTTCGCCGGGATTGGCGATCGGCCCGGGCGGGAGGCCCCGGTGCGTATAGGTGTTGTATGGCGAATCGATCCGCAAATCTTCGGGCCGCACGTTCAACTCCGGACGTCCCGCCAGCTGCAGCGCGTATTGAACCGTGGGATCGCACTGCAGCGGAGTGCCGAGACGCAGTCGATTGTAGAACACTCCAGCAACCAACGGGCGTTCTTCCGGACGCGGAGTCTCGCGCTCGACGAGAGACGCGAGAGTTGCGATCTCGACCGCGTTGAGGCCGCCGGGAAAGGTTTCCGTACCCGAAGGATTCAGTTCTTTCCACACCGCGCGGAAGTGAGAGGTCATGGTATCGGCCACTTGAACGCAGGTGGTGCGGCGCTTGAATTCGTACGTCGACGGGAAGAGAAAGCCTTCCAGAGTTTTCGCATGGGGAGCGACGTCGGAAATCGGAGCGGAATCGCGCGCGGCGGCGAGAAAACTTTGAAGCGAGCAAACGCCCTGGCGGTCGAGTTCCGCGGCGATGTCGTACATCGACCAGCCTTCAGGAATCGTCACGTAGTGCAGGAATATTTTTCCCTGCGCGATTTTCCAGAACACTTGTTTCGAGTTGTACGGCTGGTCCATCAGGTATTCGCCGGCCTGCAGCGGATGGCGGATGTGCCAGAGGCTGAAAAGCTCGAAGGCGATCCGATTGCGGATGATGTCGTCCTTTTTCAGGATTCCGGCAACGCCCCAGCGCGAAGTGCCGTGGGGGATCTCGACGAAGGTTTTCGCCGGATGGTGTCCGGTGTACGGGCGGCTGATTTGCGAGTCGAGCCAGCCTGCGGCCGCACCCATCGCTGCGATCACCAGAAGCGCCAGTAGGCCGAGCCGTCGCATGATTCGTTATTCTTTCTCCGAGCGTTTGTTGCGAATTCTGTGGGCTTCGTGTTCGAGATAGTCGCGCAACAGCACGGCGGCGGCGATCGCGTCGATGCTTTCGCCCTTTCGGCGCGACGACGACTTCGTTTCGGCTATCGTTTGCTTCGCCTCCCAGCTCGTCAAGCGTTCGTCGAAGAGTTTTGTTTCGATGCCGAGTTCTTTGGAAACGCGCGCCGCGAAGCGCGCCGCTTCGGCAGCCATTTCACCCGCTTCACCCGTGATGTGCAGCGGGTGGCCCACAAGAATGCGCGCGACGAGGTGCTTCGCGCAAATCTCGCGCAGGCGCCGCATGTCGTCGCGGCGATTCGTGCGCTGCAGGGTGAGGAGCGGCTGCGCCGTCACTCCCAGCTCGTCGGAGAGCGCGAGGCCAATCTTCTTTCGGCCGTAATCGACCGCAAGAATCCGCACGGCACCCGTCTCCAATGTTGCTTCCGCGGAATTTGTTCGAAGACCGGCGCGCGCCGTCCTTGTCATACTTGATTCATTATACGCGACGGCTGGCGCAGCCCCGAAACAAGCAAACCCTATCACAGTTTCATTCCGACTCATCCGTTGCGCCGTTCGATTGGTTTCCAAGCCCTCACTTCACACGAGGCCGAAATTTCTCCTTGCGCGTGATGGCAAAACGCGCGTACATTTTTCTTTGCCGGCGTGCTCGGAAAATGGGCGGCGCCGGCATTTGTGCCTGGCGCGGAGGGCACTCGATTTTGAACAATCATACGAACCACGCTCCCCCAATTCTTCTGACCATTGCTGGATTCGACCCGTCGTGCGGCGCGGGTGTGGCTGCGGACTTGAAAACGTTTGCAGCGCACAATTGTTATGGCGTTGCGGCGATCACCGCGCTGACGGTGCAGTCGACGCAAGGAGTGAAGGCGGTACATGCGACTCCTGCGGCGCAATTGCGCTCGCAACTCGATGAGCTGGTGGACGACGTGACGATTGCGGCTGTGAAAATCGGCATGCTTGCGAATCGCGGGAATGCGGTCGTGGTCACGGAATTTCTCGACAAGCATAAATTCGCGCACGTGGTGCTCGATCCGGTTTTCCGGCCGACGGCTGGAAACGAAGAATTGCTCGATACGGGGGGATTGAAATTCGTCCGCGACGAACTGCTGAAGCGCGTGAGTGTGATTACGCCGAATATTCCCGAGGCCGAGTTTTTGACGGGAATCGAAGTGAAGGACCTGGGCGGGATGAAGGCTGCCGGCCAGAAGTTGATCGAGATGGGTGCGCGAGCCGTGGTCGTGACGGGCGGGCACCTCGACAAACCGATCGACGTGCTCTGCGAGGGCAGCGAGGTGGAGACGTTTGGCGGCGATCACGTGAAGAGCCCCAACACGCACGGATCGGGTTGCACGTTTTCTTCAGCGATCGCGGCGCAGCTTGCCTCCGGGCAGCAACTGCGCGAAGCGGTGATTCTCGCGAAGGCTTACGTTACGAAAGCGATTGAGAAGTCGTACACAATTGGGAAGGGCGCCGGGCCGTTGAATCAGTTTTATCGCTTTTATCAGGAAGTACCCGCTCGCGGAATCCACGAAGTTCCCCAGCATGGTATGCATCCCGCCTCCGAACCTGCCGCGCACTAGAAGCGGAAATTGGAAGCTCGAAATTGGAAACTAGAAGCGCGCGGATCATTTCGCGGTAGCAGCGGCTTCGCGCCGGTAGACGACGCGGCCGGCGACGATTGTGGCCAGCGGCGCGCCGCGAAAGCTTCGACCGTCGAAGGGGGTGTTACGCGATTTGCTGGGGGAATCGGCTGCGCGGAAAGTCCACTCGTGACCGGTCGAGAAGATCGTGAGATCAGCGGGTGCGCCTGCTGCGATTTTTCGTTCCATGCCCAGAATGCGCGCGGGGCCGGTGGTGAATAGTTCCACAAGCCGCATGAGTGGAAGTTTTCCCGGGTGCACAAGTTCGCTCAGCCCGAGGGCGAGAGCTGTCTCGAAGCCGATGATGCCGAAGGGAGCGCGATCAAATTCCACGTCTTTGCTCGCCGGATGATGCGGCGCGTGGTCCGTGGCGATTGCGTCCACGCTGCCGTCGGCAAGGCCCTGGATGAGGGCGTCGCGATCGGCGCGAGAGGCGAGCGGAGGATTCATTTTGTAGTGCGTGTCGTAGTGGACGTCCTCGTCTGTGAGCGTGAAGTGATGCGGCGTTACTTCACAGGTGACGCGCAATCCCATTCTTTTCGCCAGGCGCACATACTCAAGCGAGCCCAGCGTTGACAAGTGAGCGATGTGCAGCCGGGCGCCGGTAAGGCCGGCCACTTCCACGTCGCGCCCGACGCAAATCGACTCCGACTGCGACGGAATGCCTTTCAGGCCGAGCTTGATGGATTGCGGGCCTTCACGCATCACGCCGCCGGCGAAGAGAGAGGGATCCTCGCAATGGTCGATCACGGGAAGATCGAGCGATCGGCAGTAGTCCATCACCTGGCGCATCAGCCGCGCGGTGGCGATCGGTTTACCATCGTCGCTCACGGCAACAATCCCTGCATCTTTCATGGCCGCGATTTCCGCGAGGGCTTCTCCTTTGCTGCCCACCGAGGCCGCGCCGATCGGCCAGACGCGCACGCTCGCCCCCGCCGCAGCGCGCTCGACGATCCCGCGCGTGACGGAAGCGCTATCGTTCACCGGCTGCGTATTCGGCATTGTGCAGACGGCGGTGAATCCGCCGCGTGCGGCCGCGCGCCTGCCGGTCTCAATCGTTTCGGAAATTTCCTGGCCCGGTTCGCGCAAGTGGCAGTGCAAGTCAATGAAGCCGGGCGCGACGATCAGTCCTTTGGCGTCGAAAACCTCTGCGCCACCGGCAGCGGGATCTTTGTCGAGACTCGCGCCAACCTTCGATATCCGTTCGCCATCGAGGAGCACGTCCATCGCCGCATCGGTGCGGCTTGCCGGATCGAGCACGCGGCCATTCTTAATCAGCAGCATTCGAGCTTCCCTTCGCGGAGGCAGATCCAGATTTGGAATACGAGCTAGCGTCTGCAGGGTGCGGCGCATCCGCGGGCGCGCCACCGACGAGATGGTAAAGCAGCGCCATGCGCACCGCGAGCCCGTTCGTTACCTGGTCGAGGACACAGGATTGGGAGCCATCGGCAACGCTGGGATCGATTTCGAGGCCGCGAATCATCGGGCCGGGGTGGAGCACGAGCGCGCCCGGTTTCGCCAGACGCAGACGTTCAGGCGTGAGCTGATATCCAAGAATATATTCCTCGGCCGCGAGTCCTGGCTCGTGAATACGCTCGGTCTGGACGCGCAGGACGATAATCGCGTCGGCGCCTTCCAGCGCTTCTTCGATACGCGGCACACGCCGGACGTTGGGCGCAATATTCTCAAATTCGGGCGGCACCCACATCGCGGGGCCGCACAGCGTAATGTGCGCGCCGAATTTGGTCAGCAGATGAACGTTCGACCTGGCTACGCGGCTGTGCAGGATGTCACCGAGGATCGTCACCTGCAGGCCGTCGAGCTTGCCTGTGCGGTCGCGAATCGTGAGAGCGTCGAGAAGCGCCTGCGTGGGATGTTCGTGAGTGCCATCGCCGGCGTTCAGCACGGGAATCTCGAGGCGCTTTGCGACGAAGTCCGCCGCGCCGGAAGCGCTATGGCGCAACACGATCCCGTCGGGCCGCATGGCTTCGAGAGTGCGCACTGTATCGATTAGCGATTCGCCCTTTTTCAGGCTGGACGCTTCGGCTTGCAGATTCATCTGATCGGCGCCGAGGCGTGAAGCGGCGGTGGCGAAGCTGATTCGCGTGCGAGTGGACGCCTCAAAGAATGCGAGCGCGACCGTCTTCCCGCGCAGCGTCGCTAATTTCTTCAGTGGATGCCGCTGAAATTCCTGGAAGGGAGCCGCTTGATCGAGAATAAAAGTAATTTGCTCGCGGGTGAGGGGTTCGATTCCGAGCAGGTGTTCCAATCGCTGCAGCACTGTTTCCCTTTAGGCGAATGCCCCCGGAAGGATTGGCTGGGACTCAGGAAACGCGGTCCACCAGCATCACGCGCTCCTCGCCGTCAATTTCCCGAAGGCGGACTTCCACAATTTCCGTGTCGCTCGTCTCCACCAGACGCCCGATAAACGAGGCCTCCACCGGAAGCTCGCGATGCCCGCGATCAACTAGGACGCAAAGGCGGATCCGGCGCGGCCTGCCGAGGTCGAAGAGGCCATTCATCGCGGCGCGAACCGTGCGGCCCGTGTACAGTACGTCGTCAACGAGCACGATGTCCCGGTCGTCCACCGGAAAGTCGATCTCGTTCGAGTGGACCACCGGCTGGTGCGCCACCGTCGAGAGGTCGTCGCGATAGAGCGTAATATCGAGCGTGCCTACCGGAACGCTCACACCCGCCGCGGTCCGAATGATTGCGGCGATCCGCTGCGAAAGGGGCACTCCGCGACGCCGGACGCCGATCAGGGCGAGGTCTTTGGTGCCGCCGCTCTTCTCGACGATTTCATGGGCCAGGCGCTGGAGCGTACGGCCGATTTCTTCGGAGGAGAGCAGTTGCCGTTTTTCGACCACGCGCATCGCGCGACATCCTAACACACAGCGCCCGCATTCGCAGCCGCACGAACCTTATCCGGAGCCGGATTTCTTGACCTGCATGCTAGACTTTCTCCTGTGAGTTCGCCCGAGCCGGCACGCATCCCTCGGCCCGCGGAAGTTGACCTCCGAGTCAGCGTCGGTACCCTCCATCTCAAAAATCCAATCATTGCCGCCAGCGGAACGTTTGGCTATGGAGTCGAGTTCGCACCCTTAGTTGACCTGAACCGGCTGGGTGGACTGGTGGTCAAAGGACTCTCGCTTGAGCCGATGGCCGGCGCCCCCGCACCTCGAATTTGCGAGACGGCCAGTGGGATGGTCAACGCCATCGGCCTTCAAAACATAGGTGTTCGGGCCTTCGTGTCCGAAAAACTCCCGGTCCTTCGACGCTTCAAGACTTCCGTGATCGCCAACGTGTTCGGCAAAACCATCGCCGAGTACGTGGAAGTGATTAAAATCCTTGAGGATGCAGAAGGGCTCGCAGCGTACGAACTGAATATTTCCTGCCCAAACGTCGAGTCCGGGGGCATCGAGTATAGTACTGACCCCAACCTGACGGCGGCCGTGGTAGGAGCCGCTCGGAGGGAAGCGACGCGTCCGCTTTGGGTCAAGCTGTCTCCAAGTATTGGAATAATTGGCCTTACTGCAAAGGCTTCGGAGTCAGAAGGAGCCGATGCTCTCGTCATCGCAAACACGTACCCTGCACTGTGTATAGACACACACAACCGGAGGTCACGCCTCGGTAGTACGACGGGAGGGTTGTCGGGCGCGGCCATAAAACCTATAACCGTAAGGCTGGTGCACGAGGCACATCGGGTGATTGAGATCCCGATTATAGGGCTTGGCGGTATTGAGAGTCCGACCGATGTTGCCGAGTATATGTTGGCAGGCGCATCAGCGGTTGAGGTTGGAACGGCCCATTTCGTGGACCCACGGGCATCAGAGAAGTTGGTGGGGGGCCTAGAAATGTGGTGCCGGGACGAAAGGGTATTTGAAATCAGCACTTTACGAGGCGGTCTGAAGGCATAAAGTGGTTGCCGGAAGAGCTCTCGAAAAGGTATAATTTGCTGATTCAAATAAAGTTAAGGTGAACATGAGAGCTAAGTTTCTCGCGACAATCATGCAGTCGGTGTTTTTAGGAATGGGTCTGCTCGTTATGGTTCCCCCGATCAATCCTACGTCGGCCGGGAAACCGAGCAACCCTCATCCAGCCGCGACGTATGTGCACACTTCACCCCTGCCCATCAAACTGAATTCGACCCGCCCGAAGCCGCTCGCAGTCTGGGAATGCACGTCCAGCTGGTACGGCGACGATTTTGACGGCCAACCCACCGCCAATGGCGAGACTTATGATATGTATGCCGCTACTGCGGCGCACCCGACGCTTCCGCTCGGGTCGATTGTGCGGGTCGTGAATACCCGCAACCACCGCAGCCAGATCGTCCGGATCAACGACCGCGGGCCTTATATTGAAGGCCGCGAGCTGGACGTTTCGTATGAAGTTGCACGGCGGCTTGGATTCGACCAGCACGGCATTGCGAAAGTCCGGCTGGAACTTCTCGAGGTGCCCGCACGCCCACGAACCACGGAACGCGCCGACTAATCGTCGCCCTCGACGTTGACCGCCTTGGGCCGGCAGTCGTATTGGCCCGGCGGCTTCGAGGCGTTGCAGGGATGTTCAAAGTCGGCAGCCAGCTTTTCACCACCGAAGGCCCGCGCGCAGTTCAAAAGCTCGCGGGCCTTGGTTTTGATATCTTCCTCGATCTGAAATTCCACGACATTCCGAACACGGTCGCAGGAGCTGTTGCGGCTGCCGCCAAGCTGCCAGGAGTGCGACTGCTTACGCTGCATGCATCGGGCGGCGTTGAGATGATGCGGGCGGCGCGGGAGGCTGCTGGCACTCGGAAGGCTCGTCCAGCGCTGCTGGCGGTGACCATTCTCACAAGCCTGGACGCGGACGGTCTGCGCAGGATTGGAATGTCCGGGTCTCCCACGAGCCGGGCTCTAGCCCTGGCCCGCCTCGCGAAACAGGCGGGGATGGACGGGGTCGTCGCTTCCGCTCACGAGGTGCGTGCCATCCGGCGAGCCTGCGGGTCGGAGTTCCTGATAGTTGTCCCCGGCATACGGCCGGCGACAACCGCTGCAAATGACCAGTCGAGGATCGCCACACCTGCAGAAGCCATTCGCGCTGGCGCTAATTATCTCGTCGTCGGTCGCCCCATCACAGCCGCCAGAGACTCACGCGCCGCCGCCCTCGCCCTAGCAAATGAAATCGCGTCATCGCGCGACTTCTAGCATTCGTGCTGAGAATGGTCAGGCGCCGCTTTCAGGTGCCGGGCTCTTCCTGCTTTTCCTCCGAATCGTCCCACGAATACCCGCAGGAATGGCATTTCCAGCCTCCACGCTTTACAGGTAGAGGTACGCCCAGCGCGACTGTCACGTAGGAGAGTCGCTTCCCGGATTCCCCGAATGAGACGTCAAGAGATCCACACTTCGGGCATCGCGGCTGCTTGTAATCGGCGGCTCCGTCCACGGCAAACTCTTCGGGACTCTTTTGATTCAAGAGTTCCGTCGCGGCCGCCGCGTCCCTGGCCCGCACTAGAAGCTTTACCCCTCCCACAGCGTTCGAGTAGAACCAGTCCATCCGGATGACATTCTCGTCGAAAAGAAAGCATTCAATTTCCGCGGAGTCGAGCACCGTCTTCGCCAATAGGGCATCGGCGACAACCGTAAATATTCGGATCGTTACGAGGCCCTCCGGGAGTTCTTCGGCCTCAGGCGTCAAGCGAAGCTCAATGGGTAACTCACGGCGCTTTATTTCGCTCTCCAGAACCGTTCTTGCAGTGACGGTCAGCGTGAAAGCCTGATCCGCCAGCTCCCGCAATTCATCTTCGGTAGCAGCGGCATAAACTTCGGCAAGACGCTTTCGCTCGTCTTCGGAATCCAATCTGTGCATGACGGTGCAGTATAACTCCGATGCTACTGAATCGAAGAGATAGCCGGCAAGGCTGTTTCGCTCGCGGTCAAGTCTTCATGGGCCGTTTCCCTTGACAATTTGACGCTTAGCAGTCACTTTGTGCGGCTGGCATTTCCATCCGGAAGGGAGCAGTACATGATCTTCGCAAAGAAATACGCGCTGTGTGCGCTTTCAATCGTCGCGATCGCTTTTGCGCCACTCGCGCGCGCGCAAGAAATGAAGGCCCCGGAAGGCCCGAAGCCGGCAACGGTCGAAGTGACCCCCAACGGCACGGAAGTCCATGTGGGCGACAAAGTTCAATTCACGGCGGTGGCGAAAGACGCCTCCGGCAAAGTGATGGACGTGAAGCCCGAAGTCTGGTTCGCCGCGCCCTTTGATGTGGCTGGCGCTGACGACAAAGGTGTCGTCGTGTTCCATCAGCCGGGAGTTGTGACTGTTGGCGTCGTGATCAACGAGAAGCCTGGAATCGCGCACGTCACCGTCGTCACTCCTCCTGTAGCCAAGATCGATATCGCGCCCGTTTCGCAGGCGCTGGCAGTAGGGAGCTCGACCGTGCTTTCAGCCACAGCGCGTTCTTCCAACGGGGACCCGCGCACGGATACGCCGATTCAATGGAAATCGAGCACGCCAGCGATTGCCAAAGTGGATTCGGCCGGATTGGTTACGGCAGCGGCTCCAGGGACAGCGAAACTACAGGCGACAGCCGGGCCGGCCAGCGCCGAAATCAGCCTGCGAGTGGTTGCAGATTCGGTGCAGTCGCTCTCCATTACTCCGACGGATACGAATGCAAAGACCGGCGACGTGGTTCATTTCACCGCCACAGCAAAAGGCACGAAAGGCGCTGCGGTAAAGGACACGCTGACCAGCTGGAGCGTCTCGGGAGCCGGCGCGTCGATCTTTCCGGACGGCGGATTTGTTGCGGTGAAGCCCGGCACGTACCTGGTGAAGGCTTCGATCGGGCGACACGATGCGGTGGCGTCGATCACCGTTTCACCGCGGAACGCCGAGCGCGCCATAGAAGTCGTTGCGCACATTCCTTCGAAGAATCCAACGGACGGCACAGTTTTGCAGACTTCGGAAGAATGGGTTGTCGGCAATCATCTCTACGTTTCAACGATCGCTGACCGCGTGTACGCTTGGGACATTTCCGATCCCGCGAATCCCAAGGCGCTCGATTCGATGAAGGTGGACGCGCGGCTCGTGAACGACGTGAGCACCACGCCGGACGGAAAGGTGGGCGTGTTCACACGCGAAGGCGCTTCGAACCGCAAGAACGGCATCGTATTTTTCGACGCTTCCGACCCTGCGCATCTGAAAGTGATTTCGGAATACACCGAGACCGTCACAGGCGGCGTGCACAGTGCGTTCATCAATACGCACTACGTCTACATCACGGACGACGCGACGGGTTCGCTTCGGATTATCGACTTCAAGGATCCAGCACATCCGAAAGAAGTGGCGCGGTGGCAAACGGAAAACGCCACAGCTCAGACCGTGGTCGGGCCGCTCGGTCCGTCGGAAACCGGGCGCTACCTTCATGATCTCTACGTGAAGGACGGCCTCGCCTATCTCGCTTACTGGCGCGACGGGATGATCATTCTGGACGTGGGCAACGGCATCAAGGGCGGCAGTCCGGAGCATCCGCAGCTCGTTTCACAATTCAAGTACAACCACTTCGAGCTGTATGGAAACGGCTGGCTCGCCGGGACGCACACGGCGTTCCGCTACAAGAATTACGCTTTCATCGGTGACGAAGTTTTCCCCGCACTTTTCGATATCGAGAGCAAAGAGAGAGTCCCGGTGCGGGGAATCTGCCATGTGATGGACGTGAGCGACATCGAGCATCCTCGCGAAGTGGCGCAGTACGAGGTGCCCGAAGGCGGCGTTCACAACGTTTGGGCCGACGACGACATGCTTTTCCTCGGCGATTACGCCGGCGGCGGAAGAGTTGTCGATATTTCCGGCGAGCTTCGGGGCAATCTCTATGCGCAAGGCCGCGAAATTGCGCGCTTCTGGACGGGCGATCCCGACGGCTTCCGTCCCAACGTGCAGTGGGCCTGGGGCGCGCAGCCTGCGAACGGGTTGATCTTCTTCAACGACATCAACTCCGGAATCTGGATCACCAAGCTGGGCAAGCCGAAATTCAAAGGCTCAACTACAGCTCCACCGCTGCAGCAAAAAGAAACGGCACAGTAGCCGCAGCTAAGTTTCAGCAACACGTTCGCGGGGCGGCTCGACGAATCGAGCGCCCCGTTTATTTTATTGCGGACAGTACTTTTGATTTTGCGCCATTGTTCCGCGCGGCGCCCATTTGACCCGCCGCCGTTCGTCCGCTAGCATCTCTCGGCGCATCCGATCCTCTCGATGAAAGAAATCAAGCACGTCATCGTCGGCACCGCCGGGCATATCGACCACGGCAAATCCACGCTCGTCGAAGCGCTTACCGGCACGAACCCCGACCGCCTCGAAGAAGAGAAACGGCGAGGCATCACGATTGATCTCGGTTTCGCGTTTCTTGATTTGGGTGATGTGCGCCTGGGATTCGTCGATGTGCCCGGCCACGAGCGTTTCGTCCGCAACATGCTTGCGGGTGTCGGCGGAATCGATCTGGTTGTGCTGGTGATCGCCGCCGATGAATCGATCAAGCCGCAAACGCGCGAGCACTTCGACATCTGCCGCCTACTCGGGATTCCGCGCGGAATCGTGGCGATTACAAAATCCGATCTCGTCGATGCCGACGTGCTCGGACTCGTTCGCCTCGAGATTGACGAGTTCGTTCGCGGCTCGTTTCTGGAGGGTGCGCCGGTCGTCCCAGTGAGCGCAACGACGGGCTCGGGGCTCGGGGAGCTCAAGAAGGAATTGCTCGGCGCGGCCGAAGCGGCGCCGGCGAAGGATTCGACTCGCCATTTCCGTCTGCCGATCGACCGCGCGTTCACGATGAAAGGCTTCGGGACGGTTGTCACCGGCACTCTGGTGTCTGGCGCTGTGAATGTGGAAGACGAAGTGGAATTGTATCCGCTTCGCAATCGCGTTCGCGTTCGCGGACTTCATTCCGGCGGCAAGCCGGTTACTCGGGCGGTGGCAGGCCAGCGCACCGCCGTGAACCTGGCAGGTGTGGAGCGCGAAGTCATTCAGCGCGGAATGGTGCTCGCGCCGCCACGAGTATTCGAGACGACCACGCGTCTTGACGCTCGCATCACGCTCCTCTCTTCAGCGCAGCCTTTGAAAAATCGCGCTCGCGTTCACTTTCATCAAGGAACCGCCGAAGCAGTCGCGGACGTGGTGTTCGTGGACGGCAACGAGCTTGCGCCCGGGCAATCCGCGCTGGCCCAGTTGCGGCTTGACCACGCCGTGCTGCTGCTTCCGGGCGACCGGTTCATTCTGCGGCAGTTCTCTCCAGTGGTGACGATTGGAGGCGGAACTGCGCTGGCCGTGCACGCGCCGCGCCATAAACGTTCGGATCCGGTGGTTATGCCGTTTCTCGAAACCCTCGAGCGCGGCAATCGCGAAGAAATTCTGGCTGCTTTTGCCGAGGCGCTTCCACTGGGCCTCAGTCTCCAGCAAGTTATCGCGCGCACGGGATGGACCGAGGCGGAAGTCCACGAAGTTGTCAAGAAGCTAGCCGATGCAAAACGGCTGCGCGTGGTTGGGGAGCAGCCGTTCACTGTCGCTTCACCGAAAATAGTTGCTGCGTACGCGACCGCGCTCCGTAGCGCGATCGAGGAATTTCATCGCGCCAATCCGCTGCTGCCCGGAATCCCGAAGCAGGACCTGCGCGCTCGCGCCGGAAAAACGCGCTCCGAGATTTTTGCCGCCGCTCTCGATGATCTCGTGAAAGCCAAGGTTGTGACTGTGTCCGGCGATCTGGTGCAGCGAGCCGGACGCGAAATCGCGCTTTCTCCTGAAGAGGCGAAAGCGAAGGAAGTGATCGAAGGAGAATTCGAGCGCGCGGGCCTGACTGTTCCCAGCTTAGCCACCGTGCTCGAAAAATTGCCGGTCGAGTCGCAGCGGGCGCAGAAGATTCTGCAGATCCTGTTGCGCGAAAAAACGCTGATCAAGGTGACCGACGAGCTGGTGTTTCACCAGACGGCCGTCGCGCGGCTTCGCGAACTGCTCGCAAAATACCGCAAGGAGCGCGGTGACAAGCTGCCGATACCTGTATTTAAAGAGCTTACGGGCATCACGCGGAAATACGCTATCCCGCTGCTCGAATATCTCGATCGCGAGCGCGTTACCCGCCGCGTGGGTGACGAGCGTGTTATACTGTAGCGACTGAAATCTGTTCGGACCGGTCGCGGCGGGGTTGGATGCGTCCGGAAAGGTAGGTGTTCGATGTGGGACAGCCCGATGCATTTGCTGATTATCGCCGTTGTGGTGCTCGTGCTTTTTGGCGGCCGCAAGATTCCCGAAGTGATGCGGGGCCTGGGGCAAGGAGTGCGTGAATTCAAAGACGGCATGCGGGGCGACCAGCCAAATCCGAACCCGAATCCGAATCCTGCGACGAATCCGCCGCCCTCCACGCCGACGGAAGAAAAGAAATAACGCAGCGCAGTTTTTCGCCCTGCGGTCAAGTGAATTTTCCTCTTTCGACTCATCCTGCGCGCCGAATTCCGCCCGTCCGATCAACGTAACAATTGAACGGCGCGCGACTGCGCTCACCGCAAGCAGGGAAGCGATCGCCAAAGCAAACAATTGACCGCGACTGCCGCTCTGCCTAGAATCCGCTTACAAGCCCTTCGACGGAGGACATCGCATGGGGATCCGACTCGCTCTGATTTTGCTCGCGCTGTCGCTGATCGCGGCGCCTCGAACAAGTTTCGCGCAACACGGCCACTCTGCTAGTGGCGCCGCTCCCGCTACTCTCCTTGCGGGGATGGGCTCGCTGCATCACTCGATCGCGACGTCGAACCCCGAAGCGCAGCAGTTCTTTGACCAGGGGCTCACGCTCGTCTACGCATTCAATCATGATGAAGCCGTCCGATCGTTTCGGCGCGCCGCAGAACTCGATCCGAATGCGGCTATGCCGTGGTGGGGAATTGCGCTTTCGCTCGGCCCGAACTACAACGATCCCTCCGATCCGGAGCGCGAAAAAGCGGCATTCGACGCGATTCAGAAAGCAAAAACACTTGCGGCCGGCGGCCCGGAGATTGAGAAGGCATACATCGTCACGCTGTCAGCGCGGTACTCCGATGATCCGAAGGCTGACTTGAAAAAATTGGCGCATGACTATTCGACCGCGATGGGCGAGCTTGCGAAGATTTATCCGGACGATCCGGACGCCGCCACGATATACGCTGAAAGCATGATGGATTTGCGGCCGTGGGGATTGTGGAATCTCGATGGAACGCCGGCCGACGGCACGCTTGAGATTATCGCCGTGCTGGAATCGGTCCTGGCGCGGTATCCGAATCACATCGGCGCGAATCATTACTACATTCATGCCGTCGAAGCTTCTCCACATGCCGCGTGGGGCCTTCAAAGCGCCGATCGCTTGAACACTCTAGTTCCCAATGCCGGGCATCTCGTTCACATGCCGGCGCACATTTATGCGCGCGTAGGCGATTTCCCGGCGGCGATCAAGAGTAACGATGCGGCCGCGGAAGTGGACCGAAACTACATTGCCGCAACGGGCGCGACGGGTATGTACCCGGCGATGTACTACAGCCACAACCTGCATTTTTTGGCGTACGCCGCCATGCAAGCGGGCGAGTGGAAACAAGCGCGGGAAGCGGCTCAAACGCTCGCAGAAAATATTCATGCGCGCGCGCAGGGAATGCCGCCAGGGATGACGGCTGGATTCCTGATTTATCCGATGGCGGTGCGCCTGCGATTCCGCGAGTGGCAGGACCTGATCGCGATGCCGCAGCCGGAGACATCGTTGCCGGCCAACGTGGCGTTCTGGCACTTCGCGCGCGGCATGGCATTCGCATCCACCGGAAAGCGCGCGGATGCCGAGGCCGAGCAAAAAGCGTTCGCGGCGGCGGTGACGCAGATTCCGGAGAAGCAGGGATTCGGGTTCACCAAAGCCGTAACGATCATGCAGATCGCCACTGCATGTCTCGACGCAAAAATCGCGGAAGAGCGCGGCGATTGGGCAGCGGCGATTGCGGCGTGGGCGAAAGCGGTTGCCGTGCAGGATGGGCTTGCCTACGACGAGCCGCCTGATTGGTTTTTCCCGGTGCGCGAATCGCTTGGCGGCGCGCTCTTGCGCGCGGGAAAGCCGGCGGAGGCGGAGAAAGTGTTTCGCGAAGATTTAATTCGCAATCCGCGGAACGCGCGCTCGCTCTTTGGGCTTTGGCAAAGTCTCGCGGCGCAAAACAAGACAGCCGATGCCGCGTGGGCGAAGCTGCAATTTCAGGAAGCGTGGAAAGACGCGGACGTGTCTCTTAGCGTTGCCGATTTGTGATTTTTCCCGGGCATCACGCGCCTGCAATCGAGGCCCGGCAATCGCGAATTGTTTCGCGATTAGACTTGCCCGCGAGCCTTTCGTTTCAACAACTCACGCGCATTTCTAATTCTCAGATTCGCGATTAGAAATTTCGGTTTCGAATCGCAACAATTGGCCTGCGTGGCCGGTCCGAATTGTCTCTCACTCCCCGCTTTCATTCATCCGTTCTTCCGCGTTCTGCAGCAGCGTCCAGAGTCGCGCCAGCGGCATGCCCATCACGTTGAAATAGCAGCCTTCGACGCGAGTGACGTAGCGGCCGCCGAGGCTTTGAATTCCGTAGCCGCCCGCTTTGTCGAACGGCTCTCCGGTGGCGATGTAGGCTTCAATCTCCTCGCCGGAAAGCTTGGCGAAATGGACGCGGGTGACTTCATCAATAACGCGCTCGATTCGTTGCGGCATGCGAATCACGGCGAGGCCCGTGTGGACTTCGTGGACGCCGCCGCTCAACCGGCCGAGCATGCGACGCGCGTCGCCGGGTGACACGGGCTTGAGCAGGATTTCGTCCTGGTTGACGACAACGGTGTCCGCTCCGACGACAATCCATTCTCCGCCGCTGGATTCCGCTTCCGCCGCGGCGCGTGCTTTCTCCAAAGCGAGACGCCGCACGTAACCGCCGGCGGATTCGCCCGCGCGGAGCGTTTCGTCGACGGCGGTGGGACGGGCTTCGAATTCGATTCCGGCGTTGCGCAGGATTTCGGCGCGGCGCGGCGAGGACGATGCGAGGATGATTCTCATGTGCTGCCGGCCGCTTTCGTCATGGGAGGTTCGCCCGCTACGGCCAGCGCCGCAATTGCCTCAGCTTTCGTCCAGCCAAAAAGGCGGGCGACGTGTTCGGGCTCGGCCTCCGGGCACAGTGCGAGGAATTGTGCGGCGAGCGCGCCACGGGCTGCTTCCGGGGTAATCTCGCGAGCGGCCGCGGTTTCGTTCACGAATGCCCGGCAGGTGAGCTCGAATTTCCCCGATGGCCACGAAGCGATTTCCTGCTCGATGCCGAAGTGAACGACCACGAGCATGCATTGCAGCTCCGCCATGGCGCGTCTGAAACGCACGTTGCCCGCGATCGAGTCCATTTTGCACACGTTTCGCAGTTCGAGTGTAGCGAGCGGGCCGTTTGCAGCGACGGCTTCCCAGATTGTGCGGGCGTCTTCGCTGATGCGGCCCGCTGAGTAGAACTTCTCGTAGTCGCCGGGCGCAACGGCCGTTTCGCGCATGGCCATAAAATTCGGCAGCTGCCCGAGCGAGATGAACGTGCCGCGGCCGCGGAAATATTTCGCGTAGAAAGCGCGTTTGCGCTGCGGCAGGCTGCTCTTCCATTTCCAGAGCATTTCCGCGTACCGGTTCCACACGAAATCGAGCTGCGGCTTGCGGCGGGTGATCGCGTAGTAGAGCGACGGCAGCGGGACATTTTTGACGGGGAAGAGCATGCAGAATCCGGCAGCGTCAATGTACCGGACAGCTTCATCGGGGCGCAGGACGCGCTTGTGCCAGCGGAAAGTGCTGGCGAGCGCTGCAGCGGGAGGTTTCCTGATAATTCTCTTGGTCATTTTTCTGGCTACCGGGAAAAGTTAACACAAAGGACGGCGAGAATCACAGAGGGCGCGGACGGAGTGACACAGAAGGCTTTGCCGTCCACCAGCAGGCATTAGGGACTTCCGGGTATTTCCTTCACCCTGTATCGCGCGTACGGTGGCAGCAGGTGTCCGTATGGCGAGTTGGGTCGTTTCGTGCAAGAACTGCAGCGCGGAATTCACGCACTCACGGATCGACGATGACTATACGATGCTGAGTTACCTCTGGCCGTCCAAACCCGAATTTCCCGACGGCGGCTGCCAGCTCGAATGTCCCGGATGTGGGAAGCAGGCGACTTATCAAGGCACGGACCTCGTGTACCGAGGTTAGTCAGGCGCCCAGTTGTGGACGCATCGCCTTCACGCGCTTGCCGCCTTAGGAACCCAGCAAGGCTCGAATCGATTCGTCCAGCTTGTTGAAGCCGTCTGCTTTCGCTACCACTCCGTCAATTCCCACCGCCGAGGCCAGCAGTTTCGAGGTCAGCAACTCGGAGTGCATCGTAAAGGCGAGTATCCGCACGTTCGGCTGGCTGTCTTTCACGATCGACGCCACCTCGATACCATTCAGATCCGGCATGCTCACATCCAGAAGGATCAGCGCGGGCTTCAGTTCCCGCGCCTTTTTGATCGCATCCCGGCCGTCAATCGCTTCGCCACACACGTCAAAATCTCGTTCGGTGAGGTAGGAGCGGACGATCCTCCGAATCCTGGCGCTGTCGTCCACGATTAATATGCCGTTGGTCATTCTGCGCTGGCGCGGCGAATCCGCCGGACCGTTACCAGCACGCTAGCATGCGGCTCAATTCGCAGAAATACCGTGTTCCCCGTATGGAATGAAAAGCGAATCCGAGGGTGGGAGGAACGGCGAACCACCGGCGCGAAAGCAAAATAAGCTATTTGGCTTTCCAAAGCTTTTCAAACTGTTCGGCAGTCTTGAACCCGCATCCTGAGTAGTGATTGTTGACATACACGTAGGTTGAGGTGCCACGCTTCACCGTTCGCTCGCAAACATCTACCCAATTCCGAAGTTCTTTTGAACGATTCACGATTACCTCATCCCAAGTCTTCGTTTGCTTCTCGATACCCTTACGATCACCCAGCAATCGAACGTATGTGAAATCCGCGGTGACGTAATTGAATTTCATGTTTTCGGGCAATGGCATCCAAATCTGATCTTGAAGCACGAGCGCAACATTGTGCTTCCGAAGCAAATCCGCAAATTCTTCGTTGAGCCAATTCTTGTTCCGGATCTCGATTGCGAATTTGTGGCTTTTCGGTAGCTGCTTCAGGAAAGGCACCAGCCTGTTCAAAAAATCCTCGTCCGTTTTGAAAAAGAGCTTATTAAAGTAGCCGAATTGCAAGAGCATTGGGCCGAGCTTGTCGCCAAGCAATTCCATGGAGGAAACAAACTCGCGAAGCTCAGCCTCGCAGTCCTTCATACATTTCTCGTGAGTGATTACTTGCGGCACCTTTGCCGCGATCAGGAAACCTTCGGGTGTTTTGTTCGCCCATCCGCTTACGGTTGAGCGAGAGGGGCAGCGGTAGAACGTCGAGTCGATTTCGACCGTAGAGAATCGGGTCGCGTAGTGGGTGAGGTATTCGGCCGGCTTCATACCGGCGGGATAGAAAGTGCCGGGCCAGCCTGCGGCGGTGAAGGCCGAGGTGCCGACGCGTAAGTCGGGACTTGGAGGACGCCGAATCGTATTTCCGGCCAATGGTGCCAGCGGCTCGTCAAGCAAGTTTAGCGTTGTCTGCGCAACACTGACGGGCTTCTTGCGCTTCACGGTTCCGAAAGCCTAGCACAAAAGGAGGGGACGGGCACCGCAACTGCGGCGTAAACGCAGGCGGGTGGGCCACTCGCCAGCGGGACGTTCTTCACGGAGAAGACCATACAGAAGCCGGTAGTGTCGGGAACGAGAGGCTCGCGAGTTCCCCCTCATCAAGCTTCTGGCGCACCGCCCTGCGGTTGCGTATCGCCGGGAGAGTCTGGCGAGGTAGGCCTCTGATACGCTTCCAATCTGACCGTCGTCGATATTACTATTAATGGTTCTGTTGATGCATTAGTTGGAGATTAGCAGCAACGAGGAGGGGACGAGCAGAAAGCGGCGTGAAATCTATTTCTTGTTAAATTGGGCGGCCAATTTTCCCACCGGAACGCTCTTTTTTACGTTCGCGACGTACGCGTCAAGGATCGCGTCAGCGCCAAGGACGCTTGATAGGATCGCGCGATTTGGGGAGGTTTGTGCGCACATGTGATGAATCTCTTCCGGGAGTGCTTTCCCGGCGACGAATTTGAAATCAATACCGGGGACGTAAAACATGTGGCTATGAAACGCGCCTTTGTTCGCACTCACGGGTGTGTTGAACGCAATTGGAGGTTGCTTGTCGTAGGGCCAGACCGAGACGATGATGCTTGCTGTCTTTGGGAACGGGCCTTTGTCCAGCAGGAAAAGACGTAGCGACTCCTCATACGGACCAAGATTTATTCCGAGCATCTTGCGGCCGGGCTGATTCGGATCAGGCCACGCGTGCGCCGAACTCCTCCAAAATACGCTTAGGCCGAAGTACGCGAGCTGGTCCATGTCGAGCGCGGGGATCTCCGCGCCAGCATACAAGGCTAGCTTTTCACCGGACACCTTTGGTTCGGCGGCTTTTAATATCTGTTGAATCGCGAACCCATCAGGGGTCGCGACTCGAGTATGGAGCCACTCTTCGCCGCGTACGTTGAATCGTTCCTCGCAGTTGTGGCATAGGACATGATCACTGGCTTGGTTTGACGTTTGCTTCGCAACACCGCCCGCAATGGTCACTGGATGCTTATTGTTCTCCACGTCGCGACAAAGCTTGTAAAGCCATGCGGGCAGAAAATGGCTGTCCTGTAGTTCCGCTTTTTCATGACAGAGTTTGCATACGCCGACGACAGGCATCAGACCTCTAGCCCAACTACATGGCTGGTGGCTCTATTTCGCGCTTACGTGCTCGTGGTTTCAACGGGCGACTGTATCGACGTGGACGGATGACATCACTCAGGCAGTTCACTCCGGATTTGTGCCTCTAGGTGTTGCGAGTGTGACACCCGCCGATTGTCCCGTTGGGCCGGCCTTTTTCCAATGTCCGGGCGTTACGGAGATCGTCTGAACAAATACGATTCCAGCGTCGTCTTGCCAGCGAATTCCGATATTTTCGACCTGAACGAAATCCTGTCCCTTGTCATTTCGTATATATACCTCATACGGAAGGATGCCCATTGAGGGCTTTGGAAATCGCGACGTAAGGGTTGCGTAGATGTGTCGCGCGTCAATCGTTATTCCCAGCGATGGTGCGATTGTAAGGCTCCCCGCTAATTTAGACAGTCAGGGTCTCCGAGTTTAGGTCAGTTGCAAAAGCCAAGAAGGCCTCATGCGGAGTGCGATTCCCGACTCCGCGGTGAGGCCGGTCGTGATTGTACTCCT
>JBARFX010000035.1:0-14609 GCA_049797655.1 Candidatus Acidiferrales bacterium | reverse complement strand
GGAACTCGACTCATTGCAGCACCGCTTGAATCCGTCATTGACGCAACGGGTCCGGGTCGCTTAAGGTGCAATCCTCCGAGAGCTGCTGCTTCTGTTTCAGGTTTCAACTAAAGACGGGACAACTTCTGGTCTTCCTGCTCTGGCACTCGCCATGGAGCCAGCGGAATCCGAAATCATGCGCCGTCCGCCCTTCTCCCCGCAGGAGAGCATCTTCGCTCGCGGCTTGGGGAGGCACATTGTTTGGGTAGGTATACTGATGGCGTCACTTTCAATGGGGGTGGGCTACGGCTACTGGCGAGCAGATCATCCGAACTGGCAAACGATGGTGTTTACCACCCTCACAGTCTCACAGATGGCCCACGTGATGGCGATTCGCTCCGAACGCGATTCATTGTTTCGGATCGGTTTGTTGTCGAATAAACCACTGCTTGCCGCTGTGCTCCTCACGATCATCCTGCAACTCGGCTTGATCTACGCGCCTGTGCTGCAAGGGGTTTTCGGGACGAGTGCGTTGTCACCTCTCGATCTCGGACTGAGCATTCTGCTCAGCGGTTGCGTCTTTGCTGCAGTCGAACTTGAAAAGTGGCTGCTGCGAGTTCGCCGACCGCATCCTCGTTAACAAGAGCTTCCGAGTCCGTTCTGGCCTAAGCCCGATTATCGATGCCTTATTAATCGGCCTTATCGGGGATCAGGATTCCCCGCGTCAGCTTGAACGGAACGCCCCGCGTCCTTCAGAGAAAAAGGTTGTCATCGTTTCCCAGTTAGTGCTTCACGCTCTAGAACGTGCACCGAGATTCGTCACAACAGCACGGTGAACTGTAGCTGCTAATAAACATCCCGGACAGGTGGGTTATTCTCGCAACCCACCGTAGGGGGTTCGGGCAAGGCTACAGGGCAAGATTGTCGCCGGGCGTGATCTAAACATTTACTGATGTCAATTCTTAGTGCCGATATTGCTCGGAATAAGCCGCTTCTGAATTCGACTTGCTGAGGTCGAGCAGTTAGCGCCAGTAAATCGACCTCGTTCGCAATCCCTACCGCACCTCTCGGGATTGGCCCGGGTGACGAGCAATCAGGAAATAATGGCTCCGGATTGGTCCCGATAAGCGCGCTTGTGTCCAGCAGATAGAGTAGTTCCCGGATTAGCAAGCTAATCGTGCACAGACATCGATTAACTCGTGGGTTTTCCCAGTCCCACTGGTATCACAAGAACACTTCAATTTGTGGTCGGCGGCGCAAACATACATTAGCGGTTCAATTGGACCCTGTTTTGCCTGCAGGGTACCCATATCGCTTAACGCGATTTCCTTAAGAAGACACGAGAGTTTACTTTCGACGTTTTTCTTTTTGCCCGGGACCGGATGGTTTTCGTTTCTGACATTTCAAAAATACCAGCGCGTCCATTCATTCGAATCGGACACTCATAGTCCGTCCGCGCGCTCTGAATGGAAATGTAGCCGTCAATAACATCTTCCAATACGCAGACTGGATCGCGCTCCGAAGGAAGGCCGAATCCACCGCCGCCGCCGGAACGCATGCTCAGAATGTCTCCGGACTTGAGCGCGAAGTTTGTAACCTTGCGAACTTCCCGTTCTCTTCGAGTTCCTGGGTTTAAAACAGCATTATTTGAGAGACCGTCAAGTCCGCCGGCTATTCCCCAGGGCTTGTAGCCGTGACGCTCAACACTGGTGAGAAGCTTGACTGTGTCTGACAAGACCTGGAAATCCCGAATGTGCCCAAGTCCTCCTCTGAATTTTCCGGGGCCACCGCTATCCTGGCGCACGCAGAATTGACTAATACGGAGTGGGTATCTTTGTTCCAAAAGCTCGGTTGGAACATTCTTGCTGTCACCGTCCTGGATAGCGATAAGGCAACTTTCTCCATCAGTTCCCTCGGAACCTCCCCAACCACCGCTGGAGGAATCTACATGAATAAATTCCTGACCATTCCGTGGATCAATGCCCGAGATAGAAAGAATGCCGAGGTCGCAGTAATGCCCTGCTGGGATCTTTCTTTCCAGTTTCGAAGCAAGCGCTTTGAGAAACGTGTCGATCATAGTCAGCAAGTGTCTTCCGAATTGGCAGCAAGGTGCGGGATACTTCGCATTGAACATGGAGTTCTCTGGGACAATGACTTTGAGGGGGCGAAAGCTTCCTTCGTTGATCGGAACCCATGGTGTGGTCACACACTTGAATCCAACTCGAACAGCGGAAATCGTCGTAGCTAATCCGCAATTGATCGGCCCCGCATTCTGCGCCTGGCTGCCCGTGAGATCCACCACCATCTCCTGCCCCGTCACGGTGATAGCGACACGAATTAGGAGATGCTTGCCTTTTGGGTGCAAGCTGTCGTTGTCCAGCCATCCTTCCGCCTCGTATCTGCCATCTGGAATGTGCTCTACTGCAAGCCGAGCCATCTTTTCAGCATGGTTCATGAATTGCGTTTTTGCTTCGAAAACCGTTTCTCTTCCATATTTCTTCACAATCGCTTTGAATCGCCTTTCGCCGGTTCGACAGGCTGCAATCTGCGATCGCAAGTCACCCAGCACGCTCTCGCTCACACGGACGTTATACTTGATCGTATCGAAAACGGGCTTCACCGGCTGGCCAGCGTCAAAGATTTTCACCGAACGCAGACGGAGACCCTCCTGGAAAATGTTTCGCGTATCATTCGAATAGCTTCCGGGATCTTTTCCGCCGACATCCAACCAATGCGTCTTGGCAACAGAGAATCCTAAGATTTCATCCCCATCAAACACGGGACCAACACATGTGACGTCGAGCAGATGGGTTCCGCCAACATACGGATCGTTCATCAAGTAGAGGTCGCCAGGTTGAAACTTGTCCAGCCCGCCGATGTCTGCCGTTACCATTTTTACATTTTCACGGAGTGTTCCGAGAAAAACTGGAAGCCCCGGCGCTTGAGCAATCATGTTGGCTTCCGCATCAAAAACACCCACCGCGAAGTCGTACATCTCAAAAACGACCGGATTGTAGCTGCTACGCGCGAGGTTAATCTTCATCTCCTCCGCTGCTGAGATGAACTGATGGCGTATGATCTCGCTCGTAATGGAATCTATCGATTGCGTTGTCATAGTTACAATCCAAGTAAACGTAAGATGTCTTGATGGCGATCTGACAAATGAGCTAAATTGGCAAAAACAGAGTTGGTTTCTCGGAATTCACCAGACGAAATGATTTTTGGTTCTGAGTGCAGACTCGTGGTTTCTAGACAATCGAAGTATTCTGCCGCAGCAAGACCCTGAAGTAACTTTCTAAGACGAAATTCCGAGCTGCCGCAAGAGAGTTCCGCTATCCCATGAATCGATTTGCCTACAGATTTTCCCGTCCCTAAACGTACAAAAGCTGATTTCGACGATGTCGATGGATTTGCCGATACCATTGAGGCCCTGCAGTTCTTTTCTTTGAGTTCCACACATTCTCCATTCGCATGCCACGTTTTCGCCGCAGCCAAATATGTTCTTGATTTCGAACTTCAAGTCCGGAAATGCATCGAAGAATAAGTCAAAGATCTTGCGAACCTCCTCGCGTCCCCTCACAAAGTTGGGCATGGTGACATCCCAATAGTCGACCTCTTCGGTCATCAGACCTGTGGCACCCAAAGTGTCGTGCCGATTCCAAAATGCGAGCATTTCGCGAAACGTGTCTACATTTTGCTTTGACATCAGAACCTCATCCCACCCATTTCTCCAGTACTCATTCAATTTCACATATTTTCGACTCACGAGATTGGGACTAGTGGCCCGGGAATAGAACTCTCATGAATTCTGTGTCTTCCAGGATCGCTTTGAAGGCCGGACGGCCGATCACGGTCCCGCGCCACAAAGCCTCAAAATCGGGAACTCGTGGCTTAACCTTCACAAACAGTGCGAGGGCTTCCGCTTTGTTACCCAGCAAATAATCCAAGAATCCAACTCTAAGCTGAGTATCAGGATTGATACAGTAATTTGTCGCTCTCGCCCTTGAGCGAGCGGCCTCGGGAAGGTTTCCGCCGGTCACGGCTTTGTACGCACGATCGATATGAAGGTATGCAAGGTTTAGATCAAGGAGCCGGCGCAATTCTGGAAAAGGCTGCTCGTTGTCGTCCACGTGAACGGAAATAGGCCGATCGTTGTTCACGTTCCGGCCGCGACCTTTGCCTACGACGAGAATGCACGCGGATTGCCTTCCGCGTGAGTCGCCACCTGCGTCATCGCCCGCTTTGAGTGCTGCGAAAAGCCTTTCGGCGAGATCGACTCTTGTGGAATCGAGAGCGCACCCCATCGCCTCGATTACCTGCGGCCCGCTCAAAAGATTGCCTTGCACCGACCAAGACTTTCCCTCTCTACCTCCTGCCCATGCGGGCGCATCAGCCCCAGTGAAACTTGCGATATTCCCTTTTGCATCCACGATCGCCAATTGGCGACCTTCCCGGTCAGCAAGCTGGTCCTCCAGGCGAATTCTCTCGAGAACGTCCCGAGCGTTCAGTCCCTCCTTTAAAAGGTGCAGTCCGCGTGGCCCGAGGGCGACGTTTACATTTGCCTGAGTTGCAACGGCGCCAACGTCCGCTTCGGCCCAAGGCACCACGGCGCCAACCGCGAAGTAGTGAGAAGCGACAGCCACGCCCAGTTCTCCAGTTTCGGAGTCATAGGCCACGACAGAGAAGGTGCTCACTGCGGAATCGGTGCCAGATTGTTTGTTGGACGAAAAGCAACAATTCAGGCCATTCATTCGATTGCCATCTTCAAACTCGAGATAGCCGTCAGTTGAGTCCAGGCTCGGAGAACTTCAATGCTTATACCAGTCAAACTCGTCTCGGCTCAGGTCAACCCACACGGATTTAATCTCTGTGTAGAGATCAATCGTATTCGGCCCGCCTTCTCGACCATAACCGCTCATTTTGTAACCTCCGAAAGGCGAGGCTGGGCTGATTTGCAGACACGTGTTTATTTCTACCGAGCCAGCGCGTATTTCGGCAGCAACGCGGTGCGCACGCTTGATATCTTGCGTCCAAATCGACGCGGCGAGCCCGTACATCACGTCATTGGCAAGCTGAATCGCCTCTTCCTCGGTCTTAAACTTCAGAATGCTGACTACAGGCCCGAAGATTTCCTCCTGAGCTATGCGCATATCATTCCGGACATCGCCAAATGCTGTGGGAGCGAAGAACCACCCCTTCTCCAGACCACGGGGGGTCACGGATGATCCGCCACACAGAAGCTTAGCGCCTTCCTTTACACCCAGACCGGAATACTTCGCGATTCTCTCCAACTGCTCGGCGGAAATGATTGCCCCCAAGTCCGTGGTTTCGTCGAGCGGGTCGCCCAGGACAAGCTTCTTGCATCTCTCAACGAACTTGGATGTGTATTGCTCATAGAGGCTTTCGTGAACGAGAATCCTCGAGGTCGCGTCGCAATTTTCTCCCTGACAGTAGTAAATGCCGAACAGGCCACTCCTCACAGCCTGGTTGAGATCTGCATCAGGGAAAACAATCATTGGCGACTTGCCCCCGAGTTCAAAGGAGAGCCGTTTTAAGTTGCCGGCCGACGCCTTTACAATTTCCTGCGCAGTTCGCCATTCGCCGGTAAACGCAATCTTGTCCACCTTAGGGTGGGCAGTGATGGCCGCCCCGGCCGTGGGCCCGTATCCTGGCAAGATGTTCACCACTCCGTCAGGCAAGCCGACTTCCGCACAGATCTTCGCGAGCTCCATCGCAGTAACGGGAGTCTGCTCCGCTGGTTTCAGAATCGCAGTATTCCCGCAAGCGAGCGCGGGAGCGAGTTTCCACGCAGCCATCAGCAGAGGATAGTTCCAGGGAATAATGAGGCCCACCACACCAATAGGCTCCCGAACAACATAGTTCAAGAAATCTCCCTGGACCGGTATTACGCGACCCTCAAGCTTATCTGCGACCGAGCCCCAATACTCGAAGGTGCTTGCAGTGAAGGGAATATCTGCACCCGCTGTCTCGCGGATCGGCTTTCCGCAATCCTGAGTTTCCAGCCGTGCAAGCTCGTCTCCGCGGTCGAGAATGGCTTGACCAATCTTGCGAAGAAGCTTGCCTCGCTCAATCGCTGGCGTTTTTCTCCAGCTATCGAATGCTGCCCGAGCTGCTAAGACTGCACGATCGGCATCCTGCGCCTCTGCCTCGGCAACCTCAGCAAGTGGTTCACCCGATGCTGGGTTAACGCTGGTAAACGTCCTCCCTGAAGCCGAATCAATAAATTCGCCGTCGATGAACAGTTTGTAGCTTTGGACAGCCTCTTTGGTCACTTCTGCCATGCGATGGTGCCTCTATTCGTTAAAACTCGAAGCGCAGAACCATCTGGATTTGTCGTTCGTTATTCGGACGAGTTTGAAGAATCTGTCCAAAGTTGGGTGACGTGATATCCGAAACTGGATTTTCGAATCCGGGGTGATTCCACAAGTTGAAGAACTCGGATCGAAACTGAACGTTCTTGCTCTCTCCGAATCGAGTGTTCTTTACGATCGCAAAATCCCAGTTGTTTGCGCCAGGACCGCGAAGCATATTGCGCCCGGAATTCCCGTACCCGGCACACAGACCCACAGGAGCAAATGCACCCGTATTGAAATACTCACTTATCGATCGATTAGAGAGATGCGGGTCCCCAACCAGATCAGCGCGGCCATTTGTATTTCCAGTACAAGCACTATCGGTAGGGTCAAGAATCGTGAAAGGAGTTCCGGATTGAAAAGCAACAATCCCGTTTACTCCCCAGCCGTTCATTACCTTTTGAACAAACTTGTTATCAGCTTGGAATTCTGGGAACTCGTATAAATAGCTGACGACGAACCGTTGGGTAGCGTCGAATGCAGCGTTCCCACGATCCAAGCTCAGATCGTAGTTATTCATCGCGCCATTCTGTTGCCCCACGGCATTGCGAAACGCTTGTGGCGTAGACAGCGTGTCGATCGCATGCGACCAAGTGTAAGCCGCGAGCAAAGTTAGCCCCCGACTCATTTTCTTTTGGACACTTGCCTGTAATGAATTGTAATTCGATGTCCAAGCAGTGGATTGAGCCAGTATGCTCGAGAAATTTGGTCCAAACGGCCGCCTCCCTTCAATGTTGTCGGGTGTAGACTGGCCTGGAACAAAAACTGCCTGGTTGAGGTCCAGCGTATTGGGTAGATGGGTACCTATGGTGCCTACGTAACCGACCTGGGCCAGCCATCCCGCCCAGAACTCATGTTGCACCGTCAAATTATACTGTTGAGCGTAAGGAGTCTTGAGATTTTGAGCGAGGACATTGTACTGGATCGGAAATGGGATGTCAGAGAATGGGACTGAAGTTAGACCCGGAAGAAATGGTCCCGCCCCGTGATAAGGATCTGCCATTTCTCCCGGCAGCGAAACGAATGGAAAGAACGAGAATGGAGGCGCAATCTGGAGTTGGTTAAAGTCATGCCATGGAATGGAATCATAAAAAATTCCGTAGCCCGCACGAATGCTAGTCTTTCCTGATCCAGTGGGGTCCCAAGCTATTCCAATCCGCGGTGCAAAATCTCTACGGGGATTGTTTACTGTCGAACGAGGCACGCCTGGATCCCCTGGGTATACCAATCCTACCGGCGCGTCCGGATTTATGATCGACTGCTCGCCGGGCCGAAATGCCGAGATCTTATTGTTTAGCTCATAGGGCCAGGTCGGAAGCTCATAACGAAGCCCTAACGTGACCTTCAGCTTGCGGGAGACGGAAATTCCGTCCTCTGCGAAGAAGTTAAAACTTGATGCTCGAAGATACATCACAGGATTCCCGCCGCCTTGCAGGAAGAAGAGAGGTTGGCCGAGAAGAAAATCAGCAAAGGAGTTGCCAGTGACCGCACCTGTAAAGTTGTATGCTCCGTTAAAAGCTGAGGCAATATTGGCGTTCAGTTGGTACCTTCTAATGTCAATTCCAAACTTCAGGTTATGCCGGCCCTTGACGAGCGAGAACGTGTCGTTCCACTGAAATGTGTTGGTTGCGTTGTCTCCAGGTCCCATATCGGTATAACCGTTTACAGTGAACCCAGAAACTGCCCATTGCGGTAGATTGATCGGAACAGTGGATGGAAACGTAAATCCGAAATCTGTCGCATTTCGCGGTATGGCTGCCGACAAACCGATCAGCGCATTTCGATTAAACCCGAATCTAAATTCATTAACGGCTCGCGAAGAAAACACATGAGTTTCGCTCAGGACGAGGTGCTGGAATTTCCACGCGTCTTTCACGGGGAATTCTGGAACATTGATTGGCCCCAAAAAAGCGGTGGCGAAAGGATTTACTGCGTTTCCATCCTGGTAGTAATAGGTTCCGAACAGGGTGTCCTTGCTGCCGAGATTTTGGTCGATGCGCACGAGAAAATTGTCCTCATTGGTGGGCGACACAGGAGATGAAGTGAACAGATTCGTTCCGACATTGGGGTCCGGGTAGAACTGCAGAAGATTGTTTGCGACCGGATCCCAAGATGTCGATGGAATCTTGTTCTGTGGAAACGGCAGGCCCGTTGCCGGGTCAATTGGCTTCACGGAATCCTGACTAAAGTCTCCCTGTTTTTCCAGTAGTGACGGTACGGTCGCTGTATCCGTGACTCCCTGCCGGAGCCTTGTTCCTTCATAGTTCACAAAGAAGTAGGTATGTTGCCTGATAATTGGACCACCGAGCGCGCCGCCAAATTGATTCCGCTTTAGAGGCGGCTTTTCCAGCGCGAAGAAATTCCTAGCGTCCAAGACATCGTTCCGAAGGTATTCGTAAAGGCTGCCGTGAAAACTATTACTTCCGGACTTCGTAACGATATTCACGATGGAGCCGGCCCCACGACCAAATTCGGCACCGTACAAATTCGTCTGGATGCTGAATTCTCGAATAGCGTCTGGAGAGGGTACGGCTGCCGCTTCGCCAAGGAAAATCTCATTGTCATCCGTCCCATCCAACAGGACATTGTTCGATTGATTGCGCAACCCGTTGACTTGGGGAAGATTCAAGCTGTTGGTACCTGCTGTAGTTGGGGTGAAATTCTGAGTCATTTGAATGCCAGGGACGCTTCCGGGTACGAGCACAGTGAGTTGCAGAAAATTTCTCCCGTTCAGAGGGAGATTGTTCACTTCTCGCGTGTCGATCACCTGTGAAAGAGTGGGCGTCGAAGTGTCCACCTCTGTTTCCGTCCCGCTTACAATTACTTTTTGCTCGATCTTCCCCACCACTAATTGAATGTCAACGCGCTCGGACTGATTGACGTTCAAGATAACATTGGTTCTGACATAGGTCTGAAAGCCCTTTGCGGAAACGTCGAAGTCATAGGTCCCAGGGGGCAAGAGGGGGACAAGATATTCACCCTGCGCGTTGGAGTTGGTAGTACGTGAAAGGTCGATTTGCGAGGATTTGACCGTGACTTTTGCATCGGGGACTCCAGCACCTGCAGGATCTGTAACCGTTCCGGAGAAGGACCCCGTGGTCTGCCCCCAGAGAGAACCGGCCAAAGGCATGCTCAAAAGAAAGAAAAACAAGTACCCAGTGGTCTTTGTCATCGCGGTCATGTGATTACTCCCTAGTCGGTCTTGGATTCTGGGCAATCAATCTTCCGAACCTCTCACTCGTGGTGCATCTATCTTTCTCACGGAGACACTTTCAAGCAAAAGAGCTTGGCCGCATTGCCGGACAGAATCTGCGTCCGTTCTGCGGCAGATACATGAGGTGTTCTCCGAAACTTCTCCAGCTGGACCTTGGGAAACTCGAATGGACAACCAGAGCCGAAAATGAACCGATTAGCTCCGAGACCCTTGATGATTTCCGAAAATGAATAGAGGCTTCCAGAAGTTTCGAGGATTAGATTGGGTGCCTTCCGAGCAGCGATCACCGCGTCGCCTGTTAAGCGCCCACCCATGTGCCCCATAATGATGGGGTGATTGGGGTATGCCTGCGCCAGCTGGATCAACAACGCGGGCTCGGCGGGATAGTAGCCGGAGTAAAACATGACCGGGACTCTGTGCTCGACCGCTAGGTTCATGAGTGGATGGACCAAGCTCGTGTTCGTTGCGAAGAATGAGTCCCACTCAGGATCTAACTTGAAGCCACGTAGGCCGTACTGCCCCAAACACCGTCGTAGCTCTTCAACTGCCTTATTCCCCCAATTGGGGTTGACGCGACCAAAACCAATGAGGCGATCCGAGTGGCTTTTGCAGGCTTCTGCAATCGCCTGATTGGCTTTTTCGTAATTGGGATCAAAGAACTGACCGCCAATCCAGCGCGGCGGGCAGATCACTGAGATTTCGATGCCCGCGTCGTCCATGACATGAAGAAGATCGTCAACTGTGTGGATCTTCATCAACGGACCGATAGGGTCGTCATAATATTGAAGGGCCGGACCAAATTGCATATGAGTGTCGATGATCATTTGCTCTCCCAATCCTGGCTACAAAAGGTTGTGCATTCGCGCAATGTTGTCGCCCAACACGTCCGACTTATCTTTTTCGGAAATGTCTTCCATCAATCGAATTTTCTGAATCACAACCTCGGGACTTATGTATGGCAGGTCGGAGCCGTAAACGACCTTGGCTGCGCCCGCTTCCTTTATGCAGCCATGGATATCAGCTGACGAGCTGTTGCCGGCCGTTTCCAAAAAAACATTTTTGGACAACTGCGCTACGACGATGGCGTCGCGAACGTACTCGTACCCCAAGTGCTTCAACATGATCGGGACTTTCGGGAAGGCATCTGCGAGAGCCAGGAACAGAAGTGGTTCGCACGTCGGGTAATAACCCGTGTGGAATGTCACCGGCAAATGAAGTTCGTCGGCAACCTTGAAGATGGGACCCAGGAGTTTCAAGTCGTTAGCTGCGAACGACTCCCATTCGGGATGCATCATGATTCCGGGAAACTTGTAGTCGTAAACGCACTTCTTCAACTCTTTTAGTGCTTCATCGCCGAAATTAGGGTTGATGCGAACGTAGGCCAGAATCCGGTCCGGATATTTCTTGGCTGCCTGATAAATTGCTTCGTTCCCTTTCTCATAGCTGGGATCGAAAAAACTACCTCCCTGCCACAACGGGGCAAAAACGATGCCGGCATCTATACCCGCTGCATCCATTGCCGCGATCAATTCTTCCGCGGTGTAAGCATCAAACAAACAGGCTTCTGAATGATTCTTCAGTCCAGGTCCCATATGAACGTGCGCATCAATAATCATCCGCGACCCTCCTAATCCGAACTGCCCGTTTCACCACCGCGTACAATTTCTCAAAGTAAAATTAAGCTTTCTCAATCACGATGTTTCCGTAATCGTCGATAGTTCCGGCATACTCTGGCAAAATCAGCGTTGTGCAGGCTTTTTCTTCTATAACTGCAGGACCTTCGATTCGGTTGGAAGCCAGCAGTTGATTTCGGTCGTACACAGCGGTCGGCAAACTCTTACCCAGCTCCCCGAAGTAGACATCTCGCTTACCGCGGATCGCTTGAGAAGGAGGCTTTCTATTCCCCTCTGCAATCTTTTCGAGGAGCGGCCTGGGGATTCGAGCGGAAGCTGAGAGCCTGTAATTGACTACCTCTGCCGGCTCCTCCGGCGCCGAATGCGCATAAGTCATCTGGTGGACTTCGTCGAAGCGTCTCTTGATCGTATCGTGGTCAAAGCCTTCCAACCCGACGCGCACTGTGTATTCCTGCCCGACGTAGCGCATGTCCAGCTCGCGCACGAATCGGATGTCCTCCAAAGCGAAGCCTTCCCTCTTCAGATTTTGTGCCGCTTCTTTTTCGAGCTCTGCGAAAATCGATTTCCCTTCAGAGAGACTAATCTGCGAAAGAGGGCAAACCTTGGTGAAGGTCGAGTCAAAGCGAACATCTGAAAGGAGTATTCCCAGTGCCGACAGAGCACCGGAGGCAACGGGGATAATTGTTTTTGGAACCTCCAACTCACTGCCTAGGGCGTTGGCATGCATTGGGCCTGCTCCGCCGAAAGCCACCAGGACGAATTCCCTTGGATCGAAACCCTTCTGAATTGTCATCTCACGAATTGCCGACGCCATCTTTGTATTCGCAACGCGGATGATTCCGTATGCGGCTTCCAACAATGAGAGGTTCAGCTTTTCCGCAACCTCGGACTTCACGACACGCCTCGCGGCCTCCGCATCCAGCCGCATCTCACCGCCCAGGAAGTTATTCGGATCGAGCACCCCGCACACAAGTTGCGCATCCGTTACCGCCGGCTCGGTCCCACCTTTGCCGTAGCACGCAGGACCTGGGACAGCCCCAGCGCTTCGTGGGCCGACAAGGAGCGCGCCGCCTTCATCGACCGTGGCGATGCTACCTCCGCCCGCACCGATCGAATGAATGTTGATGACTGGAACCATGACAGGATGACCATCGAGTTTTGCCTCGGAAGTGATTTGCGGTTTGCCGTCGATGATCAAACTCACATCAAAGCTTGTTCCGCCCGCATCGATTGCAATCACCTTGTCGTAGTTGTGCTCGGTGCCGAAGTATGCTGCGGCTACGGTTCCTCCTGCGGGGCCGGACATGATCGTCTGCACGGGGCGCTGGCTGGCTCGCTCGGCGCTCATCACGCCACCGCTTGATCTGTTCACAAAAAGGCCGTGTTTATATCGCCGCCCCACTACTTTTGAAGAAAGGTGTTCGATGTAGTTTTTCACGACGGGCAGGACGAAGGCGTTCATCGCGGTTGTGCTAGTTCGCTCATATTCGCGCCACTCGCGAACTAGTTCAGAAGAAATCGTAACGGGCAGATCAGGGTAGTTTTTGCGGATCCAACATGCGGCTTTCTCTTCGTGTTCAGGATTTATATACGAATGCAGGAAGCAAATGGCCAACGCTTCCACTTTGTGATCTTCGACGAGTGTTCGCGTGACCTTCTTTAATTCCTTAAGATCGAGCGCCCGGAGCACTTTACCCTGGTAATCGAGGCGCTCATTGACCTCCAGGCGTCTCCTGCGTGGAACCAGAGGTACCGGTTTTCGAAACAAAAAGTTGTAGAGATCGGTGCGGCTGTGCCGACCGATCTCGTATACGTCGCGGAAGCCTTTAGTCGTAACTAGTCCCGTGACGGCGCCTTTTCTCTGGAGAAAGGTGTTGAGGGCAACGGTCGTACCGTGAACGAGGTACCGGACATTCTCCAGATTCAGCTTCATCTTGTCGAAACCGTCTAGGATCCCCGTGACAATGTCGGGAGTGGTCGCAGTCTTCTCAATCGTGATCTTGCCCGTCGCCGACTCCATGACGATGAAGTCAGTAAAAGTGCCGCCGATATCGATGGAAATCAGCAACTCTGAACCTGTCATCTGGGCAAGCTCCCCCTAATTCACACGCTGCTTCCGATTTCCCCGAAGTTTTCGAGTCACAGATTCATCGATCTTGAATTCATTGCCCTTCCGGACGATTGCTACCTTGAACGACTTTCGAGCATTTTTGATCGAAACATAGCCATCCAAGACGTCTTCCAGCACGCGTCTGGGATCGCGTTGCGAAGCCGGGCCATAGCCACCGCCGCCACCGGACACGACCCTGAGAATGTCCCCAACCTTCAGATGAAAGTTTGTGACCTTGCGAACTTCCCTCTCCTGCGCGGTGCCAGGATTGAAGATGGCATCGTTCACGGCGCCCTCCTCACCTCCAAAAATCCCCCAGGGCTTGTAGTCGTGGCGATCAACGCTTGTCAGCACCAGCAATTTGTTCGCCAGGGCCTGAAAATCGCGAATGTGACCTAAACCTCCGCGAAATTTTCCCGGCCCGCCACTGTCCTCGTACAATGAAAATTCGAGCAGACGTATCGGATATCTATGCTCAACGATCTCAGCAGGGATGTTCTTGCTGTCGCCGTCTACAATTGCTATCAGGCAGTTTTCTCCATCGATTCCTTCGCAGGCACCCCACCCACCACTCGAGGAATCAACGTGAATGAACTCCTGGCCATTCCGCGGATCAATGCCCGACATGGAAATGACGCCCAGGTCGCAGTAGTGCCCCGCAGGGATCTTTCCGGGCAAAGCGGGGGCGAGTGCCTTGAGAATCGTGTCGATCAAAGTAATCAAGTGCATCCCGAACTGGCAGCACGGTGCGGGGTACTTCGCATTAAACATGGAATTTTCAGGGATGATGACCTTCAGGGACCGAAAGCTGCCTTCGTTGATAGGTACCCACGGAGTAGTGACGCACTTGAATCCCACTCGGATCGCAGAAACCGTCGTTGCAAAACCGCAATTGATCGGACCCTCATTCTGCTCTTGAGTCCCCGTCAGGTCGACCGTCATCTCCGATCCCTTCACGGTGACAGCGACTCGAATCGGAAGATTCTTGAGGTCTAGCCGCAAACTGTCGTTATCGATGTAGCCTTCGGCCCTATAAGTTCCATCAGGAATCCGGTCCAACGCCAATCGTGCCATTTTGTCCGCATGATTCATGAACTGCTCTTTCGCTCTGAGAACCGATTCCTTTCCATACTTGTCGAGAATCGCTTTAAAACGCTTCTCGCCCGTTCGACACGCAGCGATTTGTGCCCGCAAGTCCCCCAGCACACTCTCACTCACTCGGACGTTGTATTTGATGATGTCCATCACGGGCTTCACCAATTGCCCCGCGTCGTACAACTTGATCGAACGGAAACGGA
>JBARFX010000034.1:0-9032 GCA_049797655.1 Candidatus Acidiferrales bacterium | reverse complement strand
GCTGACGGCCGCGAACGCGACGCGGTGCCCTGGCACGCGAGTGTTGCCCGTGCTGCGAGCTTCCGCGGCAAAAGCTGCGCAGGGAGCGGCGCAATAGGAATGGCCAAGAAGAAAACGGCGGCGAGGGGTGGAGCGTCTGCGGCGCGAGCGCGCGCGGATGAAGCGCGTCATTTAATGAACACGTACAAGCGGCCGGCGATTGTGTTTACGCGCGGGCGGGGATGCCGCGTGTACGATTCCGCCGGGCGCGAGTATCTCGATTTCCTTGCAGGAATTGCGGTGAACGCCCTTGGGCATGCGCACCCGCGGCTCGTGCGCACGATTCGGCGAGAAGCGGGCCGCGCGATCCACACGTCGAACCTGTTTCACAATCCTTATCAGGGTCCGCTGGCGCGGAAACTTGCGCAATGGTCGGGGCTCGACCGCGTGTTTTTCACGAACAGCGGCACGGAAGCGATCGACGGCGCGCTGAAGCTGGCGCGCGCGTATGCGAACGCGAAGCGTGCAGCGGTCGCGGACGGCAGCAGTGTAACTGTCAAGAAGACGCGATTTCTCGCGCTCGAGAATTCGTTTCACGGACGCACGTTTGGCGCGGTTTCGATCACCTATCCGGCGAAGTATCGCGAGCCTTTTGCGCCGCTGGTTCCGGGCGTCGAATTTGTGAAGTTTAACGACGTGGCGGATCTCGAGCGAAAATTTGACGATTCGGTTTGCGCGCTCGTGGTCGAGACAATTCAGGGCGAGGGCGGAATTTTTCCGGTGAGCGCTGACTTCTGGCGCCGCGCCCGGGAACTTGCGACGCGGCACGACGCAGCGCTGATTGCGGATGAGATTCAGTGCGGACTGGGACGAACCGGGCGGTACTTCGCGTATCAGGCCCTGGGCTCGCTTCCCGATGTCGTGACCGTGGCGAAGCCACTGGCAGGCGGATTGCCGCTGGGTGCGTTTATCGCGAATGAGAAATTTGCGGCGGCGTTTGCGCCGGGAATGCACGGAACGACGTTTGGCGGCGGACCGCTAGTTTGCGCCGCGGCGCTGGAATTTCTGACTGTAGTTGAAGAAGAGAGGCTGCTGGCGAATATCCGCGAGCGCGGGGCCGAACTGCGAGCTGGAATCGAAAAGCTCGCCGGGAAGTTTGATTTTATCCGTGGGGTGCGCGGCAAAGGATTGATGCTCGGCGTCGATTTGTCGCTGGACGGCGGGCCTTTCGTTGCGGAGGCGCTGCGAAGCGGGCTGATCATCAATTGCACGCACGATCACGTCTTGCGGCTTCTTCCGCCGTTCATCGTTCGGCGGCGGGACGTGGCCGAATTTCTCCGCAAATTCGAAGTGGTACTGGCGCGAACGAAGAAAGCCCTGGACAAGTCTAGAGTGAAAACACAGGGAACCGAAACTCAGGCGCAGCCGATGGCCGTGGCTGCAGCGAGGTGAACATGAACGCGGTCGCAACAACACTGACACTCACGAACGATCTTCTGACCGGCATGGAATGGAGCCCCGCGCAGGTACGCGAGTTGTTCCACCTCGCCGCGGACATCAAAGCGCGGCCCGACCGGTATCGCGGAGCTCTCGAAGGACGATTTCTTGCGATGATCTTCGAGAAGCCTTCGCTGCGGACGCGCGTGACGTTCGAAGTGGGAATTGCAAGCCTGGGCGGCCGAGCGGTTTTTCTCGATCACACTTCGACGCGGCTCGGCGAGCGCGAATCGATTCGCGACGTGGCGAAAAATCTCGAGCGAATGGTTCACGGGATTATCGCGCGCGTGTTTTCGCAGGAGTCGCTCGACGGGCTTGCGGCGCACGGGCGAATTCCGGTAATCAACGCGCTTTCCGACCGCTTTCACCCCTGCCAGGCGCTTTCGGATTTTTTCACGCTCGAGGAACGTTTTGGAAGCTTGCGCGGCCTCAAGTTCGCATATGTCGGGGACGGGAACAACGTTTGCCACTCGTTGCTCACGATCGGAGCGCGCGCAGGAGCGCACATTCGGGTCGCAACGCCGGCGGGATACGAGCCCGACGCGGCGGTGGTGGCGGAAGCGAAGCGCGTGGCGCGTGAGACGCGCGGCAAGATAGAACTCTTGCGCTCCGCTGAGGACGCTGTTGCGGGGGCGCAGGCGGTTTACACCGACGTTTGGGCGAGTATGGGACAGGAACAGGAGTCGGCGGCGCGTGAAATTGCGTTCGCGGGTTACCAGGTGAATGAAACGCTCCTTTCGCAGGCCGCCGAGGATGCGGTGTTCCTGCACTGTTTGCCGGCGCATCGGGGATCGGAAGTGACGGACGGCGTGATCGATTCGGAGCGGTCGATTGTGTTCGACCAGTCGGAAAACCGGCTGCACGTGCAGAAAGCGATTTTGCTGACGTTGTTGAACTGACCATTTCACGGTGCACTGACCGTTCGAGGAGAACGAATTGCCGAAGAAAGTTGTGCTGGCGTATTCCGGGGGGCTCGATACCTCCATCATTATTCCGTGGCTGAAGGAAACTTACGGTTGCGAAGTGATCGCGATGATCGGCGATCTCGGGCAGCGTGAAGATTTGGAAGCGGCGCGGAAGAAGGCGCTCGCGACGGGCGCAAGCTCGGCGTACGTGGAGGACCTGCGCGAGGAATTTGTCACGAGCTATATCTGGCCCACGTTGCGTGCCGGAGCCGTCTATGAGCACAAGTATCTGCTCGGAACATCGTTTGCGCGGCCGCTGTTGGCGCAGAGACAAGTGGAACTGGCGAGGAAACTCGGGGCCGACGCGGTGGCGCATGGCTGCACGGGAAAAGGCAACGACCAGGTGCGGTTTGAGCTGGCGGCGAAGGCGCTTGCGCCAGAACTGAAGATCATCGCTCCTTGGCGCGAATGGAATATCGTTTCGCGTGAAGAGGCGATTGCCTATGCGCGCACGCATAACGTTCCCGTGGAGCAGACGACGAAGAATATTTACAGCCGCGATCGCAACATCTGGCACTTGAGCCATGAAGGCGGAGTGCTCGAGGATCCTGCAAACGCGCCCGAAGAAGCTATGTGGCAGTGGGTGGTTTCGCCGGCGAAGGCGCCTGACCAGCCGACCACGGTTGAAATCGGCTTCGAGGCGGGAGTTCCCGCTTCGGTGAACGGCAAAAAGCTGGGCGCGGTTGCGTTGATCGAGCAACTCAATGAAATCGCGGCGGCGAACGGCGTGGGACGGATGGAGATGGTTGAAAACCGTCTGGTGGGAATCAAATCGCGCGGCGCGTATGAAACGCCGGGCGGGACGCTGCTGATCGCAGCGCACCGCGAACTTGAATCGCTGTGCCTCGATCGCGAGTCGGCGCACTACCAACAGATGCTTTCGCTGCGCTACGCTGAAATGGTTTACTACGGGATGTGGTTCACACCGCTGCGCGAGTCGCTTGACGCGTTCTTCGCGAAATCGCAGCAGCGCGTGACCGGAAGCGTTGGATTGACGCTGTTCAAAGGCAATTTGAGCGTGGCGTCGCGCCGGTCGCCGTTTTCGCTCTACCGCACGAACCTCGCGAGCTTCACGATGACGGGCTACAACCCGAAAGACGCGGAGGGCTTCATCAATCTCTTCGCGCTGCCGATCACCGTTCCGCAGGAAGCAGAAATTCGCCGCAAAGCCGAGGTGGGATGAGCGGCGCCCCGGAACAAAACAAGGACCAACACAAGATGTGGGGCGGACGGTTCGAGCGCGGCCCGGACGCATCGTTTTATGAATTCGAACGCTCCTGGCAATTCGACCGGCGATTGCTGCCGCAGGAACTTGCCCTGGACCGAGCGTGGGCGCGCGCGATTGCATCGGCCGGCATTCTGAGCGATGAAGAGAGCCGGCGGATCGTAGCGGCGCTCGATGAAATCGAAAAACGCGCGAAGGCCGATCCCGGATGGCTGGACGGATCGAAAGCTGAGGACGTTCATCATTTCGCGGAAACGGCGCTGATCGAAAAGCTCGGCCCGCTGGGTGCGAAGTTGCACACCGGCCGCAGCCGCAACGAAATGGTTGCGACGGAATTCCGGATGTACGTGAAAGACGCGGCGCGGGGAATCCGGAGTGCGATAGGCGCTTTGGCGCGGGCGATCTCCGATCAAGCCGAAAAGAATTTTCGCGTGCCGATGCCGGGCACCACTCACATGCAGCACGCGCAACCTCTGCTTTTGTCGCACTGGCTGCTGGCGCACGGCGAAGCATTCCTTCGCGATACGGAGCGGTTTGCGGATGCGGCGAAGCGAGCGGACTTGTGCCCGCTGGGATCGGGTGCTCTGGCCGGTTGCGCATTTCCGCTCGATCGCAAGGGGCTCGCGCGCGATCTGGGATTTTCGGGCATTACAGCAAACAGCCTCGACGCGGTGAGCGATCGCGATTTTGCTCTCGAATTTCTTTTCGCGGTCGCAACGCTGGCCATGCACCTTTCGCGGCTTGCCGAGGACATGGTTCTGTTTGCGACGCCGGAATTCGGTTTTATCCAGTTGCCGGACGAATTCTCGACAGGCAGTAGCCTGATGCCGCAAAAGAAAAACCCCGACGCGTGGGAATTGATTCGCGGAAAGACCGGGCGAATCTACGGCGGACTTTTCGCGCTACTGGCCACCTGCAAGGGGCTGCCTTCGAGTTATCAGCGCGATCTGCAAGAAGACAAGGAGGCGCTCTTCGACGCGCACGACCAGGCGTTCGCGATGGTGCAAATCGCGGCGGCCACGCTCGCGGCAACACAATTCAATGAAGCGCGACTTCGCGAAGCAGCGCAGGATCCCGCGCTCGTCGCGACTGAAGTGGCGGACTATCTCGTTGCGTTCGGCGTACCGTTTCGAGAGGCGCACGAGATAGTGGGTAAAGTGCTGCGCGCGGCGGAGAAGGATGGCAAATCGATTCGCGAGATGCCGATTGAGCGGCTCCAGGAATTTTCGACTGCCTTCGGGCGCGATCTGGGGACGGTGCTCACGCTGGAATCGGCGCTCGCGCGCCGAGCCGTCGCCGGTGGAACGGCGCCGGGAGCGGTTCGCGCCGCGATGGAAGAGTTCAAGACCCGTGCGGCGAAGATCGAGGAGGCGCGATGAGAGCGCGGCGAGCCAGAGCTTCCGATGCGCGCGCGATTTTCGAGCTGATCGCACAATATGCAGAGCAGGGACTGCTGTTGCCACGAGCGGAAGAAGAAATCCGGCGGAACATCAGCCATTTCCTGGTGCATGAAGAGAAAAAGCGCGTGGTGGGTTGCGTAGCGCTGGAATCCTACGGTGCGGACCTTGCCGAAATCCGGTCGCTCGCGGTGCAGACGGAAGTGCGCGGGCGCGGAACGGGCGCGAAGCTGCTCGCATTCGCGATCGAGGAAGCGCGGAGGCGCGGTATCGCACGCGTGTTCGCGGTGACGCATGCTCCAGAGTTCTTTGTACGCCAGGGATTTGCCGCCGCCTCGCGGCACGCGCTAACTGAGAAAATCGAGCGCGATTGCCGGACGTGCGCAAAGCGGCGATCGTGCGAATTGATTGCGGTTGTCGCTGCGGTGATCCCCGAACGAATCGCTCTGGCGATTCTTGACGATTCGGCTACGCCTGTCTCCGCCGCATGAACAGATCCGCTAAGAGTTCGGACATTCCTCGAGGGTTCTCGTTTTCGACTGCCGCTTGCGGGCTGAAAAAGAAGGGGCTTGATCTTGGCCTTCTGGTAAGCGAAGCGCCTGCGGCTGCCGCCGCGCTGTTCACGACAAATCGCGTATGTGCCGCGCCAGTTCTCGCGTCACAGGCGCATCTGCGACAATCGCGCCACAAGATGCGCGGCATCATCGTAAATTCAGGCAATGCGAACTGCTGTACTGGGTCGGAGGGAGTGGCTGCTGCTGCCGCAACAACCCTCAAGGTCGCACGGGAACTGGGTCGACTTGACCCATCACAAATTCTCGTCTGCTCGACGGGCGTGATTGGCGCGCCGCTGCGCGTGGAGAAAATCCTGAAGGCCGTCCCGGATTTGGTGCATACGCGCAACGGAAATGCCGGAACATTCGCGCAATTCACGCGCGCGATCATGACAACCGATACACGCCCCAAGTGGGCGGGTGCGAATTGCCGGTTCGGCGGCCCGGGCAAGCAGAAGATCGTGCGGATTCTAGGCTGCTGCAAAGGCGCGGGAATGATTCAGCCGAACATGGCGACGATGCTCGCGTTTCTCGCCACCGATGCGGCGCTTTCCCCGGCACTGCTCTCGCGCGCGCTGCGGAGCGCCGTCGCCGGCACGTTCAACGCGATTACAGTGGATGGCGACACTTCAACGAACGATACCGTGGCGATTCTGGCGAACGGCGCGAGCGGCGCGCGGAAAATCGCCAGTGAGAGCGCCGATTTCAAGAAATTCTGCGAGGCGCTCGAGAAAGTTTGCCGCGCGCTGGCGCTTAAGATCGTGGAAGACGGCGAAGGAGCGCAGCGCGTAATTGAAATCGAAGTGCGCGGCGCGCTGTCCGACCGCGCGGCCCAGCAGGTGGCGCGGACGATCGCAAATTCACCACTCGTGAAAACCGCTTTCGCCGGAGCGGATCCCAACTGGGGCCGGATCCTCGCAGCCGCGGGACGCGCCGGCGTGCCGTTCGATTTCGAGCGCGTGGATATCACGCTCGCGGGAATTCTGGTTTGCCGGCGCGGCGGCGAACACCCTTTCTCGGAACGGGCGGTGCACCGGAAAATGCTCGCGAAATATGTGCCGATTATCGTGGATATGCGATCCGGGCGAGGGCAAGCGCGGATGTGGACGTGCGATTTCACGGGCGAGTACGTCAACATCAACGCGAGCTACCGCACCTGATTCGCGCGCGCTCCGCGCGGCTACGTTTCCCACCGCCAATTTGCATACTGCTCGCGGAGCTTGAGTTTCATTAGTTTGCCCACCGAAGTCCGCGGAAGTTCGTCGGTAAACACGATCGCATCAGGAAGCTGCCACTTCGCGAATTTCGCGGCAAGAAACGCGCGCAGGTCTTCCGGCGCCACTTGCGCTCCCTCCTTCACGACGACGACTGCGAGCGGACGTTCCTGCCACTTCGGATGAGGCACGCCGATTACTGCGGCTTCGCGCAAAGCGGGATGCCCCATCAATTCATTTTCCAAATCGACGGAGCTGATCCACTCTCCGCCGGATTTGATGAGGTCTTTACTGCGATCGACGATTTTCACGTAACCCTCGGAATCAATCGTCGCGACATCGCCCGTCTTGAACCAGCCGTCACGAGTCCAGCGGTCGGCGGTTTCGGGCGCTTCGAAATAGCTCGCCGCCACCCACGGGCCGCGAATTTCAAGTTCGCCGAATGAAATGCCGTCGCGCGGAGCTTCGCCTTCCTCTCGCATCACGCGGACTTCGATAAACGGGGCGGGCAGGCCCTGTTTTACGCGGATCTTGTATTTTTCATCCTCAGAGCCGCGAGCCAGCGTGGACTTAATCGTGCCGGTCGTGGCGAACGGAGTTGTTTCCGTCATGCCCCAAAGGTGCGTGATGTGGAAGCCGAAGCGGTCCATGCCGCGAAGCAACGCTTCCGGCACGGCGGAGCCGCCGCATGTGATGCGGACGGGATGGTCAATTTTCCAGCGGCCGGGCTCCTTCTCGAGCGCCGTGAGGACATTGAACCACACGGTGGGGACCGCCGTCGCAATCGTTACTTTTTCTTTTTCAATCAAGTCGAGCAGGCTTTCGGCATCGAGATGCGGCCCCGGAAAAACGAGCTTGGCTCCGACCATCGTCGCTGTGAACGGAACCCCCCAGGCGTTGGCGTGAAACATCGAGGAGGCGGGCAACACCACCTCGCCGTGGTTGATTGCGAAGGCATCCGCAAGACATTGAGCGAAGCTGTGAAGCACGAGTGCGCGGTGCGAGTAGACCACTCCTTTTGATTTTCCGGTTGTGCCAGAGGTGAAGCACATGGCGGCCGCTTCGTTTTCTTCGATCGCCGGGTACTGGAAATCGTCATCGGCGGCGCTTAGAAAGTCCTCGTAACTTTCGCATTCGCGCGGCACGGGCTGCCCGCAGAACGGAACCACGAACACGCGCTCGAAATGAACCTGATCGCGGAACGATTCGTAGATGGGAAGCAGGACGTCGTCCACGATGAGGTAGCGATCGCGCGCGTGGTTCGCGATATAGGCGAGCTCGCCGGAATGCAGACGAAGATTGAGCGTGTGCAGCACGCCGCCAGAGGCTGGAATGCCGAAATAGGCTTCGAGATGCGCCGAGTGATTCCACATCAGCGTTGCGACACGGTCGCCTCGCGATAGCCCGGCAAGCTCTAGCGCGCGAGCCAGGCGGCGAGCGCGTTGGTAAATGGCGCCGTAATTCGTTCGCGCGATCGTACGGTCGGGCCGACGCGACACCACCTCAATCTGGCTGTACAGTTTCCCCGCGCGCTCGAGGATGGGCACGAGCGTCAGCGGGAAATCCATCATCGTGCCAAGCATGGAAATCTCCGGAGAGCTTGGGCGCATCGTATCACCGATTGCAGCGAGGCGCTCCAGCAAGGCTTCGGCAACGCATGTGGCTCGCAGGAGGCGGTATGCGGCGGAATTTGGCTTCGTCTTTCCGCCGGAGGCTAATCGCCCGACGCGGTTGTTGACTGCGGGGGGTAGTTGCCGCAAGATGCTCGTACGTTCCTGGGGACGCTTGGCCTTGTCGGCAGAAAGTAGCTTTTTGCAGCTTGGACGCAGGCCGGGTTTAATTCTTCAGGTGCTGGGAAGTGTCCCTCGTCCGCGGGGACCAGGAGAACGGTCGTGAAGAAATTGTACGTTGGAAACCTGTCGTTCAAGGCGACGGAAGAGCAGGTGCAAGCGCTGTTTTCTGAAATCGGCGTACAACCAGATTCACTCACGCTGCTTCGCGATCGATTCACGGGACAGCCGCGCGGATTCGGATTCGCCGAAATTCATGACGACGCCGAAGCGGAGAAGGCAATCGCCGCGCTCAACGGCAAGGACTTTCTCGGCCGCGCGCTGGTCGTGAATGAGGCGCGTCCGCAAAGAGAAGGTGGCGGAGGCGGTGGTGGCGGACGCGGCGGCGATCGCGGCGGGCATGGCGGAGGC
>JBARFX010000033.1:0-16001 GCA_049797655.1 Candidatus Acidiferrales bacterium | reverse complement strand
CCCATCATAATCAGCAAGCCTCCGTGAATGGTGATGAAAAAGAGCATCGGCAGAACGCTTGCTCATATAGACGTCACTGCCAACACTTCAGTTCGCATTCACGAAGAGTTTTTCAACAGCCACAGGATTTCTCAATACTTGTCCAGGCCTGACAACGCGAGTTTCTCAGATCCGGCCGTTCTATTCGCACCTGAGCGCAACCGCGGGATCCACGTGCGTCGCGCGCCGCGCGGGCACGTAGCACGCTATGAGAGCCACGAGTGCGAGAGGTGCGGACACCACGACATAAGTGAACGGGTCCGTGGCGCTAACTGTGAGAAAACTTCCGAGCACGCGTGCGGCACCAAATGCGGCCACTAATCCAATTACGAGACCGATTGTTACCATAAGCAGGCCCTCGCCAAGAATCATCCTGAGCACGTCGCGCGGATGCGCGCCTAGCACTATGCGCACTCCGATTTCGTGCGTTTTCTGGCTGACGGCGAAAGAAACCACGCCGTAAATCCCAACTAGGGCGAGAACCAATCCCAAAGTCCCGAGCGCCGCGGCCAGGAGTGCTCCCAACTTGTAAATGAGAATGCCATTCAGGGTATTGATCGCTTCTGACATCGTCTTCACATCGAACACCGGCAATTCCGGCGCGAGAGCCCCAATCACCTGCTCGATCTCCGGGATCATGGGCCCGGGTGACGCCACCGTCCGCACCTGGAGCACCGTTAGTGTGTTGGCTTGGTAGTGCTGCGCGAAGGGCACGTAGAAGTAGGGTTGGATCGTACCGGTCACACCTGAAAACCGGGAGCTCTTTGCTACCCCGGCTACTGTAATCGAATGATTCGTGTCGGCACCGATCTTGAATTGCCTCCCGATCGGGTCTTGGCCAGGCCAATATTTTTTCGCCATGGCCTCATTCACGATCGCCACGAACTGCGCGTCCGGATCGTCGGCGTCCGTGAAAGAGCGCCCACGAAGAATCGGGATTCCGAGCGTCCTAAAATAATCACTCGAAACCGCGTTGTACCACACAAACGGCGTGGGCTGGCCTTCCGTAACTTCATAACCTTCGACGGTAACTGTGTCTCCCTGGTTGTAGTAGCCCAGAGGAGTCGAGTTCGCGGTACTCACCGACATGACGCCCGGCAATCCGCGCACATGAGCAACCAGGTTTTTCAGGAACGCTCTGCCTTGCGCTTCGCTATCGCCGATCTCGGTCGGGTCCATAAAGAAATTCACGACGTGGTTCGGATCGAATCCTAAATTTGTCCGCTGTGCCTCGCCCAGACTCCTTGTAAACAGCCCAGCTATAATCAGCAATATCAAGGAGCCCCCGACCTGGGCTGCCACCAGCGCATTGCGTGCGCGCCACCGTCCTCCCACCTGCCCGCGACCGCGTTCATGCAGGACTTGCGAAAGGATTCCGCCAGATGCGCGAATCGCTGGAACGATTCCCACGATGATTCCGGTTATCAGGGTGGCTCCAAGCGCAAATCCAAATACACGCCAGTCGAACCCAAATTCAAACCGGAGTGGCGTATCAGTTCCCAACCTCAGGCGACCCAGCGACGCGCTCGCCGCGTAGCCAAGCAAAATTCCTGCGATTCCCCCAAGTGCTGACAGAAGAATGCTTTCCGTCAGCAACTGTTGAATCAACCGACTCCGCCGGGCGCCCAGCGCCGCTCGTATCGCCATCTCTCGCTCCCGAACCGTCGCTCGCACCAACAGAATGTTCGCCACGTTCACGCACGCCAGCACCAGCACCAATGCAGAGAGCCCCAGGAATAGTCCCGACACCATTGCGACCGCCATTTTCGCGTCCGGATGAGGCCGTGATCGAAGCTCTGGAAAAACCAGGAGACTCAAGTCCTTGTCGTCCACGGGATTTTCCTGCGAGAGCCGTTTCGCAACAACGTCGAGTGACGCCTGTGCCTGGCTCAAACTCACCCCGGGACGGAGTCTTCCAAAAATAAGAGCGGTGCGATATCCACGATTCGTCTTGAAATCGCTCGGAAGACCCGCAATAGTCGCAATTCCCAGCGGCAAATAACCTTGCACGTCTGCGACAACTGACAACCCGCGGAATCCCTCCGGCGCAACATCGACAATCGTTACTGGATGGCCGTTTACTGAGACGGACTTACCGATGATTCCTGAATCGCCGTGGAATTTTGTCCTCCAATACGAATAGCCAAGAACGAGAGCGCCGCCTCCAGGTGCTTCCTCTTCCGACGGCAATAAGAAGCGTCCGAGCGCCGGTTTGATTCCCAATGTGGAGAAGAAATCTCCGGCGACGTAATTGGTAACAATGCGATTAGCTTTTCCATTTACGCTCAAACCATCCATCGAGTTCTGGGAGATAAGCATCCCGGAAAATTCCTCGCGGGTCTGCTCGCGAATGTCCCGATAGTCCGGCATGGAAAAATTGGTGATCAGCCGGCCTCCTTTCAGTTGGTAGGCAAGCTTTGTGATTTGCCCTGGTTCTATCACCGGCAAAGGCCGGAACAGAAACGCGTCTACCATGCTGAAGATTGCAGTATTTGTACCGATACCGAGTGCCAACGTGATGACAGCGACGGTAGTGAACACGGGATTCTTGCCGAGCACGCGCAGACCATAGCCCAAATCTTGAAACAGGGTTTCGAGCAAGGGGATTCCCCGGCGGTATCGCACCGATTCCTTAGTTTGCTCCACGCCACCGAGCCTGAGAACGGCTACCCGACGAGCGTCTTCCGGTGTCATGCCGGAGCGTAGATTGTCCTCAGTGTGCATTTCGAGATGACTGGCAAGCTCCGCCTGTAGTTCGCGATCGAGCTGGTCCTTCTGAAACAGACTGCGCAGGCGCCTCCATGCCGCTTGGAGTGACCTCATGACGCATGCGCCTTCGAGGAAAGGAATCGAGCCAGGATCGTCGCAGTCTGCTCCCATTCTTGCGCTTCTTTTTCTAGTTGCTTGCGTCCGGCTCGCGTGAGCTTGTAGTACTTTGCTTTGCGGTTGTTGTCGGAGATGCCCCACTCCGAAGTGACGTAGCCCTCTTGCTCGAGTTTGAGCAGACTCGGGTAGAGAGTTCCGTAATTCAAGGAAAGCAACTCGCCGCTCGTCTGCTCGATCCGGCGGGCAATGCCATAACCGTGGAGCGGACCGAGCATCTCAAGGGTCTTCAGCACCATGATGGCGAGTGTGCCTTGCCAAACGTCTTGCTTGTCGCCCATGAGTCTCCTATTGCAAAACCATGGGAACGATACCGGATTACCGTATGGGAAAGCAATAGGAGAGAGTGATGTGTCTACTTCTTTCAAACCGTTGGGGGATGAACGAAGCTAGGTCCTGATTAACGGATTGATCGGAAAACTGCCGTCCCGAAAGACAGGTGTCGATAACAGGAGTGGCTGTTGAAAAACTCGCTCACTCGGAATTTGCAAAAATTGGATCGCGTCAGGAAGCTCTACAAACGATTTTTCTCAGTCTCCTGGACATTTTCTATCGCCCGATTTTCGACTTTTTTCAGGAAAATAGACTTTTTCAACAGCCACTCCTGTTATCAATAGCTATCTGAACACTACATCAGTAACCCGGAGCGGATTTGTTTCGGACTCTCCGCCCAACACCGCTCTGAAGCTACCTGGAAACGGGCTGTTTCCGATTCGAACGGTTGCAAATGTTGAACACGCTACTGCGCCGCCAACAAACCCCTGTTCCCGTAAACTCATGATGCACAGTAACCGGTGCGTTGTGAGTGAGGTCACGAGAAGTTGTGATGTGCGTCATAGCGGTGCTCTGGTTCGGTGCCTACGATTCAACCGATAGTGCGTTAGTTATACGGGAAGCGTAGTTGTAAGGGGCGAGAGTGAAACCAAGCGTCTCACCATACGGCTACATGGTGTTGTAATTTCACTGCTCCTGTCGCCGTGCGCGGCAGCATCGGCCTGAGGCAGGAATGCCCTCGCCGCGTTTACAAACGCTCGTAGGAGGTGTGCTATGCACCGTGTGGGAGTTCCCTGGGGAATGCGATTTCAGGTTGGGATTTTGATTGGGCTTTTGGGGGCTCTGGGCAGTTCGACCCTTGGGCAGGACAAGCAGGTCAAACGGGAACCGATCAAGCACACCGCGCCGCTTTCAGGCGCTGGCATGTTTAAGGAGTACTGCGCGGTATGCCACGGCAAGGATGCCAAGGGAGATGGGCCGGCAGCGTCGGCGCTGCAACAGGCGCCGCCGAACTTGACGACTCTGGCGAAGCGGCACGACGGGAAATTCCCGGACCAATATGTGGAAAACGTGCTGCGGAACGGCGTCCCGGCTCCGGCACACGGCGATGCGGAAATGCCGGTGTGGGGCCCGCTGTTCAGGGCGATGGATCCGGATTCAGCGTTCATGTACGTTCGGATTTCAAGTGTGATGAGCTATCTCAAGTCCCTGCAGGTTAAGTAGCCAGCGGGCAGGGTACTGGGTGCTGTGTTTCCGCAGGGTTCGCTTTGTCGAAAGGTAAGGCACTATCGCAGGTGTTTCGGCAGCGGTCTGGGATTTTCTGTCCGGAGTCGGTAAATCCTCTTCGCGCCGCCGATCTCAAAGCGAGATAGCTAGTGATTATCCTTGTTATCGACAGCTATCCGAGGATCGCCTTCGATTCTCCAATTTTATCGGGCGTTACCTTACACCCCTAGTCTCATCGGTCGATGAACTCTGAATAGCCAACGCTCGACTGCGTCAGTTTCGCGCGTGCTTTGATCAGACGTTCTAGGCGCTCATCGTTGCGAATAAGGCGTCAGCTAACACTCGACTGTCTTCCTTCAGAAACCGGGGGAATTCCCCTGCAGCCCGCATCACTGTATTCATCGGGATCAATCACGTCTTGAATTCGATGAACAGAGTATGCGTCTCCGTCGTGCCGATGTTCTCGCCTGCGTGAGCGAGCGGAGCGGACCATTTCACTTCGCCTGCCCGGCCTTCAGCAATCTCTGTCCTGCCGTCCGGATACGTGAATTTTCGCTTCCAGTTTCCAATGTTATAGACCAAGCGGTCCGGATGAACATGCATCGGAGATTTTTCCCCAGGTTTGTCTCGAAATTCGAGAACGCGAACTCTTTCGTTTTCAAACAAGACTTTGTAACGGACTGGATCGACGATTAGTGGATCAGGCCCTTCTGGTACCGTCATCATCCCCCCGTCTGCTCTTACCGAGTCCCGCGGAATATAGTTCTGCTTGCGTTTCAAAACAAGTCTCATAACCACAAGTTACGTGCCGCGGAAGTATCGGGCGAGAAATAAAAATTCGTTAAGCCAAATCGGTCTTGACACGAACTGAATACTGTATACAGTATGCGCCAATTCGATCTCGTTTTTCGACGACCGATGCACGTAAAGCAAAAGTGGTAACAAGCCTGGGCTTTTCGCGTCGTGCCTTCGTGGGGGGACGTGGCTACTCCGTTTTCGATTTCTCGGGACTACAAATCGATCCAGCAACTCGCGACAGGAAGAATCCGCGATGCAATTATCACGGGTGTGTTCAAACCTAACGAAAAATTGAATCAATCGGAGCTCGCAAAGCGTTTCGATGTGAGTCGTATCCCGATTCGAGAAGCACTCCGCATGCTCGAGGGTGAAGGCTTAGTCCAATTTCATCCCAACCATGGAGCAGTTGTCGCTGCGGTAACGGAGGGCGAGATTCGAGACATTTATGAGATTCGAACGGCTCTCGAAATTACTACGGCACTGCGATCGATCGAACGCGTCGGACCGAACACGATTGTTCGGATGAGAAGAGCATTGCGTGAAATGAAGAAGACGAGCGATCCCGAGCTTTGGGTTCGATTGAATGATGAGTTTCATCTCGTTCTCTACCAAGCCGGAGAACGCCCGCGACTCTTGAGCATGATTGCAACGACTCGGAACCTGGTGGCGGCCTGTATTCGCACCAGCGTAATGAGTCAATCGAATCGCAAGGTTTTTGACTTGCAGCACGCTTCAATCCTTCGAGCAGTCGAACACCACAATCCAGTGGCACTTAGAAAACAGCTCAAGAATCACCTGGCTAAGAGCTGCGACTTGATCATTGACAGTTTGAAGCGCACCGGTGTGCTCAAGGCCGGCAGCTAGGGTTTTATTCGAAGTCGATCGATGGGCGGGGAACGAAAAGAAGTGACTGGAACTCGCTTCAGCAACGGGGGTAGCGAATTGATGCGCGAATATTCTCGAATCGTCAGGCATATCCTTTTCGGCGCAGCTCTTGCGATGATCGGTAACACTCCGATCCGGGGGCAGCAACTTCTTCCCGCGGACCGTTACAAAGCCATTCGCGAAAACTCCTCGGGAGAATTGCCGTTTGCAGACTTCAAGCGAATCATTCCATTCTCTGGCTTCTCACCGGCTGCAGGCGCGGACCAAGTTGCAAATTACCTCGCCACCGAAGCGAAATCGATCGGGCTCTCCAATGTGGGCATCGAGAGGTTTCCATCGGACGGCAAAACATATTTCTGGGCCTTTCGCACCGAACCTTCCTGGGAGGCTCACAAGGCAGAGCTCTGGCTCGTTAAACCGGAACGGGAACTTCTCGCCGATTTCAAGGTCTACAAGGGTTATCTCGGGCGCAACAGCCGCACTGGCTCCGTCACCGCAGAACTAATCGACGTGGGATCGGGAGTCGACGAAAAAGACTATGCCGGACGCTCGGTCGAAGGAAAGATTGTGCTGGCGAGCGGTGCGGCTTCGCGAGTGATGCGCCTCGCAGTCTGGGAACGGAAAGCTGCGGGTGTCGTCTTCTATCGCACAGAGGACGCCACGGACTATCCAGATCTAGTCGGCACAGTACAACTCGTGCCGTGGGTGGGCCCGCACGGAGAGGCCCCCACTTTCGCGTTCTCTATTTCCTATCGCACAGGACGTGATCTAAAGGATCGTCTCGCAGCGGGAGAAATTCTCACCGTGCAAGCCGATGTCAACGTCGACACCGGCCCAGGCGAATACCCCGAAGTTCACGCAGAGATTCCAGGTTCGGACCCGAGCCTTTCCGTCATCCTCGTCTACGCACACGACAACAGCCGCAACACCGGAGGCGCCAACAACCTCACCGGCGTCGGCTGCACGCTGGAAGTAGCTCGGCTCTTGAACAATCTGATTTCGACGGGAGTACTTCCGCGTCCCCGGCGAACGATTCGCTTTATGTGGGGTTCGGAGCACTACGGACTCACTTATCACTTTCACGAGAATCCCGATGATCTAAAGCGGATCCTCGCGATGATTAATATCGACATGATCGGGTACGATCAGCAAAGCGCGAAAGCTGTCTTCCACCTGTATCGCTCTCCGCACTCGAATCCTTCATTCCTGGATGACGTCGTTCAGGCGTTCGTCGACAAGGTCGGCACCGAAAACACGATCGCGATCCGCAATTCTCATTTTCTATCGCCCCACCCGACGGAGGGCTTCCTCGACCCGCTGTTTGCGCCCACTGGCAGCCGCGAGCAGTTTCATTACTCCATCGAGCCTTTCTGGGGGCCGAGCGATCACGAAGACGCTCAGACGCTCGGCGTCTCCGCGATCCTGCTGAACGATTTCCCGGACGTATTTCTTGGAACGCAGGAAGATACGCCGCGAGCAGGCGATCCGACGCAGATGCGCAGAGGCGTCGTCATCGCTGCCTCTGCAGCGTACTTTCTTGCTTCTGCCGGTGCGAACGATGTCCCCGCGCTGCTCCACAACGCCGTCACCAAGTCTGAAATTCGGCTCGCGGATGACGAGAGCAAAGCCTTCGCGTATCTCGATTCCGCCACTCGCGACACTTTGCCCCAAGCCCGCCAGGATGCTGCCAACGTCATCCGCCAGGGATTCGCCCGCGAATCTGCCAACATAAACAGCCTTGGGCGGCTTGCCGGTGAAAACGAGGTACGTCCGCAGGCAGAGACCTTCCTTGCGAACCTGCAATCCGAGGAACAAGCACTTTTGAATCAGATTGATTCGTACGCAGGTTCCCGTGCCTCAAAGTTCGGTATCCCGAGTGAGAAATTAGGTCCGAACAACCCGGACGCAAAATATCGCGACACGGTTCCCGAGCGCGATCCTTCCATGCGTGGTCCGCTGAATTTTTTTCGCCCGGAGTACGGCCGCTGGTGGCTGATCGAAAAAACCGGCAACGAACATTTCGAGAAGGGTGTGCCGCTGTCCCAGCGCGGCGAATACGTCGCATACGAAGCCCTCAATTTCGCCAACGGAAAACGGAGCATTCTCGAAATTCGCGATGCGGTCAGCGCCGAGTTTGAACCAATCCCGGTGGCCGAAGTTGCGCAGTTTTTCGAGTTTCTGCAGAAGCTTGGCGTCGTTCACCTGAATACAAGGAAAGGTTCGGAGTAGTCCGCTCTAATCGGGTCGGTTGATTGGGGGTAACAAATTCTTGTCTACGGGTGTTAAGGGGGTTTCCATGCGAGTGTCCAAGTGGGTCGTTGCGGCTGTCGTAGCAGTCTTGTCCTGCGCGTTTTTCCCGGTTCGATCGTACGGGCAGATTCAAACCACAGGAGAAATTATCGGTACGGTTACGGATTCGACCGGAGCTGCAGTTCCAAATGCCACCGTCACGATCGTGAGCAATGCGACCGCCGAATCCCGCCAGAGTATTAGCGATTCCACGGGAAGCTACATATTTCCTTCAGTCACCCCCGGTAGCTACGATCTCTCAGTGCAAGCGACCGGGTTTTCGATCGCCACTGCCAAGGGATTGCTCGTGCTCGTCGGGCAGTCAACCACACAGCCGATTCAGCTCTCCGTTTCGGGTACGGCGACAGAAGTAACGGTTACGGGCGCAACGCCGCTCGTGCAAACCACTTCCTCGGATGTAGGGCAAGTCATCAGCCGCGAAGAAATCGTTTCGCTTCCGCTCAAGAATCGCGACTTCACCGACCTGGCCACCCTGGTTCCCCAAGTGGTGCGGACTCCGCCGATCGATCCAACCAAGATTCGAATCGGTGAGATCAGCGTCGCTGGAACCGGCGGACGCCAATCGAACGTGTTCGTGGATGGATTCGAGGATTTTGACGTCGTCGTTGGCGGGCTGGGTTATGACATCAGCCCCGATGCGATTAGGGAATTTTCGGTAGTCACCAACAATTTCAGCGCCGAGCAGGCGCGTTCGGTGGGCGCCGTGGTGAATATGATCGAGCGCTCCGGCTCCAACCAGATTCACGGCGACGCATTTTTCTTTTTTCGCAACCAGGATTTGACCGCCGCCGACTACTTCCAGAAGAACGGTAAAGGCGACTACCACCGCTATCAGCAGGGAGGTTCGATCGGCGGACCTTTGAAGAAAGACAAGATTTTCGGCTTTGTGGCAGCCGAGGATCATCGCGAGCGCGATACCGGCGTCGTTTTCACGAACGGGGTGTATCCTGAATTCGAAGGAAATTTTCCGCTGCCGTTTCGCCGCGATTTGGTGACCGCGAAACTCGACGTTGTCACGAGCGCAAAAAATCAGATGTTCTACCGCTTCAATCTGGATAACTTCAACGCCCGTGAGAATATTGGCGGCATTCGCGCTGAATCAAACGGCGAAACAAACTTGACCAACGTACAGGCCCACGCCTTTAGCGATACCTATATGTTTGGCAACAACAAACTCAATCGCTTCGGCTTTCAGTTTTTCCGCTATGCGAATAGCCTCGATCCGCTTTCCAATGACCCTGAACAGCAGCGGCCCGATTTGGTAATCGGCCGCAGAACGGGAGATCCGCAAGCAACGATCGAAAAGCGGTATCAGTTCACCGACGACTTCAGCCTGATTGCAGGCAAGCACAGCCTGAAGTTCGGCGGCGAGTATCACTACGTGCAAGGCTCCGCGACGTTCACGTTCGCCACCCTCGGTTCCTTCCACTTCTTCGAAGATGCGCCAATCGGTCAGGACGAAGCCGACCTGCTGATTCAAGCCGCGTGCAGCACCCCGAATTGTCTTTTGGGAAATGCGTCGAGCAGTATCGCGGGGCTTTACGTTCAGGACGACATCAAGCTGCTTCCCAATCTCACCATCAATGCCGGTCTGCGTTGGGACTACTTTAGCAACTTCAACAACCAAAATTTCGATGGCGCGCTCGGTTTGCTCGCTCCTCCAGGAAGCCGCAACTCGGATAAGAACAACTTCGCGCCCAGAATTGGCTTCGCCTACGACCCGTGGAGCAATGGCAAGTTCGTAATCCGCGCCGGCTACGGCATCTACTTCGAAAACATCAATTTTCTGGCGACCCTGCTGGAGAAAGGTTTCGACGGCCGGAATATTGGCTTCGCCGTATTCGGGGGACCAATCAGCATTTCCGATCCATTTCCGGGCGAGACTCCTCAGCAGATTCACGACATGTTTTTCCAGCCACCTATCAGCCCTCTGATCGCACTCGACAACAATTTGGTCACTCCGTACCTGCAATACACCACGGGCGGATTTCAGTGGTCATTCCTCCCGAAGTGGGTTCTTTCCGTCAACGGAGTTCACGCGCTGGGCGTGAAGGGGTTGCTCAGCTACAACATTAACGTGGACCCGGAGTTCAATACGGCTGCTCCGGGCGCCCCGCTCTGCGAGATGTTCGGCCAATCAGTTTGCTCGCAGTTCGGAGAAGTGCCGTGGGACCAAAACGGCGATCGTCTCCACTACAACGCTTTTGTCCTGTCCGTTACAAAGACGATGAGCAAAAGATTTTCGCTCAACTCGTCCTACACCTATTCGAAGTCGAATAACTTCTACGACGATTCCACGGGGGCCGGTAGCACGGTCCTTTCCGATCCGTTTAATTTCCGCGCAGACTACGGCCCGGCCCAGACCGATCAGAGGCACCGGTTTATTTTCAGCAGCATCATCGATCCAAGCCGTCTTCCTCCGTTCTTCGGAAGCGGCTGGGAAATCGGCCTCATTTCCTCGTACAGCAGTCCGCTGCCCTACGACATCTTCGAAGCGGCGACCCAAGCCGACGGGGCGACTCCGATCCGGCCACCCGGTGTCTCCCGGAACAACGGCGCTCGCGGCCCTCAGGCTCGCTTGCTGCAGCTCATAAACAACTACCGCGCCTCACTGAATGATCCAACCATTCTGCCAATTACTCGTCCACTAACCCCGAACTCGCTTGATATCCGCGATACCGATCTGCGGATATCCAAGGCGTTCACACTCAAAGAGCCTTTCGTGCTCAGGCTGCAGGCGGAAGTGTTCAACATGTTCAATAGCCCCAATTTCGTTTCCAACAGCGGTAACGCCGGAAATGCCGGGTTTGGCTTTTCCGGAGTTGTGGGCACGGCCGAATCGAACAAAGTCGGATTGCCCACGTCGACGCTGGGCGCGTTGGGAGCAGGTGGACCGCGGTCGTTCCAGTTCTCAGCGAAGCTAAGTTTTTAGCGCGGGCGCAGAGGAGCACAGGCGAGAGGACACCATGAGAAAACTGCGTGCGGTCTGTCTGCTGACGACGATCATCGCGACTGCGGCGCTTCCGGCCTATTCGCAGGAAGCATCGAAGGCGTCTGTAATTCGTTGGGGACCAAACACTGTAGAGTGGGGCTTCTTCGATGCATCGGCGAAGCCCATTCTCACGATCAAGTCAGGCGATACCGTTTCGATCGAGACACCGCTGGCAGGCTCGAAAGAAATGGAAGACATGGGGTTGCCACAGGACCTCATTCGTCCTGAAATGCGCGTATTGGAAGCCGGCGTAAAGGACCGCGGAGCGGGCGCCAATATTTTGGTTGGCCCGATTTTTGTGGAGGGAGCTGAACCCGGCGACGTGCTCGAGGTCCAGATTTTGGAGGTCACACCTGCCGACAACTATGCCGTAAACGTGTTCCATCCCGGTGGGGGCGCGCTCGCGAATCAATTCCCCTATTTTCACGCGCGCGCGATTCCTCTGGATAACCAACGCAACGTCGCGATTGCCGGCCCGGGAATCGAAATTCCGCTTCATCCGTTTTTCGGGACGATGGGCGTTGCTCCCGCAGTTGCGATCGGACGAATTAGTGACGGCCCTCCGGGATACTACGCTGGCAATCTCGATAACAAGCACCTAGTTGCCGGAACCACGCTCTACATTCCCGTTCAAGTAAAGGGAGCACTATTTTCTGTTGGAGACGGACACGCTGGCCAGGGCGATGGCGAAGTGGACGGCACCGCGATTGAAGCCGCTTTGTGGGGCAAACTGCGATTCAACGTCCGGAAAGACATGAAACTGCGGTGGCCTCGCGCCGAAACTCCCGACTCCATTATGACCATGGGCTTCGATCCGGATCTGAATCTCGCCGCAGAAATGGCCGTTCGTCAAATGGTTGAGTATCTGGTTTCCGAGCGCCACATGCTTCCGGTCGATGCCTACGTCCTGTGCAGCTTGGCGGTGGATCTACAGGTCACGCAAATCGTGGATGGAGTAAAGGGCGTTCACGCGATGCTTCCCAAGAAAATCTTTCTGTCGAAATAAACGCTTGAGGCCTTCTTCGGTCTGTTGAATTTCACTCAAATTCGGCCGCTTCGAGAATCATTTCAACGACGCAGGAAGTATGGAGGACAAGAATGACCCAAAAGAATTGGACTCGGCGCGATTTCATGGCCCAATCGACTCTTTCGCTCGGCGCACTCGGCGCGGTTGGCAATACGCCGGCTACGGACCGGCCCTATCGGTACATGGAGGATCTCGCAATGGAATTGGAAAAGTTCATCGGCCAGCCCGTCAATGAAGTCCCGACGCCTGCATTACTGATCGAGCTAGACATCTTCGAAAAGAACATGGCCACGATGCGCGACGCTTGTGCCGCGCGCGGCCGCAATTGCCGCCCCCACGGGAAAGCGCACAAGTCTCCCATCATCGCGAAAAAACAGCTCGAATACGGCGCCCACGGGCAGTGCGCAGCGAAGCTCGGAGAAGCTGAGGTGCTCATCCACGGCGGGATCAAGGACGTACTGATTACCGCTCCGGTTGTGGGCCCGCGAAAAATCCAGCGCCTTCTCGCGCTGGAAGCCATCACGCCAGACGTCAAAGTTGTCGTCGATTCAGCAGAAAATATCAGCGCACTTTCGGCAGCCGCAGCGGCGAAAGGTCAGAAGATCAAAGTTCTCGTCGAAGTGAATGTAGGACAGAATCGCACGGGCGTAGACACGCCGGAAGAAGCCGCAGTCTTGGCCGGGCTCATCGCCAAGTCGACAGGAGTCGAGCTGGCCGGGATTCAAGGCTACGGAGGGAGCAATCAGCACATTATTGCGTTCGAAAATCGTCGTGCGATTGAATTGTTGGCTCTCGAAAGAGCGGTCGCAGCTCGAAAAGCGGTCGAAAAAGCCGGCTTCGCGGTGGGTATTCTCACTGTTGGAGGCACCGGCACATACAACATCGACACAGAAATTCCCGAGGTCACTGAAATTCAGCCCGGTTCATTTATTTTCATGGACTCCCACTACAGCAGCATCGGCGGTCCCAACAATGCCGAGTTCACCGATTTTGGAAACTCATTGTCGGTTCTCACGACAATCATCAGTCATCCGTCGAAGGGCCGCGCTATCACCGACGGAGGAAATAAAGCGCTATCAACCGACGAATCGATGCCCGTCCCGAAAGGGCTTACCGGAATTGCCTATTGGCCGGGCGGCGACGAATACGGAATTATCAGCCTCAAGAAACCAAATCGAGAATTAAATGTCGGTGACAAGGTCGAATTCATCCCGGGTCATTGTGATACCACCGTCAACTTGTACAGTTTCTTTTTCGGAATACGAAAGGGTACGGTTGAAGCTGTGTGGCCAATTCCAGGGCGAGGCCGAACCGACTAGCGATCGTCGCAGCTCAGCAAAAGTGCGGTCGCACCAATCGTCCAACCCGAACATTATGGAGAAACATGTTCAGAGCTAAAACTGTTGGCTGCATTCTCGTCCTATCACTCAGCGCATATCCCGCATTTCCGGCGCCCCAAGCGCCAAGCTCGAAGCGACTTATAGTCCCCGACGACTTGCTGTTGCTGCGTGACGTTTCTGACGTTCATCTGTCTCCGTCGGGAACGAAGCTGGCATTTGTGCTCTCGTCTATCGAAAAGCCCAGCGGCCGCGAATATTCCAACATCTGGGTGGGGCCGACTGATGGCGGCGCGCTGAAGCAAATCACAGAGGGCGAGGTCAATGACTCGATGCCTCGCTGGTCGCCCGATGGGCGTCAAATCGTGTTTTCTTCCAATCGGGGAGGGCCATCGTCGCTCTGGATCGTCGATGCCGAAACTGGAAAGAGCCAGATGCTGGCTCCGTGGCCGCGCAGCAATTCCTATATCTCAAAACCAAGCGAAATGATGGCGTGGTCTCCGGATGGGAAAGAGATCGCTTTTGCGGCGGCGGAGCCTGCAACTACGCCGCAAGCCACCGATCCGCGAGTGATTACCCGAATTCTGTACAAATCGCGAACCTCTTTTTCAGACGACCTGCGCACTCAAATTTTCGCTGTCTCTCTCGCCCATCATAGGGTTCGTCAGTTAACTCACGGCGATCACGATGCTCATTCCATTTCGTGGTCCTCCCGCGGAGAAATTGCTTTTCTGTCCAATCACACCCCTGATCCGGATAGGGATTTTCACTACGACATTTTCGTTCTCGACCCGCACACGGGCACCGAACGCAAATTGACCAACGCCGTTGGAGTCGCTTTTTCGCCAGCGTGGTCGCCCGACGGAAATTCAATCGCGTATCTTGCCACCACCCGCCCGGTGACTACCATCGACAGCATCGCCGAAGATGCCCACGTTTGGACGATCGCCCGCGATGGAGGCAGCGGCAAATCGATCAGCGGCAAACTCGATCGCCGCGCGAGTTTGCCTCAATGGTCTCCCGATGGGCGCTCCATCTATTTCCTTGCGGGAAACGAAGGTGAAACAAACGTGTATGAGGTATCTACGAGTGGTGAAGTTCCTCGCGCTGTTGTTCAGGGAGCTGCCACGATTCGTTCTTTCTCCGTCGTCGGCTCACACCTGACTTTCACTCGCACCGATGACGTCACTCCGATTGAGGTTTGGATGGCGGCTGCCGACGGCTCGAATCCTCATCCTATTTCCTCGTTCAATTCACAAGTGGCCAGCACTTGGAAACTAAGCATTCCGCAAACATTCTGGTTCACGAGTTTCGATGGCACTCGCGCAGAGGGTTGGCTCATGCCGCCGCTGGGTTTTGCCGCGGATCGAAGGTATCCGCTTATCTTGACGATCCATGGCGGACCGCATGGCATGTTTGGCTACGGTTTTGATTTCGCGGATCAGGTGGAAGCTGCGCACGGTTATGCAGTCCTGTACATCAATCCGCGCGGCAGCGCCGGGTATGGACAAGCTTTCTCCGATGGCTGCGTTAACGATTGGGGAGGCGGAGACTACAAGGATCTAATGGCCGGTTTGGACTACGCCATCGCACACAATACCTGGGTCGATCCGGAAAAACTTGGCATCACGGGTATCAGCTATGGCGGTTACATGACGAACTGGGCGATCACCCAAACACAACGGTTCAAAGCTGCCGTCCCGATCAGCAGCCTGAGCAACTTAATCAGCTTTTACGGTACTTCGCTCTATCAGGATCTCATTCACGCTGAATTCAACGGTTTCCCGTGGGACTCCGACAACTATGCCAAGCTCTGGGAGCGCTCTCCGCTCGCTCACGTCAAGAATGCAAATACTCCCACGATGTTCGTCCATGGCGAACAGGATAACGATGTTTCGATCACCGACGCCGAGCAAATGTATATCGCCTTGAGCCGCCGCGGAATCGAAGCGGAGTTTCTGCGTTACCCGCGTGAAGGCCACGGCCTGCACGAACCCCTACACCGCATCGATCATCTGAATCGCTCGCTCGACTGGTTCGACCGACATCTCCAACCGTGAAGATCGGACAGTGCGGCCCCGAGGACGCTCCAGCCTACATAAGTGTTGATAAATCCTGTGGCTGTTGAAAAACTCGCCCACTGGCGGGAGTTCTCAGGTGGAGTGATTTTCCTGTGGTGTTTCGTGCTTTCTTTTTTTATCTCAGATCGGCACCGTGGCTGATTCTAGAG
>JBARFX010000032.1:0-6691 GCA_049797655.1 Candidatus Acidiferrales bacterium | reverse complement strand
AAGATCGAGATCTCTAGAATCAGCCACGGTGCCGATCTGAGATAAAAAAAGAAAGCACGAAACACCACAGGAAAATCACTCCACCTGAGAACTCCCGCCAGTGGGCGAGTTTTTCAACAGCCACCCCTGTTCGCAACACCTATCCCGTTACCATTACCAAAGAAGTCCTCAATCTTGAGATAAGATTCGTGTCGGCACAACTTTAGATCAACCGATTTCAGCAGGACAGCCAATGAAAAAGACTCCTTACAGGGTTCGCGTAAAGCTGGAGTACAACCCGCAATACCGCAACCCGGTAAGTATTGCGGCAGGCGGCATGACCTGCTCCTCGGAATTTAGTCCAACCAAAACTTAGCTTCTCCGGGTATCAGACCGCGACAGGCCCGAAAGCATATCCCACCGATCTGGAATCGGTGGCTCGGCAACTCAAGAGTCCGCCGTGAACGTATGGCCTTCGAGCCATCGGTGCCACCCGTGAGGCTCTTATTTTCGCCTTTTGCCGCCTCGACAAATCGCTAAGTTATTGCTGGGAAAAAGGATGGTTGGTAGGAGCGGTCGGGATCGAACCTACGAGCTCTTCCATGCCATGAAAGCGCTCTCCCAGCTGCGCCACAGGCCCACGATTGAAGACAAAAACCCCACGCCCGCCAAATCGGGATCGAGGCAAGTACCGAATTCATTTTCGCCGCTGGCATTCCACGCCGACGCGCCACTTTACATCCCAGGTGCCAAGACTAGGATTCCAGCAGAGCTCGTAACTTGTGAGCATATCTGCGACTCGACGTGACCACCGTTCCTTCTGCCAGTACGATGTCGTAAACCCCATCGAACATCGGACGAATCTCGCTAATGCGGGCACTGTTCACGATGGCCGATTTCCGCACTCGGATGAAGTGGTGTGGCGCCAGCTTCTCTTCCAGGTGTGCCAGGGTTTCCCGCAACAGGTGACTGTCGCTGGCGGTGTGTATGCAGGCATAGTTTCCCGTGGCTTCGATCCACAAAACGTGGGAAACGGGAACAAAGAAAATCCGCTTCTTGTCCTTCACCACAAAGCGTTCCAACGGGCGGAGACTACGGAGGGATTGGAGCAGTGGTTCGAGACCTCGATTTGCTTTCCTGGACTGTTCGAGGACCTGGCGTGCGTGAACCAGGGCCTTGGCAAATCGCTCCTTATCATACGGTTTCAAGAGATAGTCAACAGCGTGCACTTCGAATGCACGAATGGCGTGCACATCGTGAGCCGTGACGAAGATATATACGGGAGCAGGGCCGGTCGATGGCTCCACATTTTCGATGACTCCAAAACCATCCAGATCAGGCATCTGCACATCGAGAAAAACGATGTCGGGATGAAGTTCATTGATCTGCTCCACCGCACTTATTCCGTTCGCCGCCTCGCCTACAACTTCAATGCCGTTGTGTTCGGCCAGATAGCGACGGATACCGCGCCGGGCGATCGGTTCGTCATCGACGATGAGGACTCGCGTCTTCATGAGAACTCCGCAGTGGAATGGTGATGATGGCCTCACAGCCTCGACCGTCGCCTCCGGTAAGTTCCAGCGACGACTCGTCCCCGTAGAGCTGTTTCAAGCGTGACTGGACATTGGTGAGTCCGACGCCGAATCGCAGGTGCGATCCCGGTGCCGGACCCGGGCCATCATCGCGGACGCAGAGCCAAACTCTGCCGTTGTGGAGTTTGACAGCGATCTCTAGCCGGCCTGCGGCGGAATCGACGCTGATGCCGTGCTTGATGGCATTCTCAACCAGTGGCTGAAGCGCCAGACTCGGTACATAGACTGCGAGAAGGTCAGGTGCCACGTCCATGTGAACTTTCAAGCGATCATGAAAGCGTGTCTGTTCGATCTCCAGATACTTGCCGACGAACTCGAGCTCGCTCTGCAAGGTGATCTCGTTCTCCCGCCGTTCGAGGGCCATGCGCAGCAAGTCCCCGAGGCAGACTAGCAGATGGCTCGCAGCATCGACGTCTTCCTGCATCAGGATTCCAATGGTGTGAAGACTGTTGAACAAAAAGTGCGGATGTAACTGGCTCTTAAGGTTCTCAAGTTCGGCATGGGAGAGCTGCGTCTCCAGTTGCGCCGCTCTAGTCTGGCGCTCCATAGCGGCCTGGTAAAAGTGGATCGACTGATACAATCCCACAACTAACCAGTACGTAAGCATGCCAGTAAAGCTCATAGATAGAACACTGACTGCGAACGGCGGGAGAAGGCGCAGCACGCCAGGATCAGTTATGCGAAAAACTGACCGCAGAAGTCCACGGCTCAGAAAGTATTCGGTGACAGATGCCAGGGGAGCCATCATGAGCGACGTGATTGTGTGGATCGCTATATGAGGTACAAACCTCGGCCCCGTCAACGGGAACCGTTTGGCAAGACGAATCACAAGCGGTGTGTACGCCGCCCATACGTACCAGTAGACAAGTTCGAGCGCACCCACGATCACCCAGCTGACGTGCGTACCCTGTACCTTCACCAGCACGATCCTGCGTACGGCAAACAACAGTCCTACAATCGTCCACGCACACAGGATCAAAATCCATCTCGTCCGTCCCATATCTGGTGTGGCCTGCAGCAATGGGTGTGTCGACCCTCCGGCACGGATTATAGCTGAACCTTCGAAGGAGACATCACTGAGGACAGGGCCGTCGAGAGCGCCAAGTTCTCTCGGCAAAGCAATTTCACCGGTCCACCGGTCCAGGTTTGCGAGCTGGCGATCGGGCAGTTGCTGGCAAACGCGGCAACTCTACAACCATCGCAGCTGCAGAAGGGCCTTTGTCTACCGTGATTGGTGAGAAAGGTAAGGAGCTCAAGACTCCACGTGCTGCCATCCCAATGTAACGAAGCGTTTGAAGCGGAAGGTACAAAGTCTTTGGCCGCCAACCGCCCAGACGTTTGTGCTGGATACCGCTGCCACACTTTGAATTCCGGTTTTGCCCTGTGAACGGATCCGTGGCAACAGTATTTGACGGCCAACTCTGACCGCTTGTCTCATTTCGGACGCCGCATGTCACTTTTCCTGCAAACACTGGTTCTTCGCGGCATATTGTTCCGTGAGCAGGAACATCGCCAAGAACGTATTGGCGTTGGAAAGCTAGTGCCCGGGACTAGGGGGCAGGTCATGCAAGCGCCAGGAAGATGCTGTGAAATGGAGAAAGCCTGTGGCTCAACCCCCCTCGCGCTATCCTGCTCTCCGCACAGATTCACCGAAAAGTGAGGACAAAATGAAGAGAACTATCGTGATCCCAGCGTTGCTTTTACTCGCCGCGTCGGCGACCGCACAAACAACGTTCGCACAAACGAAGGACCCGGTCGGCGCCGCCCTAAGAGACATCCTGCCCGGCCGGCAGAAAAACACCGTCGCGGCCGTCGAAGCCATGCCCGCAGACAAATTCAACTACAAACCCAGCGCCGACCAGATGACATTCGGCCATCTCGTCGCCCACATGGTCGAAACGAATAACCTACTGTGTAGCAAGGCCGCCGCCGTCCCGGCTACCAATGTCAAGCAGGTGAAAGACACGGACTCGAAAGACAATCTGGTCGCCGCGCTCAAGGCCTCCTTCGATTTCTGCTCCGACGCGCTGGCGAAAATGGACGATTCGAAACTAGAGGAAACCACGGAAGGATTCGGCGGAAAACAAGTTACGCGAGCCTGGATCAGCCTGGTCCTGGCCGGTGCTTGGGCCGACCACTACGCCGAAACCGCAATGTATCTGCGCCTGAACGATGTGTTGCCGCCGACCGCCAAGAAGTAAGAGCGGGAAGCATGTGTGCTCAGATTGTGTGAGGAAGGTCGCCATCGCCCATCCAAACCGTCCTACCCAAAACCACCTCTTTGAACCAGGCCACGGCTATCCCGGGTGGCCACGTTGGATGCAGGCCCGTTTACAACGGAGATCCGTACGAAGTGACCAATCTGAGAACTTGCTTCATTGGGGGAATCATGGAAATATTATTCAATGATGTTCGGTACGCCTTCCGCATCATGCGGAAGAGTCCCGGCTTCACTCTCATAATCATTCTCACGCTGGCATTGGGAATTGGGGCAAACACATCGATTTTCAGCATCGTAAACGCGGTGCTATTGCGTTCCCTGCCGTACTACGACCCCACTCGTTTGGTGAAGATCACTTTCAACAATCCTGGAATAGGGTTGCGTGACATCCCCTTCTCTGTCCCCGAGTTGGAGGATCTGAAGTCAAGAGCCGGTATCTTCAAGGAAGTAAGCGTTGTCGTCTCTGGCCCCACCAATTTGACCGGCGCCGCACAACCGGAACATCTTGAATTGCTCGAAGTGAGCCCCAACTACTTTTCCATGCTCGGCGCATTGCCGCAAATCGGGAGACTATTTGGCTCTCAGGACTTTGCGCTGGGTTTTGCAGAAGCAGCTGTGATTAGCGATGGCTTGTGGCGCCGATCCTACGGCGGCGACCCGAATATTCTCGGAAAACATCTACGGCTGGACAATGATCTTTACACGATTGTGGGAGTGGTTCCTGCCGGATTTCGCCACCCCGGAAAGACGGTCGGGAGGGATGTGGAAGTGTGGGTCACGTGCGGGTTCAGCGGGGATCCTTATCCGAAACCCGCGCGCAACGTGAAGGTGGCGCGCGAGGCAATCGGACGGCTGAAACCGGGAATCAGCGTTGCGCAGGCTCAGTCGAGACTGACGGCAATGGCCAGCGAACTCCGAACTGACTTCCCGAATGATTATCCTCCTGAGGCCAAATGGTCCATCGAGATCCAACCTTTGCAGGACTCACTCGTAGGCAATGTGCGTCCCCAACTGCTGGTATTAATGGCCGCGGTAGTCCTGGTCGTGCTAATTGCATCCGTGAATATCGCAAACCTTCTACTGGCTCGCGCTTCAGGAAGACAGAGAGAAATGGCACTTCGCATGGCGCTTGGGGCTGGCCGTTTTCGCATGGTGCGCCAGATGCTGACGGAGGCGCTCGTGCTCTCCTTTATCTCGGGTGTAGCAGGCGTGCTCGCAGCGAAATTGACCTTGAGTTTCATCATTCGCTTTGTTCCCGCTTCAGTTCCCCGGCTTGCCGAAGTGGGTGTCGACCGGACGGTGCTGCTTTTTGCTCTTCTGATTTCCATCTTCACCGGAATCATATTTGGGCTCGCCCCAGCTTTCCAGGCAATGAAAGCCGATATGACTGCCGCAATTCGGGAAGGTGCTCAAGGCTCCGGTCACAGCGCTAAGACATTCCGGTTGAGGAGTCTGCTGATTGTGTCTGAATTGGCGCTTGCTGTTGTGTTGATGGTTGGAGCCGGCTTGCTCCTGCGGACTTTCTGGGGATTGCTTCAGGAGAATCCGGGCTTTAATCCTTCGAGAGTAGTTACTGCAAGCTTCTACCTACCGGTACCGAACGATCCCAAGATGGATGTGTATAGAGATTTCTCAAAAAGGACATCTTTTATCAGAGACGTCATCCGGCGTGTGGCCACGATTCCAGGAATCGAACGGGCCGCCATGACCTCGGATTTGCCAGGCGCGCGTCCAACAACAACCGCCGCACTGGTGATTGAGGACCGCGCGGCCGATTCTTCACAAGGGTTAACAGCGGAAGTAATTCTGGTGAGCCCTGACTATTTTTTGCTTATGCAATCCCCATTGATTCGTGGGCGTTTTTTCCTAGAAAGCGATGAAACGGGAAAGCAGGACGTAGCCATCATCGATGAGACGACGGCGCGACACTATTGGTCGGGCATTGATCCTGTCGGCAGGCGCTTGCGGTTGGGGGGAAATCCCAACTTTCCGCAGTCTTGGGTAACCGTGGTCGGAATCGTCAAGGATATGAAGCAAGACGGACTTGACACAGATGGTGTCCCCCACATATTCAGACCTATCTATCAGCAACCAGGGCGGAGGAGTAGTTCCATGAGCGTGGTGGCAAGGACGCCTCTGCCCGTATCACTCCTCGAATCGCAGATTCGGAGTGAGATACAGACTGTCGATCCTAGTCTGCCAGTATTCAATATCCGGTCGATGACCGATGTGATGGATGTTTCTATTGCTCCGCGCCGATTCTCGGCGGAATTGGTTGGAGTGTTCGCGGCCGTCGCAATGCTTTTATCCTCCATTGGCATCTATGGCTTGCTGGTCTACATGGTTGGGCAGAGGTCTCGTGAGATTGGGATCCGAGTTGCCTTGGGAGCCCAGCGGTCAGATATCCTCACGCTCATTCTCGGGAAAGGCCTATTGCTCGTGGGCGTTGGGATTGCAATTGGACTGGTGCTTGCCTCAGCCGCAGCGCCGATGATTGCAACTCTGCTGTATGGCGTTCATCCGTTTGATGTGACGGTATTCGCGACGGTTCCACTGGTTTTGATGTTTGTCGCCTTTCTGGCGACTTACATTCCCGCTCGTCGCGCGACGATGGTGGATCCAATCATTGCCTTACATGAAAGCTAGAACTGCGAGGCTAGAAACGTAACCGACTGCCAAGGAGAAGAAAGTGTCCGTTTACGAAAGGCTAGAGGCTCTCAATATTCGTGAGGAAATCTTAAAGAAGGCAGGACGCTCCCGATCCCGGATAGATGTTGATAAATCCTGTGGCTGTTGAAAAACTCGCCCACTGGCGGGAGTTCTCAGGTGGAGTGATTTTCCTGTGGTGTTTCGTGCTTTCTTTTTTTATCTCAGATCGGCACCGTGGCTGATTCTAGAG
>JBARFX010000031.1:0-169646 GCA_049797655.1 Candidatus Acidiferrales bacterium | reverse complement strand
TTATTGCAGCGGTGCTGCGGGATGTGGGATTTGCGACGCGGGCGGCGGAGGCCTGGTCGGAGCTGGCGCTCGTGATTTGTTTGGGGTGGGTGGAACGGGCGACGCGCGATGCAGAATTTCGCGGGGCGCCGAAGCGGGGGCTGGGAGATTTTCTGTCGGAGCTGGTGCTGGCGGCGTCGGCGAGGTCGGGTGGGGGGCGAGGTTAGTTGTTCGCAGCGCCGGCAGCGCGTCCGCTGCGAAGAAAAAGCGAAGAGCGACCCACTCGAACCGGCCAAAAAGTGCTTTTTGGTGCAAGCATATTGATGCAGTTGCGACACTAAATTCGACCTCAGATTCACCTTTTGCGCGTTTTCCTGCACCGGTCGCGGAACGAAAAGCAGATCCGTTAAATTGAAACCGGAGAGGTATGGATTCGAAATCCTTGCGGACGAATGAGCGGCTTGGTCGTCCTCGCGATGGCAATCCTGGCGGTGGCGAGCTTCACGAGCGGTCCGTGGAGTGCTTCGGCGGCCGGCACTCGCGTTGTTCCGATTACGGATCCGATTTTGAATATGCACGCTTACTCGCTTAAGAGTGGGTGTGCCACTGGAAGCAAATGGCGATTTCGCGGTTGTGGCGTGGTTTGAATCCTCTCACCTTACGATCGCAATGACGGCGTGGAAATCTGCTTCGCTGAAAGCCATGCCGCCGCAGTCAAACACACTGTAATCACGATTGAGAAAGCGATGGGCAGGATAAAGAGGTATCTCCAGCTCACAACCGTGATGGCGGCAAAGCAAAGGGCGAACGCCCACGCAGTGCCGCGCATGAGCGCCAAACTCGCTGCCGGAAGGCCACCTAGCTGCCAGGCCAATATCGCCGCGAAAAGATAAAACACGCCGACAGAGAATCCGGCGGCCACAAACAGGTCCCAATAGCTGCGGTTGAATCCCTGCACGTCAAAGTGAATTGACCGCATGGAGCCAAGAAGGGCGTCAACTCCCCATTGGGGATCCGACTGGCGAAAGCCGAGTGTATGTCCTACCGCGAAAAGCAGCAGAAGAACGGCAGCGATTCGATAAAACATAGACGCTTTCATCCTTGCCTCCAGAGACGACGGCAGCGGGCACCACGATCCAGCCGCGTAGGTTCAGACTGTACCACTACCCAATTTCGTTCCGTGTTGCCAACAGCGGTATAATCAGATTACGAATGAGAGTTGATTGCCTCAGGTTCCGGTTGGGCCGCGATCCCGTCGTCGTATGAAGACACCGCAAGCCGTGGAAAATCGCGAGAAAGTTTTGCTGATTGGCGTGGGACTGAAGAAATCGCCGCGCGGACGTGCGGGAGATCCTACGGCTGCCGCGCGCGACTCGCTCGCTGAATTAGAAGAGCTGGCGGAGAGCGCGGGAGCGAAGATTGAAGGCTCGTTGTTGCAGGTGCGCGACGCGTTCGATCCCTCGACGCTGGTGGGGCGCGGCAAGCTGGACGAAATTCGAATCGGAGCCGAGATGCGTCACGTGCCGCTGGTGATTGTGGACCACAACCTGACGCCCGTGCAGCTTCGCAACATGGAGAAGGGAATCGGGCGGCGCGTGATTGACCGCACGCAGTTGATCCTGGATATTTTTGCGACGCACGCGCGGACGCGGGAAGGCCAGCTGCAGGTGGAGCTGGCGCAGCTGAATTATTTGCTGCCCCGGCTTACCGGCAAAGGCGAAGAACTCTCGCGGCTGGGCGGCGGAATCGGGACGCGCGGACCGGGCGAGCAGAAACTCGAGACGGACCGGCGGCGGATCCGCGACCGCGTTTCCAAGATCAAGGAAGCGATCGAAACGGTGCGGTGCCAGCGCTCGACGCGGCGGCGTGCACGGCAGGCGGTGCCGCTGGGGATGGTCGCGCTGGTGGGATACACGAACGCGGGGAAGTCGACGCTATTCAATGCGCTGACGCACGCGGAAGTGCTGACGTCGCCGCAAATGTTCGCGACCCTCGATCCGACGATTCGGGCGGTGCGGCTGCCGTCGCGAAGGCGCGTGCTGCTGAGCGACACGGTGGGATTCCTGCGCGATTTGCCTCCGGATTTGATTGCGGCGTTTCGCGCGACGCTTGAAGAGGTGCAGGAAGCGGCGCTGATTTTGCACGTCACCGATATTTCGAATCCGCACCACGCGGAGCAGGATGCGGAAGTGGAGAAAGTGCTCGACGATCTGGGCGTGAAGAACACGCCGCGCCTGCACGTGTTCAACAAGATCGACCAGATCGATCCCGAGCAGCTTGCGAATCTGGTGCGCTCGAACGGGCACAACGAGCAGAAAGCGTTCACGTCCGCGGCGACGGGCGCAGGCCTCGACGATTTGCTGGCGCGCATCGATGCTGTGCTGCCGGGCGACCCGCTCGTCCATTTGCACTTGCGCCTGCCGCTCGCGAATGGGCGCGACCTTGCGATCGTTCACGCCTGCGGGCGAGTGCTGAAGTCGGACGTGGTCAATGGGCAGATGGTATTGGAAGCGGAGCTGCCGGAATCGATTGCGCGGCAGATGAAGGAGTTCGTCGCGGGTGCTGGGGAAGTGCGGGGAGCGAAGTCAAAGGCGGACAAGTAGACGGGGCGGTTTCGAGGGGCGAAAGTTCGAGAAAAGGGCGTGATTAGTAGGCGTTAGGCGAAAGGAAGGCGGGCGATTCTGTGGAAATCGTTGTGGAAAAGGAAAGGCTGAAATTGCAAAAACCGTTTCGATCCAATCGTTTATCTCGAATGGGCTGATCCTGCCGGAGCTCGTAACCCCTTGCGTATCTGCCAGTTGCTGCCGATGCTGGAACTCGTTAGAGCGCGGCTCGTTGGAAGTACCGACAGTTTTCGTTCGAAAGCAATTTGCACAGAGTTGCAGCATTCTGTTCGCTAACAGTTACTAGCTACAGGATTTGCTGTACTCGTCACCTCAGGGTTGGGAAGCATCCCGTCGGCCTGGACGCCGGCGCGCGCGTACCGTTGACTCACCTTAGAGCGAGGTTTATAGTGATTCGAATCCTCGTCTGGAACGTGGATTAGGAGCGTGGCTAGGAGCGTGACTAGCCAATTGAGACGATCTTGTGAGCGCGATGAATTTGCCGAACAGCCTGACCGTGCTCCGCATTTTTTTCGTTCCTCTGCTTGTGGTGGTTCTGCTCACGCGCCAGCCAAATTTTGACTTCTGGGGTTTGCCCATTCATTTCGAAGTGTGGGGTGTGCTGATTTTGCTGGTGGCCGCCGCCACGGACGTGATGGACGGCTACATCGCGCGGAAGCGCCGCGAAATTACCACGCTGGGAATCCTGCTGGATCCGATCGCCGACAAGCTGCTGATTTCCGCGGCATTTATTTCGCTGGTGCAGATGGGACTGGTGCCGGCTTGGATGGTGGTGATCATCATCGGGCGGGAGTTCATCGTGGTGGGGCTGCGCGAAATTGCGTCGGTGGAAGGATTGGTGATTCCGGCGTCACCGCTCGGGAAGTTGAAGATGATTCTTCAGGTGCTGGCGGGATGCGCGGTGATTTTGACGGCAAAGCATCCGGCGCTAAAATCGCTTGGCACTGTGCTGCTGTGGCTGGTGGTGCTGTTCGCGGTGGGTTCGGCGATCCATTACTTCCAGATGTTTTGGAGCCAGATCGATAACCGCGTGCAGCAGCGAACACGCGCCGTGCCGATTATCAAGCCGGAAGAGAAGCAGCAGGATGTTCTCACTCGCTGACCCAGCGAAGCAAACTCTCCTCCAGGTCGCGCGGCGGGCCGTGGTGCTGGCCGCCGAACGCCGTGAACTCCTCGAAGAACTTCCCACCGACGAGAGGCTGCGGCAGCCCTCCGGAGCATTCGTCACGCTTCACCGGTTCGGACAGCTGCGCGGATGCGTGGGGCAGCTGTCGTCGAATGAGGCGCTGATTTCCGTGGTGGCGTATTGTGCGATGGCGGCGGCGCTCGAGGATCCGCGCTTCTCTCCGCTGAGTGTGGTGGAGCTGAGCGGAGTCGCAATCGAGATCTCGGTGCTCTCGCCGCTGGAGGAAATTTCTCCCGAGCGGATCGAGCCCGGCAAGCACGGCCTGTTGATCAGCCGAGGCCGGCAGCGAGGAGTGCTATTGCCACAGGTAGCGCAGGAATATCGCTGGACAGGCGCGCGATTTCTGGAAGAAACGTGCGCGAAGGCCGGGTTGGAGCGCGACGCGTGGAAACAGGCTGGAACGCGCGTGCAGGGATTTACGGCGGAAGTTTTCAGCGAAGCGGAATTCCATCCCGGGCCGCGGCCCGCAGCGAATCGCGCGAAATCGGGCTACTCGACTTCGACGTAGTCACCGGCGTAAATCTGGTGCAGGCTGAACGTGATGAGAACGGTCGAAGCGTTTGGTGCAACGCGCACTACAAGGCCCTCACCGATCACTTCCCTCGGGACGTTGTCCCACTGGTATTTCGCCGGGGAGCTTCCGTAACCGTACACGTCAAAGGCGAATCGCTTGGTTTGATACGCGGTTTCGTGCTCGGTGCCCTGGTAGCGGAAGATGCGGAAATAGTCGCCGACTTTCACGCCCTGAGAATTGCCGAGATTCACGTAAATGATGTCGTTCGTCCCGTCAAGGATTGCAAACTGTTTGCCGGAGACGACCATCGCGACGGGCTTGCCGCTTGGCGGCGCGAAGCGGTCGAATTTATCCTCAGACTTCATCGGAGGCGTGGGGCGCTGGTTGAAAGGCAGCACGATATCGCCGCGCTGCATGTAGTTGCACGAATTCACGATTTGGGCGACTGCCGTGTCTGCGTGAACGACAACCACGCGCAGCCGGCCCTCGTCTTCCCACATCGTTCCGATCCGCTTGAGTATGGAGAATTGCCACTTCGTCCACTCCACGTCCGTGGGGTCGGCGACGGCGCGCACCACGGAAAACTGGTCGCCCACCTTTACGCCCTGGCCCGAGCCTTTGTTGATGTAGACGTAATCGCCTTCCTGGAAGGAGAGCTTAAAATTCGACTCTTCACCAGAGATGAGCTGGGTGTCGTTCGGCACGGACTCGTTGGTGATCACGCCGGAGCAGTAAATGTCGTCCTGAGTGGTGGAGAGACCTCTGTTTTGCGCGGAAACCGCGCCCCCGGACAGGGCCAAAATAAGACCAGCAAGGACAATTTTCCCGCGCATAATGCATGCTCCTTTGAATTCCGTGCGCCCCACACAGGGCGACTCCCGATGAATTGACCGTAACAAACGGGTGTGAGAGCGTCAAGACAAGCTCTGGCGCGCTTTACACATTGAGTAACGCGTGGTAGAAGCCAGAACTCCCTGTACGAACGGACAGGTCGCGCGGCCGCGCGGACAGCGCCGAGCGGATCGCAGGCGCAGGGTACATTCAAGCGATATCAAGCAGTATCGGGCGATCTCGGGGCGGTACCGGGTGATGCCGGGCGATGACGATGATCGGCGAGTCAAAAATTTGCGCGGTCGTGGCGGCGAAACGCGCCGGGGCAATGTGGCGACAGCTCGCGCCGGCGCTGGAAGCCGTCCGCACCGTTGAGCTGCGCCTGGACTGGCTCGCCGACGATCGCGAGATCGCGCGTTTTCTTGTTCGGCTGGCAGCGGAGCGGCCGCAGGGAACGGCACGCGCCAGGACGACGATGATCGCTACGTGCCGCCGGCGCGAGGCCGGGGGACGCTATCACGGCACGATTGCGAAGCAGCTCGTCCATCTTGCGGAGGCTCTGCGAGCCGGATGCGAGTGGTACGATCTCGAAATTGAGTCGGCGTCGCGGTGCCCGCGCGAGCTTCTCGATGTTCTGCTCGGCGAAGGACGCCAGATTTTGTCGGCGCATTTCTTTCGCGCTTCGCCAAGGAATCTTAAGCGCGTCGCAGCCGATTTGTCGCGCAAGCGACCGGATGCTATCAAAATCGCCGCTCAGTGCGATTCGCTCGCGGCGGCGCGCCGGGTTCTTGCCCTCGCGCACGGGCGGCGCGATGTGATTGCGGTGCCGATGGGCGACCTCGCAGGTCCCGTGCGCATTCTCGCCGTCCGCGAAGGCAGCGCGCTTGCCTATGCGCCTGTTGAAAACGCCACTGCGCCGGGCCAGATCGCGCTCGACGAAATGAAGACGCTCTATCGCGCCGACCGCATCACCCGGCACACGCGGATCTACGGCGTTATCGGCAATCCGATCGGTCATTCGCTCTCGCCGCAGCTCCAGAACGCCGGATTCCAGGCGCGCAAAATGGACGCGGTCTATCTGCCGTTCCCCGTGCGTGACCTCCGCGATTTTGTTGCCGCCATCAAGCCGCTTGGGATGAAAGGCTTCAGCGTTACGCTGCCTCACAAGGAAGCAATTCTCCGCCACCTAGACGATTGCGACGGCCTGGCCGCGTCGATTGGAGCTGTGAACACGGTCACGGTGCGAGCCGGAGGCAAGCTCTACGGCTCCAACACCGACTATGTGGGAGTTCTCCGCGTGCTGGAACGCCGCATGCCATTGCGGGGCAGCCGCGTGCTGCTTTTTGGCGCTGGAGGCGTCGCTCGGGCGATTACATTCGCGCTTTCACGCGCAGGGGCGTCCGTGTGCGTTTGCGCGCGACGGCCTGCGCAAGCGCTCGCTTTGGCTCGCGTGGCCGGAGCGGAAGCGATCGCTCGCAGCCGCCTGCGGAGCGAATTCTTCGACGCGATCGTGAACGCTACGCCCGTGGGGATGCACCCTGCGGTGGATCGCTCGCCGCTCGAAGCGCGCGAGCTGAATTGCCGGCTCGTGTTCGATACGATCTATCGTCCGCGCGTCACGAAGCTCATGCAACTCGCAGCCCGTCGAGGCATCGAAACGGTATCCGGCGTGGAGATGTTCGTCGCGCAAGGAACCGCGCAGTGGGAAATTTGGACCGGCGAACGCGCACCGGAGAAAGCGATGCGCCAAGCAGTCTTTGCCGCGCTCGCGTGCGAAGAGAAAACACGACCGGGCACATGATCCAGCCAGACTTCAAAACATTCTCGAAACTCGCGCGCCAGGGAAACCTCGTCCCGGTCTACGACACGTTCACTGCCGACCTGCTGACTCCGGTCGGCGCGTACCTCCGCATCGCTGACAGCGCAAAGTATTCGTTTTTGCTTGAAAGTGTCGAGGGCGGCGAAAACATTGCGCGCTATACCTTTGCCGGCGCGAACCCGGAAGAAGTGTTTCGCGCGCGCGGGCGCGTCTGCACGCTCGAAACCGGCGGCCGCCACATACATTTCCACGACGACCCGATCGAACAAATGCGGCGGCTCATAGCGCGCTACCACCCTGTTCGCGTTCCCGGGCTTCCTCCTCTGATCGGCGGCGCGATCGGCTATTTCGCGTACGACATGGTGCGCCTGATCGAGAAAATCCCTTCGTCGGGACGCGACGATCTGGGCCTGGACGATTGCGTAATGATGTTTTATCTCGGCCTGATCGTCTTCGACCACGTGCGCCACCGCGTCTGGGTGATTCGGAACGTGTTCACGGAAGGGAAGGGAAGCCTCCGCGAGAAGTACGATGCAGCCGTGCGCGACATTGAAACGTCTCGGAGCAAGCTCGAGGGGCCGCTTCCCGAGCAGCGACGCCCGTCGCGGCCGTCCGCGTTACGCGTCCGATCCAACATGACCCGGCCTCAGTATCTCGCCGCGGTTCGCAAAGCGAAGGCCTACATTCGAGCGGGCGATATTTTTCAGGTTGTGCCGAGCCAGCGATTCTCGGCGCAGACGAGCGCCGATCCGTTTGAGATCTATCGCGCGCTGCGTGTCGTCAATCCTTCGCCCTATCTCTACTTTCTGAAGCTCGACGATGTTTCCGTGGTCGGCAGCTCGCCCGAAATGCTGGTGAAAGTGCAGGGCCGGGAGGTGTACTACCGCCCGATCGCAGGCACGGTTCCGCGCGGGCGCGACGAAAACGAAGATCGCGAGCTCGAAGCGAAGCTTCTTGCGGATCCGAAAGAGCGCGCCGAGCACATCATGCTCGTTGACCTCGGGCGCAACGATCTGGGGCGCGTCTGCGAATACGGCTCGGTGAAGCCCGAGCGCCTGATGTTCGTCGAGCGCTACTCGCACGTAATGCACCTCGTCTCGAGCCTGCGCGGGCGGCTGCGCGATGGAGTGGATTGTTTCGAAGCGCTGATGTCCTGCTTTCCGGCGGGCACGCTTTCCGGCGCGCCGAAAATACGCGCCATGGAAATCATTGACGAGCTCGAGCCCACCCGCCGGGGGATCTATGCCGGCGCGATTCTCTATCTCGATTTCTCCGGCAACCTCGATTCGTGCATCGCGCTCCGCACGCTCGTCGCGAAAAACGGGCGCGTCTATATCCAGGCTGGCGGCGGAGTCGTCGCCGATTCCGTCCCCGAGCGTGAATATCAGGAAACGGTGAACAAGGCTCGCGCGCTGGTGAAAGCGCTCGAGATCGCGCACGGCGGCGGCGAGCGGCGCTGAATGGATTCCCCGGCCGCGTCGTAAAAATGCAAAAGCCTCGTCGCTGCTGTATCCTTGAATTGGCGCCATGATTCTGATTCTCGACAACTACGATTCGTTTACCTACAACCTTGCGCAGTACCTCGGCCAAATGGGCCAGCAGCTCGAGGTGCGCCGCAACGACCGGATCACTCTCGACGAAATCGAGAAATTGCGTCCCGAACGCATCGTGATTTCACCGGGCCCGTGCACTCCGCAGGAAGCGGGCATCAGCATTCCTTTAATTCAGCGGTTCGCTGGGGAAATTCCGATTCTCGGAGTCTGTCTGGGACATCAGGCGATCGGCGCCGCGTTCGGTGGCCACATAATTCGCGCGCGCAAGCTGATGCACGGCAAGACCAGCCGCATCGAGCACGACGGCAGAACGATCTTTTGCGGCCTGCCGCAGAAATTTCAAGCTACGCGCTATCACTCACTGATCGTCGAGCGGAAATCGTTGCCGCGCGTATTCGAAATCTCCGCCGAAACCGACGACGGTACGATTATGGGCCTCCGCCATCGCAAGCTGCGTGTCGAGGGCGTGCAATTTCACCCGGAGTCGGTTCTTACCGAGTCAGGTTTCCGGCTGCTCGAAAATTTTCTCAGCGTCTAGAACTGGACTCTCGCCTTCGTGAGCCGTTGGATGAATCAGACTTCAATCCGCAGCTTCCATCGCGCCCTCGCACTCTGCTGCGGTTTCGCGCTTGCGCAGCTTTCGGCAGCTTCGCTTTCGCACCTCGGCTTCGACGCGAACGAATATCCCGGCGACGCCGCCCTGCCCGCACTGAAGCGCACGTTCGCGTTCGCTGGCTACTGGCTCAACATTCCTCCCGGCGCCAAGACGAATGATTGGACGGGGAAGCGCGCGGTGCTTCTCGAAAATGGCTTTGGTTTCCTTGTGCTTTTCAACGGCCGCGGCTCGAACGAGCTGAAGCCGCCCGCGAATCCTGCGGAGATCGGAAAAGTCGACGGTCAATCGGCCGTGGCGCTCGCACAACAGGAAGGCTTTCATGCGGGCGCTGTGATTTTCCTCGATCAAGAAGAAGGCGGCCGGATGACGGACGCGCAAAACGCGTACATTTTTGCGTGGGTTGACGCGGTGATCGCCGGTGGCTTTCGCTCCGGAATCTATTGCTCCGGAATTCCAGCCAAAGAGGGACGAGGGCACGCCATCGTCACTGCCGACGATATCCGCGCGCACGCCGGCAAGCGAAATATCGCCTACTTCGTTTACAACGATGCTTGCCCGCCCGCGCCCGGCTGCGTGTACCCGAAAAATCCTCCCGCGCCGTCCGCGAGCGGCATCCCGTTTGCCGAAATCTGGCAATTCGCGCAATCGCCGCGCCGCCATGAATTTACAAAACGCTGCGCCGCAACATACAATTCCGACGGGAACTGCTACGCGCCGGGCGCAGGGCCGGGTTCTGCCATGCTCGATCTCATTTCGGCGAACTCGTCTGATCCGTCGGACGGCGCCGGTAACTGATCTATGACCGACACGATGCCGCACGCGCTCGAGGTTGAAAACATCGTCAAGGTTTACGGCGGCCGCCGCAACGGACTATTCGGCGGGGGCAGCGAGTGTGTGAGGGCGATTGACGGACTCAGCTTCCACGTTCCGCGAGGGACGATATTCGGTTTGCTTGGTCCGAACGGCGCGGGGAAAACAACGCTGCTGAAAATTCTCACGACGCTCCTGCAACCCACCAGTGGCAGTGCGCGCATTGAAGGATTCGACGTCGTTGCGCAGCCGCTCGAGGTTCGCCGCCGGATTTCTATGGTGCTGCAGGAAACCGCGGGCGAAATGTTTCTCTCCGTGCGCGACAATTTGCTCACCTACGCGCGCTTCCACGGGCTTGCCGCGTCCGACGCGGAACTCCGCGCCGGCGAAATCATGCGGCTGTTTGATCTCACGGCAGAAGCCGACCGGAAGGTGCAGGACCTCAGCGGCGGTTTTCGCCGGCGGGTACAGGTGGCGAAAGTGTTTCTCGTCAATACACCAGTTCTTTTTCTTGACGAGTTTTCGACGGGCATGGACCCGATCCTGAAACGCGCGGTGATGGATTCGCTGCGTCAGGAAGCGGCGCGCGGCCGCACGATCGTTCTCACGACGCAAATTTTGAGCGAGGCGGAAGAGCTGTGCGACGACATCCTGATTCTCAACAAGGGCCGCCAAATCGCGCGCGGCGATTTGCACACGCTCAAGCTTCTTTCGCAGGACGTGTACGAAGTGGCGATCACTTTTGAATCGTTGCCGTCCGGAATGAGAGATGCGATTGCAGCGCTGCACCCGATTCGCTCGCAGATCAACGGCAACACGCTTGAATTCTGCGTGAAAGCACAGGAAGCCGAGGCGCTTGAAATCGTCGCGGCACTGGCGAAGAAAGGGCGCGTGCTGCGTGTGGAAATTGGCGGCGCGAGCCTGGAAGATATTTTCGTCGAGTTGACGCAGAAGGCTTGAGGCGGAGGCAAAGAAGTGTCGTCCATTCCCGCAATGCTGTATCGCGAGGGAAAAATCCGGGCCACGAACATCACTTTCGTGTTCTGGGATCTTTTCTATCCGCTTTGCTATCTGCTCGTGTTCGGCGTGGGTGTTACGGCTGCGCTCGGAACTCCGCTTTCCGCGCCGGGCGTGAACTACAATTCGTTTTTTCTCGCCGGCGTCCTGGGTATGGCGAGTTTTGGAATCGCATCGAACAGCTCGTGGTCGTTTTTCATGGACCGCGATAACGGGATTTTCTACGAGATGCTGACGTACCCGATGAGCAGGGCGGAATACTTGCTCGGCAAGGTGCTATTCAACGTTTTTATTGCAATCGTGCAGACGCTGATCACGCTCGGGCTGGGCGCGTGGCTGCTCGGAATTCGCCTGCGATTCGATCTTTTGCCGCTGCTCGCCGTCACCGTGATCTTCGGGACGGCCGGGTGGTTTTTCTTCTACACGATTTTCGCGCTGAAGATTCGACGCAACGACATTTTCAACAGCGTGACGTCCGTTTTTTATTTCGTTTTTCTGTTCGCCAGCTCGATGTTCTACCCGCTCGATCCGCTGCCACGCTGGTTTCGCACGATCGGACTTGCAAATCCGATCACCTGGCAGGTGGATTTGCTTCGCTACGGCTCGATTGGCCTTGGCAATCCGCACCGTCTCGGCTTCGAAGCGGCGGCATTCGGGATTTTCGTGCTGGTGTGCTTTGGCTACGCGGTGCGCTGCTTGAAGCAGATTTAAGAGCGGGTGCTTGGCTAAGATCCAGCAAGCGCTCGCTCGCCGCCGCGTTGGGTGAACGCGATAAACGCTTCGAGCTTTTCTCTTGCTGCGCCCGAATCGACTGATTGCGTGGCGACGCGCACGCCGTCGAGAAAATCCATAGCACGGCCGGCCGCAACGAGCGCCGCGGCAGAATTCGCCAGTACGATTTCGCGGTGCGCTCCGTTCGCGTGATGCATTGCCGAAGGTCCGAAAATGTGCTGAATGATTTCGGCGTTGCGCTTTGCGTCTCCGCCGCGAATTTCTTCCAGCGGCCAGCGCCGCAACCCGAAATCTTCAGGCGTCAGCGTATAGCTCCGCACGCTTCCGTCGCGCAGTTCCGCGATATACGTTTCGCCCGAAATCGAAATCTCATCCAAACCGTCGGCGCCGTGAAATACGAATGCTCGCCGCACGCCGAGTTCGCCGAGCGCCCGCGCCACCAGCTCCGTAAGGCTCGGTTCGTAGACGCCGACGATCTGCACCGACGCTCCCGCAGGATTCGTCAGCGGCCCGAGAAGATTGAACACGGTCCGCATGCGCAGTTCACGTCGCACCGTCATTGCATGGCGCGTCGCCGCATGCATCGCCGGCGCAAACATGAATCCGATCCCGATTTCCTCAATCGCGCGCGCGATACGTTCCGGCGCCAGATCGATCCTCGCGCCCAGCGCCTCCAGCACGTCCGCCGACCCGCACTGCGAGCTAAAGGAACGGTTGCCGTGTTTCGCAACGGGCACGCCGGTCCCGGCAATCACGAATGCTGCGGCGGTCGAAATGTTGAACGTGCCGCGCGCATCGCCGCCCGTTCCTGCCGTATCCACCAGCACTTCGCCGCGCGGCACATGGCCCCGCGGAAAAATCGGCGTTGCGTGGCGTCGCATCGCCTTCGCGAATCCCACCACCTCGTCGACCGTTTCGCCCTTCACTCGCAGGGCCGTGAGCAAACCCGCGATCAACGCATCGCTTGCGCGTCCCGCGAGGATATCCTCCATCGCCGCTTCCGCTTCGGCGCGCGTCAAGTCTTGGTCGGCAACGATTTTTTCGATCGCTTCGAGGATCATGGAATGTCGGCGGGCGCCTTGCCACTCAAACCGCGGGCGCGGACGGCTTCCTTCGCGGCCGGCGCACCAGTTCGCCGCCGCAGTTCGGGCACGTGTGCTGCATCCGCTCGGTGCATTTCGCGCAAAACGTGCATTCAAACGAGCAAATGAACGCGCGGTCGGCCGCGGCAATCGCGTTGCCGCATTTCTCGCATCCCGGTTTCATTTCGAGGGCCACGCCGCTCCTTGCTCGTCCTGCGCGTTCCAAGTAAACTAAATCGCTTTTGCGAGCATAAATACTAGCACTATTCAAGGCGACCTTCAGGAAGCCGATGGAGTAAGAATGAAGATTCACGAATATCAGGCCAAAGCGATTCTCGCGAAGTTTGGCGTTCCCGTGCCGCGCGGCGAAGTTGTGTTCAAAAAAGACGAAGCACGAGCGGTGGCGCAGCGGCTGGGCACTCCGGTGGTCGTCGTGAAAGCGCAGATTCACGCCGGCGGACGCGGCAAAGCCGGTGGCGTGAAGCTCGCGAAATCGGCCGATGAAGCCGCCGCTCATGCCGAACGGATCCTCGGAATGCAGCTCATCACTCCTCAAACGGGCCCCGAAGGGCGCATCGTTCGCCGCCTGCTGATCGAAGAGGGGCTCGACATTAAACGCGAACTCTATTTGAGTATTCTCGTCGATCGCGCGGTTGGCGCGCCGGTGTTCATGGCCAGCACTGCCGGCGGAATGGAGATCGAAGAGGTCGCGAAAGACAATCCCGAAGCGATCCTGCGCGAAACGATTCATCCCGCAACCGGGCTGCTTCCGTATCAAGCGCGCAAGCTCGCGTTCGGACTGGGCCTTGCGCCGGAAGTGGTAAACGCAGCCGTGCCGTTCTTGCAATCGCTCTATCGCGCTTTCATGGAAACGGATGCATCACTCGTTGAAATCAATCCCTGTGTGGTCACGGGTGACGGCCGCCTTGTCGCGCTCGATGCAAAAGTCACGTTCGACGATAACGCTCTCTATCGCCATCCCGAATTCAAGGATTTACGCGACCTCGAGGAAGAAACGCCGCTCGAAGTCGAAGCCTCGAAGTTCAAACTGAACTACATCAAGCTCGACGGCACCGTCGGCTGTATGGTCAACGGCGCCGGGCTCGCGATGGCTACGATGGACATCATCAAGTTGAGCGGCGGCAGCCCCGCAAATTTTCTAGACGTCGGCGGCGGCGCTTCCGAAGAGCAGGTGAAGAACGCGTTTCGTATTCTGCTCAGCGATCCGAATGTGAAAGCCGTGTTCGTAAATATTTTTGGCGGCATCCTGCGCTGCGACGTGCTCGCAAGCGGCGTTGTAAACGCTGCAAAGGAGCTGCATTTCAAAGTTCCGGTCGTCGTCCGAATGGAAGGAACGAACGTCGAGAAAGGCCAAGAAATCTTGCGCACCTCCGGTTTCAATTTCACGATCGCGGAAGGAATGAAGGACGGGGCCGAAAAGGTTGTGGGATTGGCGGGAGGCGCACGATGAGCGTGCTGATTGGCAAGGACACTCGCGTTCTCGTGCAGGGGATCACCGGGCGGGAAGGCAGCTTTCACGCCCAGCAGATGCTTGACTACGATACGAAAGTCGTCGCCGGCGTGACGCCTGGCAAAGGCGGCACGAAGCATTTGGGCGTGCCGGTGTTCAACACCGTATCCGAAGCGGTCGAAAAAACGGGTGCGAACGCCTCCATCATTTTTGTTCCGCCGCCATTCGCAGCCGACGCGATTCTCGAAGCAGTCGACGCCGCACTGCCTCTTGCGATTTGCATCACCGAAGGCGTTCCAGTTCTCGACATGGTGCGCGTCGCCGCTGCGATGAAGGACGCAAAATCCCGTCTGATCGGCCCCAATTGTCCCGGCGTGATCTCGCCCGGAAAATGCAAGATGGGCATCATGCCCGCTTCGATTCACAAGCAGGGCAACGTGGGTGTCGTCAGCCGCAGCGGTACGCTCACCTACGAAGCTGTGGGCCAGCTCACGCATCTCGGAATCGGCCAGTCCACTTGTATCGGAATCGGCGGCGATCCCATCATCGGCACAAGCTTTCTCGATTCGATTCGCATGTTCAATGACGATCCCGATACGCACGCCATCGTGATGATCGGTGAAATCGGCGGCAACGCGGAAGAAGTCGCCGCCGAATTCATCAAGAAGCATGTGAAGAAGCCGGTCGTCGGATTCATCGCCGGTCAAACGGCTCCTCCCGGCCGTCGCATGGGCCATGCAGGCGCGATTATCAGCGGCGGGCATGGAACCGCGATCGAGAAATATAAAGCGATGCGAGCCGCGGGAATCCACACGATTCAGAGCCCGGCGGATATCGGCGAAACAATTGCCCGCATGCTCGGCAGTTCAAAGCCAAAATCGAAATCCAGTTCAAAGCCGAAAGCCGCAGCAAAGAAAAAATTATCGAGCAAGCCGAAAAAACGCAGCAAGCGGTAGAAATTCAAACGCAGCAAAATCGAACGGAGGACTAATCTCTTGGCATTGCAGCGCACCCTGGCAATCATCAAACCCGACGCAGTAGGACGCGGAATTGCCGCCGACATCCTGAGTCGCATTCACGCGGCGAAATTCCAAATCGTCGCCATCAAATCCATGCGCTTGACGAAAGCGCAAGCCGAAGGATTTTACGCGGTGCACCGCGAACGCCCTTTCTTCAAAGACCTCACCGAATTTATAAGTTCGGGCAAAGTCGTAGCAATGGTCCTTGAAGCGGAAGGAGCAATTGCGAAGTGGCGCGACACAATGGGCGCCACTGATCCTGCGAAAGCTGCTCCTGGCACGATTCGCAAAGAGCTCGGCACCAGCATCCAAAATAATTGCACGCACGGCTCGGACGCGCCGGACACAGCCGCGTTCGAGATCGGCTATTTCTTTGCCGGCGAGGAGCTCGTCTAGCGGCGCTCCCCGCCTGTATTAGTTTGCGGCAGACCAGCTCTGCCGGGCTTAACTCTTCGGGAATCCTGCATCCGCTTTCACTTCGAGCATCTGTTTTGAATGCCGTTCGCTGTGCGCGCCGATAAAGAGCAGCCATTCGTACCCATCGAGCTGTCCGAGCGGACTGTCGGCCACGTGCTCGCGCAGACCGGGTGTCGTTTTCATGTACTCGATCGTCGTCGCGCGGCTTTTCAAGAAATGATCAAGCGTTTCCGCGGGAGTCCAGCGTCCTGTCGGAACCAACTCCGGCGGCGCCTGGCGTTTGTGGCTTCGATCGGGAATCATCGCCAGCACCATTGCGTCGATTTTCGCAATATCGCGATCGGCGGGACCAGCGGGCGATGCCATGACCTGGCCTTTCACATATCCGAACAAATAGTCCTCGGCGAGTGCGATGTGCTCGAGTGTCTCAGCGACGGACCACTTATCGGGCGCCGCCTTGAACTTCCATTGCGCCTCTGAAAGCCCCTTCGTCGCGGCCACCACCGCATCGCGCGTCTGTTCCAGATACTTCACGCCCTTCTCGCGGTCGGCCGCCGTCAAGGCCTGCCCAAAGCTAGCCGAGCTGAAACAGACGAGTGCGCACACAAGCAGGAAAACTTTCTTCATCGTGATTTCTCCTCCGTGGGACGTTCCGTGTGCGCCTATAGTATCCGCTTTTCAAATTTCAGGCACTGCCATATCCGGAATGGCTTACGAACAAACTTCGCAACTCGCGGCCAATTCCGCATGCTCTCCAGTAGGGGCGGGTCCAAGACGCGTTGTTTGCGTCCCGGATGCATCAACGGGACCAGCCCGCGCTGCTAGCAGCTGCCAACGGCCCACTAGCCAAGTTTCATGAAGCGGGATTCTTGAGCGGGCCGCGTTTCAAGTAGAATAGCCCAGGGAAAATTGCGATGGAATCGGCGCGAGAGCTCGGGAAACTCCTGGTGTTTGTCGGCATCGCCCTCGTGGTCGTCGGCGGTTTCTTTGTTTTCGGCGGCCGCCTGCCATTCCGCCTCGGACGATTGCCCGGCGACATCGCGTATCAGGGCAAGAACGGCACTTTTTATTTCCCGATCGTCACGTGTATCGTTCTCAGCGTCGCGCTCACGCTGATCGTGTGGATCGTGAATCTCTTCCGGCGTTAAAAATATGAACCAGGCTTCGCTTTTCAATCTGATGCCCGAGCGGCACGTCTGGAAAGTCAGCGAGCTGACGGACCGCATCCGCGACCTCCTCGAAACTGCTTTCCCGGATGTATGGGTCGAAGGCGAAGTTTCGAATTGCCACGCGGCGCAATCCGGCCATCTTTATTTCACTTTGAAGGACGCGCGCGCCTCAATACGTTGTGTCTGTTTTCGCGACCAGGTTCGCGGATTGAAATTCCGCCCCGAAGATGGCTTGCACGTAACCATCCGCGGCGGGCTCGGCGTCTACGACGTGCGCGGCGAATACCAGATCTACGTCACGAATATCGAGCCTGTCGGCCTGGGCGCTCTGCAGCTCGCCTTCGAGCAGCTCAAAAAACGTCTCCAGGACGAAGGTCTCTTCGACCAAGCGCGCAAAAAGCCTCTCCCAGTTTTGCCGCTGTGCATCGGCGTCGTCACGTCTCCCACGGGCGCGGCGATTCGCGATATTCTCCGCGTCCTGAAGCGCCGCTTCCCCAATGCGCACGTCCGCCTCTATCCCGTGAAAGTGCAGGGTGAAGGCGCCGCGAAGGAAATCGCAGCGGCCGTGAATTATTTCAATCGCGCGAAATTTGCAGACGTGCTCATCGTCAGCCGCGGCGGAGGCTCGCTCGAAGATCTCTGGGCGTTCAACGAGGAGGTTGTCGCGCGCGCGATCGCAGCGTCCGAAATTCCAATCATCACAGGCATCGGCCACGAAGCCGACTTCACAATTGCTGATTTCGTCGCCGACCTCCGCGCGCCCACTCCTTCCGCTGCCGCGGAACTCGTCGTCCGCTCGCGGCAGGAATTCGAGCGCCACATTGCGGAACACCAGCGGCAGCTCATTCAGCAGATTCGTTACTGGATTTCGCAGCGGCGCCATCGCGTCCGCGACCTGGAAACGCATCGCGGCTTCCGCCAGCTTGAAATTCTCGTGCGCCGCCGCCGTCAGCAGGTTGACGATCTCTCATCGTCGCTCGCGATTGGTTTGCGCCTGCGCCTGGGCATGACGCGCCAGCGCCTGACGAAAGCCAGCGCGCGCATCGGATCGTTCGACCTGCGCGGCCGCGCTGTCGTAGTCCGGCGGCGAATTGACCAGCACCGTCTCGCTTTGATTGCCGCGCTCGAAAGGGTGATGGCGCGTAAGCGCCGCGCGTATGGCGCCGCGCAAGTGCGTTTCGCGGCCCTCGATTTGCGCGCGCGAGTGGCGCGATGGCACCACGTCGTTGAGCAGCGCACCGTCACGCTCGAAGCCCGAATTCGGCGCGCGCTCGTCTCGAAGCGCCAGCGCTTCGAAGCCGCGAAATTGCAGCTCGAAGAGCGCAGCCCGTTTCGGATTCTCGAGCGCGGCTACGCCATCGCCTACGATGCCAATGGGAGAGTATTGCGTTCGCCGGATCAGGTCGCGCTCAACGACGATATTTCCGTCCGCCTCGCCCGCGGCGAACTCGGCGCCACGGTCCGCCGCAAGAAGAAAGATGAGTAGCCCGCCATCAGCGTGATTGGATTGGTCGGTTGGAAACGCCGCGAGCGGATCTACTCTTCGTCGTTGATTCCGCCGGAAACCTTGAGGACCGCGAGGAATGCTTCCTGCGGAATATCCACGCGGCCTACGCGCTTCATTCGCTTCTTGCCTTCCTTCTGCTTTTCGAGGAGTTTGCGCTTGCGTGAAATGTCGCCGCCGTAGCACTTGGCGATCACGTTTTTGCGAATGGCGCTGATCGTCTCGCGCGCGATCACGCGGCTGCCGATTGCCGCCTGGATCGGAACCTCAAACATCTGCCGCGGAATCAATTTCCGCAGGCGCGAAACAAGATCGCGCCCGCGCTCGTAGGACTGGTCGCGGTGGCAAATCACCGTCAGCGCGTCCACCGGCTCGCCACCCACCAGCACGTCGAGCTTCACGAGATCCGATTCGCGGTAGCCCGACAAATGATAATCGAGCGAAGCGTAGCCGCGCGAAACGCTCTTCAGCCGATCATAGAAATCGAGCACGATTTCGTTCAACGGCATTTCGTACGTCAGCATGATCCGCGTCGGCGATAAATATTCGAATTTCTTCTGCACACCGCGCTTCTCTTCGCACAGCGCCAGCACGCCGCCCACGGACTCTTCCGACGTGATGATCATCGCGGTCAGCATCGGCTCTTCGATTTTCTCAATCGACCCGGGTGGCGGAAACTTCGTGGGATTGTCCACTTCGAACACCTCGCCCGTGGTGTCCGTGATGCGGTATTGCACGCTCGGAGCGGTTGTGATCAGCTCGATGTTGAATTCGCGCTCGAGCCGTTCCTGCACGATTTCCATGTGCAGCAGTCCGAGAAACCCGCAGCGGAACCCGAATCCCAGCGCCACCGAAGTTTCCGGCTCGTAGAAAAACGCCGCATCATTCAGCTGCAGTTTGCCCAGCGCGTCGCGCAGCACTTCGTAATCGCTCGCGTTCACCGGATACATGCCGGCGAAAACCATCGGCTTGATCGCTTCAAATCCGGGCAGCGCCGCCGCGGGGCGATCCGCTTCCACCACCGTATCGCCCACGCGCGCATCCGCGACGCGTTTGATATTCGCGATGATAAATCCGACGTCGCCCGCTGCCAGCTCTTCGAGCACCACCGGCTTCGGCGTGAGCACGCCGAGATTTTCCACTTCGTACACCTCGTTGTTCGCGCACAGCCGGATTTTCATGTGCGGCGTGAGCCGCCCTTCCATCACGCGCACCAGCACCACCGCCCCGCGATAGGAGTCGAACCAGGAATCGAAGATCAGCGCTCGCAGCGGACTATCCGCCGAGCCTTTCGGAGCCGGTACGCGCCGCACGATTTCTTCGAGCACTTCGTCAACGCCGATTCCGCTTTTCGCGCTGATCAGCAGCGCATCGTCGGCCGGAATCGCGAGCACGTTTTCGATTTGCTCCTTCACGTGATCGGGCCGGGCCGCCGGCAAATCGATCTTATTGATCACCGGAACAATCGTGAGGTTGTGTCGCGATGCGAGAAAGGCGTTTGCCACCGTCTGCGCCTCCACACCCTGACTCGCGTCTACTACCAGCAGCGCGCCTTCGCACGCCGAGAGCGCCCGCGAAACTTCGTAGGAAAAGTCCACGTGCCCCGGCGTATCAATTAAATTCAGCCGGTACTCGTGGCCGTCGCGCGCCGTGTAGTGCAGCCGGATGCTTTTCGCTTTGATCGTGATTCCGCGCTCGCGTTCCAGGTCCATCGAGTCGAGCACCTGCGCCGTCATTTCGCGCTGGCTCAGCGCGCCCGTCCGCTCGAGCAGCCGGTCCGCCAGCGTGGACTTGCCGTGGTCGATATGCGCGATGATGCAGAAATTTCGGATGTACTGCGGGTCCATTTTTATCTCAGATGTTGTCTTGGATGTTCTCTCTGTGGCTCTGCCGCGCCGAACGGCGCGCCATCAAACGCGCCCGACGCACACGCGCGCGCCAGCCGCGCCTCTCAAACTATTGAGTTTGCCACAGATTGCTGCACCCGGCCAGCGGAGTTGGGCGCGGGCGTCTCGCCGCACCGCGGTGCGTGAATGGGCCTAGTGCACGTGCGAGAGGAAGTAGGATTGCGCAACGAGCGCTGCCTCGCCGGCCAGAATCTGCGTGGCCGTAAGCCCGATGAGTCGCGCGGTGACTTTCTTGTCTTTCACCTGCCGCGCGACAATCGGCACATTCACGATTGCGCTGGCCATCGATGCAAGCACCGCCGCGATTCCCGCCGATGCCGCCGAGACGTGCCTTCGAGCCGCCAGATTCGCGTCCTCCTGCGGTACACTTGACTCCGTTCAGTACACACACTCGAACTATTTCGGAGCGCACCATGGCAAACGATTCACATCAAAGAGCGGCGGAGTTTCACGACCTCGCAGCGCACGCCCATCGTGTCGCGGCGGTCCACCACGGCAAAGAAGACCACCTCACCGGCCGCGAGCATTCCCGGCAGGCGTTGGAATACGCTGCTAAAGCGTTCGAGTTCTCAAAGAAAGCCCACAAGGAATCGGCGAGATTGTTCAAGAAGAAAGGTAAGAAAGGCTGATCGCTCAGCAAAGCGTTTGCTCTTCACCCCTTTGGTCGCGCTGTGTCCGGTAACCACGATGCGCGCTGTTCCCGCCGTGAACTTTTCCTCGTGATATCCATCCGAATTTCTACCGCGCCCCCGGCCCAAACAACTTGATTTCCTCCTCCGCACCCGGCATCCGAATCATCCTCTCGAACTGCAACCCAATCTTCCCCAGCACGCGAATCGATCCGTGATTTTCCGGCGACACGATCGCCACAATCCGCCCGATTCCAAGCGCTCCCCGCCCATACTCCATCACCGCCCCAGCCGACTCGCTCGCAAATCCCTTCGACCAATACTTCTCCAAAAACGCAAAGCCGATATCCACGTCCTCGAGCGCCTCCCGCTTTAGCAACCCGCAAATCCCGATCGCCTCGCCCGTTTCTTTCAGCTCAGCCAGGTACAACCCGAATCCAAATTGCCCGTAACTCGCCACCGGCCCATTCAAAATATAACGCCGCGCATCGTCGAGCGTCCTTACGCCTTTGTCGCCGATATTTTGAATAAACGCCGCCTCGTTCAGCAGCTCCAAAATGAACGCCGCGTCTGTATCCGCCAGCCGCCGAAGCGACAATCGCTCCGTTTCCAGAATTTTCACGCGTGCCGCTCCTGTCGCTCCGCTGCCAGTCTCGAATGTAACTCACAATCGCGATGAATTGCTCTGCGCGCTCATCTACGGACGGCAGGACACGTGCTTCTTAATTCGCGTGATTCGGCTTGTGGACCTGCGGCCTTCGAGGAAATTCCGAGGGAAGATTCATGTATGTGCCGGGGTGGCTACGACGGCTGAACGCGCGCGGCCTGCGACAAACCCCAGAAATCATCGCGGTCGAGCAGCTCGACGCCGATCTCGCGCCAGCCCTCCGCGTTGTAGCGGCAGTAAACGACGCGAGCCTGCACGCGGTTCGCGCGGTCTCTCCGTGAAAGCACCAGCGAGCCGCCCGTCTCCACCGGATGGCGGCACACCAGCGAAGCGCCGTGCTGGCTCACCGTGATCGTCCACGTCTCTTCTTCCCACGTGCGTCCGGAATCTTCGCGGCGCAGGAAAATCGGAACCGAAGAGGTCATGCGCGGGCTCCGGCGAAGCCGCTGTCCCATCTGCGACACGCGGCGAAGAAAGTCCTCCAGGCGGCTTTTCGTCAATCCGTTCTCGGGACAATCCTCCCGCATGAACTTGCTGGCATGCTCCGCACAAGTTGTGATGAAGTTTTTGAATGCCTGCGTCGCAGCTTCGTCGTAGTAACCGTTCTTCAGCCGGTCGCCGCGCGATTCAATTTCCTGCGTGCACACCGGAACGAAATGCTGCAGGCACAAAGGCGTCCCGCGCAACGCAACAGCCGCAACTTCTTCACACGGCGCAACGCCACACCGGGCGCTCTCGCCGGTCAGGCGAAATTCAGGTGGTGCTTCAGTCAGATTTTCCATCGCCACATCCCAAGAGTGGCCTGCCGGGCCGCCCTATTCCTTCGACAGATTCCCGATTCCCTTCGCCAATTCAGAAATTGCGCCGCTCACGAATTCCAGGTGGCTGCGGCTCTGCTTCTTCATTTCGCCTGCAAACTGCTGCGACGTCTCGGCCGCCTTTTCGCCCACATCTCGCAGAACCGCTTCGGCCACGCGATGCAGTTCGCCCCGCAAATGTGCCTGCGCCTGTTCCTGATGCTGCTGCGACGTAATCCGCAGATTGTTGAGCGCCAGGTCTGTGGCTGCAATTCCCGCGCGCTCGATCTCTTCTCGCGCGGCGTCGATTCTCGCCCGGATCATCATTTCGAACTGCTTGTCGAATTTGGCGCACGCCTCTTCCACTCGCGCCGTCGTCGCCTCCACCGATTGCTCCAGAATCTTGTCCAGCTCCTCTTTGCGCCGCGTCAAATCCGCCGCGGCCTTCCGCGTGTCTTCCACGATCGGCGTGATCTGCTCTTTCAGTCGCGCAACGATCCGGTCGATTCCTTCCTTGCGCGACGCCTCCAGGACGCTCTCCACTTTTTGCAGCGAGTTCGCGGCCAGGCTTCGGGAGAGTTCTTCCACTTCCTGCCGCCGCACCTCGATCTGCTGGAACGCCGCGGCCATATCCGATTCAATTTTCTTCATCCAATGCGTGTGAAGCTTCTGCGCCGTGTCCTGGCCGGCTATCCTCATTTGTTTGAGGGCTTGCTCGATCCACGGCCCGGCCTGCGTCGCGGTCGCTTCCGCGAGAATCGTTTTTGCTTCTTGCCGGAGTCTCGCGTGCACGTCGTTCAGCATCGAAGCCGTCTTCTCGCGCACCGCCGCAGTGGCCACTTCCGAAAGCATGTTTTCCATCTGCTGCTGAAAGTCGCCCATCAACTGCCCCACCGGACGGGCTACGGAAGCCAGCGATTGCCTTGCGCCGGATTCGCCTGGGTTGGACGCCGCGGCCTCGCGAGATGCGGGCGACGGAGCAGCCGTCGCCGGCGCAATCGCTTCCGGACGGGGAACTGCAAACGGTTTCGATTTTGAAGTGTCGATTTCAATCGTGCGAGGTCCGCAGAACGGCAGCCAGTCTTTTGGAGGTGTCGCGATGCCCCAGACGTTTCCCGGATCCTCGAGCTCGATCGCCGTCTCGAAAAGTCCGCCGTGCAGGCCCGTCACCCACTTCACGCGCCCGCGCGCGGAAACCGGTTTCTTGTCGGGCTTGTCGCTTTTCATCTCCAGGATGACAAGCGCGTTCGTCAGCACCTGATTTTTCGAGTGGTACTTGCAGCCATGCGCGCTTACGCTGACGGTGGAAACTTCTTCGCTGTACGGTCCGCGATACGAGTCCACACCTTCTACTCGCATGGGAATCGCTTCATTCAGCCGCGTGCTGCGGCGCGCCGGCCGGTACGAACTACTGGCGATTGGACTGTTCGACATAAGTGCCTCGGAAGGGGGCTGGACAACTACGATAGAACGGCCACTGCCGGGAGAGGTGGTCAAACTAGCGGCGAATTCCTCAATGAGTTACTACGAAGGGAAGGCGATAAGATTTATCGGATGTTTGTCATTCTGAGACCGTCCGGCCGGGATGGTCGAAGAATCTCAGCGGTGAAAGCCTTGCAACCCGCGGCCCTTGCAACCAGCCGCAATCGAACTCCAAGCCCCCGCTCTCCCGCCGCTCACTCCCCGCGAAACACTTTCATTCCACGCGAAGCGGAGAATCACAACTGTCCTCGCTCCGGCGCTTCGTGCCATGCATCCGGCGGTACGATTACTGCTGATCCTTCAGCTTCAGCTTGCTCTTATTTTCTTCCAGAAACGCCCGCAAATCCGCTGCAGTGTCCAGCAGCCGAATCCACTGCTCGTAATAAAGTGTCACTGGAAAGCGTCCGAGCCCGTACACGCTCACGCCGCCCTTCTCGCCCACCTTAAAGTCAATCACTCCCCGCTTGCGCGAGCCTGTCTGCTTCTCCAGCTCCGCAATCCGCGCCAGCAACTCTTCTTTCGTTGGTTCGGCCATAGTTTCTTTGCCCCCTGGTTCGCTTTCCGTTCGATTCTTCGTCTTCCGATGATACCAGCCCCGCCGTCAATCGGCAGCAGTACCCGTCCGCGAACACCAGGCAAAGACACGGATTGCAGGCCGGAACCCGTTGTCGTAGGCTGTAGCGGATTTCGGGCGCGCCAGTCGCGTGCGGCGAATTGGCGCCACCATCCAAAAACTCAAAGTGCGGGACGACGTGCCGGAAAAACACATTCAATCGGCTGCCATTGCTCCGGAATCCTCACCTTGAAGACCATGTTCCAACCCACCCCTCAAGAGCCGACGAATGTTCCTCGCATTCTCGGCTACGGCCTCGCCCTCGCCTGCCTGATCTGGGTTCTGCACGATTTCCATATCATGAAGGCCCTGCGGGACCTGGCGAAAGTGGATTACAGGTGGGTGCTCGTTGGCATGGGCTTCGATGTGGTCAGCTACGTCGTCCAGGCGGCGCGCTGGAAATTTTTGCTCAGCCCTTTTGGCAAGGTACGCCTCACGAAGTCGATTCGCTCGGTTTATGCCGGGCTGTTTGCAAATCTGGTGTTTCCGCTGCGCCCCGGTGAACTTCTGCGCAGCTATCTGCTTTCGAATTCGGAGGACATCGGAATCGGGCGCGTGCTCGGATCGGTGGGAGTCGAGCGCTTGATTGATCTGGTGATAGCAGTCGCGTCTCTTGCCGTCGCTTCGTTACTCGTGGACTTGCCTCGACAATTCCGCAGAGTGGTCGATACTCTTGGCATCGTCACGCTCGTTCTCCTCGGCATTGTCGTGCTCCTGATTCTCTATCTGGAAATCAAGCTGGGCGACAAGCAGGCCTTCGAAGGCAGAAAAGCGCGTTTGCCGGGAAAGTTTATGGGCGCTCTCGTGGGCCTGCACGCGATGGGGACGTCTCCGAGCTTCTATCCCGCCGTACTCCTTTCCATGCTGATGCCGTTCTGCCAGGTGCTTGGGCTTTGGGCGATGATGCGGGGCTATGGATTGCCATTGCCATTTTTCGCGGCGCTCGTGGTGCTGCTAGTGATCAATCTAGGCGTGTCGCTTCCCAATGCCCCCGCCAACATTGGCTCGTACCAGTTTTTCTGCGTGCTGGGCATGAGCGTTTTCGATATCGAGAAAACCACCGCAACGGGCTTTTCGATCTTTGCGTTCCTCGCCCTGAATTTCCCCTTCGTTTTTCTGGGTTTTGCCGCGCTCGTCCGCAGCGGCCTTTCGCTGAAGACCATGCGCGAACGAGTGAGCCACCTCCCAAGCGAAGTTCACAATCGCAGCACAAAAATAGAAGCTCAGACTTAGCCCCCAGGCGAGCTCTGCCAACTCACCTCCGCCGCCCTGCTGCTACGATTGCACGCCATCGCGATTTCGTTTTGAGCGCCGCAACGCGTCCGTTATATAGTTAGAATTCAACCCGCGCGCCGGATTGAGACCGTGGCGAATGCCTCGGTAAGGGTAACCGGACGGACTTCCCCAGCCCACCGTCGAGCCCGAACGCGCGCAAACTCCCATGGCTCAGGACACCGCCAAACATCTCGAGCGAGCGCGCCGCGCCCTCGAGAAAAATAAGCTGCGCGAGGCCACCGTCGAATACCAGGCGGTTCTCGAAGATGTCCCCGCGAATCAAGAAGCCATTCAAGCTCTCGCCGACATTTATACTCGCCTCAACGAACCCGCCCTCGCCGCTCAGTTTTACGGAACTCAATTCGACCGTCTCGTCGAAGCCGGTGACGCTTCCAAAGCCACCGCGATCTTCACCCGTTTCCTTCGCTCCTTCCCGCAGCCGCCCGACCGCTTGATGCAGTTCGGGTCGCTGCTCCAAAAGCAAAACCGCACCGGCGAAGCCATCGAGCAATTCGGCACCGCCGCGCAGCTCTACCAGCAGCAGCAGCGCGACATTGAAGCGCTCGCTTGCTACGAAAGCATCGCGTTGCTCGACCCTGAAAATCCGGGCCGCCACGTAGTCCTTGGTGAGCTGGCCGAGCGCCTTGGACATATCGACCTCGCCACGCGCAGCTACCTTCGCGCCGGCCAACTTACGCAGGCTTCGGGCGGCCTCGACGAAGCCATCGAATACTTCGAACGCGCACACCACCTTTCGCCCGAAGATCGCACCGGCGCGCTGCTCTTCGCGGAGGCAAGGCTGCGCAAAGGCGACGCCGAAGGCTGCGTCGCACTCCTCGACCCTATCGCCGCGAACGAAAAGGACACCGCGTTCCTCGCCCTTTTCGGCGAAGCCCTGCTTCGTACCCACCGCCTCGACCGTGCTCGCGAAATTTTCGAAGCGTACTACAAGCAAAAGCCCGAGGGCTTTTCGAAACTCTTCGAATTGGCAGGCGCTTACATCCTAGATGGTGACGAGCCCAAAGCCGCCACTCTGCTCGTCCACACAAAAGATCTTATGCGCAGCTGCCGCCGCGAAACCGAACTCGTCGCCCACATGGACCAAATGGCGGCCACATTCAACGCTTCGCTCCCGATTGCAGAAGTCGTCGCGCGCCTTTACGAGGAACTGAACCGCGAAACGAAATATTTCGACGCGCTCGTCCATTTGTTCGACCTTTATCTCGGCGCCGGGCAAATCAAACAAGCCTGCGATTCGCTCGATCGCCTCGTCGATATCGATCCTTACGACTACCGCAATCACGAACGCATCGCCCGCCTCGAAGGCAAAGCCGACCCCGCGTTCCTCCAAAATATTCTCGCGCGCGCCGCCAAAGCAGCCACTGTCTCCACTCGCACCGACGGTTTCACCGGCGCGGGTTCTGACCAGGCCGCGACCGCCGGCCCGATCACCGAAGAGGCGCGCGCTCAACAGGCTCTTGAAGATTTGATCGTGCAGGTGGAAATCTTCCTGCAATATTCGCTGCAGTCGAAGGCGGTCGAGCGTCTCCAGCGCATCGCCGAACTTTTTCCCGGCGAAGAAGAAAAAAACGAACGTCTGCGCTCCCTCTACGAACGCGCGAACTGGTGGCCTAAAGGCGCGCCTCCAAAACCCGCTGCCAAACCTGCCCCGGCCGCGCCGCCCGCTCCTGCCGTTCCCCTGGCGCCCGGGGTGGATACCGTGCCATTCGTCGGAATGGGCGCCGCCACGCCGGCGGAGACGCATCGCGATCTTGCCGCCATCGCGGAAATCAACCGCCTGATGTACCGCCAATCCACTCCGCGCGAAGTTCTGATGACCACCGCCACTGAGATCGGAAAGCATCTCGGCGTCACACGCTGCCTGGTTACAGTCGGCGGAGCGGGTGAGCCGCAAATGAACGCCGAATATGCCACCGCGGGCATCCAGCCTGCTGGAACTCCGCGAATTGCCGCCATCGCGGAGTTGATGTCCAGGGCTTCGCCCGATGCGCTTGGTGGAATTGAGCTCAACGTAGCGGGCACGGGCGTGTTGCGCGATCTCGGCTTGAGTTCCGCGCTCGGCGTCGTGCTCACCGACAAGGAAACTCAATTGCCTTCGGGCGCGCTCCTCGTCGGAACGGCGTCGGCCCGCAAATGGAAGCCCAACGAAAGCTTTTTCCTGCAAGCCGTGGGCGATCAGCTCGTAATCTCTGTGAACCACACGCGTCTGCGCTCCCTCGTGCGTTCGCTCGCCGTCGCCGACGAGCGCACCGGCCTGCTTAGCCGCGGCGCCTACGTCGATTGCCTGCTGATGGAATCGAATCGCGCGCGCTCGCAAGGCACCGCGCTTTCGCTGATCGTCCTGCAGGTAGACCGCGGCGGCGATCTCCTCCGCCAGCACGGTGACGCGCCCGTCGACCACTTCATCGAACAGCTCGCACGCGCCGTCTCGTCGGCGGTGCGCCAGACTGACGTGGCCGTGAAGTATACCGCGTGGTCGCTCGTATTCATTCTGCCCGACACCGCGCTCGACAACGCCACAGCCCTTGCCGAGAAACTTCGCCAGGTAGCAAGCACCATCCAGCCTTCTTGGGGCGCGCAGGACTTGACCATCAGCGCTGTCGTAGCCCAAGCTACCTCCCGCCCTGGCGACGAAACCGAGGACCGCGTCACCGAATGGATGAATCGCGCCGAAGCGGGAATCGACGAAGCCCGCCAGCGCGGCGGCAACACCCTGATTGAGCTGGCCACGCCGTAAGCTGCGCCAAACGCCGCTGGCAGAAAGAGGTTCCATGTTCATCACTGACGCAGTAATCGTGCACGGCGCCCGCACTCCGATGACGCGCTATACAGGCGCCTTCGATCAAACCAGCGCAATCGAGCTCGGCGCAGCCGCAAGCCGCGAAGCAATCGCGCGCTCCGGCGCAGACCCCGGCGCCTTTGATCACGTCGTCTTCGGTAACGTGATGCAGACAAGCGCCGACGCTCTCTATGGCGCCCGCCACGTAGGACTGAAAGCCGGCCTGCCGGTGGAAACTCCCGCCGTAACCGTGAATCGCCTCTGCGGCTCGGGAATCGAAGCGATCAGCCAGGCCGCCCAACGAATCCTGCTCGGCGAAGCCACGCTCGTTCTCGCGGGCGGTATGGAAAACATGTCGCAATCGCCCCACGTCGTTCGCGGCGCACGCGGCGGCTTCCGCCTCGGCGAAGGCAAGCTCGAGGACTCGCTCATGTCCGGCCTGTTCGACACCTACTGCGGCTACAGCATGTCTGAAACCGCTGAAAATCTCGCCGCAGAGAAGGGAATTGACCGTCGCGCCTCCGACGAATACGCGCTGCGCAGCCAGCAAGCCGCCGAAGCCGCGGTTCGCGCCGGCCGCCTGAAAGAAGAAATCGTTCCGGTGGAAGTGAAGAAAGGAAAGAAAACAATCACCGTCGCCGAAGACGATCACCGCCGCCCCGAAACAACGATGGAAACGCTCGAATCGCTTCCGCCCGCATTTCGCAAAGACGGCATCGTCACCGCCGGCAACGCCAGCGGCATCGTCGACGGCGCCGCCGCCGTCGTAGTCACCCACGCAAAAATCGCCAAAGAGCGCAATTGGAAGCCGCTCGGTCGCATCGTCGCCTGGGCCACAGCGGGTGTAGAGCCGCGCATCATGGGCATCGGCCCCGTGCCCGCAATCCAAAAAGCCCTCGGTCTCGCGGGCCTCAAGCTCGATCAAATCGATCTCGTCGAGGTGAACGAAGCCTTCGCCGCCCAATATCTAGCCGTCGAAAAAGTCCTCGGCCTCAATCGCGATAAAACAAACGTAAACGGCGGCGCCATCGCCCTCGGCCATCCCCTCGCTGCCAGCGGCACGCGCCTCGTCCTCACCCTGCTCCTCGAACTCCGCCGCCGCAACGTCCGTTACGGCATAGCCAGCGCCTGCATCGGCGGTGGCCAGGGCATCGCCATGATCGTGGAATCCGCCGCCTAGCCGCTCTCGAAGGAAGCTTCGCGACGATCAGGCGCACCCCGCCAGTTCGGTTCGCGATTGCGGAAACCATCGCTCCGGGATTCGTCGTTTGCGTTGATTCTTGCCGAGTTTAGGTTCAGAATCGCCAACATACCTGATGTTTAGGCGCGCGAATCGTGCTTCAAGGGCAGGAACTATGAAACATATTCTCTGGTTCGTCTTTCCCCTCGCGTTCATTTCCTTCTTGGTACCGGTCTCCGTGCAAGCTCAGACCGGAATGACTCAAGGGCCTTTCCAAAACGTCTACATAAAAATACAGGTGCGGAATCCTGACGGATCTTCTGCGTCTCAAGGCATTTTGATCCAATTGGAGTCCGCCGGAGCCGGTGTTGTGGATCAGTGCACAACGGGAAGCAACGGTTTCTGCCAGTTCAATCCTCGCACCACTGGCCTCTACGTCCTCAGCGTGAGGCAACACGGATACCTGGAAATCAGGAAAGACGTGGATCTCAGAGACGTCAGGGGCGCGTACGTCACGCTCGACTTGAGATCTGATTCCGCGGGTGACTCGAAGGACGCGAAGGCTGGCTCTGTCTCCGCTGCCGATCTCGCCGTGCCGGACGACGCTCGCAAGGAATTCGACGCGGGCCAGAAAGCCCTGGAAGCGAAGGACCTCAATTCCGGCGTCGCTCACCTTCAGAAAGCGATTCAGCTCTACGATGCCTTTCCCCAGGCCTATACGATGCTCGGAGGCGCTTACGTTGCGCTCGGGAAATACAAAGACGCGGAAGCGGCCCTCCAGAAGGCCGTTCAGCTCGATCCCAAGGCTTCGGGAGCATTCATCGAGCTCGGCGCCGCTTTCAATCAAGAGAAGGATTATCCCGCGGCAGAGAAAGCCTTGTCCCAGGGACTCACCCTCAACCCGGAAGCCGTCGCTGGCCACTATGAAATCGCTAAGACCTACATGGCGTTGGGCCGTTGGCAAGACGCCGACCCGCATGCCACCAAAGCCCTGGCCGCTCTTCCAGACATGGCTCCCGTGCACGTTTTAATGGGGAATATCCTCCTGAAGAAAAGAGACGCGCGCGGGGCTTTGCACGAGTTCCAGGAATACCTGCGTCTGGATCCGAACGGCTCGATGGCCCCGTCTGCCCGTGACATTGTCGCAAAGATTCAAGCGGCACTTGGTACGTAGTAACCGCCTGCGGCCCCACAGCGGACTTGCGGCCGAGATGGCCGCTGTTTTGCTCCCTTGTTTCTTGATCGTTGCGAGAACCGTTCCGGGCGATAGTACGGTTTCGCCAGGGTCATCCAGACCAATCGTCCCGGCACCCCGGCCGGACGTAGTTTCCGGCTACCCGCCTAATCGGCCGGTCACAGTACGCGGGTTGTGGCAATCTCATGCCATGCCCGATTTGACCAGCGCTCAGGGTTTTTTCAGCGGGACGAATTCGACCACGTCGTTATTTCCTGGAATGGAGTTTTCCCGCGCAATGGAGGGATGTTTGTCGGCCTCGTACTCCGATCCGGGCCCGAGGTATGTGAACTTTTCAAAAATAAAAGGAACTCCTTCTGACTGCAGAACCGAGTTCCCGTCCGTCACTTGAAAATGCAAGTGCGGACCAGTCGCATTGCCGCTGTTTCCGAGACGAGCCAGCACATCTCCTCGGTGCACTTGATCGTGGACGCGAACCTGAATGCTTGCGCTTTGTAAGTGAGCATAGGTGACGTAGCGATTCGGTGCGATCCGAACGATCACGTAGTTTCCTGCGATGTTGTCCAGTGTCGTCGTTGTGGGAAGTACGCGCGGAGTATTTTCCGGGATTCCGGTCACAGCTTGCGTCACTTCACCGTCCGCTACTGAATGAATGGGCTCGCCGTAGCCCCACCAGTTTTCGTTGCGACTGGTTCCGTCATGCGAGTCGCCATTCGGCCCCACTTTCACCCAATCAATCGCGAACCTCTGTGCCACATGAATATGGCCGTCGATCGCGATCACGCTGCGCCGGTGATCTGAATCGTTCGAAGGCCCGTCTCCGGCCGCCCAAATCCCGCCATTAAAAGGAGGGCTGAGCACTAGCGCTGCATCCTCGCTCACGGCAACCGGAAAATCCTCAAGCGTCGTTTCCGCCGTGGTGCTGCCGGGTGCGCCGCTCGCGAAGACCAGCCGGTGCCTCAAGCTGGCGGGTGCTCGCTGATCCGGCTTCAGTTCGATCCACAGGAAGATGATCGCGCGTTTCGCCGGATCAATTGTCTGCGAGTCCTTCGTTCCGCTCATTGACCCCGCCTCAATCATCACTGCAGACAACGCGTCGCCGGAAATGGCGCTCAACGGCTGCCCTTCTTCTTTGTCCGCGAAAACTTCTAGCCGCATCAACGTCAGCGGCACTCCGTCGAAATTCGTTACGTGTAACTCGTATACCAATGCCTGCTTCTCCCCGACCTTCACCGGAGCCGGCGGCGACGGACAGACCACTTCGACTCGAGGGCCTCTCTCTCTCGCGAATCCAGCCGGCAGCATTAGCAGAATTGCCGCGAACGTGTACAAGAACCGTGTACCGGGTGCCGGTCGCAAGCGCATCAGTTCGTGCTCCTTACCTTTGTTTTGGCTTCACCCACCCCGTTACTCATCGGTTCCCGATCGGCACGCCAGAGGCCATTCAGCGGGCTGTTAAGTCATTCATAACTCAACAGGCACGGTGGAATTGGCGGTCAAAAGGCAAGTTCCGTGCGCTGATGGGAGATGATCGTCCGGAAGTGGACAGGATGCCAGACGCCTCAGAACCGCCCAACTTCGTTGTGAGCAGCGATTCCCGCTACTCGATTAAAACCATCGGACCGCTCCGAGGAGAATTTCTCAACGGTTATTCAGGCTGGAGCGTCTCATCCCTCTGCCGAAGTTAGTCGAACTATCGTCGTGGAACGAAGGAACAAAGGCGCCACTCTCCGCGTATACATGGGAGGGAAGCCTCCCTGAGGATACCACTGGTGATCAAAAGGATTTTCAAGTACGTCGGGATCGCAGTCGTTGTCCTGCTCGTCGTGCTGCCCTCTTCTGCCTTGTTATATCGAAAATATCTCCAGCACAAAGTGGCGGAAGAGCGCGCCATCACTTCACCCAACGGCATCAACACCCTCGACCCTGTCCGAATCGGCGGCATCGATCAGTGGATCGAAGTGCGGGGCCAGAATGTGAACCACCCGATCCTTCTGTTCATTCATGGTGGACCCGGTATTGCTTTCATTCCCTTGGCGGGCGCATGGCAGGCTTCCTGGGAGAAAAATTTCACCGTAGTGCAGTGGGATCAACGGGGAGCGGGAAAAACATACGCGTCAAACGATAAGGAACTTCAGCGCAGAACCATGAACGTGCCTCAAATGGAGCAGGACACGCTGGACGTCGTCAATTATCTTCGGCGCCGCTTCCACAGGGAAAAGATATTTGTAATGGGCCATTCTTGGGGAAGTGTGCTGGGTCTTTGGTTGGCCCACGAACATCCGGAACTCATTTACGCCTACGTCGGAGTCGGGCAAGTCGTCAATATGGACCAGAACGAATCGGTCGCATATCAAGACGCTTTGCAGCAAGCTCGCGACCGCCACAACGAACAAGGCGTTAAAGATCTCGAGAGTATTGCCCCTTATCCTCCTGCAAACCCGGACTTAACAAAGACCTCGATCTTGAGAAACTGGGAACAGGTCTTACTTGCGCCGCCCCCAGGCACGCCGCAGTTTACGGATACCAAAAGAATTTTGTCCTCAGTTGTATCAGCTCCTGAATACTCCCTTGCAGATGACTACGGTTGGATTCATGGCACTTCGCTTTCGATTAGCACGCTGTTTCCCCAACTGGCGAAAGTTCGTCTGGATGAACTTGGATTCGATTTCCGGACGCCAATCTTTTTCCTCGAGGGACGAAACGATCCATACTGTCGCCCGTCGCTGATTAGGGACTACAGTCAAACGATCACGGCCCCGCATAAGGAATTTGTCTGGTTCGACAAATCTGGCCATTTCCCATTTTTCGAAGAGCAACAGAAATTTAGCGATGAATTGATCCAGCGGGTGTTGCCTCTAGCCAATTAATGCCCCAGCTGCCGGCTCGTTTCGCGCCGGCTGCTGCATCCCTTCTCCTTCCTCTTCCCGCCTCCCTGCGTCCGTCTCTCTCAGCGCTGTCCTGCCTCCTTGCCTCTATCCGCCCGTTCACTTACCCTACTACGGCGCCATCCGGCGTGCCGTCGCAGTCATACCGGAATCAAATTTTGGGAGGCAGTTGCATGGCAATTGAAAAAGTAGGTGTGGTGGGATGCGGCCTGATGGGCTCTGGCATCGCGCAGGTGGCGGCGCAAGCAGGCTGCCACGTAACCGTGCGCGAAGTTTCGCAGCAGCTTCTCGACAAAGGACTGCAATCGATTGAAAAAAATCTCGCGCGCCTCGTCGAGAAGGGAACTCTCACCGCTGGCGATCGCGACCAGGTCCGCGGCCGCTTGCGCGGCACTACGAACGTCGAAGACTTGAAGGATTCCGACCTGATCATCGAAGCGATTATCGAGCAGTTGCCCGCGAAGCGCGATTTGTGGTCGGCGCTCGACAAACTCTGCCCGAAGTCCACCATCTTCGCGAGCAATACCTCCTCGCTTTCGATCACCGAGATGGCCACCTTCACCCAGCGCCCGGATCGTTTCCTCGGAATGCACTTCTTCAATCCCGTGCCGGTGATGAAGCTCGTCGAAGCGATTCGCACCATCGCGACCGATCCCAAAGTATTCGAGGAGATGGTCGCATTCGGGGGTCGCCTGGGTAAAACAGTCGTCCGCACCTCCGATCGCACCGGGTTCATCGTCAATCGTCTTCTCGTCCCGTATTTGCTCGACGCGGTGCGAGCTCTCGAAGAAGGCGTCGGTTCCGTCGAAGACATCGACAACTCCATGAAACTCGGCTGCGGCCATCCAATGGGCCCGCTCACCCTTCTCGATTTCGTGGGCCTCGACACCACCCACTACATCGCTCACATCATGTTCGACGAATTCAAGGAAAAGCGCTTCGCATCGCCTCCGCTTTTGAAGCGAATGGTGCTCGCCGGCTGGAACGGCCGCAAAGCCGGCCGCGGATTCTACGATTACGCCGATCCGGCGAAACCGAAAGCGATGCAGCTGACGTAAGACCGAAAAACAAAACGAGCAAACTGGGAAAAGGAAAAGCTTCCATGGCCTACGAGAATCTGTTGTACGAAGTGAAAGACCAGATCGCGCGCGTCACGTTCAATCGTCCGAATGTCCTCAACGCGCTGAATCAGAAGACAGTCGAAGAACTCGGTGATTGTCTCGAAGCCATCGAACGCGATAATTCCGTGCGCGTGATTATCTTTACCGGCGCGGGCGAAAAAGCTTTCGTCGCAGGTGCCGATATCAACGAGCTCGCCAAGCGCACTCCCGTTGATGGCAAGGAGTTCTCGGTCTTTGGCAATCGCGTCCTGCACCGCCTTGAAACGATGGGCAAGCCTTCGATCGCCGCGATCAATGGCTTCGCGCTCGGCGGCGGTTGCGAACTGGCTCTCGGCTGCACGATGCGTATCGCGAGCAAGAACGCAAAACTTGGCCAGCCGGAAGTAAAACTAGGATTGCTGCCGGGATTCGGCGGCTCGCAGCGCCTTTCGCGGCTCTGCGGCAAAGGCGTCGCGCACGAATTAATTCTCACCGGCGAGATGATCACCGCCGATGAAGCATTCCGGGTCGGCTTGGTGAACCGCGTCGTCGAACTGGCAGACCTTCTGCCCACCGCGGAAGCAATTGCGAAGAAAATTATCGCCAACGCGCCGCTGGCAGTGAAGTTCGCCATAGAAGCGATCGAGCACGGAATGGATATGACGCTCGAAGAAGGGCTGTTTCTCGAAGCGACGTTCTTCGGCGTGTGCTGCTCGACCGAAGACATGCGCGAAGGCACCCGCGCCTTTATCGAAAAGCGGCCGGCAAAATTTCAGGGGCGTTGAAACATGGCATTGAAACCACACGTGACTAGAGGCGGAGTGAACGCGGCAGGACTGCGCTTCGGAATCGTTGTAAGCCGCTTCAATAATTTCATCACCGACCGCCTCCTCGCGGGCGCGCTCGAAGCGCTCGACCAAGCCGGCGCCAGTGAGAAGCAGATCGAACTCGTCCGCGTTCCCGGCTCGCTCGAAATCGCGATCGCGGCAAAAAAACTCGCGGCCACCGGCCGCGTCGATTCGATTATCTGTATCGGATGCGTGCTGCGCGGTGAAACTTCTCACTATGATTACGTCTGCACGGAAACCGCCCGCGGGATTCAAATCGCGCAGCTCGATACCGGCGTTCCGATGGCGTTTTGCGTTCTCACCTGCGACACGCTCGAACAGGCCATCGATCGCGCCGGACTGAAGTCCGGCAACAAGGGCTACGAGGCCGGATTGGGTGCAGTCGAGATGGGCCAGCTTTCGCGCAAACTCTCGACGAAGTCCGGCGCTGATTTGCGGCGCGGAAAACGATGACGCTGCGGCGCAAGTCGCGTGAATTTGCGCTGCAGATGCTCTTCGAGTGGGACATGGCGCACCAAAAGCCCGCGCGAATCGAACAACATTTTTGGAAGTCGGCTCGCGCCGCGGATTCCACGCGCAAATTTGCAAATCAGCTTTTCGAAGGCGCGATCGCGCAAGCCGATGCCAGCGACAAACTCGTCGGTGAACTTTCAGAGAACTGGAAGTTCGAGCGGCTGGCGGCGGTGGACCGGAATATTTTGCGGCTCGCGATTTACGAATTCAACTCCGGTACCGCCCCGGTGAAGGTGGTGATCGACGAAGCGTTGGAACTCGCGAAGAAATTTTCATCTGCCGAAGCCCCCGCATTTCTGAACGGTATCCTCGACGCGGCGCAGAAAAAACTCGAAGGCTAGGCCCGCGACTACGCTTCGATGTGTCCTTCGAAAACGCGGACGGCCGAACCGCTCACTTTCGGGACCAGGCGCCCGCGCACCGAAGTTACATCCACCTGAATTTCGCTCGGCCTCCCCATCTCGACGCCTTGCGCGATCGTCAGCGTCTCCGACGCTCGCAGCCGTTCGTGCTGCACCAGGTACGCGCCGAGCGATCCACCCGCCGATCCCGTCGCAGGGTCTTCGACTAGCCCCCACGGCAGCATCCCCCGCGCAAACGCTTTTCCCCGCGTGCCAAGCGCGAAGCAGTAGGCCATCACGCCGTTGCGCGAAATCAATTGCGCGAGAGCCCTCATGTTCATGTGGATTTTCGGAAGCACATTTCTTCGGCGGATGGGGACCATCAGATTCGAAATTCCGGTGGACACAAATTCGAGCGGCAATGTGGGATCGAGATCAGCTGCTTTCAAGCCCAGTGCTTCGGCGAGCGCGGCGCGATTCAATTTCGTAGCGATAAACCGCGCGGGTTTTTGCGTCATCGTGACGCGCACCGGGCGCCCATCGTGAAAATTGAATTCAACGGGAAGTATCCCCGCGCCGGTTTGTTGCAAGACCTGAACGTGCCCTTCCGAAGCGGGGACAACACCGAGCTCGGCAAGCAGAAACCAGGTGCCGATCACGGGATGGCCGGCGAGTGGAAGTTCGTGCGTGGTGGTGAAGATTCGAAGTCGGGCGAGCGCACCGTTGTTCGTCGGCCGCTGGACAAAAACCGTCTCGGAGAGATTCATTTCGCGGGCGATGGCTTGCATCTTTACTTGCGAGATGCCATCGCCATCGGTAATCACGGCGAGCGGATTTCCGGCGTATTGCCTGGTGGTGAATACGTCGAGTGTGTAGAGGCGGCGCTTCATGACTTGACCTCACTCCTGGAGCTGATTCACGAGCTCGGGTGCTGCGAGTGCGAACTAGAGCCGCTCCAGTTCTACCACGGTCCGCTCGCTGCGGACATTGCCGGTGTTCAGCGTGGTCTTGGGCTCGAGCAGGACAATATGGACTTCGTCGTCGGCCTCCGGCAGGTGTTCGACGCCCTTCGGGACGATGATGAATTCTCCGGGCGAGACGACTACGTCGCGATCTCGGAAGCGCATCTTCATCCGGCCTTTCACGACGAGAAACATTTCGTCTTCGTTGTCGTGGTGATGCCAGACGAACGCGCCTTTGAACTTCACCACTTTTACGTAGGAGTCGTTCAACTCGCCCACGATCTTGGGACTCCAGTAGTCGTTCACTTTCGAGAGCTTTTCAGCGAGATTTACGATTTCCATTTGAGTCTCCCTTTGCTCAAGAGAAACGCACGCAGACCGTGCACTTCATCAGGAAGCGCGCACAAGAAGCACACTGCCGAGAAGGCCGCGGAGCACGAGCACACCGCCAGCCAAAGCCAGCAGCAGCGCTTCATACTGAAGCGGGACCAGCGGAACCCCGACGATGATGATCCCTACGAGTATCAGCGATCCGCCACGAATGGCTGAATGTTCATGAGCGGTTTTCGGTTCGGGCCGCATTCCCGTTCGAAGCCCCCAAAATACCAGAGCGATTCCCAGCACGATCCACAAGCCGGGCCGCGTGGGCAGGCTAATGCGGTGGGAGGCAGCGAGCAGAATCAACAGCGCGCCGAGAAGCAGAACGATGAATTCGTTGAGGAGGCGGAACAGGCTCGCCGTGGTTTGCATGCGAAAGCTCCTACGTGAGGCATTATCACTCACGGTCCAGGCGGTCCGCAAATGCCTCGCCCCGCGGCGAGAAGCTGCCGGGGATAGCTGTTGGCGCGTGAAATGTTACAATGGTCAGCTTTCCAGTTTGCATCGCAGCACTCGATTCAGCATCGAATCGCCTAGGAGATTTCAGTGCATAAAGTAATCATCATCGGCAGCGGGTGTGCGGGGCTGACGGCCGCTATCTATGCGGCACGGGCGGAATTGCAACCGCTGGTGCTCGACGGCTACGAGCCGGGCGGGCAACTCGGATTGACGACCCTGGTCGAGAATTTTCCGGGATTTCCCGACGGTATTTTGGGGCCCGCGCTGATTGAGAACGCGCGAAAGCAGGCGCAGCGATTCGGCACGGAATTTGCGGCGGGAGCCGTGACGTCCGTGGACTTGAGCAAGCGGCCGTTCAAACTTGTGGCGGGCAAAGAATCGTATGAATGCGAAGCATTGATCGTGGCTGCCGGAGCTTCGGCGCGGATGCTGGGGATCGAGTCGGAGAAACACCTGTTGGGCCATGGCGTTTCGACGTGCGCGACTTGCGACGGCTATTTTTTCCGCGACCGAGAAATCATCGTGGTGGGCGGCGGCGACACGGCGATGGAAGAAGCGACGTTCCTGACGAAATTCGCGAAGAAGGTGACGCTGGTGCACCGGCGAAATGAATTTCGCGCGACGAAGATCATGCTTGATCGGGCGCGGACGAACAAAAAGATCGAGTTTCTGACGCCGTACGTCATCGAGCACGTGGATGACGTGGAAAAGAAGTCGGTGGAGCTGGTCACGCTGCGCAACGTCGAGACGGATGTCCAGAAGACGGTGGCGGTGGAAGGCGTGTTCGTCGCAATCGGCCACGATCCGAATACGAAGATCTTCAAAGGCCAGCTCGATATGGACGACAACGGCTACCTGACGACGCACGATGGGCCAAAAACCAATGTCGAAGGCGTTTTCGCGGCCGGAGACGTGCAGGACCATCACTATCGGCAGGCGATCACGGCGGCCGGTTCCGGCTGCATGGCTGCGATGGACGCCGAGAAGTTTCTCGCGAAACACAAGCTGTAACCGGGACTAGTGCATTGGCGCAGTTCGCGGCATAATTCCGAGCGCATGCGAATCCACGCGTTATTCTTCCACCGACCGGAGCGCAGCTCCCACTGATGCGCGCACTCCTTCTGAAGCTTTCCGAAAGCAAACGGCTGGCGCCATTGATCATGAGCAATGGTGTGAGCCGGCGGGTGGCGCGGCGATTTGTAGCGGGAGAAACGCTGGACGATGCGATTGAAGCAGCGCGCGCCGTGAATCACACGGGCCGTTCGGCGAGCCTCGATTTGCTCGGCGAGAACGTGTCGGATGAGGAGGGAGCGCGCACCGCCGCGGACGGCTATCTCGCGATGTTCGATCGCATCGCGCGCGAAAAGCTGGACGCGAACGTGTCGCTGAAACTCACGCAACTTGGACTCGATCTCAGCGAATCGCTTTGCGAGGAGCTTGTCGGAAAAATCGTGGCGCACGCGACAAGCCAGGGGAATTTCGTGCGCATCGATATGGAAGGCTCAGCGTACACGCAGCGCACGGTCGAATTGACGAAACGGGTGCGAGCGAAATGTGAGGGCGTGGGAACCGTGATGCAGGCGTACCTCTTCCGGGCAGAGCAGGACGTTCAGGATCTTTTGAGAGTGGGTTGCCGGATGCGGCTTTGCAAGGGCGCGTACAAAGAGCCGCCGGAGATTGCGTTTCCGGAGAAGGCCGACGTGGACGCAAACTACGTGAGGCTGATGAAGCTGCTCCTTCCGAGCGGGATTTATCATGGGATTGCGACGCACGATCCTGCAATGATCCAGGCGACAAAGGAGTTCGTGCGCGAGCGAACCATCGGGCGCGACCAGTTCGAGTTTCAGATGCTGTACGGAATTCGCACCGATCTGCAGAAGCAGCTCGTGCGCGAGGGCTATCGTTTGCGCATCTACATTCCGTTCGGCACCGATTGGTTTCCGTATTTCATGCGGCGGCTTGCCGAGCGCCCCGCCAACCTGATGTTTTTCTTGCGTAACTTGGTTCCGAAATCCTCGCGAGAAACTGCGGCTTGAAACCAGAAATCGTAGCGGCAGCCGGCGACCGGAACTAGAACCATATTCGTCGCAAGCCCCGATCCTCCGAACCACAAATAACTCACGAACAGAGGCACAACGGTGCGAAGGAATGCACCTGGCCGGCGGCGGCAACGAATCGGCGATTGAAGCTGTCGCCGGCGGCGGTGCGGGAACTGCTGGGACTGCATTCACCGGAAAAACGAGATATCACGTTTCCGGCAGAGATGCGGCTGCATCATAAATTGACCGCTCCGCTTACGATCGCGCAGCGATAGAGGCACTCCCACACGTCTTTGGGTTTTCGTCTGAGCAAAGAGCCTCCGACAAAATCGGAGGCTCTTTGTCCTTTACCGCAACTATGACAGGGCTGCCTAGATCTTGCGGCAGACTGCGACGCCGTCGCGCAAAGGGATGAGGATCGGGAAGAGCTCTTTTGAGGCGTAGAGCATTTGATTGAATTTCTGGATCGCGCGGGTGCGAACGTCTTTTGATTTCGAGGTGACGCGGCCGGACCAGAGCACGTTGTCGGTGAGTAGTATGCCGCCGCTCTTCAAACGCGGCAGAGCTTTTTCGAGCGCTTCCGGGTATTGATGCTTGTCGATATCGATGAAGATGAGATCAAATTGGCCGCTGCTCGCATCGAAGTGAGCAAACGCATCGCCGACGAGGATCTTGATCCGGTCGTCGACTCCTGCCCGCTGGAAATTGTCCTTTGCGCGTTTGGCGTTTTCCGGACTGCCGTCGGTGTAATAGATTTCCGCGCCGGCGCCCGCTGCACGGGCAAGCCAGATGGTCGAATAGCCGATCGCCGAGCCCATCTCGAAAATTCGCTTCGCGCCGGACATCTGTGCGACGAGATAGAGCAGACGTCCGCAAGCGGGGCCGATGATGGGAACGTCGTGTTTCCTGGCGTAGCGTTCCATATCCGAGAGAACGGAGTCGCGCTTCGGCAGGAGATGGTCGAGGTAGCGCTCGACATTTGAGTTGAGGATTTTGCCAGCCATAGGTTTCCTTCCTGCGTGTCGCTGAGAATGGTAAGAAGTCAAAAGAGCCGGCAAGACGCCGGCGCTAAAAAGAAGCTACCTCGCGCTTGCGGCGTGTTCGTCGCCGATCGTCTCGCCCGGCTTCAGGACGTGGTATTCGAGGCTCGGCACATCGCGTGTGAGGTCCTGCAAGGAATCGGGGCGGCCGGTGAGAAGCGGGAACGTGCCGAAGTGCATGGGGATTACGTGGCGAACGTTGAGCAGGCGGATTGCGAGTGCGGCTTCGCGAGGGCCCATCGTGTAGTGGTCGCCGATCGGCAGCATCGCGACGGTGGGCGCGTAGAGTTCTCCGATGATTTTCATATCGCCGAAAACGCAAGTGTCGCCGGAGTGGTACACAGTGAGCCCGCCCGGAAGGCGAACGATGTATCCGCACGCCTCTCCGCCGTAAACGATCTTGTCGCCGTCCTGGATGCCGCAGGAGTGGAATGCGTTGACCATCGTAACCTCAATTTCGCCGACCTTTTGGGTGCCGCCCTTGTTCATGCCGGACGTGTTGGGGACCCCCTTCGATTCGAGCCAGGCGCATGTTTCGTAGATTCCGACAACCTGGGGCTTGAATTTTTTGCCGAGATCGACGGCATCAGCGATGTGATCGAAGTGGCCATGCGTAATGAGCATGGTATCGACGCGATCGACTCGCTTGAGAGCTTCGGGAGTCATGGGATTCGTTTGAATCCACGGATCAATCAGAATCACGTTTCCGGATGGGGTAGTGATGCGAAATGCTGAGTGGCCGAGCCAGGTAAGCTTGTTTCCGCGTGTCTGAAGCATCGCAGCGCCTCCCGAAAGAGTAATTTCGTACGGCCGGAACGAATCCCGTCCCGGGATGTCTGGTTCGAGTCTAGTGACTGTGCGCAGCAGCGCCCGGGCTTGCCAGAACCTGGCGTATGCCTTCCTCGAATGCGGCGCGGGGCTGCTCGCCGACGAAATGCCCGATAATGCGCCCATCGCGCCCGTAAAAAATTGTTTCCGGCATAGTGCCCGTCCACGCAGGGTTGACGCCGCGATAGAATGAGTCGACGTCGATACCGGGTTTCTGCCGATAGCTTGGAAAGCCGGGCTGGTTGCGAGCAAGAAAGCGGCGAACGAGATTCATGTCCGAATCATCATCGAGGCTGACGCCGAATATTGCGAGGCCCTGCGAAGAGTATTGTTTGTAGAGCCGGACGACGAGCGGGAATTCGTCGCGGCACGGCTCGCACCAAGTGGCCCAGAACGTGACGACGAGCGGCTTGCCGCGATACTTCGCGAGGGCCTGGTTATAGCCGGCAAGATCAATCAGCGGCAAATCGGCTGCGGCCGGCTTTGCGGATTTAGGCGTGGGCTTGCCAGAGGCGGTTTGCGCCGGCGATGGGAGTGAGATTCCCGCGAGCGCAAGGGCAAGAAACACGATGGCAAGGACTAGAAACTTCTGAGAAGTCCATGATGGTTTTGTTTTCACGCCACTATTCTAGCGGTTGAGGCGTCGCGGCGGCAACTTCGCCCGCGGAGCTGGACTGACCTCTGAGCCGCCGGGAAAGCAGCGCCATATGAAGGCTGCCGAAACCGGCGCCGCGAGGCGGGCTTGTGCCTCCCTGGGAATAGTGATATAAAAATTATTCGGCGTTCGAACCTGCGGAACGCCAGTTATACTGTTGAAAGGTCAGCTCTTTTTCAGGAGAAAACGAAATGGCTTATGTAATCGCAGAGCCTTGCATCGGTACGAAGGACACGGCATGCGTCGACGTATGTCCGGTTGACTGCATCCACCCGCGCAAGGATGAACCGGACTTCGAGGCGGAAACGCAGCTGTACATCAGCCCAGTGGAGTGCATCGACTGCGGGGCATGCGTTCCGGTCTGCCCGGTGACCGCCATTTTCGCGCTCGAAGATCTGCCAGAGAAGTGGGCGAACTTCACGCCAATCAACGCCGATTGGTACACGAATAAGAAGGCGTAGCGGAAAGAATCCGCGGGCGTTTCGCGCGGATCGTGAAGTTGGGGTGAACGATATTCGGCGCGGTGAATCTTCCGATTCACCGCGCTTTCTAATTTTGGGGCGCTATGCGTCAGTTTCGATGCCAAGTGCCTTCCGTCCAGCGGCACTGATCATGCTGGGATTCCAGGGTGGCTCCCAGACAATCTCGACGCTCACATCGCGGACCTCTACGATAGTGCCTATGCGCTGTTTTACCTGCTCAGGGATCGCTAGCGCCGAAGGGCAGCCTTGGGTCGTGAGCGTCATTTTCACGGCGACGTTTCCGTCGGGATCGTTCTGGACATCGTAGATCAGCCCAAGATCCACAATGTTGACAGGAATTTCAGGGTCGTAGCACTGCCGCAGTGCTTCGAGGATGCGCTCGCGATCTAGATCCATAATTGCTCCTCCCAGCAGCGTTCCACAGGTGGCGGAGAGAGTCAATCGCGCAGCTTCGAGGCTCGGCAATTCCGCAGCTTCTCTTGTTGAATTGGAAGCCTTAGACTGCCGCTTCGTGAGCGGGGTTTTGTTTTTTCTGAGAGCAGCAATACGTGCCGGCGTTGCATCTCAAAAACTTCCGAGATGGGCGAAGCCGGAACAAAGGAGACGTTGTGAAGCGAAAAATCGCAATTTCAGCAACGATGCTGGCGCTTGCAGTTCTCGTTCCCTGTGTTGTCGCGCAGGAAACGCAGGAAAAGCCTCCCGAGCGCCCGCCGCGAGTGATTGAGATGACCGCCAAGAATTTCGAATTCGAACCATCCGAGATCCATGTAAAGGCCGGAGAGAAAATTCAGTTGAAAGTGACCTCTGTCGATCGGACGCACGGAATCCGCATCAAGCCATTTCCAGATGGTGGCCAGCCGAATGCAGCGCCGGGCTTGTCGTTCACCTACGGCGATGATTGCTTGAAGCTGAAAAAGAACGTGACGGGCACGGTGGAATTCATTGCACAAACACCGGGCACCTACTCGTTTACCTGCTGCAAGAAGTGCGGTACCGGGCACGGCAGAATGAAAGGCAGGATTATCGTGGAGCCTTAGTGCGGACGGAGCCCTTGCGTTGCTTCACGGAACGGATCGGTTTCGCGTACACACGCACACGCTTGAGTTTCGGTAGCGCTTCCTCCCCGAGGTCTTCTCCCGTGCCGAGCGCGCGAGCCCATTGTTTCGCGAGCGCGCGCAACTGTCCGATCGCAAGGCCGTGATGGTCGTCCGGAAATCGTGAAAGTTTTACGATTCCTGAGGCGAGGAGCGATTCCGCGCCCTCCGAGTTTCCGCGCTGGCGGTGGTGGAAGGCGGCAGTGATCTGAATCAAGCCCTGGAGGAAAGTTTTCTCAGGTTCCGCTTCGTGCAGCCAGATTTCTTCCCAGAACTCGTGAGCTTCGAAAAATTTCTTCGCGTTGAACTGAGCGCGGCCCACTTCGAATTTCCGCTTTCGCTCTGCAGATTTCATCGCTCGCTCTTTCGATTCCCGATAGAATCTTCGCGGAACATGTTTACGACATCTGTGGCCGCGTGCTTGGATACGATATCAGCGGGAGAGAAGAGCGAGTATGGAAATTCGGATCGAATTGCCGGGCGTTAAGCTTGGCGTAGTCGAAGCCGACGGATTGCGTGTTGTCCCCGTTGATTTGGGGCTGGCGAAATTGATGAACGAAGTGTCTGAGCGGAAGCGCAGCGAATTCACGATCGAGAGCCTTGCAGAGGCGCCGGCGATCCGTGCGGTGCGCGGCATGTTTCGCGAGTGGGGTATGGACCCTTCGAAGTATCGGCCATCGTCGGAAGCATTGCTGCGGCGTGTGGTGCAGGGCAAGGGCTTGTATCGGGTCGCAAACGTTGTCGACATCTGCAATCTTGGCTCGATTGAAACGGGCTGGCCGTATGGTTGCTACGATCGGGCGCGCATTCGGCCGCCGATCGCGCTGCGCCACGGCGCGTCGGGCGAAACGTACGAAGGCATCGGGAAAAAAATGTGGCATCTCGAGGGCAGGCCAGTTCTCGCCGACCCTGACGGCCCGTTCGGCAGCCCAATCAGCGATTCCACGCGGAGCATGATCACGGAATCGGCGAAGGAAATTCTCGTTGTGATTTACGCGCCCGTGGGAGACTCCGATTTCGGGCTGGCGGAGGCAATGGCGCGGTTGGGCGAGCGGTTTTCGAAATTTGCCGGCGCCGGCGCAGCGAGAACCCTAATCTGTCGTTGAACGTGCCGCGGGCGTCACCTGTGAAGTTCGCTGGAATCAGGTTATCCTGTTTGGGTTCCAGCGAGGTCCGTCGGTGACGAAATTCCAGCTCGCTCTTCTGATTCACGCGCATCAGCCGGTTGGGAATTTCGAGGATGTTCTCGAGCGAGCCTACGCGCAAGCCTACCTGCCGTTCATCGAAGTTCTATCCCGGCATCCCTCGATTCGTGTGGGGCTGCACTATACGGGCTCGCTGCTCGAGTGGATCGAACGCGTCCACCCTGAATATTTCGATCGGTTGCGCGGGCTGATAGAGCGCGGCCAGATTGAGATGGTTGGAGGCGGCCATTATGAGCCAATTCTGATTGCAATTCCTCCCGCGGATCGCCGCAAGCAGATTACCCGCCTCGCCGACTATGTCGAGAAGCATCTTCAGACGCGTCCTCGCGGAGCGTGGCTTGCCGAGCGCGTCTGGGAGCCGCAGCTTCCTTCATCGCTTGCACCCGCCGGTGTGGAATACACGTTGGTGGATGACAATCATTTTCTCGGGGCTGGGTTCGAGCAGAACCAACTGTTCGGCTACTACTGCGCCGAAGACCTGTGCCACACCGTGAAGATTCTTCCCGGATTGAAAACGTTGCGATACTTGATTCCATTTCGCCCGGTGGAAGAAAGTTCCGACTTTCTACGCCGCGCTGCCAACGAGCACCCTGGCGCTTTTGCCGCCATGGGGGACGATCTTGAGAAGTTCGGCGTCTGGCCGGGAACCTACGAACATTGCTATAAGAATAAGTGGCTTGAGAATTTTTTTCTTGAGCTCGAGAAGAATGCGGAGTGGCTTGAAACAACCACGCCGGGCGATGCCATCGCTTCGCACCCGTCGTCCGGCCGCGCCGATCTTCCCACCGCGTCGTACACCGAGATGATGGAGTGGGCGCTGCCGACCGCCGCGCGGAGGCGTTACCACGCGTTGACGGAGGAGTTCGCATCGCGGGCGGAAGCGCTCCCGTTCCTGCGCGGAGGCATCTGGCGCAATTTCTTCACGAAATACTGCGAGTCGAACATTTTGCAGAAGAAAATGCTGCACGTTTCGGAGAAGGTGCGAAAGCTTACGGAGAACCGCCCTCGGGACAAGTCGGCTCTCCGGGCAAGCGGAGAGGCTACGACCCTCCTGCTGCGCAGCCAGTGCAATGACGCGTACTGGCACGGGATTTTCGGCGGGCTCTATTCGCCACACCTGCGCACCGCGCTGTGGACTTCGCTGATTCAAGCGGAAGCGATTGCCGATCGCCTCGCGCACCGGTCCAAGCAGTACGCGGAAGTCACGCAATTCGATTTCGACGCGGACGGCCGCGAGGAGATTTACTTTACGTCCGACCGCTATGCGGCGCTTCTCGACCCGGACGACGGCGCTACGATGTGCGCCATCGATTGCCGCGGAACGAATGTCGCGTTGATCAATTCGCTCGAGCGGCGGCCGGAGGCATACCATTCGGCGCTGAAGAATGTGGGGGCGAACAACGACCAAGGCGTGAAGTCCATTCACGATCAGGCTCGCGTGAAGGAAGAAGGCCTCGAACGGTGGCTCCACTACGACCGCTGGCCTCGCCACTTTTTCCGCCTGCTGCTTTTCAGACCGGACAAGACCTATCAGGATTGTACGACGGTGCGTTTGGAAGAAAACGCGGCGCTCGCCGGCGGAAAGTTCCGAGTGGTGGACGTATCTAAGACAGGCGCGACACTTGCATCGGAGCAAAGCACGGATTGGCCGGCGGAAAAGACATTCACGTTTTCGCGCACGCCGGAAGGATTCGACATTACCTGCGACACGACGCTGCGAAGGACGGCCCCCGGCGCTGCTTCAGTCGTCATCGGCATCGAAGCAGTGGTGAATTTCCTTGCACCGGCAGCTCCCGACCGGTATTTCGAATCATCCGGCCAGCGGTATCCGCTTCGATGGGCGTCGGCGGTGCCCGCTTCCGACCTTCGTGTCGTGGACGAATGGCAGAAAGTTGCGGTTACGCTGTCGGCGCCCACCGCTCGCGAGTTCTGGGTTTCGCCGATCGAGACCGTTTCGGAATCCGAAGATGGGTTCGAGCGCATCTATCAAGGTTCGCAGATCATTGCAACCTGGCCGGTGGAGTTGCAGCCAGGGGCGGAGTGGAAAGGACGGCTTAGGTTGATGGTTTCGAGCCTGACCTGACGGCTTCGCATTCGTGGATTACGTTGTGCGCAGGACTTCGATAGAATATGCGAGCGTGGAGGAATCAAATGGCTGTGTCGCAGGAACTGCTCGATATCCTGGTATGCCCGCTGGACAAGACACCCGTGCAACTCACGAGCGATCAGAAAGGTTTAAAATGTACGAAGTGCCGGAGAGTTTACCCGATCCGCGAAGACATTCCCGTGATGCTCGTTGATGAGGCCAGAATCGAACCGCAATAACGCTCTCGCGATCCTTATCTCGTGGCCGCGAGCTCAATTTAAGGCGGGTAGCCGAGCGACTGATCCTTGTATTGCACCCACAAACGGACTTCTTTGATTTTGTTTTCTTTCGCCGCATCGCCGTGCGCCGGAAAGGTATCGTAGGGGCTGACCTCCACGGTGACGACAACACCCGACGGCGACTCCCCTCCGTGCTTGATTTCCTCGGCGCTTTCGATGCGGAAGCTCTTCACCGGGCCGTAGTAGCTGTTCGGTCCCCAATCGTCCATGAAGTCCTTAAAAGAAAAACTGGGCGCGGGCTTCCACATCTGATAAGCCAGTTCGAAATTACCGGATGCCACCGTGTTGAGGAATTGCTTGACGGAGTTTGTCTCCTTGTGAAAACGGAGCAAATACCAGCAGCCGAGCGCGACGAGGATAATAAACGCAAGAGTTGTGATGATATACCGTCGAATCTTCGAGGGCGGATGCTCGTCGGTGCCGCCAAAAATCGTCACGTGGGCTCCTCGGATTTATAGTTGCCGCTTGAAAAGTGCGATGCTGCCCAGAATCATGATGGCAGAAAAAGCGCACAAAATTAACACGTCCTTGTAAATTCCTTCAATCCCCGTGTTCTTAATCGTGAGGTTTCGCAGCGCGTGAACCGTGTACGTGAACGGATCGACCACGGAAATCCATCTCAGCCAGCCTGGAAACGCTTCGACCGGATACACGGCACCGGACGGAAAGAATAACAGCGTATTCAGTACGCCGAAAATAGCGCGCGGCACCAACGGGTCGTCGACGCGAACCATCACGAGAAACATGAAACTGATCATCGCGATGGATGCCACCAGCACAACGATCGCCAGGTAAACCAATCGCACGGGGTCCCAAAGCCGCGGGATTCCAGCAATCAGGCCGCCGATAATCGTCAGCACAAATCCGGCCATCAACCCCTTCAGCGCGCCCGCGCCTATCAGTCCCATGACGAGTTCCGTTTTCTGGATCGGTGTGACGAGATATCCTTCGTGCAGCCCGCGCGCCTTGTCGTCGATAAACGTGATTCCGCCTCCGATCATGGCGACGATGAAAATGGACATCGCAATCGAGCCGGCGAGCAAATATTTGATGTACTCGATGTAGGGGTACATTTCTACCACGTTCAAATCCACCTGGCTCGCAAGGCGCGGCTCCACATCCGGAGTGTTTAAATCGTTCACCATTTGCTGCACACGTTCGAGCAGGGAACTGGAGACGAACTGGTCGGTGTTGTCCTCAGTGAACGAAATGCGGGGGCGGTTGTGCTGATAGTAGCGTTGTGTGAAGTCGTATGGAATCTGGACGACGGCGGCCACAAATCCGGAGCGCAGATCGTTGATCGCTTGCGGCAGGGAATTGTACTCGACGACGCGGAACGTTTGCGGTCCGGCTGAAATTCCGTTAAACATTTCGCGAAGGCGGCGCGATTGCACCGTCTGATCCTGATCCACGACGGCGACGACCGCGCCTTTTATCTTCCCGCCGAACGCGTAGCCGAGAACGATTAGCTGCACGAGCGGAAACACCATCGAAGCCATCATCAACGCAGGACTGCGGAAGAATTTCCGCATGTCGCGTTCGATCAGCGCGCTTACGCGAAAAAACTTCATGCCCGGCCTGCCTTTGCTAATGATTGAAATTGAGCACGCTGCGGATTCTTAGCGATACAGATGGCTGATGTCATAGCCGGCGCCTCCATGAGCGGCATCGCGCAGTTCACTGCCCGTGTAATGGAGAAACACATCGTCGAGCGTGGTACTCGTGACGGAAACCTTTTTTACGGTGACGTGCCGGGCTCGCGCCAGATCCATCAGTGCCGCCACGGTGGCTGGGCCGTCGTGCGATGCGATACGAGCCGCGCCGTCGTGGACCGTGACTCCGGCAGACTGAGCGAGCCCTTGAAGTTGCTGCGGCCAGTCCGACGGCGCGCCTTCGAACTCCGCTTCCACGGAGTCTGTACCCGGCACGCTATCCTTGAGCGCCGTCGGCGTATCAAGGGCGGCCAGCTTCCCGTGATCGACTATTGCGATGCGGTCGCAGAGCTTGTCAGCTTCGTCCATATAGTGCGTGGTGAGAAGGATTGTGAGCTTCGATTTGTCGCGCATATTTCGAATCATTTCCCACACGTTTGTGCGCGAAACGGGATCGAGGCCGGTCGTGGGCTCATCGAGAAAAAGGATGTTAGGCGAGTGGACCAGACCTCGAGCGATTTCGAGGCGCCGCCGCATACCGCCTGAAAAGGTGCGCACCAGCGCATTTTGAAATTTCAACAGGTCCACGGATTCGAGCAGGTCGTGAATAAGCTTCTCGCGCGTGTCCGACGGCACACCATAGAGTTTCGCGTGTATCAGCATATTTTCGTTGGCGGTCAGCTCAGGATCGGACGTAAAGGCTTGCGGGATCACGCCGAGAGCGTGGCGGACGCCGTCCGCATCGGTGCGAATGTCGTGTCCGTCGATTCGCGCAGTGCCAGACGTCGGCGGCGTGAGCGTCGTCATCATACGAATGAGCGTCGTTTTTCCTGCGCCATTGGGACCCAGCAGCCCGAAAATCTCCTGGCCAGCCACCTGAAAGCTGACGTCATTGACGGCAATCAGGTCGCCGAATTGTTTTGTGAGATGCTCGACTTCGATCGCATTCATAGATTCGTTATCTGGAGGGATCAGAGCCGCTCGATCCAGTTCTTTTTCTGGGGTTGGGGAAGCAGCACGGTCGCCGTCATTCCCGTAAACAAGCGACGCTCGGGGTTCGGAACCGAAACCTTGATCGCGAATGTCTTGATGTCGCGCTTCGTGCGGCTCACATCACGCTGCGTTGCGAAATCGCTCTCGACTCCTTTGAAAATCACCGGGCCTTCGAGAACGTTGCCGGATGGAAGCCTTACGCGCAGATTCTGCCCGAATTGAATGGAATCGATGTAGCTTTCCTCGACGTCGGCGCGGACCCAGAGATGATCGACGTCCACCACGACGACGATCGGCGAGCCCTGAGCTACAACTTCGCCCTGCTTTGCGACGCGCACAGAGACAATGCCGTCGATCGGCGCGTAGATTTTCGTGTAGCTGAGCTGGGCCGTCACCTGCGCTTGTGTGGCGCGGGCCTGTTCGAGTTGCGCAATCGTGCTCGCGATCGCGCTCTTTCGCATATCCACTTGCTTGCGATTAGCCTGTGCGACAGCAATCGCGGCTTTCTGCGCTTTCACCGTGTCCTCTAGCGCTTTCACGTTAGCCTCCGACATTCTCACGGCGGCTTCGGCATGGTCGCGATCCTGTGCTGAGATTTCGCGCTTGTCATAAAGCTGTTGCATGCGTTTCAAGTCGGACTGATCACGCCAGAGTTGGGCTCGCGCCTGGTCGAGTTGCGCGTCGGAGGAAGTTGTCATGGCTTGTGCTTGATCGAGCGAAGCGGTGGTTTGTTCGCTCGTCCAGGAATAATTGTGCTGAGCCTCGCGGACCGAATTCTCGAGGGTTGACACGTTCGCTTTTGCGGCGGCCAGGCTCGCCTCGAGTTCGGTGCGATCGAGTTCCGCGATCAAGTCGCCCTTCTTTACCGCGGAACCTTCATCAACCGTCAAGTTGACAATGCGCCCCATGATTTGGGGGCTTACAATCACTTCATTGCCGTCGACAATTCCGATGAGAGGAATGTCACTCCCTCGCGGCGTCGTGGTGAAGTAAACGACCAGCGCCACGGCAAAGACCATTCCGATTACGACGATAAACTTTCGCCCGGTCATCGGGACCTCGCTGGGGTGCGTTTAGAAAATGTGCGTTTGGAAACGCCACGATTCGCTGCAGAGCGATGCAAACCATGTTCCAGAAAATCGAGCAGGGCGCGCCTGCGCGTTTCGAGCGCCTGCGGCGTCAGAAGTTCGTGGCCGACCACGTGCCTCATCACCGGCGCGGCAGCAAAGTAAAAGGCTGACGCTCCGAGCATGGTAAACGCCGTCTGGTGCGGATCCACTTTCCGGAATTCGCCGGCCGCGATGCCGTCTTCGATCAGGCTGCTGAGATGCACAAGGAATAGCCGAAAATATTGCTTCGCGATCCACTCGAGTTTCGGCGTTGCGTCCATAGCTTCGCGCTGGACGAGGCGCGGATAGTTCGGATGAGTCGCGAGGAAATCGAAGTAACCATTCACCCACGCGCGTAACCGATCGCTGGGAGTGGCCTTCGGAGCCGTCGGCGCATAGACGACTTTTCGGAGCTGGCGAAAAAGATTTTCGAGGACGGCGCGATGCAAGCGGCGCTTGTTGCCAAAATAATAGTAGAGCATCGCCTTGTTCGCATGAGCGTCCGCGGCGATATCGTCCGTACGCGCGCCGGCCATACCTTGAGCGGCAAAATGCTGCTCGGCGGCTGCGAGGATCCGCCGCGCGGTTGCGGGATTCTCCACCTTTCTACGTCCGAGTTTCATGTTGGGCGCCTCAAAGTCCCACGTACATCCGGATGAAATGAACCCGACAGGCGACTGCAGGAGTTCGATATCACGAACCTGGAATGACTTCAATTATTTAACTAACTGGTTAGTTTAATCGATCCGGCGGCTCCCGTCAAGATTGCCCGCGAGCATCGCCCTTCCTTTGATACTACGGATTGGTTTGGATTTTGTTACTAGCCTTCGAGAGCGCCAGCGGCTCCGGGAGGCAGATCGATGGAATATTTCGTTCGGGCCTTTTCGCGATGCATCTCGAGGGCGAGCTCGATCAGTCGGTCGATTAGTTTCGTGTAGGACAGGCCCGAGGCCTCCCACAACTTGGGGTACATGCTGATGGAGGTGAAACCGGGAATCGTGTTGAGCTCATTGACGAATATCTTGCCGTTCTTGCGGTCGAGGAAGAAATCGCAGCGGGCCATACCGGTCCCGTCAATCGCGCGGAAGGCACGGACCGCGTAGTCCTGAAATGTGGCGACCTGTTTCCTGGTGAGTTGCGCCGGAATTACCAGTTGTGTGCCGCCTTCGAGATATTTTGCGGCGTAGTCGTAGTATTCGCGGTGAGGCACGATTTCGCCGGGAACCGATGCGCGGATTTCATCGTTGCCGAGGACTGAGACTTCGATCTCGCGGCCATCGACGCCACGCTCAACGATGATCTTGAGGCCGAACTCGGCGGCCAAATCCATGGCGCCTTGCAGTTCGTGCACCGCTTTCACACGCGTCATTCCGACGGAAGAGCCGAGCGTCGCAGGCTTGACGAATATCGGGAAGCGGAATTTCTTTTTGATTTCGCGCAATACCTTCACGCGCTCGCGCTCCCACTCGGAGCGACGGACCGCAAGAAACGGAACGATGGGAAGGCCCGCTTGTTCGAAGAGGCGTTTCTGAACGTCCTTGTCCATGCCAACGGCGGAAGCAAGTACGCCGGCGCCGACATAGGGAAGGCCGGCAAGCTCGAGCAGACCTTGCACGGTGCCGTCCTCGCCAAATGTGCCGTGAAGGACTGGAAAGACAACATCGACGATCACACTGGGCTGGCCGGTCGAAGGTCCTACGGGAACGAGTTGTGCAGCGGTGGGGTCCGCCGGGAGCATGACGCGGTCGCCGGATTTCAAGACATCACCGAGCAATTTCACAGCGCCTGTGCCGACGAGCCAGCGGCCGTCCTTCGTAATACCGATTGGAACCGCTTCGTATTTTTCAGGATCGAGCGCGCGAATTACCGAAGCGGCAGAAGCGAGCGAAACTTCGTGTTCACCGGAGCGACCTCCGAAGACGACGCCGATGCGGAGTCGCTTTTTCACGCCCGTCATTGTTTCACGCCCGTTATTTTTATCGCGCTTGTCATGGTACGCAGAATCCTTAGAGGATCTTTTTACCGAGTCCGGAAAGAACGAGCTCGACGCCGAGGAGCGCGGTGGTGTTGTGGACGTCGATCACGGGATTAATTTCGACGAGCTCGAAGGAGATCATGCTCTTGCTGTCGGCAATCATTTCCAGAGCCAGGTGCGCTTCGCGATAAGTGACGCCACCTCGCACGGGAGTGCCGACGCCGGGAGCGTCGGTGGGATCGACGAAGTCCATATCGAGGCTCACGGCGACTCCCGCCGTGTCGTCGGTTGTGAAGCGCAGCGCTTCGGCCATTACTTCGCGCATGCCGCGCTCGTCGATATCACGCATGGTGAAAACGTGGACGCCGGACTCCTTCATGAGCCTGCGTTCCTTCGAATCGAGATCGCGAATGCCAACGAGGGCGACGCTACGCGGTTCGACCATGGGGGTAATGCCGGCGAGACCCGTAAGCTCCGGTGGGCCGTAGCCCATGATGGATGCAAGAGGCATGCCGTGGACATTGCCGGAAGGAGATGAATCGGGCGTGTTCATGTCGCCATGCGCGTCAAGCCAGATGACGCCAATGCGTTTCGATTTTTTGTTGAAGTATGCGGCCGCGCCGGCGGTGGTTCCGACCGCAATGGAATGGTCGCCGCCGAGGACGAGCGGAACGAAATCTTCTTCGAGCGTTTTTCCTACGATTTCAGCGAGGCCCTTGCATGCTTCGGCGATTTCGTCGAGGTACTTGGCTTTTTTCTCTCCGTAATGCTGCTCTTCGGGCTGGCGGACTTGCACGTTGCCGATATCTTCCACCTGTCGGCCGAGCTGCTTGAGGCGTGCTTGCAAGCCTGCAACGCGCAGAGCCGAGGGGCCCATATCGACGCCACGGCGGCTGGCGCCCAAGTCCATCGGCACCCCGATGATTCGAATTTTGTCTGGCATTTGGTTTTCTTTCCGCGGCCCCGGAACGGCGGGACGGTCAAGGATAAACGCGATAGAGCATCCGTGGGAAGGGGATGACTTCGCGGATGTGTTCAGTCCCGCAAATCCAGGCGACGGTGCGTTCGAGACCCAGGCCGAAGCCCGCGTGCGGCACGGCGCCGTAGCGGCGCAGGTCGAGATACCACTGGAACGACTCCTCGGGCAGATTGTGTTCGCGGAGGCGCTGGACGAGCGTTTCGTAATTCGAGAGACGCTCGCCGCCGCCGATGATTTCCCCGTAGCCTTCAGGCGCGATCATGTCAAAGCTGAGCGACAGCTCGGGACGCTCTGGGTCGGTGGCCATGTAGAAGGCTTTCATCGCGGCAGGATAGCGATGGATGATCACGGGCTTGTCGAATTCCTTGGAGATGATGGTTTCTTCGTCGCCGCCGAAATCGTCGCCCCACTTGGCGGGGTTGCCGGCTTTCTGCAGGACTTTGATGGCGTCGTCATAGCTGATACGCGGAAACGGCGGGGTGATTTTTTCTAGCTTTGCTACGTCGCGTTCGAGCACCGCGAGTTCGCGGGCGCGATTTTTAACGACGGACTGGACGACGGCGCTCACGAGGCCTTCGCCGAGCTGGACCATGTCTTCGAGGTGCGCATAGGAGGCTTCGGGCTCAAGCATCCAGAATTCGGTGAGGTGGCGGCGGGTCTTGGATTTTTCCGCGCGAAACGTGGGACCGAACGTGTAGACCTTGCCGAGAGCGGCGGCGGTGGCCTCGACGTAGAGCTGTCCAGACTGGGTGAGATAGGCTTTCTGGTCGTCAATGTAATTCACTTCGAAAAGCGTGGTGGTGCCTTCGCACGCGGCAGGGGTAAAGATAGGAGCGTCGGTGAGCGTGTAGCCGAGCGAGTCCATGTAATTTCGAGCGGCGCGCTCGGCTTCTGCGCGGATGCGCAGGATCGATGCTTGGCGCGGGGTACGGATCCAAAGATGGCGTTTGTCGAGAAGGAAATCGACGCCGTGCTCTTTGAGCTGAATCGGATAGGGATCGGATTCTGAAACGCGCTGAACGACTTCGATGCCGCTGATGTGGATTTCGTAGCCGCCGGGGGCGCGCGGTTCGGACTGAATTTTTCCGCTGACGATGACGCTTGATTCCTGCGTAAGACCTTTGAGGCCTTCGAAGGCGAGTGGTTGCTCCTTCAGCGAGACGACGCCCTGGATAACACCGGTGCCGTCGCGAAAAATCGGGAAGAGGAGTTTGCCCGATTCGCGCATGTTGTAAAGCCAGCCGCGAATCGTGACGACCTGAGCTGCGAATTGGCCGGCTTGCTCGATGGTAATGATCGGCATAGGCGCCGGGGCTTGCTGGGTCATTCGTTTGTCCGTTTCGTTGGCGATGTCGGTGTCATTTGGAATTCACGATTTGGAGGAGCGGCCGCGCTTCGTCTCCAGATTTTCTTCGAGTTTGTCGAATGTGGCGCGGATTTGATCAAGCGACGGCGTTCCGTCGGGCTGCGCCTTTAGTTCCAGGACCATCGCGACGGGCTGAGGCGCGCCAGCGAGAGAGCCGAGCGCCGCGTCCCAATCGATCGTGCCAGTGTATGGAAGAAGGTGCTCGTCCTTTTCGCCGTGATTGTCGTGAATGTGGGCGGTGACGACGCGGTCGCGCATGGCGTCGAACGCAACTTCGACGGGGGCGTCCATGTGCGCGTGGCCCGTGTCGAGACAGAGACGGAGGTCGTGCAAGTGAGTGTCGGCGATGAAATGTTGAAGCGATGCGGGAGCGCCGAGATCGTCGGGCGTATTTTCCAGAGCGATCGTGACGCCACGGGCTTTCGCGAAAACGGAAAGAATTTCGAGCGACGTGAACGCGGCGTCGAGTTTGCGCGGGTCGGAAGACTGCCGACCGTGGCCCATGTGCTGGACGAGGTAGCGGAAGGGAATTCGTTCGGCGACATCGAGCGCGCGTTTCACTTCGTCGACGGCATCCAGGCGCCGGATTCGCTCCGTATCACTGATGGAGATGGCAACGCCGCTTTCGCGGCCGGGAGAGAGGTCGCGCTCGGTGGGCGAATGCAAAGAGTGGAGCTCGATGTGGTATTCGCCGAGGGCGTCGGCGAGCTCGCGGACTTTTTGCTCGTCGCGATAGCTGAAGTGAGATGGGGAGCAAAAGACTTCGACGGCGGCGACTCCTGCGCGCGAGATTTCGGCGAGCAGCGCGGAGGTGAGGGGCTGATTGATGAAGCGATAGGTGGATAGGATGCGCTGCATCATCCGGCGGTCCCCGAAAGCTGCGGGATACGGTCAACGGAAGAGAAGATGCCGCCGACAACATGGACGGCCGGAGACAATCGCCCCGCGAAGCGGCCAGTTTCATATCGCTTCGAGGATTGGATGTAGCTTGTTGTCAATGGTTTAAGAGGATTCCGATTCACTGTGTCCCGACTAAAAATGCGGTGGCGGGTTGTAAGCGGTGCCGGAGATAAATGACGTAGGGATGGCGCGACGGACGCCGGCACTAGGGCTTCCAACCGCCGCACGTGTGTTGCAATTTTCATGCGGAAATAGGGTAGCAGGTGCGGGCGGGTTTGCAAGGGGGTAGGTCGCGTAAGCATCTTGACACAGACCGATTAGAGCGGCGGCGGTTCGGGTCAAAATCCTGAGGCAGCGCCGGGGCGTCGAGGATCCGGGGCGCCGAGGCGCTCGCCGTTTTGAGGATCGATGCCGATGGCTTCGATGAGGCCGACCCATCCGGTAGTAGGGGCGAATTTATAGCCGCGGGCTTCGAGATCTTTTGCGACGCTGGGCGGGAAATTCGGTTCGAGCAATACGGCATCGGGCAGCCATTGCTGATGGAAGCGAGGAGCGTTGATGGCAGCCTGAGCGCCATCGCCCAAGCGCATCCAGTTGAGGATCGAGAGCAGCGTGCCGGAGATGATGCGAGGACCGCCGCGCGCGCCGGTGACGAAGCTGAGCTGACCGTCGCGCAGGAGAATGGTGGGCATCATGGAGCTGAGCGGGCGCTTGCCAGGGCCGATGGTGTTGGATTCAGGCTGAATCAGGCCAAACATGTTCGGCGCGCCGGGATGAGATGTGAAGTCGTCCATTTCGTCGTTGAGGAAGTAGCCATCGGTGGAGGTGACGCCCGAGCCGTAGAGATTGTTGAGGGTGTAAGTGTTCGAGACGGCGTTGCCGGCAGCGTCAACGACAGAGAAATGGGTGGTGTGCCCTTCACGAGCGGCTTCGGCGAGTGAGCGCTGCGCGGATGCATCGGAATTCGCGGGCACGAAGTTGCTTGAGGTTTTTGGGCATGCTCCGGAGGGCGCGGCGATATTTTCGAACGCGGAGGGGTTGCCGGCGCGGATATTTTCGCTGGAAGAAGCGCGCTCTGGGTCGATGGTACGGCGGAGAGCCTCGGCATAGCAGGTAGACGTAAGGCCGAGGAGCGGAATTTTTGCGAACGCCGGGTCGGCAAGGTACGTGGCGCGATCGGCGAAGACGCGGCGCATCGCTTCGATGACCCAATGAACGGCCTGCGGGTCGCTCCAGGATTTCAATTCGATCGGAGCAAGAATATTGAGAGTTTCGATGGTGGCTACGCCGCCTGAGCTGGGAGGAGGGCTTGTAATCACGTCCCAATCGTGGCCGTTTGACTTGTAGACGGCGGTGAGAGGTTCGCGAATTTCCGGTTTGTAACGCGCGAGGTCGTCGAGAGTGATGAGACCGCCTTCGTGCCGCATTTCGGAAGCGAGGTCGCGAGCCGTGGGGCCGAGATAAAACCCGGGCGCTCCTTTTCTTGCGATGCGCTTCAGAGTGGCGGCGAGTTCGGGCTGACGGAAGATCTCGCCTGGCTGATAGAACGCGCCGTTCTTTAGAAAGATGCGACGGCTATTGGGGAATTGGTTGAAGACAGATTCCATCGAGCGAAGCGACCCGGCAAGACTGTCGCTGACCGGGAAGCCATCTTCGGCGAGGCGGATTGCGGGCGCCATTACGTCGGCCAGTTTCATGGTGCCGTAGGTTTTGAGCGCGAGCGTGAGCCCCGCGACAGTGCCGGGAACACCGACGGCTCTGTAGCCGATGATCGAGGCCTGCGGATCTGGCGTACCGTCGGACTTCATGTACATGTCGCGCGACGACATTGCGGGCGCCACTTCGCGATAGTCGACGAAGTGGGCGCTGCCGTTCGCGAGCCGGACGAGCATGAAACCGCCCCCGCCAATATTACCGGCTTCGGGGTCCACGACGGCGAGAGCGAAGCCGACAGCAACGGCTGCGTCGACGGCATTGCCGCCGCGCTTCATGATTTCAGCGCCGACGTCGGAGGCAAGTTTTTCGTCGCTTACGACCATGGCTTTCGCGCCGCGGACGGGCTGCGTTGGCCAGTCGAAATGTTGGGGAGGAGCAGCCGGGGGAGATTGCGGATACTGCGCTAGGGTGATTCGGGCGGAAACGGCGAACAGAGAAACCGTAACGGCACATCCAATCGCGAATTTCATTGGCGGGGGAAATTTATGCCAAATGGATGACGCGCGTCAAGCCGAACGGCGCGCAGGCCCTGCGTCGTCCTGCTTGAAGCGAACGAGGGCGTGTCCCGCTAATCCGCCTGGGCTCAAATCGCGCGTCTGAGTAGCGCCATTCTTAGCTGGTCAATCGGAGGAGAGGGCGACGAAGATTAGCGCGATTAGGCCTCCGAGAAGAAACGCGATTCCGATCCACATGATAGCAGGGCGTTTTTTGGGAAGAGCGAGGCGGGGCCTGCCGTCACTCATAAACTTCGAATCGGGGAGTGGTTCTGCTGGCTCGCCGGACGAAAAAATACCGCGGGTGGAATCGGAAAGCGCTGAAGGGTCGGAGGAATGATCCGCTGGCTTATCCGGCACGTAAGCGATGGTAACACCGGGAAAATAGCGGCGCTAGCGCGCTAATTAACGAGAAAATAGACGAATGCGAAAGCGATGACCCCGCCTAAAGCGACGGCGAGAGCGAGCCAACGGGGAAGTCCATGGCTGGCGCGCTGCGCTTGTTGGTTCTGGATCGAGTGTTCGGCGAGGATCTGGGCGTATTGATCGGCGAACGCGTGGACCAGTCCCGACGAATTGGATTGAGGGGCGGGTTCTGGCGCGATTTCGATGATGTCGCCGGGCATCGTGAATTCGATGGTAACGCGAGCGGGATAGTAGTCCAGAACAGAGCGGAGTGGAAGTACAAAAAAGGTAATGTTATTTACGTCAGTCCCGGAATGATTTCGCGGCGGCGACGCAGAGGCGGAGCTTACCAATGGCCTCTTCCACGGTGCGAGTCTTGAGGCCGCAGTCCGGGTCGATCCAGATCTGCTCCTTGGGAAGAATTGTGAGCGCTCGCTCGATACGCCGGCGAACTGCGCCCGCAGCTTCCATCCTGTGCGAATGAACGTCAACGACGCCGAAGCTGATGTCTTTTGTGAAGGGATGGCGGGTGAAAAGTTCAAGCAAGTCGAGATCGCTATTGGACATTTCGAGATCGAAATTATCGACGGCGAGATCGAGCATGCCGGGATAGATGTGTTCGAACTCGCCGTAGCAGGCGTGGGTGATGAAATACGCGTTGAGATCTCTGGTAGTGTGCTCCATGGCTTCGAGCGCGATGGGTAATTCTTCGGGTCGAACGGAGAGAGCGGGCTCGTCGATTTGAATAATTTTGCATCCTGCAGCAATGAGCGCTTCGACTTCTTTGCGGATTACGGCGGCGAGAGCCATGGCGGTGGAGCGGCGATCGGGATAGTGCTCGTTGAAACTCCAGTCCATGATCGTGTAGGCGCCGGTGAGCATTCCTTTCACCGGTTTTTTCGTGAGACTTTGGGCATACTGCCACCACTCGACCGTGATCGGTCCGGGCCACGCGACTTCTCCCGTGATGATCGGCTTGTGATAGTAGCGATTGCCGTAGGCGCGGACGAGGCCACCCTCGTTGAAGCCTGGGAGTCGCTCGGCGAAATAGGCGACCATGTCGCCGCGGTACATCTCGCCATCGACGAGAACATCGACGTCCAATTCTTCCTGCGTGCCGATCCAGAAAGCGGTGGCTTTGCGCTCGAGCTCGCGGAGCTGATCGGCCGTGACTTTTCTTTTCGTGAAATCGGCTCGCGCGCGGGTGAGATAGTCGGGCTTGGGGAAGCTGCCGACGGAAGTGGTGGGAAAGAGCGGCAGATTGAGACCTAGGCTTTTGAGTTTTTCGCGGCTCATGTCGTGGCGGATCCTCTAGCCGTGAATGGCCGCGCGGATTTTGGGAAGCAGCTCAAGTTTGGCGAAAGCGCGATCGCGAGGCAAATATTCGAGGCCGCACGAGGCGCCGAGGTAGGCGCGTCCGCCTTGGATTTTTGGAAGGAGGCGATCGATTTGGCGCGCGATATCGTTGGGATCCTCCAGTTTCGTGTTGCGGCCGTCGATGAGTCCAAGGCCGAGAGGCTTGGGGGAACCGGCAGAGGCAACGAGTTCGGCAAGTTTCGGATTGTAGGTGAAATCGAGGCCGAGGACATCCACAGGAAGCGCGATGAGTTTCTCGTAAAGCGGGGCGGAATCGTGGAAGTAAACGTAGAGCGCGAGTTCGGGGCGGCATCCCTTGGCTGCAGCGTTTTCGCGCGCAACGAAGAGCGGGGCGAGGGCTTTCTCGAAAACTTGCCAATCTTCCGGATACTTGATGATGGCGGGTTCGTCAATTTGGATCAGGGAAGCGCCGATCTGTGCGAGGGCGATAATTTCAGCGGCGAGCGCATCGGCGTAGGCGAGGGCGCGCGTTTCAAGCGCGGACGGAGAATCGGGGGTACCGTTCGTCGAGCCTGCCGTGAGCGAAAATTTTGCGAGCGTGTAGGGGCCGGTGAGGATTGGCTTGATCGAGAGTTTGCCGGCGAGGTGCCTTGGCGTCGGGAGGTGCCCCAGAGCGTTGCGCGCAAAGCTGTAGTCGTTTGCGACGAACGTGCGGGTGCGCACGGGAGTTCCGGTGAAGATGGGCTGGCGAAAATAAAAGTTGGTGTCGAAGTAGCGTTGCAGGCCCGCGATTTTTACGTTGTCGAGCTTGGCGGCGATGTGCGAGATGGGATCGTACCAGCGGATTTGGCCGTCGGTGAGGACTTCGATGCCGGCATTGAGCTGGTCGGCGATGGCGCGGCGCGTCATTTCATTTTCGGCGTCGAGAATGTCGGCGGTGTTGCGCTCGCCCCGATCGAGTGAAGAGACGGAGCGGCGGAGGAGTTGCAATTCGAACGAGTCACCGATGCGCGGATAGCTGCCCGTGCTTGCGAGATATAAACCTGGGAGTTTTTGGTCGACCGACGAACTCATGCGTGCGGCCTCTGGAAGTGGGTCGCGATGAAGGTAGACGAAACGTGCGGGGGCGTCAAGGCGCGCACTGGTTTGTACCTCGGGCGGAGATGCGAAAATCAGGGCGCCAGCGGCAATGCGGCGCAGGAGGCGTCTCCGTCTGCGGTGAAATACGGAGTGAAACGCACTGCTTCACCTGATGTTGCGGCGAAGGAGGAAAAGGGATTGAATTGGATAGCGAGTTCGGAGTCTGTATCTGGAAGCACACGGAAGAAACCGTTCGCGATGCGGTCTGGCGCAATTCGAATCGATCCATCGCCATTTTCAATCGCGAGGACTCGCATCTGGCCACCAAGTGTCACCGCACAATTAAAGCCGACGCTCCCGCAGGCATTCTGGTCCGGGACGGCGTCGTGGGCCGTGGGCCGGTCGGATACGAGGCTGAAGCGAATCTGTCTGTAAACTCCGGCGCGCACCACAGTTGCTCTCACCAAATGGGGCGGACACGAAGTCGCGACTGCATCGGGTGAAGACATCAAATCGATCTGAACAGGGTGATTTATGAGATCGGGAGCGAGTTCCTGCCAATCGGGAAAATCATCATCTGCAGCCGCGCTGGAATGAGCTTCGATTCCGCGAACGCTCAGAAAAAGATGTTGGAGATTGGGCGCCATCGGAGCTTGCGACGCGGCGGACGCCGAACTGATGCGCACGTTGATTGTGCCGTTCGCATTTCCAAGGTTGCAGACCGGCGGATTGGTGGCGGAACTGGAGGAAGGAATAACTCCCGTAATCACGATACAAGTTTCGCCACAGTCCGTGAGAGGAACGCATAGCAGCAAACCTCCGCACAAGAGCATGAGAGGAATGATTCGTGTGCGAAGTTTCATGATCGCGTGAGGTGAAACGTGGGCATGACGACCAGCTCACTGCCAGGAGTATCCGCGCTGGCTCGGGCCACGTCAAATTCTCTTGGGGAGAACAAAATTCGAAATAGAAATGGCGAGCGAAGGTTAGATTTCGGAAGAACCGCCAACGGAGAAATATGTGCAGTCGGGGTGGTGGAAGGCGAGGGCGCTGACGCTGGCTTCCGGGTCCATCATCATTCCTTCGGTGAGGTGCACGCCGATTTCTTCGGGGCGGAGAAGAAGCCAGATACCGGATTGGTCTTCGAGATTTGGGCAGGCGGGATAGCCGAAGCTGTAGCGCTTGCCGCGATAGCGCGAGGTGAAGCGGTCGGGCATCGTAGTCGAAGGCGAATCGGGGAAGCCCCAATCCTCGCGGATGCGCCGGTGCAGCCACTCCGCGCAAGCTTCGGCAGTTTCGATCGCGAGTGCTTGCAGACCGTGCGAGTAGAAATAACGCCCGGCGGATTTTGCGGCTTCGGCGCGTTCGCGGATTCTGGCGCCGGCTGTGACGACGAAGAGCGCGACGTGGTCGCGCGCGTTATTTCTTGGCGGAAGAATGTAATCGCTAAGGCAGAGATCGCCTGGCGGGCGCTGGCGCTGGAAGTGAAACGTGTGGACGGGCGTGGCGGCGCCTGGCGTGAACAGCGCGACGGAATTTCCACAGCGCTCGGCTTCGAAAAATTGCCAAACGGCGGAAATTTTCATGAACGTCGTGGCTTCACGGCGGACTTCTTCCATGTTGTTGAATAGCTCGATAGCGCGCGGATCGCGTTCCGCGAGGGCCTTTTCGATATTCCCGCGAAAGCCAAGATGGCGGCCGTAGATCATGAAGGGGTTTACGTAGCTCCAAATTTCGTTAAGGTCTGGGACGGCGCGGACTTTGCGGTCGAGATAGTCGACTAGCGGAATCGGGATGTCTGTGCGGACGCGCGGCGAGCGGGCGTCGGTGGTGGGGGCGGACGAAACTGGCTCGGACTCATCGAGGACGATCGTTCCCACGTGCGTGTGCGCCTGGAGCGCGGCGTCGCGCTGCGCCGGGTCGCTCAGCTGATTCATAAGGCGGAGGCCGGTCATGGCGTCTTTTGCGTAACAGACGGCGTTGCTGTACTGCGGCGCGATTTTCAGCTTGGTGAATTTTTCGGAAAGCGCGGCGCCGCCGACGAGCAGAGGGACGCGGATGCCGGCTTCACGGAGATCAGCGGCGGTGATGACCATTTGCTGGGCGCTCTTGACGAGCAGGCCGGAGAGACCGATGGCATCGGGCTGATGTTCTTTATGGGCGCGGATTAAATCTTCGGGCGGGACTTTGATGCCGAGGTTCACCACATCGAAGCCGTTATTTTTCAGGATGATTTCGACGAGATTTTTGCCGATGTCGTGGACGTCGCCCTTCACGGTGGCAAGAAGCACTTTGGCGCGCTTTTCCGTGTCAGCTTTCTCCATGAATTGCTCGAGATGATTGACGGCAGCTTTCATCGCTTCAGCAGACTGAAGAACTTCGGCGACGATGAGCTCGTTGTTGTTGAACAGGCGGCCGACTTCGGCCATACCGGCCATGAGCGGGCCGTTGACGACATCGAGCGGGGCGGCGCCTTCAGCGAGTTTTTTGTCGAGGTCGGCGATGAGGCCGTCCTTCGAGCCTTCGAGGATGTAGTTCGCAAGGCGCTGGTCGAGAGGCAGGTCCTCGGGGCGTGCCGTTTTGCGCGAGCCTGCGGCGCGGAAATGCTCGGTGATGGCGGCGATGTGGAATTGGTTGATGGCGGCTTTTTGTTCGCGCGATTGTTCGCGCCAATCGGCGGGCGCGCCGCGGAGAGTTGCGGCTTGTGGATGCGCGTCGGGAATTTCGGGCGGGACGCGATTGAAGAGCAAATTCTCGGTGAGTGTCCGCTCGTGCTCGGGGATCGACGGGAAACGCTCGATGCGCTCGGCATTCACGATAGCTAGGTCGAGGCCGGCTTTCGTGCAGTAGTAGAGGAAGACCGAGTTGACGACTTCCCGGGCGCCGGGCGGGAGGCCGAAAGACACGTTCGAAATGCCGAGAACGGTGCGGACGTGTGGAATCGTCATTTTGATAAGGCGGATGCCTTCGATTGTTTCGACGGCGCCGCCAATGTAGTTTTCGTCGCCGGTGGCGCAGGGGAACACGAGCGGATCAAAAATGATATTTTCTGGGCGGATGCCGTATTCCCCGGTGAGAAGCTGATAGGAGCGCTGGGCGATTTCGAGTTTGCGCTCGCGCGTGAAGGCTTGCGCCTGATTGGGATCTTCATCGATGCAGCCGACGATCATCGCGGCGCCGTAGGAGCGCGCGAGCGGGCAGACGCGTTCGAATTTTTCTTCGCCGTCCTCGAGATTGATCGAGTTGATGATGCTTTTGCCCTGGCAGTAAGTGAGCGCGAGTTCGATCGCAGCGGCGTCGGTGGTATCGATCATGAGCGGCGCTTTGATTTTGCGGATGAGCTGGTCGTAAAAGGGCGGGATGTCTTTTACTTCGTCGCGATCGGTGCTCTGGAGGCAGACGTCGACGATGTGCGCGCCGCTTTTCACCTGGCGTCGTGCGATTTCCGTGGCTTCTTCCCACTGTTCGGCGGCGACGAGATTCTTGAAGGCGCGTGAGCCGATCACGTTGGTGCGCTCGCCGACGACGAGTGGGCGCGTGCTCTCTTCCGCTTCAATCATTTCGATGCCGGAATAGACGGCGCGATGTTTTTGTTCGGCGGGGCGGCGCGGCGCTTTGCCCGCGGCCATTTGTGCGATTGCGCGGATATGGTGTTCGGTGGTGCCACAGCAGCCGCCGACCATGTTGAGCCAGCCGCGGTCCGCGAACCGTTCGAGCTGTTCGGCGATCGTGGTGGGCGTTTCGTCGTAGCGCCCTTCTTCGTTCGGCAGGCCGGCATTTGGATAACAGGAAACGAAGCGGCTGGTGAGCGATTGCAGAGTGCGAAGATGGTCGGTCATAAACTCGGGCCCGGTGGCGCAATTCAGGCCGAGCGAAAGCAATTCCACATGATCGAGCGAGGCCCAGAGAGCTTCGATACCTTGTCCGGCGAGCATCGTGCCCATCGCTTCGATCGTGGCGGAAATCATGAGCGGGACGGGCGCGCCGATTTCGCGGCTGAGATCCTGGATTGCGAGAATTCCGGCTTTGATGTTGCGCGTGTCCTGGCAAGTTTCAAGCAGGAGAAGGTCTGCGCCGCCTTCGACCAGGCCGTGAGCCTGCTCGAAATAATTTTTGTGGAGCTGGGCAAACGTTACGCCGCCCGTGACGCTTATCGCTTTCGTGGTGGGGCCCATCGCTCCGGCCACGAACCGCGGCTTCGCGGAACTCGAAAGCTTATCGGCCGCCTGACGGGCGAGTTCCGCGGCGCGGCGGCTGATTTCGCGAGCGCGACCGGCGAGCCCATACTCGGCGAGGACAATCGGAGCGCTTCCGAACGAATTCGTCTCGATGATGTCCGCACCAGCTTCGAGATATTTGCGGTGAATCGAGAGGACGACGTCGGGACGAGTGAGATTGAGATTTTCGTTGCAGCCCTCGAAACTGGCGCCGCCGAAATCCGCGGCCGTCAGACTCTCCTGTTGCAACATCGTGCCCATCGCGCCATCTAGGATGAGGATGCGTTCGCGGAGGAGTTCGCGAAGGGCGAGGCCCTGTTCGATGAGGTTCTTCATGGTGCTAATTCAATCTTCTCATGAGGAGCGCGGAAACCGAGCGCAGCGGAGCCGTGGTGCGGGATGAAAGGCAACCGCGTAACCGTGGCCGCGTTTACGCTCGCAAGTGATGCAACGAGGCAAAAGAGCCGGCGAGACGGCGCCGATTCGAAATGCGCAGCCGGTTCGAGGATTGTCTGCGGGCCGAGGCCTTCGTTTATGGATGATATTGAAAGCGAACCACTCACCTCGATTGAAGATGCCGAGGTGCTCTCCACTACCGGTAAACTTAGGCGGCGTCGGAGAGAAACTCAACTTTGAAAGATGAAGGTACCAGACCAATGGCTTTCCCGCGATCGAGAAGTTCGCGGACCGCACGGCGTCCTTCTTCGCCGTAGTCGAGGGTCCAGCGGTTCACGTACATACCGATAAACTTGTCGGCGAGCACAGGGTCCATATCGCGCGCAAATTGCAGCGCGTAGTTCAGCGCTGCATCGCGATGCTCGAGGGCGTAAGAAACGCTCTCGCGAATCACCCGGGCCACTTGAAGGCCAAGCTCCGTTCCCAACCGGCGGCGAATCGCATTGGCGCCGAGCGGAAGCGGCAGTTGCGTGGTTTCCTGCCACCACTGGCCCAGATCCACGACGCGGTGCAATCCGACCTGCGAGAAGAGCAACTGCCCTTCGTGAATCAGCAGGCCCGCTTCCACTTCTTTTGCTTGAACCGCTCCCAGAATCTTGTCGAAGGGCATCGTCACTACCTCGACGTTGGGTTCGTAGAGTTTCAGCGCGAGATAGGAAGTGGTGAGCGTGCCGGGGATCGCGATCTTGCGCCCGGCGAGGTCGTTTTTCTTAATCGGGTGCGATGAGACGACGATCGGGCCGTAGCCTTCGCCAAAACTCGCGCCACAATCCATCAAAATGTATTTGTCCGCCACAAATGCATAGCCGTAAAAGCTGAGGGCGGTGATGTCGTAGGTTTCAGCGCGCGCGGCCTGGTTCAGCGATTCGATATCGGACAGAATGTGGGTGAATTTCACTCCGGGCAGGCGGACCTTTCCGGTGGCCAGCGCATAAAACATGAAGGCATCGTCGCTATCCGGCGAATGAGCGAGGCGAAGTTCAGCGGCTTTGGGCGAAGCTGCGGGCGTGGCCGTCATATGGTCCATCCTGGCGCTCCCTGGAGACGCTCTTCACCACGCAGGGCTGAGATGACGCAGTTGCAAGACCGTCGGACCCGCTGCAGTTGGTGCGTTCTTCGGAGTAAGCGCTATTGCTTCGTGCGTCTATCGAAGAAGCTAGACTACCACATCCGGATAAATCCGGTACAGCGGTGACGGGCGTTTGAACGGTTCAATTACTCGAGAGCTATTGGACGGTAGAGCGAGTGGGAGCGGGTAGTGGTGACGCATGATGGACGGCGAGAAGCCACTCGTTGCCAACGCGGATGAAAATATTGGTGGCCTGAATGATCGCTTCGTCGAAGCCGTCGGTAAAGGCGGTGGTGACGTGCTCGGTACACGCGACCCAGCCGACGTCGCCTTCGACGCGAACCCAGATCGAGCTCAGAGCGATGCGAACTCGTTTGGTGCTGGCGAAAATGCGGGTCCAGCTGCCGCGAACCTCGTCCCACCCGAGGAGCAGTTCACCGCCAGGCTGAACGCATTGTACGTTGTCATCGTGCGCCCATGCGGCTTCCATCTCGGCGATGTCGAGGGATTCGAATGCTGCGTAGAAACGCTGGTTCGCAGAGCGAACGCGCTCTTCAGGGGATTGTTTTTGCGGTGCGGTTGGCGTCGCCATGAATTGGAAAATGATAAAATGAAATTAGCCGCCCTTAGAGCAAACTTGCTGCCGTTGCACGTCTGCGCACGCTCGTACTACGCGCGTTCTTTCGCGAGTTCGACGCCTCGGACGGCTACCAGAATCAGAGCCATCTTGATGATCTCGCCCGGAACGAACGGTAGAGCGCCCGCGTAGATTGCGCCGCTCCAGCCGAGCCTCAACCCGACCGCAAGCCAAGCACAGCCGCCTGCGAAAATAATCGCTTCGCCGGAAAAGAGAGCGCCTGCCAGACGAACCGTGGCCAACGGAGCGAAGCGGTTAGCAGCGATGCGCTCAACGAGCCAGCCCGTGACGAACGCAGCAGGCGGATACGCGAGCAAATAACCCGCCGTCGGCCCAAAGAAACGCGCAGGGCCTGGCGCCCCGAGCGGTTGGAAGACGGGAAGTCCTGCCATACCTTCCAAGAGGTAGAGGACGCACGTCAGCATTCCGCGGCGCGAGCCGAGAACGACGGCAACGAGCAGCACACCGAAAGTCTGCCCCGTGACCGGCACTGGAGTGAACGGTAGAGGGATTGCAATGTGGGCGCAAAGCGCGAGCAGAATATTTGCGGCGACGATGCGAACAGCGTCGGCCGTGACGCCTTCACCGCTGTAGATGCGGTCTGCGAGGAGTTTTACCGGGTTCGCTGATTCAGATGCTGCCTGCGCTGCTTGAGCCATCCGCTGTCCTCGTGGAAATGATTCCGGGTGTTCTCGGTGAAAATATATGAGGGCATTATACCTGAGGGGCCGTGCCGTCACTGCGACTTTTCGCCCGCGATGATGGGATCCTCGGGTGTTGCGACCACGCCATGCTTATCGTCGCCGTGAATTTTCCCATCACTGTCGAAGAAGAAGGATCGGCGGCCGTTCGCTCCGTATTTTTCAGGCGTGGCTGCCAATTCGAATTTCGTGTCGTTGCCGCTTGCATCAGGATCGATACGATACCGAAAAAGATAACCGCTCTGTTTGCCCGCCGCGAGATCGGCGCTCACGAGAGAGGCTTGCTCAGGCGAAATCTGGCCGGCGGGCGCAGGGCCGAGGTCTGCCAGGGACTCCGGCAGCTTACCCCACGCGCGATTGTACGATTGGATCGCGTTCGCAAGATCGCGCAGAGTCTTGACGGCGGCTTCTTCGCGCGCGGCGATATCGGATTCGTCCCATTGCTTCGCGAGTTGAGGAATATCGATGAGCACGAGGCCCAGAGAGAGAAGGCGCCATGCGCCGTTCTCGCGGACGAGGCCGAATTCGGTGCGCTCCGAATCCTGGACTGCGACGGGGATGAATGCGAGATTTTCGTGAACGCGAGCATCGCCGAAGCGGTACTCGATGGTCGCTTTTGTCGCCTCGCAGCGAAGCACGGTGTGATTCTGGGCGTCGGTTGAGGCGAGCGGTTTGCCCGGGTCGTCGGTGAGCGCGAAGCGTTTCACAAACGCAGAGCGCTGGTTCGCCGGGAGCGCGCGGAAGGCGGCGGCGTTATCGGCCGTCAGATAATTTGCGAATTGTGTTTCGTTGGCGCGGCACGCAGCGGAAAGAGCGGCGGAGAGAGTGGTGCTGGCGTCGGAAGCGGAGGTCTCCTGGGCGCACACGATCGCCGGGATGACGAGCGGAGCGGCGGCGATAAAGACGAGTGCGGCTATTGCAGTGAAAATCCGGCGCGATTTCATGACGAGTGGGATTTCGCTCGCGCAAGGATGGTTGCCAGGTCGCGGGTAAACGCCGAACGCGGCATGACTTCGCGGCACCCGGCGGCACGCGCTTTTTCGGCGAGGTCGGTTTGCACGTGAGATAGGAACGCGACGAGGGGTATTTCGCGGGCGCGGGCCGGCAGACGCTCGATGGCGCCGAGCGGTTCGGACTGGGCGTTCAAGTCGACGACGATGAGGCCTGGGGATTGCTTCGTAATTTCGGCGAGGAACGCGTCCGGCGTTCCGCAAATGCTGAGGTGGAGGCCGAGATGCTTTGCGGTCTCGACTAGCTTGGCCTGAAAAAATAGATCATCGATGAGCGCCACTACGTCCGCCATTGCGTCCAAAACCTCGGCATCCGGTTTACCACGCGCGGGAGTTCGGCACAAGCGAACGCGACGTGCTCGAGTGCGGCCCGGTTGGGACAGCTTCGACAACGCGCGCCAGATTGGGGTATAAAAGATTGTCGTCATCACCGAGGGGAGGATTTTGATGGCTGCTACACCGAGTCCGGATTCGCTGCCAGGGCTGGGCGTCCTCGAGCAGACGCCCATTATCATCGAGAAGATTATCTGGTCGGCGAATGACGAGCAGATGCACTGGAAGCCGGCGATAGACCGCTGGTCGATCAGCGAGGTGCTGGCGCATCTGGCGGAGACGGAAGTGATTGTGTTCCGTGAGCGCATTCGCGCGATGATGGAGCAGAATAACCCGCAGATCGAAGGCTACGATCAGAATGCGTCGTACACCGCGGGCAATTATAGCGGTGGCAAGGGCCGCGAAAATCTGAAAAAGTTCTGCCACGAACGTGACCGCAGCCTATCGTTTCTGCGCTACGTTCCCTCGTCCGTACTTGCTCGCAAGGGCCAGCACTCCAGGATTGGCGCGATTACGATTGGGCATGTAATGAACGAATGGGCATTCCACGATTTGGGGCACATCCGCCAGATTGCCGAGCTTTATCGCTCGCGCGCTTTTTATCCACAGAGCGGGCCGTTTCAGCAGTACTACACGATCAAGCCCTGAGGCGGCTCACCCGGCTATGAATGCGACCTCACAGCGGATTCTATCCACGTTCGACCAGCTTGAACGCGATTCGCTCGACTTGCACACGCTGTTCGAGTTTGCGGGAGGCAATGACCCGAAGCAGCGAGAGGCCGTGCTTGACGCGGTCACCGAGCTTGTGAAGGGCGAGTTGCTCCGCGAAGGCAAGAGCGATTTTTACACGCGGACTGAAGATGGACGCCTAGCGGTTGTCGATCCGCGCGAGATCACGCTTTACACTCGCGAGGGGTGCACGCTGTGCGAAGAAGCGCGCGTTGCCATCATGCCGCTCGTGCGAGAGTTCGGCGCGACGTTGCGCGAAGTGGATATTGATGACGATTCCCTTCTTCACGATCGCTACACAAATGATGTTCCTGTGATTTTCCTCGGTGCGCACCTGGTGGCCCAGCATCGAGTGGACATCCCGCGACTGCGGCAGCAATTTGAGCGAATCGGGAAGTAGTGCACTCCTTTTCATTTCAGGTATGCCCCGCGTACGGAATTTGGAATTCGGCTAATTTTTAGCTGATATTTTCACCACGGCGAAAGCCCTTTTCTCATCTCGCGAATCAAACCGGGAACAAGCGGTGCGGTGCAAATTCCCGGATTGAGGAAATTCCGATGAGAGTAGCAGGACGGTTGACGCAGTACCGAAGCGTAGTCCTGGAAATGCTGCGAGCGGCGAACAGCCATCCGACGGCTGCGGACGTGTTTCGAATCGTGAGACGGCGCAGGCCGGGCGTGTCTTATGCGACGATCTATAATTCGCTGAACTGGCTCGAACGAAAGGGAATGATCGCGCGCGTTGATTTTGCCGATGATGCCGCACGGTACGATCCCACCGTTGAACGGCACGATCATTTGATCTGCAATGGATGTGGCGCGCTGCAGGACGTCACCATCAAGTTGCCCGCGCACCTGCTGGGACATGCGGCGCGCGGCGAGGGGTTTCGCGTGGAGCGATATCGCACCGAGCTGTTTGGTTTATGCGGGAGGTGCTTGCGATCCAACGGCACGAAACCGCGTACTGGACGCTTGCAGGGAGGGCGCCTCGCGGCGGAGGCATGAGACGCCAGGTTGCCGGATGCTGCAGCGGGGGGCTAGTGCTCGACTTCGTCGTGTGCGCCGACGGTTTCGTCTGGAATATCGCCGGGGCGGCCTTTCACGCGATCGTAGACGCTGAAATGGCAGGTTGACCCTATGGCTTCGTTGTAATAGGTGGGCACTCCGAGCGCGGTGCGAAGCTCTTCGTTGAACTTCCGCAAGCTCGCGAGCTGACCCACCAGCACTGGGAACTTCTTTCCCTCGTTCGACAGCAGAAACTTCTGATAACCCGCGTCCCACAGGCGCGTGAACTGACCGCACATCATAATCGTGGGGATCACGGTCATCTGGTAGCGGCCTTCGGGAGTCTTGCGAAGCTCTGCACCGCAATCATACTTCTCGATGCGGACAACCCCGCCCGAACTGCGGACCAGGAACGCTTTCGACGATAGCGATTCCACCTGGGCTTGATCGAAGAGATTGTTCACGTACCACATAACCATCCAGCATAAGAACTTCACCCGTCACCTGTAAAGGCAAATATGCGCTTCGCGGGCAGCGGCTCGTGCATCAAAACGTTATGGGCGGTAGGGCGCGCGGTGTCTGTTAGCTCGTATGGGAATCTGCTAAACTCCGCCGAATTAAGCGAGTACGGGTGGCGTCCTCCGTTGCCGTTGCGCCCGAGTTGGATTCAGGAAAATCAAGTTCGATTGGAATAAAAGGTTTATTGTGAGCGCGGCGAACAAATCAGCGGCCTCCGTATCGGCGTCCAGGGCGCATGGTGAGACGGGCGTGCGGCTGGGAGAGCACTTGCTCGATCAAATCGGGCACACGCCCCTGTTGCGAATCGAGCGAATAGCTTCCGAATTTGCTCCCGCGGTTCAAATCCTGGCGAAGGCAGAATGGTTCAATCCGGGCGGATCGGTGAAAGACCGCGCAGCATACTCGATGATCCGCGAGGGTGAACGAAAAGGCGATCTGCGCCCCGATAAGATAGTTCTTGACGCAACGAGTGGCAATACCGGAATTGCTTATGCGATGGTGGGAGCGGCGCGCGGATACAAAGTGAAGCTATGCCTGCCGTCGAGCGCATCGCCGGAACGAATCAAGATTTTGCAGGCCTACGGCGTGGATCTCGTGATGACGCCGGGCGATGAAGGAACGGACGGCGCGATACGACGCGTGCGCGAAATCTACAAAGCCGAACCGGACAGGTACTTCTATCCGGACCAGTACAGCAACGCGGCCAACCCCGCGGCACATTACAACGGGACCGCTCCAGAGATTTGGGAGCAGACGCGCGGAGAGGTGACGCATTTTGTTGCGGGACTGGGGACGAGCGGAACGTTCGTCGGCACGACCCGGCGGCTGAAAGAATTCAATTCGAATATTCGCTGCATCAGCATGCAGCCGGATTCGGGTTTTCATGGGCTTGAGGGTTTGAAACACATGGCGACTGCGATTGTGCCGAAGATTTACGATCCGAAACTTGCCGATGAAGATTTGGCGGTGAGGACCGAAGACGCGCAGCGGATGGTAAAGAGACTCGCGAAGGAAGAGGGAATTCTGGCGGGCGTGAGTTCAGGTGGTGCTTTGTGCGCTTGCCTTGACGTCGCGCGGCGACTGCCGCCGGGGGAGCGGGCTGTAATCGTCACCGTTTTCCCGGACTCCGGCGAGAAATACCTGAGCGAGCGGTTCTGGAGTGAGGACTGAGGCCGCGATGAGTATCGCCCTGCTGAAAATTCGCGAGGACTTGCTGCGGCGGATTCACGCGCACGGAGTGGAGACGTATCCGCACGAATGTTGCGGCGCATTGCTAGGCAGCGAGGGCGACAGCTCGCGTGAGGTGCGGGAACTTTTGCCGCTTGCGAACCGGCGAGGCGATTCGCCGCGCAATCGGTTCGAGGTGACTCCAGATGACGTCCGGCTCGCAGAAAGAACCGCGAGCGGGAAGAAGCTCGAGTTGATTGGATGGTACCACTCGCATCCGGACGCGCCGGCGCGTCCGAGCGAATATGACCGGGAGCATGCATGGCCGTGGTACAGCTACATTATCGTGAGCGTGCAGAAGCGCGAGCCGCGCGATACGACGTCGTGGCGTTTGCGCGACGACCGCTCCGGCTACGATCCCGAGGCGATTGAATCGGAAGCGCGCTCAGCATCATCTTAAGTCCTTGAAGACAGCTAAGGAGGCAGCCGAATGGCAGTCAAGGTAATGATACCCACGCCGCTGCGCGCGTACGCGGGCAAACAGGCGAGCGTTGAACTGCAAGCTGCGACGGTGGGGGAGGCACTGGCGACGCTGACCACAAAGTTCAGCGAGCTCAGGAAGCATTTGTATTCCGATGACGGGCGGCTGCGGAGCTTCGTGAACGTCTACGTGAACGACGAGGACATTCGTTATCTACAGAAAGACCAGACGCGCCTGAGCGAAGGCGATACGGTAAGCATTGTTCCGTCCATTGCGGGCGGTGTGCGCGATTCGCGCTAGGCAAACAGGGCGCCCCGCGAGCGGCGCCATTGAAATGAGGACAACGGAGATTTTGTGATGGCATCCAAGACAGAAATTTCAACGCCTGTACCAACCACTGTCAACCGACCCGCTGTAACGCTCTCGAAAGAGGAAGTGCTGCGCTACAGCCGTCACTTGATCATGCCCGAAGTCGGCATGGACGGGCAGTTGAAACTCAAAGCGGCGAAGGTGCTTTGCATCGGGACGGGCGGGCTCGGCGCGCCGCTGGGGCAGTATTTGGCGGCTGCGGGCGTGGGCCGGATCGGCCTGGTCGATTTCGACAAGGTGGATCTGACAAATTTGCAGCGACAGATTCTTTTCAGCACCGGCGATGTCGGGCGTCCAAAGATCGAAGCGGCGGCCGAGCGCTTAAGGGGGTTAAATCCGGACATCCAGATCGACACATTCGAGACAATGCTGTCGAGCGCGAATGCGCTGGAAATTCTGAAAGACTATGATCTCGTTGTCGACGGGACGGATAATTTCCCCACCCGCTATTTGGTGAACGACGCATGCGTGCTGCTCGGAAAGCCGAATGTCTATGGTTCAATATTTCGGTTCGAAGGCCAAGCGACCGTCTTCGGATATCCGGGCGGGCCTTGCTACCGTTGTCTTTATCCCGAACCGCCTCCGCCGGGACTTGTCCCATCATGCGCGGAAGGCGGAGTGCTCGGAGTGTTGCCGGGGATCGTTGGCGCGATTCAAGCGGCCGAGACGCTCAAGCTGATCATCGGCAAGGGTGAACCGCTCGTTGGCCGGTTGTTGCTTTTTGACGCGCTGGCGATGCGTTTTCGCGAATTGAAGCTGCGAAAAAATCCCGAGTGCCCCGTGTGCGGCGCTCATCCGACAGTGACGAAGCTGATCGACTACGCCGAATTCTGCGGCGTGCGCGGCGAGGAAGCTCCCGCGCCGCAATCCACCGTCCCGGAAATCACTCCTCGCGAACTGAAAGCACGGCTCGATCGCGGCGACGATCTTTTTATTCTCGATGTGCGCGAGCCGCACGAATATCAGATCTGCAATCTCGGCGGGCATCTGATCCCGCTCGGCGATTTGCCGCAGCGCGTCAGCGAACTCGATAGCTCGCGCGAGATCGTCGCGCATTGCCGAAGCGGCAAGCGTTCCGCCGAAGCGTCCGAATTCTTACGCCAAGCCGGCTTTCGCAAGGTTTTGAACCTGAAGGGTGGTATTCTCGCCTGGTCCGACGAAGTGGATCCGTCAGTGCCCAAGTACTGACCGAAATTCTTTCAGAAATTTCGATCGAAGCGCCGAGCTTCGATTCCGCTGTTCCTGGCGAGAGGGAGAAAATGATGGCTCAAGTGAAAATCACGGTTCGGCCAAACGGGCCACTGCGAGTGGAAGCCCCGGAGGGCGCCGTAGAGCTCGTCGATGCCGCCGGCAACAAATTCGATATCGCCGGGAAGCCGGCGTTTTCGCTGTGCCGGTGCGGCGGCAGCATGAACAAACCGTTCTGCGATGGCCAGCACTCCAAAATTGGTTTCATCGGCGCCGAGTCAGCCGTCCGAAAGGCCGAAGAAAGTAAACCTCCTCAAGGTTAGAGACCTCCCCTGTGCCTGCTGCGGCCCGATCCGCTAGGTAATAAGGGTGTCGGGCTGTAACATTTCTACTCCGCCCTCCGAGTGACGAGCCCGCGTCTGCCGACTCTTAGGATCCTTGTTCCTATCTAAACGTCCTATAATCATACGATTAGATAGTACTAAAACCATGTCATGAAACGGTACATAAGTTGCTGCCTAAGCTATGGGCAGGTGTGGGGCGACTTGGGGGTTTTGTGGCTGTTCCGGGCAGGATCTGGGGAATCATTCATCGATTTCGACTCGTCCTCATTTGGGCGATTCTATCCGCGGCATACCTGATCCTCGTCTGGATCCTTCGAAATTCACCTCACGTCGCAGATCCGCTTCTCGACACGTATCTCGAAATGTCGGGGAGTTTAATTGCCTTCACATTCGCCGCCAACGCACTCGTGCGTTTCCGCGGAACCCACGATCGCATTTCGCTGATTCTGGCTTTTGGATTTGTCCTGGCGGGGCTGATCGAAGCGGGAACGAGCATGACGTTTTACCGCGGCATGCTGATTTCACGGTACGAGGGAACTCATATTTCGCTGGGTTGGCTTGCGGGGCGGACGCTTCTCGGTTTGCTGCTGCTTGCCGCGCTGGCCGTCGAGCGAAGAATTCCCGTGGCTCGCGACCCTGCGAAAGAAATGGCCGGCGCGACGCTGATCGTCGGGGCGGTAGCGTACCTCACGAGTGTTTTCTATTTCATGCTGCCGAATGCGCCGGTGATGCATCCAGGCTGGCTGGTGCCGCGGCCGTGGGATCTGGCGCCGGCGGCGATTTACGTGATTGCCACGATTGGATACGGATTGCGGCTCCGTCGCGCGGAGGCCTCGCTCGATCGCGCACTTTTCGTCGCCGCGCTGTTGAACGTCGTCTGCCACGTAACTATGAGTCAATCGCAACACATACTCGATGCGCCCGCCACCCTGGCGCACGTGATGATGGTATTGAGTTATGTGGTCGTGCTGGGAGGAACGCTGCTCGACAACGCGCAGCTTTTCGATCAGGTGAGCCGCATGGCTGCTTCCGATTCTCTGACCGGCCTTGCCAACCACCGGCGCCTGCTCGAAGTGCTGGAGAGCGAAATTCAACGCTCGCGACGCACGGGAAGAAGTTTCGCGCTGCTTTTATTCGATTTGGATGGGCTGAAAAAAATCAACGACCGGTACGGTCATCTTACGGGCAGCCGTGCAATCAAGCGACTGGGCGTCGCGCTGCGCAATAGCAGTCGAGCGATCGACACGCCCGCGCGATACGGCGGCGATGAGTTTGCGGTTATTCTGCCGGAAACGGGCGAGCAAGAAGCCAAGCAGGCCGCGCAACGCATTTGCGACGCGCTGGCGAACGATGGGCAAATGCCGTTCGTGTCAGCAAGCGTGGGAGTCTCCGTCTATCCCGCGGATGGTACGACGATCGAAAAGCTATTGGGGGCTGCCGATCGGGCGCTCTATGGAATGAAGGGGCGCGGCGACAGGAAGTTGCGCTTTCGAAGCGTCGCCGCCTTACTGTAAGCACAAAAGAGGACAAATGGCTTTTGGGATGGGGGTCCCGAAGACTTTTTCCGCGCCGCGCCGCGAGACCAGAGTTCCTATGGAAGTGGGCGTTCATATCACCGGGCATCCCGCCTTACCGGGGACAGAAACAACCTTTACGGAAAACGTGAGCCCGAGAGGGGCGAGAGTCTTGAGCGTTCGGCGCTGGAAGCAGAATGACCAACTGACGATCGCCACGGTCACAGGCTCGTTTTGCGCGCTCGCTCGAGTGGCTTACTGCCAGCTCGTGCCGGAAGAAGGTTTCGCGGTAGGTCTGGAATTTATTGAGCCGAACGGCCAGTGGGTCGTCGCTGAATCCGCGTTCAGTTAGTCTTTCCAGTCGTTGCCCCCTACTGAATGAAGCCGACGTTTGGTTCAGGCCCTGGACCCGACCCTTCGGGCAGCGTCCCGAATTGCGCCTCGAATCGCGAGATGTTTTCCTGCAATGCCCGCATCAAACGCTTGGCGTGCGCGGGGCTCACGATCATGCTTCCAACAAGCTTCCCCTGCGGTACGGTGGGGAAGAGATAGATGAAGTTGAGGGTGAATTCGTCGGCGTTATGGTGAATGACGACGAGGTTCGAATACTGGCCCAGCAACTCCTTTTCATCGGCCTTGATTTGTATCTGTTGTTGCTGCTGCTTCGGCGCTTCCGCCATCGTTTCGCTCCTCGCAGTTCCTTCCACCAACTATAGCAGACCGGGGAATTGCCCTAGATGATTTTTGAGAACCTTCATGCACCAAACGATTGACGGACGGATGAGTTAAGCGTAGTTTATATCCATAGTTCAGCATGGTTAACTCATGAGCGATTCCTCCATTTCGAGCGATACGTCCGGAGTGCTGGGCGCCACATCCGTAGAGACATCCGGCGATGTCGCAGTGTCCCCCGCCGCATCGCCGGCGGCGTCGCCCAGGGTGCCCCGCGAAGCCTGGTGGTACCTCGGCCCCGCATTTGTCGCTTCCGTGGCCTACATGGACCCCGGAAATTTTGCGACGAATATCGAAGGTGGCGCGCGATTCGGCTACGAGTTGCTGTGGGTGCTGCTGTGGTCGAATGCGATGGCCATCCTGGTGCAGTATCTTGCGGCGAAACTCGGAATTTCGACGGGGAAAACACTTCCGGAGAATTGCCGCGCCGAGTTTTCGCGGCCGGTCACTTTGTGTTTGTGGTTTGCGGCGGAAATCGCAGCGATGGCCACGGACCTGGCGGAATTTCTGGGCGCGGCGCTGGGATTCTACCTGCTCTTCGGAATTCCGATGCTGCCGGCGGCGATACTGACGGGCGTGTGCGTGATATTGATTCTCGCGATTGAGCAGCTCGGATTTCAATGGCTTGAGCGCGTCATCATGTCCTTTGTCGCCGTAATCGGTGTCGCCTACGCGTTCGAGATGTTTCTGAGTAAACCCGCATGGCTGCCGATCGCGAAGCACGTGGTGATCCCGGAGATCCATTCGTCGTCGATTTACATTGCAGTCTCGATGCTGGGCGCGACCGTGATGCCACACGTGATCTATCTCCATTCCGCGCTCGTGCTTCCGCGGCGAGAAGAGCACGATCGAACCGAACATCATCATCGCAAGATGGAGCTGCTCGATGTGCTCCTGGCGATGAATGGGGCGTGGCTAATCAATTCCGCAATGGTGGTAATGGCTGCGGCGGTCTTTTTCGGCAGCGGAACGCACGTCTATTCCATCGAAGAGGCCCATCACACGCTGACGCCGCTGCTCGGAAAATTCGCCGGCATCGCCTTTGCTGTCGCGCTTTTGGCTTCAGGATTGTCGTCATCCACGGTTGGTACGATGGCAGGGCAAGTGATCCTGCAGGGATTTCTCAACCTCCGCATCAGTATTTTCCTGCGACGGATTGTGACGATGATTCCCGCCATCGTTGTTATCGCGGTCGGTCTCGATCCATTGAAGACGCTCGTCTTGAGCCAGGCGGTGCTGAGTTTTTGCCTGCCGTTCGCGATGATTCCGCTGCTGATCTTGACGCGCCGGCATGACTTGATGGGCACGCACGCAAATCGTCCGATCACGAATTACCTGGCTGCGGCCGCGACGATCATCATTCTCGGAATGAACGCATGGCTGCTGTTAGCGATCTTCACTGGGAAATCCTGAGTCGGCGTGCGAAAATTCCCTGGGGGATGACGCCGCGGAAGGCCGGAATTTCCAAGAATGCCAGAGAGCAAAATCCCACCATCTACAAGTCAGAAAAACCTGCTGGCGCCCATTCTCGTGACGTTCTTGATCGTCGCAATTGCGGGCGGAATCGTTCTGTATTCGTTCAGCGGCTTTGGGGAGCGGGCGCGCGCTAAAAAGCTGATGAACCCGGTTCCGGCAACTCCGGCGGCCATCGATGCGGGAATAAACGTTTACCTCGAACGCTGCCAGAATTGCCACGGGTTGAATGGAGACGGCAAGGGGCCGAAGGCTGCTGACCTTTCCATCGCGCCCGCTGATTTTCGCGACCGGCGGGCGATGGGAGCCATCACGGACGGAGAGCTCTACTGGCGAATCACGAAAGGCGCGCGACCGATGCCCAGCTTCGAGTCATTGAGCGAAGAAGAACGCTGGCAAGCGGTGGACTACATTCGCACGTTCGCGCAGCAGCCCTCGTCTCCCTAGCGCCTTTCGGCCGCGCCCGTTCCTTACTTCACTTTCGCCAGGGCGTCGGCAACTTCTTTCAAGTCCGGAACCACAGGGATGTCATAGTTCTTGAACCACGCGAGATTGCCGGAGCGATCGACGATTGCGATGGCGCGTCCGGTAATCCCCTTGTCGGCGAGAAACACACCGAACTTATCGCCCACTGCGCCGCGGGGCTGAAAATCCGCGAGCAGAGGATAGTGGATGCCCATTTTTTCGGCGTACGCTTTGTGTGACCAAGCGCTATCGACGCTGATACCGATCACCTGCGCGTCAAGCTGCTCGAACTTCTTCATGTCATTCACGAAACAAGCATGTTCGTTCGTGCAGGTGGGGCTCCAGTCGAGGGGATAAAAAACAAGGACGACGTTCTTTTTGCCCTTGAAATCGGATAGCTTTACCTCTTTTTGGCTCTGATCTTTTAACGTGAAATCCGGCGCTGCCGCCCCTACTGAAATTGCCATCGCTATTCCTCCGTATCTGCTCGCGTCTTTTATCACTGCGAAGATTGCACACGCAGCCAACGTGAGCGTCCATCATATCCGAAGGGGCGAAGCCAGACAAACCCGCGAGCGCTCGAACCTCCGAATCCCTATCTGCTACCATATCGGTTGAAGTGACGGAGCGGATCGGAAAACTTGGTGCGAATCCCCTATGAAGTGGCATATCCACGAATTCAAATTTCGCCGAGCAGCCGCAATTGGTGGGCGCGGCTGAAGGGAACGGCTGCGGAATGCATCCATGTGCGAATGGAATGCGCTTGGATTGCGACGCTACTGCCGGACACGCTGTACCTTCGCGGTAAGCGAGCGCAGCGCCGCGAGCCGGCGCGCCCGGAGATTTCGTTGTGCCGCGATTGCTTGTTGGATGCGATCGGATGCGCACTGGCCGCGTTTGACGGGCGCGTCGTGGCGTTTGAGCCGGATGGGGAAGTGTTCACACAATTCTTTTTTGTAGCCACGCCGGATTTCGAAGCCGCAGGCCTCGCGCCAGACACGGCGGCGGCAATCGAGAGACGGCTGGCGCAATCGAATGAAACGTGCGCAGAATGCTCGCGCGCGGCCACTTGGATCTGGGTGTCGCGAGCGCAAGTGGCAAGTCTCGATGAAACGGATAAGATCCTCGAGGCGCCGGGCGAATGGTTGTGCGCGGAGCATGGCGCGCAGAAACTGGCATCGGCGCTGGAGAAAATCGCGGAGGCGAACGTGTTTTACATGAATCTTCCGTACGATGAGGCCGGCGCGTACGTTTGGATCTGAGCGATGTCACTGAGTGAATTAGTAAGACGATATCTCGCGGTGTCAGGTGGATACGGAAAGTTCGTGGCGATTTCGTCGCTCGGGATCTCGCGCAGCGAAACCGAAAAAGCGTTCAGCATCCTCGACGAGGATTACCATATCAGCCGGTTTTTTCGCTTCCGCAACGATGGCGGCGAGACGTACGAGATCAACGGCTTTCCACAGACCCACGTCTCGATCGACTCCGAAATTCAATCGATCCTGTAGCAGGCCGGGCGTCGAGTAACCCAGCGACAAGGATCATCGCGATGAAGAATCTCGATTAGCTCGGTGCCCGTTGACCGTAGTGTAGTCAAATTGTGCGGCCTTTTATTTCAATCACTTACCGCCATTTCTGATTCACTCGTGCCGCCAGCTAGATTCGCCCTCGACCCGCTTGTTCGGCCTCGAGTACTTTGCGAAACGACGACTTTTTGACTATGAGACAACCCCGGACTGCTGACAGGATTCTGAATGGGAGTAACGGTACCCGGATGGATTGCGGCTTCGAATGTGCTTCTGATTGTTGAGTTGGCGGGGCGTTCCATGTATAAACGAATCGAAATGAATTCGAACCGCAAAACACGCCACCGGTTCTGCCTCGCACTCGTCATCTCTCTGTTGTTCTGCGGTCTCTCCTCGATCGAAGTGCCGGAGTTCGTGAGCCTGACCGACGACACCTCAAACGACTTCACACTCGCGGTTTCCGCACAGACTGCCGCGTCTGTCCGAGCCGACGAGACAGCCGCACGGGATCTAAGCGCGGCTCGAACGATCGAAGACCAATCCGAACGATCCGTCCAAGTCTCGTTCGAATCTGCTCCGGCACCGTCTCCGGCCGGGTATCGTCACCTGCTCTGTATTTACCGAACGTAGTTTCCTTCCTCCAAACTTCATCGGCGATTTTTTCGTAGTTACCCACTCCGTACTGAAATGATCGCACCGCGTTCCCCGCCGATTCATTCATTCCCTTTTCCGGCAGGCAGCCCGCGGACGCAAGCGAAGGAGACGAAAGATGAACGCAATGGCGGATTTTCGGAGCAGAAACGCTCTGGAGCAGTATCTGCAAGATTTGATTTGTGGCGTAACCAGCCCGGAAGAAGTCGGCGTGCTTGTTGAGACGCTCATGACGCTTCAGCTCCGAAATACGGTTCACGAGTCTGCCAGCGCCACCGCGGCAGGAGCTTAGACCCTGAATCCACCGGCAGAGGAGTTCCGATGAACTGCAGCTACGACATGCATTCTACGTACGACATTTTTAAGAAGCTTCCCGACCAGGGACCGGTGTGGGTGGGGGCGGTGAAAGGAGAAGAACGAGTGCGGAAAGTCCTGATCAGTTTGAAATCGCATTCTCGCGATGCCTTTTTCGCGTGTAATGCGAGCGAAGGGACGATCCTGGAGCTGTTCGTCAACTGATCCGTTTGCTGCGGGTGGCGGCGGCTCGATTATTTGTGTGCCATCGCCATGCGCTGGACGCGATCCGCCAAAGCGTTGTGTTCCGCGCGAATTTTTTCCGGAAGGCGTTTGCCGAACTTCTCAAAAAACTTTCCCGTGGCGTCTACTTCTTCAGCCCAGTCACTCGGGTCGACGCGAAGCAGCTCGCCGAGATTGTCGCGAGTAATATTAAGGCCGTCGAGCGTCAGCGAGTTGGGCGTGGGAACAAAGCCGATCGGGGTGTCGTTCGCGGCGGCGCGGCCCTCGATGCGGTCGAGCATCCACTTTAGCACGCGGACATTTTCGCCATAACCCGGCCACAGGAACTTTCCGTCCGCGCCTTTCCGAAACCAATTGACGTGAAAAATACGCGGCGGGTGTTTCAGTCTTGGCCCCATGTCGAGCCAATGGCGGAAGTAATCGGCCATGTTGTAGCCGCAGAAGGGAAGCATCGCCATGGGATCGCGGCGGGTGACGCCGACCGCGCCGGTTGCTGCGGCCGTAGTTTCAGACGCCATTGCCGCCCCGACAAAAACGCCGTGCTGCCAGTTGCGCGCTTCATAGACGAGCGGCGCCACGCGCGCGCGGCGTCCGCCGAAAATGAACGCGGAAATGGGTACGCCTTCGGGATCTTCCCAGTGCGGTGAGATCGAAGTGGCTTGTTTCGCCGGGACTGTGTAGCGCGAATTCGGGTGCGCGGCAGGGCCCTTGCTGGGCGTCCATTTTTCGCCCTTCCAGTTGATGAGGCCATCGGCAGGCGCACCGTCGATGCCTTCCCACCACGGTTCGCGGGACGACGTCATCGCCGTGTTGGTAAAAATCGAATTCTGGTGCAGCGCCTTGATCACGTTGGGATTCGTTTTTTCGTTCGTGCCGGGCGCCACGCCAAAAAAACCGGCTTCGGGATTGATGGCTCGGAGCGTACCGTCGGATCCTAAGCGCATCCAGGCGATGTCATCACCCACGGTCCACACACGATAGCCTTCCTCTGCGAGCGCAGATACCATCATCGCGAGATTCGTTTTGCCGCAGGCGCTTGGAAAAGCAGCCGCCATGTAAGTGACTTTGCCGGATGGATCTTCGAGACCGAGAATCAACATATGCTCGGCCATCCAACCCTCGTCGCGCGCCATCCAGCTTGCAATCCGCAACGCGAAACACTTCTTGCCGAGCAGGGCATTGCCCCCATAGCCCGAACCGACGCTCCAGATCAATTTCTCTTCAGGGAAATGCAGGATAAACCGGCGTTCAGGATTCAAGTCGCCGAGGGAGTGAAGTCCGGGAACGAAATCCGATGAGCTCCCAAGTCGATCAAGCGCCGCGTTGCCGATGCGCGACATGATTCGCATGCTGGCGACGACGTAGGCGGAATCGGTAATCTCCACTCCCACCTTGCTGTACGGCGATTTCTCCGGACCGAGGATGTAAGGCACCACGTACATCGTTCGGCCCTTCATCGCGCCGTCAAAGAGCGGGCGGACTTTTGTCTTCGCTTCGTCCGGCGCCATCCAGTTGTTCGTGGGGCCCGCGTCTTCTCTCTTACGTGTGCAAATGAAGGTGACACCTTCGGTGCGAGCTACGTCATTCGGATTGCTGCGATGGAGGTAGCTTCGCGGATAAGATTTCTGGTCTAGCTCGATTAAGGTACCATCGCGTAGCATCTCCTCCACGAGCCGGTCCGTTTCAACCTGTGAACCGTCGCACCAGACGACTTTCGACGGCTTCGTCAGCTGTGCGGATTCTTCCACCCAGCTTTCTAATGGTGTTGGCACCGAACCTCCATGACGTGTGCGCGGGGAAATCGCCCGGCCGGAAGGCTGCATGCGCCTGGCCAGGCGAAACAGGGGCGCTTTTCACCAAAAATTGTAGGTCACGGCAAACGTAAATGCAACACGCGGCCCCCCGAAAAACGCGCTATCGCGTGTCCGATGTTATACTTCCCGCGAAATGTACGCCCAAAGGCTCGACACCCCAGCTTCTCGTGTACCGACATGTTTGCGCGAAAACTAGAGGCGGAAGTTGTCGTTGGAGGCGATCGGAAACCTATGCCCCTCGACTGGCTCGATAGCTTCTGTATGCGGAATTTTACGGGTTCGGGCGAATTTGACGACACGCTCCCGACAGGAGAAGGTCGTCTCGAAGCTGGGTCAAACGTGAATATTCAAAGGCTGGCAGCCGAGATGAGCGCGTGGTTTACGAAGCGGGGGAAGGGAAACGGACGCGCGGTAACCGTAGAGATAAGGGAAGCGAAGTAGCCAACCGGCCGGGCTGGGTTTCGACTCCCAAAAAAGAATAGAAGAGCCGAACTCACCCTGCGTATGACTGGGGCGTTGCAGCGGTCACCGCAGAGCGGGTTCGGCTCCTCACCTGTGGTTCGACGCGGATGGGCCGTGATGGTTAGCAGCGAGACGTTTGCGCAAACGTCAGAGTTCTTCCGAGCTAGGCCGGGCCAAGCGGGCACGAAGCAATTGTTCTCCGCCACGAGCCAGCAGGTGTTTGATTTTGGGTAGCGCGGCGTAGCAGGCATCGGCCCCGGCGGCGATTAGTTGAGGCGTCTTTACGAATTCATCCCACAGTACGTGATGAACGTCAGGTTCGATGAGCACGTCGGTAAGACCGCGCCAGGGTTGGTTCGCCACTGTCTGGATGATCGAAAACGAACGGCTGATGACTTCGATCGTGTTGCGCGGCTTCGAATCGATGAGGCCGGGCTCGAGATGAACGGAAATCACCATTTCGGCGCCCAGCTCGCGCACCGCAGGCGCCGGGACCTGTTCGGTGAGAAAACCATCCACGAGGAAATGATTCTGGTGCTCGACTGGTAGGAACAGGCCGGGATAGGCGCACGAGGCGCGAAGCGCTGGGCTGATTTCCCCGCGGGTGAAATGAACGGACTCGCCTTCGATCAGGTCGGTGGCGACGATGCTGAGCGGAATCTTCATCTGGCTGAAGTTGTTCGCGGTCGTGAAACGGTGTAAGAAATCCTCGAGCGGCGCATTCGATGCCATACCCATCCGTGAAAGCGTCCAACGGCCGAAATCGCGGAAGCGAGTGGAACTGCCCTGCTGCGCCATTAACTCGAGCGACGTTCCGCTGGCGTAGGCGGCGGCAATCAGCGCGCCGACGCTGGTTCCGGCGATGAAATCGATCGGGATTTCGTGTTCTTCGAGGACGCGCAAAACTCCAATGTGCGCGATACCGCGCGCGAATCCGCCCCCCAGCGCCACACCGACCTTGGGGCGCTGTCCGTCGGAGCCGTATGCGAACGTGCGCAAGCCCCGAACTGCGGTGCCAAGCCATTTCGTGACAGGAGTCATTTTGTTCTTCGAAGCCGTCTTACACTTTACCGCAATTCAGGCGCTTCGGTCTTTCCGGTTGACCGCTGGTTACTCGTTTTGTAACCTCGTTATTCACCTTGTGCCTTCCGAACCACACTGATTTCATGAAGCGGGTCCAATGAAAAAACGAATCGAAAAAGTGGCCGTCTTGGGGGCTGGGACGATGGGCGCGCGCATCGCCGCGCACCTGGCGAACGCCGGAATTCCCTGTTTTTTGCTTGATATTGTGCCCTCCGAGCTGAATGCCGACGAGAAACGCAAAGGCCTGACGCTGGCAAATCCCTTCGTGCGAAATCGTATCGTGCAGGCGGGGCTGGATGCGGCAAAAAAATCGCGCCCGGCGGCATTTTTCACCGCTGAAACGGTGCGGCTCGTAACGCCAGGCAACCTCGAAGACAACATCGGGTGGTGCGGTCAAGTCGATTGGATTATCGAAGCGGTAGCGGAAAATCTCGAGATCAAGCGCAAGCTCTTCGAACGTGTGGAAACTGTCCGCAAGCCCGGGACGATCGTCACGTCGAATACCTCCGGGTTGCCAATTCACTTGATCGCCGAGGGCCGCTCGGAAGACTTTCAACAGCACTGGGCCGGCACGCATTTTTTCAATCCGCCCCGTTACATGAAACTGGTCGAGCTGATCCCCGGACCGAAGACTCGACCGGCCGCACTGGCGGCGCTCGACGAGATTTGCGACCTGCGGCTCGGCAAGGGCGTGGTAGTTGCCAAGGACACCCCGAATTTCATCGCCAACCGGATCGGCACGTTCGCGATGCTGAATGTGTTGCGGCAAATGCAAGCGCTCGAGATGACGATCGAAGAAGTGGACGCCTGCACCGGACCGGCCATCGGGCAGCCGAAGTCGGCGACGTTCCGCACTGCGGATATCGTCGGACTGGACGTACTCGTTCATGTGGTGCGGAATATCTACGAAAATATTCCCAATGACGAATCGCGCGAGATGTGGCGCGTGCCTCCGTTCGTCGACGAGATGATGAAGCGCGGCTGGCTGGGCGAGAAGACCGGCGGCGGATTCTACAAGCGAGTGAAGCAGGGTGGCGAGTCCGAAATCTTGACACTCGATTGGCAAAAGATGGAGTACCGCCCGCGCCAGAAGGCGAAGTTCGGCTCAATCGAAGCGGGTAAACAATTGGAAGACACTCGCGAGCGCCTGCGCGCTCTCATCGGCCCCACGCTCGACGGCAAAGGCGGCGACAAGGCGAATCGCTTCCTGTGGTCGTGCCTCAGTGAAAATTGTCTGTATGCTGCCCGGCGGGTTCCGGAGATTGCGAACAGCATCGTGGATGTAGACCGCGCGATGCGCTGGGGATTTGCATGGGAGCTTGGGCCATTTGAGGTCTGGGATGCCATTGGTGTTGCGCGAATGGCCGAAGCGCTCGAGCGGGATGGCAAAGCTCTTCCGCCGGTGGTGAATGGTGTTGTTGCGTCACCGAAGAAGTCATTCTACGAGACGGAAAAAGGCAGCACCCGCTATTTCGATCTCGCGACAAATGCGATGCGGCCCGTTCTAGAGCCCTCCGGGATCATCGTCCTGAAATCCCTGAAAGACCGCACGGGTGTCGTTCAGGCGAATCCTGGAGCGAGCCTGATCGATCTCGGCGACGGAGTCATCTGCTGCGAGTTTCATTCGAAGATGAATTCCATCGGTGGCGACATCGGCGCGATGATTCACGCCGGCGTCAAGAGGCTCGGCTCGGAATTTGACGCGATGGTGATTGCGAATCAAGCGCCGAATTTCTCCGTGGGCGCAAACTTGATGCTATTGCTCGTGACGGCCCAGGAAGGCGAGTGGGACGACATTCATATGGCCGTGCGGCAGTTCCAGGGCGTCAACATGGCGATCAAGTACGCACAAGGACCGGTAGTCGCGGCGCCTCAGGGAATGGCCTTGGGCGGCGGCTGCGAAATCAGTCTGAGCTCCGCGCGAATTCATGCGGCAGCGGAAGCTTACATCGGACTCGTTGAAACGGGCGTGGGACTGATTCCGGGCGGCGGTGGAACGAAAGAAATGTTAATTCGCGCGAACGAGCACTCGGCGGGCGGTGAGAGTCTCGATCTATTTCACGCGCTCAAGCCCGTCTTTGAGAATATCGCGATGGCCAAGGTTTCAACGAGCGGGGAGGAAGCGCGCTCGCTCGGTTACTTGCGGCCTTCGGATTTGATTGCGATGAATCGCGAACGGCAGGTGGCCGATGCGAAAGCGACGGCGCTCGCTCTGGTTCGCGAGGGCTATCACGCGCCGGCTCCAGCCGAAATCCGGGTCCTTGGCGATGAATTTCTTGCCGCGGCGAAACTTGCGATTCACACGCTCGTCCGCGGCGAGTATGCCACCGAGCACGACGCCGTGGTCGCGCGCAAGCTGGCGTACATCCTTGCCGGCGGAAGTATCACGGCGCCACAGACGGTATCCGAGCAGTACGTTCTCGATCTCGAGCGCGAAGCGTTCGTCAGCCTGTGTGGCGAGCGAAAGACGCAGGAGCGCATTGCTCACACGCTGAAAACTGGCAAGCCCCTGAGGAACTAATCTCCGATTACCACATCAACGGATGGCCGATTGCGCGCAACTTTTTTCCTTGTTGCGTGTAACTGGAAGTAGGGTTTTGTGCATCTAAGCTGCCATTGACGGTCCTGGGTGGGCCATCGGGGTAGGGTGGTCAGAATCGTCTGAATTCTCGGGAACTTAATGTTCCGGCACGAGTAAGAAATATGAGAGCGGTGTGTCTAAGGAGAATGGAATGACCAGCAATGTTATCCGGAGATTGTTATTCGGCTTTGGCGTCGCACTGATTTTTCTCCCGTTGAGCGCGAATGCGCAAACAGCAGTTCCTGCTACCGATCTCTCTTCACCGGTCTACGACCTGAGTAAGGAAATCAAGGTTGACGGCACGATCGACAAGATCGAAAGCAACTCGACCGGCGGCCCGATGGGGACGCACCTGCTTGTGCTTACGCCACAGGGCATGGTCGATGTGCATCTCGGCGCTAGTAGGGCGGTGAGCGCCGCGAACCTTGGGCTGTCGGTGGGCCAGAGCGTCCACGTGACGGGCATGATGGCAACCATCGGTGGAAACTCCGTACTCCTCGCCAGGATCCTCACAACTTCGAATCATATTTATATGTTGAGAAACGAGCATGGCGCTCCGATCCGTTCGCTCATGCCTCGCGGGACAGCGTCGTCAGCGAGCTCGCAGAAGGGGGCGCTCTGATGCTACGAAGAATGCGGATACTTTCAACTCGTCTAATCGGCGTGGGGCTTGCATTGAGTCTGACTGCCTGCGGCGGTGGCGGCGGAAATCCCCCGAATCCGAACACCACGATTTCAGTCGTTATCTATCCCGGTTCCGCGACTGTCCCGGTGAATGGCGTTATCAATTTCTCAGCGGTCGTTTATAACTTCACGACGAATAGCTCTGTCGCCTGGAAGGCGAGCACAGGTACGTTTGCTGGCAGCGTCTTTACGGCGCCGGCGACCGCAGGAAGCGTCACGATCACTGCGACGTCACAGGAAGATACCTCGAAGTCCGCGAGCGTTACCGTGACGGTTTCCGCTGCGCAACCCCTCGCCGTCAGTCCGGCGGCGATTGCCTTGCCGGCGGCTGGCACGCAGAGCTTTACCGCCACGGGGACCGGGCCGATCACATGGGCCGTGAGCGCGAGCAATGGCTCCGATCCCGGCACGATTGACCAGTCCGGAAATTACACCGCGCCTCGCACTCCGCCTTCTGGCGGCACGGTCACGATTTCCGCCACTTCCACTGCCGGATCGGGAACCGCGACTGTGACGATCTTTTTCTCCGCCGCCACTCTCTCCGGCCAATACGCTTTCTCGTACGCGGGCGAAGACGTGAGGGGCTTCCTTGCCGTTGCCGGTACGTTCACCACCAACGGTTCGGGCACGATCACGGGAGGCGTCGAAGATGTGAACAGCGGGGCCACCGGCATTACTCAGAATCCAATCACGGGTGGGAGCTTGCAAGTAGGTCCCGACGGCCGCACGATTGCCACCGTCACCACCGGGCTCGGTTCCGTAACGTGGCAGGTAACCCTCATTTCTGAACAGCATGGCCTGCTCGTCCGATTCGACAGCTCTGCAACTGGCAGCGGAACGATTGACCGGTCAAATCCAGCCGACTTCTCGGTGAGTTCCATCGCGAATAATTACGCTTTCGGACTTTCAGGTATCGATTCCAGCGGCTTGCCGATGGCAATCGCCGGGCGATTCCTCTCCGACGGCGCCGGCACTTTTCCCATCAATTCCGCCATTCAGGATGTGAACGACTCGGGGACGATCACGCAGTCGGACGTCTCGCTGCACGGCGACATCATTTCGCTCGACGGTGGCACGGGACGCGGCACGCTGGAATTTCTCAGCACAGTGCCAGGAACGGGCACGCAGACCTACGCATTTTATGTCGTTGATAGCACCCACTTCAAATTGGTCGAAATCGACGCTGTGGGCGCTCCCGTTCTCGCAGGAGATGCCTTCAGCGCTCCGAGCTCGATTACGCTTGCAAGCCTTCAGGGAAGCTACGCCTTCACCGTCGGTGGCTCTCAATCGGCGGGGCCATACGCTGCGGGCGGCGTCTTTACAGCGTCCGGAACCGGCACGATTTCCGGCGGGGTGCAGGATCTGAACGAGCAGGCGAACACCCTACATCTCGCACAAACCCTCTCGGCGTCGGAATCCACATACACTCTCACGCCGACAACCACTTCGAATCGCATTCTCTTGACGCTTTCGAACGGGAGTACCAATTTCATCTACGCCGTATATCCGACATCGAGCAATTCATTTGAAATGGTCGAGGTCGATAACAAAATTCTGATCAGCAGCGGCGCGGGATTCTTGCAATCGTCAACCAGCGCTCCCACCGGCACATATGGGTTCAACACTACGGGCCAAACTTTGAACGGCGAGCAGGACATCAACGGCTCCGTTGCCGCAAGCGGAAACACGGGTCTCACGGGCTATCTCGACATCAACGAAACGGGACAAATTTTCCTGAATACTCCGCTATCGGGCAGCATGATTGCTGCACCGGCCACCTTTGGACGCGGTACGATCACGCTCGCTACTGCGAAGCCGACTTCCGCATCGTTCACTCTCGCGTACTACGTCGTCGATAGTTCAACCGTGTTGGTTCTCGAGATGGACCACGTCGGCGTGACACTCGGAACGATGGCCAAACAGTTCTAAAACAGTTGGACGGCGGTCACCCCAACATCCCCGAGGATCCGCGAAAGCGGGTCCTCGGGGATTCTTTGCCTCCTCACAAGTTCCGCGAACCAGATTCGTTCTCGGCGCGTCTAAGTCGGCGTCGAAGTGTGTCGCGCGACGAATCGCAAGAATTGAACAACCGCGCGCTCCCTTTCGCCTGACTTTTTTGTCGCAGCATCTCCAAGTTTCTTGCATTTGTTTGCATCAGCCGATAGCATCACTCGTTTTCCGTGTGCGCGACATTTAGATTCGCCCTGGGGCAAGTCACTGAGGAGCTTGGCATGGAGATTCGCTTGAATCGTCGGCGCGTGTTGATTGCGGCCGTTGTTATTTGTGCCACTGGAGTGCTGGGCTGGGTCCACGCGGCCCACGGCGAAGGCGGGGAGCCGCGCTATTTCGCGATCTCCAACGCGCGAATTGTTTCCGTGTCGGGTCCGGTGATCGAAAACGGCACCGTGGTCGTCGCGAAGGGTTTGATTCAGGCCGTTGGAACCAGTGTCGCGATTCCGCCGGAAGCCTGGGTAATCGATGGAAAAGGCCTGACCGTTTATCCCGGCCTGATCGATGCGGGCACGGACCTCGGCTTGCCTAAACCGCCGGGCTCCGATGCAGCTGGCGGTGGCCGCAGTCAAGGCCCTCCCCCTTCGGCTCAAGTGATTCTCAATCCCGAGGGCCGTCCCGGCACTTCGCCTTGGCGCGTCGCGGCGGACGAACTCAAAATCGACGACAAGCGAATTGAGGAATGGCGCAACTCCGGATTCACCACGGCGCTCACTACACCCGACGGCGGAATCTTTCCGGGACAGGGAACCATTATTGACCTCGGAGGTGACAGTGCCCGCGATTTCGTAGTGCAGCCGGCCGCCACTCTGCAGGTTTCGCTCACGCCGATTGGCGGATTCTTCGGATTTCCGGATTCCTTGATGGGCACAATCGCATACGTACGGCAGGTTCTTGACGACACTTCGTGGTACGGGCAAGCAGAACCCATCTACGAAGCGAACGTAACAAAATTCGAACGTCTCCCGTACGACCGCGCCGAGCGCACGATCCTGAAGACGGAGGAGCGCAAAGAAATCCTGCTCCTGCCAGCCAATAGTTCGGTTCAACTTCTCCGTGCGCTGCGTTTGTCGGCTGAATGGAAGCTTCCGGCGGCAATTTACGGTGGCCAGCAGGGCTATGCCGTGGCCGCCGCAATCGCTGCGCAGAAAATACCGGTGCTCGTCAATTTGAAATGGCCCGAGCGAGCCAAAGATGCCGACCCAGAGGCGGAACAGACCTTGCGCGACTTACGATTCCGTGACCGCGCCCCGTCCACCCCGGCCGCTCTTGCCAAAGCCGGAGCGAAATTCGCTTTTTACTCCGGCGGCTTGTCCGGTCCGAAGGACATTTTCAAGAGCCTGAAGAAGTCGGCAGACGCTGGCCTTTCTGCAGATGCGGAGCTTCGCGCCCTCACGCTCGACGCCGCGGAGATTCTCGGCGTGGGCGACCGCCTCGGTTCCATCCAGCCGGGAAAGATCGCGAATCTGGTTGTAACCGACGGCGACCTATTCAACGAAAAGACAAAGGTGAAACAGGTCTTCGTGGACGGCCGTTGGTACGAAATCCACGAAGAAGCCAAGCCGCCGGAGAAGCCCGGTGAAAAGAAACCTGAAAGCGATGCTGACTCGATGTCTGTAGGCCGGGAGGTGAGCCGATGAAGCGCATCGCCTCATTCATCTTGTTTGTGCTCATCGCGCTGATTGCGTTCACGGCCAACGCGCAGGATTCGAATACCGTCCTGATACAAAACGCCACGATTCTCACCATCACTCACGGGAATATCGAGCATGGCTCGATTCTGATTCGCGATGGCAAGATTGCAGCAGTTGGTGCCGATTTGAAACCGCCTGCCGGCGCCACCATATTCGACGCCGCCGGCCAGTTCGTGATGCCGGGAATTATCGATTGTCACTCGCACATCGCCGTCGAAGGAAGCGTGAACGAAGCGGGTCCAGCCGTTTCGTCGATGGCCAACATCGCCGACGTGCTCAATCCCGAAGACGTCAGCATCTATCGCGATCTGGCCGGCGGCGTCACCGTCGCGAATGTTTTGCACGGCAGCGCAAACCCGATCGGCGGCCAGACGGTCGTCATCAAATTGCGCTGGGGAAAATCGCCAAGCGAGCTTCCATTTCAGGGCGCTCTCCCCGGAATCAAATTTGCCCTCGGCGAAAATCCGAAGCGAAACAATTTCACGCCGCCCCCGGGAATCCCGCGCCGTTATCCCGCCACCCGCCTCGGCGTTGAGGAAGTGATCCGCCAGGCCTTTATCGAAGCGCGCGAGTACAAGAAGCAGTGGGACGACTACAACCAGCGAAAATCCGCTGGCGAGCAAAACCTAATCCCTCCACGCCGCAACGAAACGCTTGAGCCGCTCGTCGAAGTGCTCGAAGGCAAGCGATACGTTCATTCCCACTGCTACCGGGCGGACGAAATCCTGATGCTCCTTCGCGTCGCTAAAGAATTCGGATTCAAAGTTCGCACGTTCCAGCATGTGCTCGAGGGTTACAAAGTCGCCGATGAAATTGCGGCGGCAGGTGCCGGAGGTTCCACATTTTCTGACTGGTGGGCTTACAAAATGGAGGCGTTTGACGCGATTCCCTATAACGCGGCGCTGATGACGGAGCGCGGCGTGGTGGTGTCCATCAATTCGGATGATGCGGAAGAAGCCACTCACTTAAACCAGGAAGCTGCAAAGACGATCAAGTACGGCGGCCTCTCGCCGAACGATGCGCTCAAGCTCATCACGCTCAATCCTGCGATCCAACTCGGAATTGATAGTCGCGTCGGCTCGATTGACGTTGGCAAGGATGCCGATCTCGTGATCTACAACCACGATCCGCTCAGCGTTTACGCGGTGGTGCAAAAGACCCTGATCGACGGTCAGGTCTATTTCGACCGCCAGCGCGACGTCGCACAGCGCCCCGCGCTTGCCAAAGAAAAGCAGGACCTGATCGAAAAAGAGAAGAAAGCCAGCGAAGAACAAAAGAAAGCCGCTGAAGAGACAGGCAAGAACCCGGAGAAGAAACCCGAAACGAAGAAAAAACCGCCTCACGATGATGGCAACGCTCGCAGCATCGCCGGAGGCACCCTGTGAGATTCACCGCTGGAGTAAGAATTGCAATTCTGTTCCTGGCAGTGTTCTCGGTGTCTCCAGCGCACGCCCAGAGCGCGCCGGGCGTCTACGCTATAAAGGGCGCGAAGGTCTATACGATCTCCGGACCGCCGATCGAGAACGGCACGGTAGTGATTCGCGGCGGCAAGATCGCCGCAGTCGGTGCGGACATCCCAATTCCGGCCGATGCTCAAATTATTGACGCTGCCGGGCTCGAATTGTACCCAGGGCTGTTTGATCCGTTCACCCAAATGGGACTGAACGAGATTGGCCAGGTGTCCGCGACGGTTGATGTCACGGAACTCGGCGATTTCAATCCGGAACTCGTGGCTGCGACCGGCGTGAATCCCGCCAGCGCGCACATACCCGTCACGCGTGCGAGCGGAATCACCCACGTGATTGCAGCGCCAGGTATTGGCGGATTTGACCTCGGAAGCGGTGGTTTCATCACGGGGCAGGCTTCCGCGTTCAATTTGGCCGGATGGACGATGGAGGAGATGCAGATCAAGCGCTCGATCGCGATGGTCATCAACTGGCCGTCGATTAAGACGCGCGCATTCGATTTTGCGACGTTTCGCGTCAAGGAACGGCCTTACTCCGAAGTGAAAAAGGAATATGACAAGAAGATCGACGAGCTGAATGACTGGCTGGACCGCGCCCGGCATTACGCGCAAGCGAAGGAAAAGGGTTCGCCGGCGCTCTTCGAACGCGACCTGAAACTCGAATCCTTGGTCCCGGTGGTTGAGGGAAAGCTGCCCGTCCTCGTGGTTGCAGGGGAGGCGCGAGATATTCGCAACGCGGTCGAGTTCTGTACGAAACAGAAATTGAAGATGATTCTCGCCGATGGCTCCCAGGCGTTCAAAGTGAAAGACTTGCTCAAAGAAAAAAAGATTCCCGTCATCCTCGGCCCTATCGAGCGGCCGCCGGATGAAGACGACATGCCGTACGATCAACAACTCTCTCAGCCCGAGGAGTTGCATGCTGCGGGCATTCCGATCGCGCTCTCGAGTTTCGGAACTTCGTTCTCACGGCGGCTCTCGCAATACGCCGGCACGGCCGTTGCATACGGCTTGCCGCATGATGAAGCTCTGAAAGCGGTAACGCTGAACGCCGCAGAAATGTTTGGCATCGCGGACCAGGTTGGCTCCGTTGAACCGGGAAAGATGGCCAACCTGATCGTCACGAATGGCGACCCGCTCGAAATCAGAACCGAGGTTCGCTATCTCTTCGTCGACGGACGGCTCACAAGCACAGACAACAAGCATCGGGATCTCTACGAGCAATATCACAAACGGCCCCGGCCAGGACACTAAGCACGGATCGTGCGTTCGGTCGGCAGGCGTGCATCTGCTGGCAGGCGCCGAGGGGGCAGGATGCGTTCCGGAAGTTTGCTGCGATTCGTGGCTCTCGTCGCTGCATCAACAATGTTTTTCCAGGGCGGATGTGGCAGTGTTGCAACCCGCCAGGAAGCTGCACTAAATCAGCAATCTCATCCAACCATCGTTTTCATGTCGGATTTTGGAACTGCGAATGATTCCGCCGCCATCTGCAAAGCGGTGATCGTTGGAATCGTTCCTCGAGTTCGCATCATGGACATCACCCATCAGGTGACGCCGTTCTCGATCGAAGAAGGGGCGCGGTTTCTCGAAGGCGTCGCTCCCTACTATCCAGCCGGAACGGTCTTTCTCGCGGTCGTGGATCCCACGGTGGGAAGTTCGCGGAAAGCGCTCGTCGTCAAAACCAAGAAAGGCCAGCTTTTCGTGCTCCCTGATAACGGGCTGATTACGCCTGTTGCCGACCGCGACGGAATCGAAGGCGCGCGCGAGATTACAAATTCCGCCTGGATGATCGGCGACAAGATTTCGTCCACCTTTCACGGGCGCGATATTTTTTCTCCGGCGGCTGCTCATCTTGCCGCCGGCGAAGACTGGACGCTTGCCGGACCGGTAGTGAATGAGCTGGTCCGGCTGCTGCCTCGCCAGGCGAAGATCGACGCGAAGGGCATCACCGGCGACGTGATTGCGCTCGACGATCCTTTCGGCAGCCTCATCACGGACATCAATGCTCACGACTTCAAGGAACTCGGGTACTCACTCGGCGATACCGTCAATTTCAAAATTGACGAAAAGTCGTTCGCGTTGCCGTTCGTCAAAACGTTTGCAGCTGTTCCCAAGGGAACGCCGCTGCTCTACATTGACTCGCGCGGCCGCGTCGGGGTCGCGCTGAACCAGCAGGATTTTTCGAGGGCGTACAAGATCACACCACCCGCCTCGATCTTCATTCCGCGAAAGCCGAAGTAGATTCACAACGCGGCTTCAGTTCCAGCCGAATAGTCCTATCGAACAGGAATCGAAACCCTGGTACTCCGCCGCCTCTTCGAGACCTTCGCTTAATGTTTCCTTGCGCTTGGCCGATTGAAAAAATGTTCCCTGGCAGTACGAAGGTACTATTGCCGCACTTTGCTGCCCGCGCCGAAAATCGACATATATCAAGGAAAAGTCATCCTTGTACCTTGGGGGACGGCGTAACTGCCGGAGAGAACGATGGCGCCATTAACGAAGGATTCTGTCGAAGTCGCAAATCCAGCTGCCGACGCAGCGGTTCCGCCGGTCGGAATTCAAACTAAATCCACGTCCGCTCTTCGTTCTGACGCTCTCTCTCTCGAGGTTGCCGTCAAGGTCCATGGATCGCGCGTCATTGAAGTAGCGCGCGGGACCGCCCCGCAGACCGAGCCGTTCGAAGAACAAACCGTAACGATGATCGTGTTTCCGCAGGGCGCGGTCTTGAGAATGTCCACGCACGTCAACGTGAGCCAGATGCTGGTACTCACGAACATAAAAACGAAACAGGACTCGATCTGCAGAGTTCTGAAAGTTCGCCCGCATTCGAATCAGGGCAGCTACGTCGAGGTGGAATTCACGCACCGCCAGCCCGGCTATTGGGGTGTTCAATTTCCCTCTGAAGGGCCGGTCGCCTCAAACACGGTTGCGCCACAGCAAGTAAATTTGGAATCGCAAGCAAGAAAGCCGCTCGCGTCCACTTCCAGCCTGCCGGCTCCCGCCGCGCAGGCAAGCAGGCCCTCCACCCCTCCAACGGTTACTCATGACGCGAAACCGGCCGCTGCCGCGCCGCCGCCCGCTCCATTCGTCCCGGCTCCGCGTCCGGAATCATCTTTTATTTCGATCGGCTCGCAGGAAACCGTGCAAGAGGCAGCATCTGCGACGTCCACAACGAAACCGCTCTCTCCGGCCGAGAGGAGGGTCGAAAGCCCGGCGCCCCCGGTTGCCAGGAATATTTCGGCGATCGATTCTCACGTCGTGCCATCCACGGCTCCGCCATCGCTCTCGATGTCTGAATTGCTAGGTGATGACGATCCTGGATCTTCCAGCGCGGTTGCGACTATCAAAGCATCCTCCGCGATTTCTCCGTCTCGCTCGGAAGACAAGAACGAAGCAGCCACAGCCAACGCATCCTCCCAACCGACGCGCGAAGTATTTGGGAATTTCGCCGGCACCGCTTCTGGCGCTTCTCAATCCGCGTCATCCGATGCCTTCGGAGCGCGACTCGATTCCGGACTGGGCATGTCCGCCGCCGAAGGTGCGGGTGCAGGTCAGAATTGGTTGTTGATCGCCGCTTGCGTTGCGGTGCTCGTAGCGGGTTTAGGCTCTGGCATCGTCTACTTTCGCCAGCACCCGGCGAACAGCACCTCGCCTTCCCCCCACTCCGCTTCGGGCTTGGCGCAACCTGTCGCGAGTAACTCGAGTCAACTCCCTGCCATCACTCCTGCGGGCGGGCCATACTCGGCCGGAAATGCCGATTCGAATCAGCCGGTTCAGCCAAACGCAGTGAGCGCCCCGCCAGTCGCCGCGCCCTCAAATTCGGCCACCGAAACCAAAGCACCGGTCACCGCTGCGAATCATCCGCCTGCTTCGGCGAAGCAAACGACTTCAGGTGTTACTCCAGATATGGTGTCGACTGCCCTTACTGCTCGTCCTACGACCTCGACGCGCGGCGATGAAGGCCAGGCTGACTCCGCTCCCGTCCTCGATCCGTCTTTAGTTACATCCCACGCCAACGCGCTCCCGGGAATCACCGTTTCGAACGCCGCGTCGTTGCCGTCGCCGGAGATGCGACCGGAGGGGCCGGTCAAAATCGGTGGCGACGTAAGAGCGCCAAAACTCATTTCGTCCGTGATGCCCCAGTATCCGACCGCCGCTCGATCTTCTGGGGTTCAAGGCGACGTCGTTGTCGAAACGACGATTGACAAGTCCGGAAATGTGGCTCGGATGCACGTGATTTCCGGCCCGTCTACCCTTCGCGCCGCTGCGATGGACGCGCTCCGTCGCTGGAAGTATGAGCCTTCCAGACTCGACGGCGAGCCAGTCGAAGTGCAGATGCAGGTGACGATCAGGTTTCGGATTTAGCTTTCGACTCTCTTCCGCAATTCTCATTTCTTCGCACATCGAGGGCATGTCCCGCGCTGTTGCTTTTTCGCCTCCGCTGGCATCCAATACAGGGTCCTACCGCATTTGGTCTTTATATTTCTGTCCAGGTTGAGGTGAACGATGCGAGAAGCGGTGATTGTGAGTTCCGTCCGAACCGCAGTAGGGAAGGCGACGAAAGGAGCTCTGCGCACGACGCGACCCGACGACTTGGGCGCGCTCGTTATCAAAGAAGCGGTCGCTCGTGCAGGAGGCCTCGACCCCAAGGAAATCGAAGACGTGATTCTCGGTTGCGCGATGCCGGAGGCGGAGCAGGGTATGAACGTCGCCCGGATCGCATCCTTGCGCGCCGGGCTGCCCGTGGAATCTTCGGCGATGACGATCAACCGGTTCTGTTCCTCCGGACTGCAGTCCATTGCGATCGCCGCTCAGCGCATCATGGCGGGACAGGGAGAAGTAGCTGTCGCCGGCGGCACTGAATCGATGAGCATGGTTCCCATGGGCGGCAATAAAGTCTCGCCCAATCCCTGGCTCATGGACAATTATCCTGACGCATACCTCGGCATGGGTTTGACTGCTGAAAATCTTGCCAAGAGATATGGCATCACCCGCGCGCAAGCTGACGAATTTTCATACGCCAGCCATCAAAAGGCTCTTGCTGCGATTGCCGCCGGAAAATTCAAAGACGAAATCGTACCCGTTGAAGTCAGCTATACCGTCCTCGAAGCCAGCGCCAACGGCGCACCGAATGGCTCGCGCCCCAAAATCGTGAAAGCGAAGTTCGACACCGACGAAGGCCCGCGCGCTGACACTTCGCTCGAGATCTTGGGGAAGTTGAAACCCGCGTTTCACGCTCGCGGAGTTGTAACGGCAGGCAACAGTTCGCAAATGAGCGACGGCGCTGGCGCCGCGGTCGTAATGAGCGCCGAACGCGCTCGCGCTCTCGGCCTGAAACCGCTTGCGCGATTCATCGCATTCGCTACCGCGGGCTGTCCGCCGGAAGAGATGGGCATCGGCCCGGTGTTTGCGATTCCGAAAGCGCTGCAGATCGCGGGCCTGAAGCTTGATCAGATCGACGTGATCGAATTGAATGAAGCGTTCGCCGCACAGGCGCTCAGCGTTATCAAGGTTGCGGGAATCGATCCCGCGCGCGTGAATCCCAATGGCGGAGCGATCGCGCTCGGACACCCTCTCGGCTGCACGGGAGCAAAGCTTACTGCCACGATCCTGCGCGAACTCGAACGTCGCAACGCCCGCTACGGCATGGTCACGATGTGCGTTGGCGGCGGCATGGGCGCTGCCGGAATTTTCGAGCGCGTCGCCTGATGGGGGCCGGCGAGGAACCAGTTGTTTCACCCCGCGCTGGCTGAAGCTGCGAAAAGTATTCGCTTCAATTCGGCTGCCCGCTGCTTCTCGGTCTCGTTCACTCGCGCCGGCGGCAATCCGTATGTCGAAAACCACAACTGCGCTTCATGTTTCCCGCCGGATCCTTCGATCGTTGACCACACCAGCGCATCATTGAGAGATTCCACGCTTATACAAAATCTGCGCGGTGCCACAACAAACTCCACCTGTCCTGACCACATCTCGCCCGTCGCTGCCCGCAGCGAATAGCGTTGTCCCGCGCGCAGTCCTTTCGCTCCCTCCGGTCCGGCAACAGTGGAATTTCTCCGTCCTGTCCTTCCGGCCTATTGCGCCCGCCCCAAATGAGAGAGACAATCATTTTTTATCCGCTCCCAAATTTCAGGAGGCAATGCGCATATGGCCACGGCACCGGTTTCCCAGGCACTCAATCGCGGCGGCTCGTTCTTGCTCACATCCGTAGCCCCCGAGGACGTCTTCACTCCTGCCGATCTCACCGACGACCAGCGCCTGATCGGCCAGACAGCCGAAGAATTCGTGCAGAAGGAAATTCTGCCCAATGTTTCCGACCTCGAAGCGCACAAAGAAGGCCTGATGGCGCAAATGCTCAAGAAGGCCGGCGAAATCGGTCTCCTCGGCGGCGCTATTCCTGAGCAATATGGCGGCTCGGGACTCGACAAAATTTCCGCTACGGTACTCGCCGAGAAATTGTCGGGCTATGCCTCGTTCGCCGTTTCCCACGGCGGCCACTCCGGAATCGGGACGATTCCGATCGTTTATTTCGGCACCGAAGAACAGAAGAAAAAGTATTTGCCAAAAATCGCCACCGGAGAGCTGCTCTCCTGCTACTGCCTCTCCGAGCCGCAGGCCGGTTCCGATTCACTTGCCGCGCGCACTCGCGCCGTCCTTTCGCCCGACGGAAAGAATTGGATTCTGAACGGCCAGAAGATGTGGATCACGAACGGCGGATTCGCCGATGTCTACGTTGTTTTCGCCAAAGTAGACGGCGAGAAATTCTCCTGCTTCATCGTCGAGCGGGGAATTCCGGGTTTTTCCGCTGGTGCTGAAGAAAAGAAAATGGGCATTCGCGGCAGTTCCACCACGCCTATCTTCTTTGAGAATTCCCCCGTCCCGAAAGAAAACCTGCTTCACGAGATAGGACGGGGCCACATCGTCGCCTTCAACACGCTGAACGTCGGCCGCTTCTCGCTCGGCGCGTACTGCCTCGGTGGCGCCAAGGAAGTACTGAAGGCTTCGTCGAAATATTCCAAAGAACGCACTGCCTTCGGAAAGCCACTCAAGGATTTCGGTCTTATCAAGACCAAGCTCGGCGAAATGGCCATCCGTATCTACGCTGTCGAATCCATGATCTACCGCTCCGCCGGAATGATCGAAGCGGCCGTATCGACGCCCAAACCAGGCGCGGACAAAACGCAGCAGGCCATGCAGGTTCTCGAGGAATACGCCATCGAAAGCTCCATTAGCAAAGTCGTGGGCAGCGAAACGGTCGATTACTGCGTGGACGAAGGTGTCCAGATTTTTGGCGGCTACGGCTTTCACGAAGATTATCCGGTCGCGCGCGCCTATCGCGATAGCCGCGTGAACCGCATCTTCGAAGGGACCAACGAAATCAATCGCATGCTCATCATCCAGATGCTCATGAAGCGCGCCACCGCCGGCATTCTTCCGCTCATCCCGGCAGCCATGAAACTCGCCGACGAAGTTCTGGCGGGACCGTCGTTCGAAGAGGCCCCCACCAGCGCTTTTGCCGAAGAAGAGCGCTCGCTCGCGCAGGCCAAGAAGATCTTTCTGCTGGCTGCCGGTACCGCCTTGCAGAAATTCCGCGAAAGCCTCGGCGAACAGCAGGAAATCGTGGCTTCGCTCGCCAACATTGCGATGGATATCTACGGCATGGAATCGTCGCTTCGGCGCGCCCAGAAGGCTTTCACCGCTCGCGGCGAAGCCGCAAGCATCATGTGCGACGCCGCGAGAGCGTTTGTCTACGACGCGATGGACCACATCGAGAAAGAAGCGCGTACCGCGCTGGCTGCCACGGCTGACGGCGACATGCTCGTCACCCAGCTAGCCGTACTACGCCGCTTCGCCAAGCACGCTCCCATCGACACAATCGCGATCCGCCGCCGCGTCGCCGACGCGGTCCTCGCGCAAGATCGTTACCCGTTCGAAGGCCGCTGACCAGCCACGGTGTTCAGCGCGGGCGGGTTTAAGGCGCGCCTTCTCCGTCCACCGATGCGGCCTCGCTCGCGTGCCCTTCAAGCACTACGCTGACCAATACGCGTACTTCCAATCCGCAACTACTCACGTACCGATTCGAAACAGGCGAAACAAAAAGAAACTCGCACCGAGCAGACGAAAAATGGCGCCGAATATCGTCCGCCAGCCCAGCGGTACTCGAAGTACTCGCCTGCTCTCGTGCGGAAATGGTTTTCTCTTCCCGCCTCAAATTGCTCATACAGGATTTTACTATTCTCGTTCGCTTTCAATCACTTACACCCCGCTGCTTTTGGGCCATCAAATGCATCTAATCGAGCGAGGGCAGGTGAGGGCTAATGAAAAAGCTTGTCGGAGAATGGAAATCGTTCGCGCAATCAGTCGTTGAAAAAGCGAAAGTGCGCAAGGGGCTGGTCGCTAGCCTTGCCATATTTTTCGTTTTCCAACTCTATTTTGTTCGCGAGTTACTTGCAGCGGAATTGTTGTTTGCGGGGGGCTTCGCGGTACTGCTCGTTCTTGGCGGTCTGGCGTATCTCGTCGGCTCGCTGGGCGAACGCGGTCTCGACTTCGCCGAAGTAGGCGTTCGAGTGATTGGCGACTCGGCGCGCCGCGGCTTCAACAGCCTGGAAGAAATCAGTAGAAAGCCATTCCGCCATCCACGTTCAGAGTCTGCCCAGTAATCGCGCTCGATTGATCTGAGACCAGGAACAAAGCCGCAGACGCAATCTCCTCCGTCGTCTGCGGTCTCCCCTGCAAAACTCCTTCCAGCATGTGCTTGAACATTTGCTCTTTGTCCGCTCGAAAATATTCCGAGAGCGAACGCCCCAGCTCCTGTGACATTTTCGTCTCCGGCACGGGCCCCGGACTAATCGCGTTGACGCGTACGCCTTTCCGCGCTGCTTCCGCAGCAAGGGTATGCGTCAGGCCAATCAGGCCCGCTTTCGACGCCGCGTACGGGCTGTTCAGCTGAAATGCTGCCTTGGCCGCAATGCTTGTGATGTTCAGAATCGATCCTGATCCGCGCTCGTACATTTCCGGCAGCACTAGCCGCGCCAGCAGAAATGGCCCTCGCAGATTCACCGCCATCGCTTCGTCCCATTCGCGCGCTGATATTTGTTCCACCGGAAGCACCGGCCCATAAATCCCGGCGTTGTTCACCAGGATATGAATTCCACCGAATGCTTCCCGCGCTGCCCGCACGATCTTTTCGCAACCCGCTTCTTGCGAAACATCTGCTGTCACCGCCAGCGATTTCCCGCCTTGCTGTTGAATTTCACCTTCCACCTGCCTCACTTCCACTTCGCTCCGCGCTGCTACCACAACCGCCGCACCCTCGTTCGCAAATCTCCGCGCAATGGCTCGCCCAATCCCTCGCCCTCCGCCTGTTACAATTGCCACCTGCCCCTTCAAAATCGACGCCATGAATCCTCCTCCTAGCAATCGCGCGAGAATACCATTGAATCTAAAGGTCTCAATTGTCACCCGCCCTAAAATTCTTACGCCAAGTCGAACCAGACAAAACGCTCACGACGTGCTAGGGTAATTCCAGCATGATGGCAACGCGCAAAATATCGGACACTGGAGGGAGCTTCAGTACAAAGCGGAAACGCCGGAACTTACCCGCGCTCTCGGCAGAATCTTTCGGACAATTTCCGGCGAAAGCGGCCCAGTTTCTAATCGCGAATCCACGAATTAGAACCTCGCGTAACTTGAAGAAAACAATGGTCGGACCCAATCTCTAATCGCGAAAAACTTCGGGATTCGCAGTTCGTATTTCGATGGCAATTTCGGCAACCCATCCGCCCCCTCGAAGTGGCGGGAACCGGGTGCTTCAGGTAAAATATGAGCCTGCGGAGAGGCAATTGACGCTGACGAACATTCAAGGGGCCAACGGCGCGAAAACGTTGGTGCGAGTGAGGCCCCGAGGATTCTGCGCGGGAGTTGTGCGCGCGGTCGACATCGTGGAACTGGCGCTCGAGGCCTACGGCCGCCCAGTCTACGTTCACCACGAAATCGTTCACAACCGCTACGTCGTCGACCAGCTGCGCCGCCGCGGCGCGATTTTCGTCGAATCCATTGAAGAAGTTCCGGAAGGCGCCGTCCTTGTCTTCAGCGCGCACGGCGTTCCGCCGCGCGTCCGGCTCGAAGCGCAGGAGAGGCGGCTTCGCGTCATTGATGCGACGTGTCCCCTCGTCACCAAAGTCCATCTGGAAGCGCTGAAATTTGCGCGTGAAGGCCGCACCCTGATCTTAATTGGCCATCGCGATCACCAGGAAATTGTGGGAACCTCCGGCGAAGCGCCTGACCAAACCGTTGTCGTCGGCAGCGTGCAGGAGGTCGACGAGCTTCAGGTTCCCGATCCCGAACGCCTCGCGTTCCTCACGCAAACCACCCTTTCGCTGTACGATACCCAGGAAATTGTCGCGCGCCTTCGCCAGCGCTTTCCGACGATTGTGGGCCCCGCTTCGGACGACATCTGCTACGCAACGCAGAATCGCCAGGAGGCGGTCGAGGCCCTCACCCGCGAAGTGGAATTGATCCTGGTGGTGGGTTCGGCCAACAGCTCGAATTCGAATCGCCTCGTCGAAGTGGCCAAGCGTGCCGGTGTTGCGGCCCGCTTGATTGAAGACGCAAACGACATCGAAGAATCGTGGGTGACCGGCGTGAAGATCCTCGGCCTCACGGCCGGCGCTTCTGCTCCCGAGATTCTCGTCGAACAAGTGAGCCAGCGCCTTGCGAAGTTTGGATTCACCAACGAGCGCGACCTCGATTTGATTCGTGAAGATGTGCGCTTCACTCTGCCGCCTGAACTCGCGGCGCGTCAGAGCGCGCACTAGCAGCAGTGCGGCCATGGAGTCAAAAAAAACTTAGGAGCCGATGAGTGGCGGTAAAGATAGTCCGCCAGCCGAATAAAATCGCGCTGCTCGGAGCGCCTACCAGCGCGGCCGCAATGTCAGCGGGACACGAAGGCGCTCCTGCGGCTCTCCGCTCCGCCGGCTTGGTTGACCGCCTCCGTGCCGTCGGTTACGAAGTTGCCGACCTCGGTGACGACCCTCCCCAATTCTACAAGCCTGACGACGAAAGCCCGCGTGCCCGGAATCTTCCACGAGTGATTGCCGCACTCGAAGCCTTGAAGCCTCGTGTTGAACAAGCTGTGAAATCCGCCGCTCTGCCTATAGTTCTCAGCGGCGATTGCTCGGTTGCGCTCGCCACCGTGGCGGGCGCCCGGCGCTATTTCCGCAACGTCAGCATGATTTATATGGATCGCGATGCCGATCTAAATACTCCGGCGACCACACCCTCGGGCTGCGTCGACGGCATGGTCGTTTCCCACCTGACCGGAACAGGAGCCGCGGAGATGGTGCGCTTCTGGGGCGAGCCGCCGCTCGTGCGCGAACCCGACCTTGCACTCTTCGGCGTCGACCGGCTCGACCCGCCGGAGGCGCAGTTGCTCGCGAAATCACCGCTTCGCTGCTTCATGGCCTCCGACGTTCGACGAATGGGTGCAGCCGCCGCAGCGCTCGCCGCAGTAGACCGCATCCACGCGAACGGGTACGAATTTATTTTGCACTTCGATGTGGACGTGATCGCCGATTTCCAAGCCACCAATTATCCCGGCACAGGTGGTCTGAGCCTCGACGAAGTGCGAGAAGCTCTGGAAGTCTTTGCAACTCAGAAGCACCTCGCCGCGATCGAAGTCGCCGCCTACAATCCGGCAAAAGATCGGGATGGCGATGGCGCCAAAATGATCGTCGACCTTCTCGCCGAGGTTCTCACGAAGCGCCTCGAAACTCTCAAGTCTGCCGCCCCAGTCGCGACGGCGCAGACCGCGGCCGCGCAATCGTCCGGACTCGCTGCCGATCCGGAGAAAAACACCTCTACGGCCATTTCGGTGGCGTCCGCCGCCGCCGCGCCCGCGCCAGTCGTACCTGGCGAAGCGTGGTCATCCGATTTGCTCGAAGAGGAATCCGCTGCCCCAACGGCGGACGCGGATACCGACTCGCTTGAATCGTCCGGAGAATCTTCTGGGGAACAGGAAGAACCTTCATCGTAACGAACGCTCTTTCACCAGCGTTCCATTCGACCGATGATCGCGAACCGGCCCCATGACCCCCAAACTCTCTGTAATAATCTTCGATATCGACGGCGTCCTCGTCGACACGCGCGGCTCCTACCAACGCACGACGCTCGAAACCGTCCGCTTGTTGACGTCCAAGCGAGTGACACGCTCGGAATTGCACCGCTGGAAGAATCGTCCCGGCTTCAATGACGACTGGAAGCTTTCGCACGCTTGGGTGAACGAGCTCGGCGGAAATTTCAATTACGATGAAGTAAAACGCCGCTTCGTCGAGATCTATTGGGGCGCGAACGGGCGCGACGGAAATGTCCGGTGCGAAAAGTGGTTGCTCTCGCCCGCCAGCCTGAAGCGGATTGCGAAGATCGCTCCGCTGGCGGTTTTTACCGGCCGCATCTACCGGGAACTCGATTACACACTCGACCGTTGGAAGGTACGCGATTGCTTCGAGAGAATCATAACGGTCGAAGACGTTTGCAAGCCCAAGCCCGATCCTGAGGGCCTCATCAAGATTCTCGCCGGCCGCGATCCTTCCGCCGGCCTCTATGTAGGCGACAACATTGACGACGCGCTTGCCGCCAAAGCTGCTAAGATCCCGTTTGTCGGAGTTCTTCCCCGCAAGAGTCCCGAGCGCCGCCATCGTGGTACCCGCCTCAAGGAACTGGGTGCGTTAACTATCCTTGGCGAGATCAGCGAGTTGGAAGGCTGGCTCGGAAAATACGTGCGCACAGGCCGGCGCTCTGGAACCGCCCTCCCACGAACCACATAGGACTTTCTGGTAGTACTGAAAAGGACACCAGTACCATTGTCCCGCACGGCCCTAAACCCCATATTTACAGGTAGAGGCGGGGCCATCGCCCCACACTGTCGCCATGAATGCCAACACGCGAACTGCGGCTGCTCGAGCCTTCGTCCGCAGCCTTAACATCCTGCTCAAGTTCGCCCGAATGTATGACTTCGGGCACCCTCGCACCGTCAAGCAGTACGAAACGGCCTGGAGCGAATTGCAAAGCGCCCTCGGTGCCGATAACGAAGCGGGCGTTCTGCTGTCCGTGTCTGGCGACCAACTCTTGCTCGACGGCATGGCACTCGAATCCGCAGCGGCAGAGAAAAGCTTCGCGCGAATGCTCTCGGCAGCGGGCATCGCCAGCATTCACTTCTCACCGAAAGTTACCCAGGCCAGTCTGGCCCGGTTCGTCCGCGGTTTCCCAACAGGAACTGGCGCCAAGCCTGCTCAGCTTGTCGAGCAATTAAAGGCTGCCCTTCAGGGCGATCCGCACATTCACGTCAACGAAGTCTGCTTCGTACCGGCGGATTCTTCTATCGCGAAGTCGTCCGTCGCAGCGCACATCACCGCGCGCACGCTAGGCATGGATTCCGCTGCGGCCAACGAACTGTTCAACGATCCGGAAAAACTGTTGCAGCTAATCGTCGCGGCCGAAGGCACAAAAGGCACCGGCGGTCCTGGGACAGGCACAGGTGGTCCAGGTGGCGGCGGCTCAGGAAGCGGTTCTGGCTCGGGCGGTTGGGGTGACGGCAGCGGCAGCCCCGGGCCCGGTGGATCGGGTATGGGCGGAGGCGGATACGGCGACGGGTCTGGCGTTGGTCCCGGTGGCGCAGGGACAGGATTTTACGGAGACGGAAGCGGCGCCAGTGGCGGCGCTGCGGGGCATGGTTCCCGCGGCGGGGCCATCGTTTCCGGCTCGTTTTCCACTTCGGGAGGCACAGGAGTCGGCGGTGGCGGCGATGCAGGAACATGGAACATCGTCGGTGGCGGCAGCGGTGGCGGGTCTCGTCTCGACCCGAATGCCGGAGGTTTCTGGCTCAACAACGAGGGAACGAGTGGCAGCGGAATGGGTTCTGGAAGCGGCGTCGGCGACGGAATTTCCGGAGCGATCTCTGGTGTGAGCGGCGGCTCGGGTGGAACCGGCGCCGGGAATTCTGGCGGCAGCGGAATGAGCGGCAGAGTTCCGGGTGCGTCCCCTGTGAACGGTCCTGGAGATGGATCGGGCGGCGGGCCGGGTGGTGACGGCGGCCAGTATGGCGGTGATTCGGGTACGTGGAACATCGTCGGCGGCGGCGGCGGCCAGGGCGCTCCGATTGATCCGAACGTTGGCGGCTTCTGGCTGAACAAGAACGATTCGGCTGGGTCCGCCGGAGGCACTGGTGGTGGATCTGGTCGCGGCGTGTCAGGTGCGACTCCCGTTCGTGGTGGCGCAGGAGGACACGGCGGCGGCGGAACGGATTTCGGTGGCGCAGGATCGGCACAGGGCAATGCAGGAGGTTTTCCGGGTGGATTTGGTTCCGGTTCAGGTCCCGGTGTCGGCAATGGTGGTGGTTCGAACTCGCGAATCTGGAGAGTCCCTCCAGGCGCCAGCACCGACGCTGACGCAGGCGCACCGGGACGCTGGGCCAACGCCACCGCAGGCATCCGCGTCGGCCGCTCATCGCGCGCCACGGCTAGTCCTGGGTCGATGTCCGTCGAAACCGGCCTGATGACGCTTCAAGAAGATGAGCTGCAGGGAATTTTGCAGGTACTCGCGCAGATTGCCCGCACAGGCGAGGGAACGAAAGACAAGCTGGATCCGAACGCGTTTCAATCGCGGCTTTCGACGCTGCCTCGGCGCGCTCGCTTCACCATCAGCCAGGCGCTTTCGGCTCTGGCGGCCCAGGCTCCTTCGGAATCCTCGGACCGGCCTACGCTTCTAAAACTTGCCGAGCACATCGCCATTCGGTTCGCGCTCGAAAGCTACGAGCGCGGCGACATTGAAGTAAATTCCGTGCGCCAGCTGCTCGACGAGATGAACACCGAGCTCGACGGTTTGCGCAAGATCATGGGCGTGTATGAAGAAAAAATGTCTCGCGCGGGGATAGAAGTTCAATCCCACGTGGAGCTCCTTGCACAACAGTTCTGGACCGAAGTGCCGGAAGAGAAGAGAAAGGCGGTACTCGAATCGGCTGACGCCTGGTGCGTTCCCGCCGCAAAAGTTCGTGAATATGTCGAAATCTTGCAAGCGCGCGGAGAATCGGAAACTGCGATTGGGATCTTGCGCAATTATGCCAATTGCATTACGAATAAAGCGAATCAGCCGCGCCGGCAGGCCGCCATGGGCTTGGCGGAGCTTGCATCTCTCTATGCGAACACGGACGAACATCTCTTGATGGACGTGATCCGGCAAATCGGCGTACAGCTTCCCGAAGAGCGCGACTCGGAAATGCAGAGCCTTGTGGGCGCTGCCTTCGTGCGTATGTCTCAGGAAGCCACGAAAAAACGCTCTTACGCCGCCATCCAACGCTCAGTCGAACTGATCGACTACGTCGAAGCCGAACATCCCGGCTTGGGCAAGAATCTACGGCCCCGGATTGCGATCGAAAGCCGCCTGCCGGAATTCATCGACGAGGCGCTCAAGACCGGGCAAGTTCCAGGTGGCCTCGCCGATTTGCTGCGCCGCATGCCGGAACCAGCATCCGAACAGCTCGCGGTCCGGTTCAGCCGCGCCGGCTTCCGTGAGGATTGCGAACTTCTCGTCTCCATGATTGGTCTGCTGGGACCGGAAGGCCTGGAACATCTTCGCAAGCAATTGCTGCGCGGAACTCCGAACGAGGCGATCGACACGGTCGGGATACTCGCCCGAATTGACCTCGACATGTTGGAGAAGATCCTGCCCGAGCGAATGAAGGAATGGAAACGCACCGCGCACGATCGCGTAGTCCGGCAGATTGCCGCCAGCGGAGCCCTCGAGAGGGGCCGCCTGTTGCTCGACGTTTTCGACTCACTCGATTCTTTGATTCGGCCTCTCGCAGTCGACGAGATCGGCATGAGCGGAGAGCGAAGCGCAGATATGCGGTTACTCCGCCTGGCCGAAGGCGATTTGCCCAGTGGCGGTACGGAGTATCTCCGGCTCAAGGCAATCGAGGCGCTCGGCCGGCTTCGCACAGCAGGCGCGGAGGCGCTCCTGCGCAAAGTCTCGGAAGCGCGCAAAGCATGGCGCTGGGCGAATCCGAGCGAGCTGCGCGTCGTTGCGGCCCAGGCTATGGAAAAAATCGATCCCGAGTGGGTGCGCAGCTTTATTCCCAAGAGCGGCCTGAGCGTGGCTGAATTCTCGATCGAGCCACTGGATGCGGATCCGGAGTCTTCGGCGATTCGTCAGCGGCGCTACCCGAGATTGCGTCTGGAACGTCCGGTGAACGCTACCACCACAAGCTTGAAAGAAAATTGTCAGATGGAGATTCCAGAAATGACGCTGGGCGGAGGAATCGCGGTTTGCGAGCAGAGCTTGCATCCCGGCAGCGTCGTGGGACTCAAGATGAACACCTCCACCAAATCGGTGAAGGCGCAGATGATCGTTCGCGACGCGAATACGCAGGCCCGGGCGTTCGAAGTGGTAGACATGGACCTGGAGGAGCGCGCGAAATTGCGCAAGCTCCTGGTGCAGCTCGGCAACGCACAGAAACAATCCACGCCGAAAGAACGCAACCGGCGTTCGACGCGCACGATCCTTTCGAATCCAGTCTAGGTCTTTTGACGCAGGCGCCTCGCGAAAAGCTCGCGCCATTGTAATCCTGCTCCAGCGAACTCTTTGCCAACCCTGTCTTGAGGGCGTAATGAACCCATTCTCACCGCCAGTGCGAGAAGTCCCACCACAATCATCCCACTAGTGACGAGCGCTTGCGAAGGGCCCGCGCGCACGATGATCCATCCCGCGCTCACCAGCCCAACCGTTAGCCCATAGCATATGAGCGCGACTCCGCGCACCGTCCAGCCGCGCGCCAAGAACAAGTCGTAAATGTGACGGCGATCGCCCTGAAAGGGCGACCCTCGCTGGCGTATCCGGCGAGCCACCGCAAGCAGCACATCGAGGAGTGGAAGCGCTGCTACCAATAGTGCGAATAGAAGCGGCGACTTTCCCGAGCCGGCGGGGCGGGGCAGAGAAAGTCCCAGAAAGCCGGCGATGAATCCCAGTGTGGAGCTTCCGGAATCGCCAAGAAAAATTTTTGCGGGCGGGAAGTTGGACAAAAGAAAAGCGCCGCACGCTCCCAGTAGGCCCCAAGCGATAGCGTCCATGGGTTCGTTGCGTGCGCCGCTCGGCAGGGCGATATATCCAATCGCGATCAGCGCGGTCACGCCCGCAGCAACCCCGTCCGCCCCGTCGAGGAAGTTGAAGGAATTTATGAAAAGAACTACGAAGAGACATGTGGCTCCTGCGTCCAGAATTGCATTGTCAAAAACAAATAACCTCCAGCCCGCGGACCAAAGGAGCGTTGCTGCAATCATTTGAGTCGTCAGGCGAATTGCGGGATGAAGGCCGCGGACGTCGTCGATCAGGCCGGATGCCCACACGAGAGTCAATGCCGCCAATGGAAACCAAGCGGAGCGAGACATGGGTATGCGGGCCGCGGCTACTCCAAGTACCAGAGCCAGAACGATCGCGACGCCGCCGAGCCGGGGAATCGGTTGGGTGTGAATCTTCAGCGGGCCCGGAAGATCGTACAACTGGAAGCGGGAACACAAAACCCCCACAAGGGGGACGAGGAGCAAGGCCGCTAGAAAAGCCACCAAACCTGCGTGCCACGCCGCTGCGATCATCCGATCACCCGGTGAACCAAGCGCCGCACATGACGGGTGCGAACGCGGCTCGCCTTCCGAGCTAGAGCTCGCACGCCGCCCATGCGGTAGGCGGCCTTCACGTCGCGAGCGTACAAGCGCAGGATGCCTTGGGAGATGTCGCGATAGAACAGGCGTTCGCACGACCCGTCAGTGACTTCCTCGGATAGCGCATGGAATCGTTCAAGAATCTCTCGACTAGCTCGTGACGCCGGTATCCCCCCGAATCCGTTCGTTCCGAGAGCTACCGGTCTTACTTCCAAGGAGGCCATTCTGCCTCGCCGATCGAGTCCCGCGACCACAATCAATCCTTCTCGTTCGAGCGGCGACGAGCTGTAACCCGAGACGAGGCTTCCGAGCCCGTAGAAGCAGAACGACGGCGAGCCATCGGTAGCGATGATCTGCCGATATCCGCCGATTCGATGCGAGTGCGACGCGGCGACGATGTGAAATCCAGATCTCGCGAGCGAATCCATCAGCCGAAGTTGATCGGGGTCCGGCCGGTTCGTTCGCAGGCAGCCGGCATGCAGAAGCGCGACGCAGACGAGTGCGCCGCGTCTCGTCATTTCCTCCCGTGCCCGTCGGGCACGCTCGGGTGTAGCCGGTTCGACGCCCGCTTTGCGAGGTGTTGCGGGGTCGAGTGTGGCAGTCGCGGCTGTCCAAAAGCCAACGCGAACGCCTTCTAAAACTTCATATACCAACACCTCGGGCGAATCGTTCGAGGTGTGGCCGGCCCCGAGCGGAATCATCGCGCGGCCCGCAATAGCAGCTCGCGTGCGCGCGACACCCTCGGAGCCAAAATCGAAACTGTGGTTATTGGCGATACCGACGGCCACTGCTCGCACAGCTTTCAGGTAGTCGAGCGAATCGGCTGATGCGGACACGATATCGCCCAGGCCGGCAAGCGGACGCGGCCGAAGCTTTCCGGTATCCAGACACGACTCCAGATTCACAATGGATGCCGACACGTCCTCGAAGTAGCCCGCGAGGCCGTGCGCCATGCCACGCCACTCGCAACCTTCAGGAATTTCAAGCCTTCCAGCGGGGAGAAAATCTCCACCGATGGCGATTCGTGCGGCCATCGGTTCGCCCGCGGCCGAGAGCCACAATGTCAAATTCCCAGCGCTCGTCATCGTAGTGATCGCCTCACGCCGGCTGCCTTGAAAAAGCCCAGTTGATTAGCCGTTTGCGCAAGGGATGAACCCACATAGGGATGCCGATCATTGCTATAAGCGCGACGAACGCCACCGAGACTGCCTGGAGGGAGCGCCCACTCAACACGAACGCGGAACAAAACGCCGGCAAGAAAATCAAAACTCCAGCGGCGCTGGACAAGACGATCCAGGAACTTTCGCTCGGCAGGAGGATACCGAGGGGCGCGCCGTTCTGAAGGTGGTACGCAACCAGTACGACGATGTAGCCCACGGCGAGGGAAGCTGCAGAAACAGCGACAACGGCAGTACCGCCGAATTGTCGTCCGAGCACGAATCCGAGTCCGGCGTTGAGAATTCCTGTTGCCGCGCACCCGATCGAAACCCAGCGAAGCGCGCCAGTGCCGAGATCGAAGACGTAAGCCGGGTTGGCCAGCACGTTCACCAGCCATCCGCCAGCCAGCAGCGCGACGAAGGTTACAAAGATTGGCTCGTACCTCCCGATCCAGAGGCGCGAGACGATTGGCGCCGCTACCACCAGAAATGCAAACGTAGGCATTGAGAGGAACAGGATCAGCCGGTACGACTCGCGATACAGCGCCGGGAGAGAATTCGGGTCGCGCTCCTGGAGATTCGCAACTGTCGGAACGAGAACCTGATTAGCCTGTTCGAAAAGCTAGGCATCTCAAGCCGCGTCGAGCTGGTCCTGTACTGCCTGCAGCAGCGCCAACCCTTGCCGTCACCTCTACCCAACTGATTGATTTGTCGTGGCTCGTTGGCAGGGAAGTACTGCGAGGGCGGTAGGCACGCATCGCGGTTCCCACATTCACATCTGGTGCAACCCGAAGAGTCCCGATTCCGAGTCACGCGAGCGAGGGAAAAAGGGAAAATTCTAATCTACGGTACCGCGATTAGAAATTCACTTAAGCTGCGTATTATCAATGAGATGCAAATTTCTAATCTACGGTAAAAGGCCCCCCGGAGATTTCGTCTTCGAACATAATGCGAATCAAATCCAAGCTGCAACCGTGCTCACAACCGTTTCAAAAACTTCTCGACTTCGCGCCGCCCTGGCATCGACGGCTGCGCTCCTTTTCGCGTCACGGAGATCGCGGCCACCGCTGCGCCAAACCGCGCCGCCTCGAGCGCGCCCTTGCCCGACATCAGACTCACCGCGAACCCCGCATTAAACGCGTCTCCCGCCGCAGTCGTGTCCACAGCCGTCACGCGAAATGCCGGCGACATCTGGCGAATTCCATCCGCTGTCGCAACGTATGCGCCTTGTGCCCCCATCTTGATTACTACGTTCTTCGGACCGCGCGCCATCAGCAAATCCGCGCATCGCGCCGCCGTCGCAGGTGTCACAGGCTCATCGCGCTCCAGCCCGCAGAGAACGCGCGTCTCGCTTTCGTTAGGCGTGATCCAGGTTGTGCTGCGAAGTAGTTCGGCCGGCAATTCGCGAGCCGGCGCCGGGTCAAGCATCAGCGGTATGTTGTGCTTCCGGGCGAAACCGGCGAGCGCGTCCATCGCATCGAGCGGGATTTCGAGTTGCGCGAGGATCATCCCGGCTTTTCGCAGCAGCGCCGCATTCTTCATCACGTCGCGGCCCGTCACTTTCCCGTTCGCACCCGGCACCGCGACAATGTTGTTCTGCCCGTCGCTTCCGATATTAATCAGCGCGACCCCTGAGGACCCCTTCGCCGTCTCGACCGCCCGCACGTCCACTCCTGCTTCCCGCAGCGCCCGCTTCAGTCCCGGCCCGAAAGCATCGTCGCCCACTTTCGCGATCATGCTCACCGGATAACCGAGCTTCGCCACGGCTACGGCCTGATTCGCGCCCTTGCCGCCGCGAAATGTCGCGAAATCGATCCCCGTCAAAGTCTCTCCCGGCAACGGCACGCGCTCGGCGGTTGCAACGAGGTCGAAATTCACACTGCCCATCACGACAATCGGCTTCTGCATTCTCGCTCCCCAATTCAAACCTGCGATTCCGCTTGAGTTCTAGTGCTTCCACCAGGGCGCAGGCGCCACGTACGGTCGCTTGGCCACGATGAAACGGCGATCTCGACCGGCCGCTCCGGTTTCCTCCGCTTTCAATTTGGACGGCTGAGTTTACATCAGTCCTCGACCATCGCCGAAGTGCCGATCGCGATGAAGACAATGGAATATGATTCAGCCGCGCTCTCGAAGTGCACCTACGTTCTACGTACTCGCGCCAGCCTGCGTTCGGGCCAATGCGCATGCCAAGCGCACCGGCGCAGGGAATTTTATAGGACGACTCGATGGACTACGAGTCGGTGTACAATAGCACTTGCCCGAGAAGTTCAACCGAAAACCGGCCTAAATAGCAATCTCCCGAGCTTCGGCTCAGAACCAATTCAACTCGATGAAAGGAACAACCATGAAAAAACAATTGGTTACGCTCGCATTGTGTTTGGCAGTCGCTTCACCACTATTTGCTCAGAAGAAAGAGGATGAGCGTCTCGCGAATTCGGCCACTGCAATGCAGGTAATTCTCTCGGGCGACAAGGGTCTGCCGACGAGCATTCTCGACAAGGCAGACTGCATCGTGGTTTTCCCAAGCGTCAAGAAGGTAGCGATCGGCATCGGCGGCAGCTATGGCCGCGGCGTCATGGTTTGCCGTGGCGGCGCGAAAATGGATGGCAGCTGGGGCGCGCCCGCGATGTACAAACTCGATCAGGGCAGTATCGGCGTGCAGCTCGGCTCTACGGCGACCGATTTCGTGCTCGTCGTCATGAACCAGAGGGGCGCAGAGCAGATCCTGAACGGTAAGACGAAGCTCGGCGCAAATGCCGCGGCCGCTGCCGGCCCTACAGGCGCTGCCGCAAACGGTTACAACGCCGACGCGATGAAAGTGGATGTTCTCACGTATTCGCGCACGAAGGGACTGTTTGCCGGCGTATCCCTCGAAGGTGCCTCGATGGATAGCGACGACGACGCCAACAAAGCCGTGTACGGTAAATCGATCTCCGCAAAAGAGATTATCGAAGGCGGCCAAACCGCACCGCCGGCGGGCAAATCGCTGGTCGATCTGCTCGATAAGACGTCGCCAGCCAAGAAGTAACCTCCGCAACGGAACGCACGCGTCGAGGAGCGAGGCGCAGGTAAGAGCAGTTTGGGTGCTCACCTGCGCCTCTCGTTTTTCGACAGCGTGCGGTTGCGCCTCATGGCGGTGCTGCTTGTCTCTGCACACTCAGTAAGTTAGCAAGTCGCTTGGGGTTCGAGACGACAATCAGCATCCAGGCGCCGCATCCTTTACGACATCCGAGATAGCGGTCGCTGCGGCCACGGCTCTCGCGCGGCTGGCTATGTGTTAGCATTTATTGGCAAACTCGGGGCCCGGGTGGCGGAATGGCATACGCGGGGGACTTAAAATCCCCTGACGCTAACGCGTCGTGTGGGTTCGACCCCCACCCCGGGCACTCTGGTTCTTCGCGAGACGATGGGGCAAAAGAACAAAGTATTCTCCACGGTGGACGAGGCTGTCGCAGACATTCCCGACGGCGCAACGATCATGTTCGGCGGTTTCGGTGGCGCCGGATTCCCAAACAATCTCATTCAAGGGCTTGCACGCCAGGGCGCTCGCAATCTGAAAGTGATCAGCAATAATTGCGGTACCGGCGACGGCGAGCTGGGATTCCTATTCAAGAACCGTCAGATCAGCAGCGTCATCGCAGCATTCCCGGGTCCCGGCGCGAAATATTTCCATGAGCAATTCGACGCCGGCGAAATCGAACTAGAGCTGGTTCCTCAAGGCATACTTTGCGAACGCATGCGCGCCTACGGTGCTGGCATCCCTGCATTTTATTCTCCCGTCGGCGTCGGAACGGAGATCGCCAACGGCAAAGAGGAGCGCACGATTCGTGGCCGGCGCTATATTCTTGAAGATGCGCTTGGCGCGGACTATGCGTTCATAAAAGCGTACCGCGCGGATCGGATGGGGAATCTCACCTATCGCAAAACAGCGCGAAATTTTAATCCGGTCATGGCCACGGCGGCAAAGACTGCGATCGTGGAGGTCGACGAGATCGTCGAAACCGGCACGCTCGATCCGGAAATGATTGTGACGCCCTCGATCTATGTCGACCGGATCGTGCAGGCGAAGGGTGTTCGCTTTGTCTAAAACCCGGCTCACTCGCGAGCAAATTGCCGAACGCGCTGCGCTCGAATTGCCCGATGGGGCGTATGTCAATCTCGGATGGGGAATTCCGAATCTCATCGCGCCGTACGTTCCGCCGGACGTCACGATTTACTTCCACAGCGAGAACGGCATCCTTGGCATGGGGCCTCGAGCGAAGCCCGGAGAAGAGGACTACGACCTGGTGGACGCGATGAAAGTGCCGGTTACGCTGATTCCCGGCGCTTCCTTTTTCTCGCAGGTGGATGCGCACGTGATGACTCGCGGTGGTCATCTCGATATCTGCATTCTTGGCGGAATGCAAGTGTCCGAGAAAGGCGATCTCGCGAATTGGCGCGTGCCGGGAGCGAAGGGAGCCGGAAACATTGGCGGAGCCATGGATATTTCCGTCGGGGCCGAGCGGCTGATTGTTGCGATGGAGCACAACGCGAAGGATGGTTCGCCGAAAATTGTGAAACGCTGTAGCTATCCGCTGACGGCGATCGAATGCGTGAACACGATTGTCACAGATCTCGCAGTAATTGACGTCCTGACGCAAGGGCTCGTGTTGCGCGAAGTGGCCCCCGGGTTTACGCCTGAAGACGTGCAGAAATTCACAGAGCCGAAGCTGCATTACTTCGGCAAGGTGCCGGAAATGGCGCTTCGAAATCGATGAGAAGGGTGTGGCTGGTGCGTGTTAAGTGCCGTTTTCCGTTGTATGATTTCGTCGCGGAATGTCACTAATGGCAAACGGTCAAAAGGAACAAGGGCGTCCGATCACCTACTGGATTGGTGAAGGCGGCGGCTGGCTGCTACGCCATGTGGTGAGCGCACTCGCCGCAACGGGCATCACGCCCAACATGTTCACGTTTCTGGGGTTGGGCGTGAACTCGTGGGCAGCGGTAATGTTTGCCATGGGGCGTTTTAGGGCTGCAGCGGCGATTCTGTTTCTCGCGGGATTTCTCGACATGGCCGACGGGCAAGTGGCCCGCCGCGTGGGACGCGTGACAGCTTTCGGAGCATTCCTCGATTCCACCCTCGACCGCTACTCCGATCTCGCGCTCTACATGGGTCTCGTTGTTTATTACACGCTGATTGGCCGCCCGTTTTACATGATGCTCGCTGCGGTTGCGATGGCGAGCTCATTTATGGTGAGCTATTCGCGGGCCCGTGCGGAATCAGTGATTCCATCGTGTAAGGTAGGATTCATGGAGCGGCCGGAGCGTTTGGTGCTCCTGATTATGGGTGGCGCGTTTATGCGCATGGCGCCGGTGCTTTGGGTGATCGCAACGATTTCAACCCTCACCGTAATTCATCGCGTGGTTTACACCTGGCGAGAGCTTCGCGCTGGCCGCACACTGCCGGAAGCGGCCGCATCTCAGATTTCCTGAGAGCCAGCAGGATTCAACGATTCCTCGACGGGCCTCGCCACAATTTCTTGAACACGTTGCCGCAGCGCGTCCACTTCACTCCGCTCGATCTTCGTCGTGTCAATCGTATCGTGCAGGTAAACCGTGATTTTCCCGGGATGAATCATCCAGTGTCCAGTTCGAAAGAATTGATACGAACCGACAATGCTCATCGGCACGATCGGAGTTCCAAACTTCTGCGCCATGTTGAAGGTGCCTTTCTTAAATTCCTGGACGTGGCCGTCGCGCGTCCTCGACCCTTCGGCGAAAGCAATCAGACTCACGCCAGAATCGAGGGCCTGTTTTGCGCGCTGCGTCATGATCTCCAGCCCTTCGCGGCTCGGCCTGTCGGGCACGGGAACGTTGCCGAAGCGGCCCATTAGCCAGCCGTAAATCGGAATCTTGAAATGAGATTCGAGTTCGAATCCGCGAACGAACTGGGGGATCGCGGAGTAGATGACGAAAGGATCAAACAGATTTACATGATTGCAGATGAAGATGCTCGTTTTGGCGGGATCGAATCCAGGAGCGCGAACAACGTCGAATTTCGCTCCGGCGATCCGAAGAATGTTCCGGAAAAATACGCGCTGCGGCCAGTCGTTCTTGCGAGGATCAATAAAGATGCCGACGAACACGAGGAACAAGCACACGATTGCAAAATGAATTCCGCTGATGGCCCACAGCAGCGCCGACCTGACCGTCAGGTATGCCTGCTTCATACGATTGCATCCAACGCCGCAGGCAGGATCTCAATCGACAGGCACTCAAGACGCAGAATTTCACCGTCAATCATCACGTTCGTAGGCCCGCCGGGCTCCAGCTCGACGCGCTGTGCGGGCGCGCGTGACGCCCGCGAATCATCGATGTGTGTGCCGGTGAACAAGCGTGGGAGCATCCTTACGAGACCTAACCGGCTGATCGGTCCCCAGCGGACGTATTCGATCTGACCGTCGGTCGCTTCGGCTTTCGGCGCGATCATCATCTTGCCACCGGTAAACTTGCTGTTGCTGAACGCGAGAAGCAAACACGGACGGCGGTCCCATTCGCCGGAATTGTTCAGGCGATGCGGGAACGCCATGTGTCTCAGTCCCACCAGACGGATGAACACGCCGGCGATATAGCCAAGCTCACCCCATCGCTTGAAACGCCGGTTGACCAGCTCGCCGACGTCGGCTGGAAAGCCCAGGCTCACGAGATTCAAAAAATAAAGCTCGCCCCCGGAGTGACGAAGACGGATCAAGTCGCACGCGCGGCAGCTCCCATTTTTGAGCGCTTCAATCGTGTGCTCGACACCGCGCGTCGTGAAATCTTTCAGGAATGAATTTCCGGTGCCAAGCGGAAGGAATCCTAGCGCGGGGCGGCCACCCGACAACGCTGCAGGGAAAAGTCCGTTCACGATTTCATAAGCCGTGCCATCGCCTCCCACCGCTAGGAAGCGCCGGACGCCTCGCTGGTAAGCGTCTCGAGCAAGCTCCGTCGCCTGCCCTGCGCGGCTCGTGTTTACGACATCGAGCTCAATCCCAATGCTGCGGACCCGCTCGATGGCCGCGCTGGCAAGACGTCCGCACTTTCCACCTCCGGCCGCCGGGTTCACGATCGCAAGAAAACGCGCCGTCACCGGATGTGGTCCTTGCAAAGAATGCGGCGAGGAAGTATCACAACACCACCGTCGAGGAACGGTTGACGGTCGCCCGGATCTGTTCGGCGAGGTCCCCGCGCTTGATCTTCAAAGACGCCGTCAGTGGAAAGTCGCGATCCCAGACGAGGTAGCCGCTGATTCGCTTGTAATTCAACAGGCGGCGGTTTCGTTCCGCTATCTCTGAGACCAATTCATTCGTCACAGGCTTACCCGTTTCCGGGTGGATGACGAGCACAAGTTTTTCACCTACCATCGTGCGCTCGGGCCACAGATAATTCGCCGCAAACACGCAAAATTCCTTCACTGGCAAGCCTTCGAAAACAGTCTCCACGTCCTCAGGGTAAATGTTCTTTCCTTCTTCGGTGACGATCATGTTCTTCTTGCGGCCGAAGAGTTGCAGGTGGCCGTCACGATCCAGCCTGCCGAGGTCTCCCGTCATCAGCCACCCATTCTGAATTGTTTCGGCTGTCATCTCAGGGTCGTCGAGGTAGTGCGACATCACCGTCTTGCTGCGGACGGCTACTTCGCCAATCCCATCACTATCCGCATTTATGATTTTCACTTCCATACCAGGGAGCGGCCTTCCCACCGTATCAGCGCGAAAAGGTTTGAAGTCGTTCAGCGTGATCACGGTGCCAGCTTCCGTACAGCCGTAACCGTTGCCCACTTGGATTCCGAGATCGTAAAAGAATTGCAGCGTCGAAGGCTCTGTGAATGCGCCGCCGACAAACAATGCGCGCAGCTGGCCGCCGAATGCTTCGTGCACCTGGCCCAGCAGGGCGCGACTGACCTTTAGATTTGGACGGCGCTGGGTGAGCGCTCGATTTGTTCCGATCAGCGCATTCAAAATCTTGCGCCGGGCCGGCGGCAACTCCGAAAAGCGCTGCCGCAATCCGCGTTCCAGATTCTTCAGCACCATCGGCACCAGGCTCATGTAAGTAATCTTGTATCGTGTGAAGGCCTCGCGAATAAATTCCGGCCGTAGCGTTCGCAAATGCACCACAGTCGCCCCGCAGGTAAACGGCCCGATGAAGCCAACCATGAAATCGATGGCGTGATTTGTCGGCAAAATGCTCAGATAGCGCACTCCAGGCCAGAACGGATAAAGCGCGGTTAGTGCCATGCATTGCTCGAGATAATTCTCGTGCGTCAGAACGCAGCCCTTTGGACGGCCTCCCGTACCGGACGAATACACGATACAAGCGGGATCTTTTCGTGAACGTGCCACAAATGCTGGTTCGCCAGAGCCGCGACAATCTTCCCATCGTTTAGCGCCGAATAGATCGGCGCCCTCCGGCGCTTCGGTTACCAGCACGATGCGGACAGCAAAATCTCTGAATTCGTCCGCCTTCGCGATCGCCCTCCAAAGATGGTATTCGACGACCAGAAACTCGGCCCTCGAGTGTGCGAGAAGCTTGAGCTGTTCCTCAGGAGAGAGCTTGTAATCGACTGGAACCAGCACGCCGCCGCAAAAGAAAATCGCGTACGCCGAAATTAGCCATTTCGACTGATTCGTCATGATGATCGCCGCACGCGTTCCATTCCTGAATTCAGCGTCCTGCATCGCGCGCGCAAGCGACAGCGCGACGTCTGAAAACTGGCGGTATGTGAGACGGCAATTCTCGCGGTCGCGATCCGCTTCGATCAGGCAGATTTCGTCGGGCCAGCGTTCGGTTCCCGCGCGCAAGGCTTCGCCCAGCGATTGAAATTGCCGGAGGTCGAGCATCAGAGGCGCGACTGAATGCGCTCGGCGAGGGTGCGGAAATCGCTTACGCCCTGCAGTTCGTAATCGGGGAGTTCGATGCGGAAGTGTTGCTCGATTCGGGTAAGCAGGTCGAGCGCCTGCAGGCTGTTGATCCCGAGCTTCTTGAAAAAGTCGTCGTCAGGATTCAGCTTTTCGAGCGGAACTTTGAAATGTTCCGACGCGAGCCGCAGAACTTCTTCCGTTGTATTTTGCAGGGTGCTCATAGCAAGTTATCTTGCCACAAATTAGGAGATATTCGGCGGCGAACGGCGTCGGTGGTCATGGCAAATACGGCAGTGCGTCCGTGCTCTCGACAAACTTCCGCAGCCCCGCTTCGACGGCTGGGCGCGTGAAGAGATCGCAGAAGATATCGACTTCCTGCCGCAGCTCTTCGTAAGGAATCGGCTTGATGAATTGCTTTGCGGCAGCGGCGGTGGCGCGATCGAACTTACGCACCTGGGCGGCGGTGGCCCGCGCCACACGCAGAGCGTCGCCCTCCGCCGTCACCTGGCTGACAAGCCCGGCAGCCTGCGCCTTCATTGCATTGATACTGCGCCCCGTCAACAGCAAATCGCGCACAATTCCATTTCCGACGTCGCGCTTGAGCCTCGGAATCCCGCCAAAGCTCGGGATCAGACCGAGGCGCAGTTCGGGAAAGCAAAATCGCGTCATCTTGTCGGCGACGATCAAATCACACAGGAGCGCCAGCTCGAATCCGCCGCCAAACGTCACTCCGTGGACGGCCGCTATTGTCGTGAGCGGGAGCGCGTCGATCGTGTTACCTACGACATGAATCCGTTCGACAAATTCGCGGACACCGGCGACCCGTTCAGTCGGCGGAAGGGTTTGCGAACGGCGATACAACTCGCGTAAATCGGCGCCGGCACAAAAACCCTCCGAACGCGCGCTCGAAATGATTAACGCATGGCAATCCTTCTGCAGCGATTCAAGCGCGCTCGTGAGCTTCTCGAGCTCTGAGAGTGTCGCAGAACCAATTTCATTGCACGGCGCGCGATCGAGCAAGAGCTCGATCACTCCATCCGTCATTTGCCAGGAAAGCGTCTCGCCTCGAAAGGTCTTCATTCGCTCTTCTTTTGGAATAGCTGCTCGATTTCCGCTGCGAACCGTGTCGCGATCGCATCGCGCTTCAATTTGCCGTTTACCGTCAGCAGGCCGGCCTCGATACTCAGCGGCTCGGGCAGAATGTGAAAGGCGCGAATTGTCTTGTAGTGGGGCAGGCCGGCGTTGGCCGCGTCGAGCGCGGCTTGCACTCGTGCGGCGTTCAGTCCATTTGACGGTTGGGCTGTAACGAGCGCCGCCAGAAAGCTGCGCTGATTTCCGACGAGCACCACCTGGGCGGCCTCCGGAAGCTGCCGTGCGAGCGCTTCTTCGAGCGGTTCGGGCGCGATGTTGTGTCCGGAATTCAGGATGATCAAATTCTTTAGACGGCCGGATATACGCCAGTTGCCGTTCGTGTCCGCTTCGCCCTGGTCGCCGGTATGAAACCACCCGCCTTCCATCGCCTTCGTCGTCTCGTCGGGGCGCTGCCAGTAGCCAGAGAAAATGTTTGGCCCGCGGACAAGGATTTCGCCATTCTCCGCAAGCGACATTTCAATTCCCGGAATCGCAGGGCCCACTCGTCCTGGTTCCACATGACCCGGTTCGTCCAATGTGCAGATCGCTGTGGTTTCGGTGAGGCCGTACGCTTGCAGCACCGGAATGCCGAGCATCATAAAAAATAACTGCGTTTGCGGGGACAGAGGAGCCGATCCGCAGATCAACGCTTTTAGATTGACGCCGATGCCCTTGCGAATCGTCGGAAACATGAAACTGTCTGCGATCCGAAGCCAAACCGAATCCGTCAACGTTCCTTGCTTATTCTGCCGCCGCGCGTAGGCGTCGCGCGCCCGCGAGAACGTATTGGCAGCGAACCCGCCCCGCTTTTGAACAGCCTCTTCGATTTTCGCGCGCACCCGCTCGAGCAAAGTCGGAACGTTCAGGAAGTAATCCGGCGCCGCGACCTTCAGTTCATCCGACAGCTTTGACAGATCGGTCGAAAGCGTCAGCACGCTATTCCGCGAAAGTGCGGTGAGTAGCAGGGTCCACGACGCGGCAAAGCAGAATGGGAGATAGTGAAAGATCCGCTCAGGCTCGTCGCTCTTTCGCTTTACCTGTGCCATCAGGTCGTCGAGGCGCGCGCCAGTTCGCTGCAACATGAAGTTCACATTACCGGCATTCAGGACCACGCCCTTCGGTTCGCCGGATGTACCGGATGTATAGATGATTGTCAGCGGATCCGAATTCGCATGGCTGAGGGGTGGAGTGGGCGGCACTTTGTCGCCGGCAAAAATGCCGTCGAGCAACGAGATTTTGGGGGCTGCGGGCCACAGCTTCTGAATCTCGGCGGCGAGGGGCGCGTCGACGCAGCAGATGCGTGCCGGCGTGGAGTCTTTCAGCATCACGACAAGTTCTGCGGGCGCCTGGCGCGGATATAGCTGCACCACCATGATGCCTTCGGCCATCATCGCGAGATCGAGTGCGGCCCATCGAATGCTGTTTGGCGCGAGCAGCGCGCAACGGTCGCCCTTCTTCAGCCCGCGATCAACGAGAAACTTGCGCGCCTGCGCGACCATCGCGAGTAGTTCGCTGCCGGTCACCGAAACGATTTTGCCATTACGCACTTCGCCGAGAGCCGGCGTGTCCGCCGTCTTTTGAAGCCGTTCGAATATTTTCTCGAGGAAAGTCATCGTAAGCCCGTCTTCATGCGGTTACGACGCCGCTCCGCTCTTCGAGCAATTGCATGAGCCCGAGACTGAGCGGCGGGAGATAGCCTTCCCAACTGAGCACGCCCTGGCGCACGGGAAAGTCAGGGAAGCGCCGTGCGACTTGCTCTTCGAAATAGACGCCCATCCGCGCCATCAATTGCAAATTGCGCGCCACCGTGCGAGGCATGGCGTCGCGGATTGCATCGGCTTCGGAATCGAGCGTCGCGAGGGCGCTGACGATCCTGTCCGCGAGGTCGGGCTGGTCAACGCGCATCAGCAGGTGCTCGTGGCCGCGTTCGCGCATCAGGTTGCGAATCCGCTCGTCCATCGTTACGCCTGCGGAAGGCACGCCGGCAGGCATGGACGTGACAATCGCGTGATAGCGTGATGAGAGAATCCGATCGCTCGCGCGCAGGACGCTCACAAGCTGATACATATCGTGGTTTTCGGAGGAGAAAATGGGCGCTCCCCCGAGCTTTTCCGCGACGCGCTCGCAAGCGTCGCGGTCGAGCATCTCCATGCCGATCATCACCGGAAATACCCGGCGAGTTTTTCGGTAGCCATCAACGCCGGCTGCCATCGCCGAGAGATATTTCTCATATGCTGTGTCCACCGCCGGCCCGGAACGGTGGAAATAAATCGTGCGATAGTAGCTCTTGGCGTACGCGCCGGCGACGGAATGCGCAGCCCACTTGGCCAACGACGCGGTCACTGGCCACCAGAAAGGATTGATGGGGCAGACGGCAAGAACGGGAATCGAGCCGTCCCAGCCCGCATCGCGCAAAGTCTTGCGGCCGTACTCCACGGGGTGCGGCTCGAAGGTCCATGCCGTGTCCGTGCCGAGTTCGGTGGGGACACCCAGCTTGCCGAGCACTTCCTGCGATTCGATGTTGCGAGTGATCACGAGCGAGTCGCTGCAGTAGCGCTTGCACATTCTCTGCAGCAGCGAATCCATCTGGCCCGCCTCTGCCCCGAATGCGACGCTCAACTTGTTCTGTGCTGAAGCAATGCCGAGCGAGCCGATCATCATCGTAGTGAGCGCGTTCGCGAACTTGCTCTTAAACATCGAGCCTTCGCACGCCACCACTCCGTCATTCTTGCGCACTTCGGAATGCAAGAATGGCGGGTACACGTCGGGCAGGTGAACTTGCTTTGCGTCGCCGAAGTACCCGCGCGTCAAATCGAAATTCTGCGTCATCACGCTCAGGTCGAGATTCGCTGGGCTCAGAATCTGCCGCACCTGCCGCAGCATTTCTTCCACCCGCACGTCCGAGCCTGTATTGCGCGTACCGTTGTAACCGGCGAAGAGCAGCTTTAGCTTCGTCCCGGGCTTCCACGGCTGGCCCGCGCCGAGCATCCATTCGAACTTGTTCAGCTCGACAAGGCCGCTCACCCACGCTTCGAGAATGAAATCCATCATGGGCGGACATCCTGCTCAACGCCAGGCGCGGTCGTGGGCGATCCGGCGGGCCAGTCGCGGTACTTGTAAACGAAATGCGTCTGACGGCTGAACTGCAGCAGAGGAAAACAATACTGGGAAAATGGCGCGGGCTTGCGGCCCATCTCTGCGACAGCTCGCGAATTGTCGAACACGGTGTTCCACACGAGGTAAGGCAGAAAAACCTTGAGCAGCGTCGCGAGTCCGCCGATTTTGCCGGCGCGGCCTGCCAGCGCGTTCACCATTTTCGACGACGGCGCTTCGAGGCTTGGCACAAACACCGGCCCGCGCTTGCCGTGCGCTTTGGAAAGCGCTTCCGTCAGCTGCACGAATGTTTCCGAGCCGACGCCGGACGACAGGTGATAAATCTCGTGCGCTGGATTGTCCTTCTGGTGAAGGGTCGCGATCGCATCCGCAACGAAATCGACGGGAACGATATCGATTCGATCGGTTGCGCGGAAGGGAAGCGCCGGAAGCCCCGCCAGGAAAACGAAAGCGCGGACCATATCAAACTGGTTTGTCTCCGGGCGACGGCTGTCACCCAGCACGATGCTGGGCCGAAAAATCGTGCGCGGCACGTCCGGAAGGAGTTGCCGGACCATGTGTTCGCAGAATTTCTTCGTGCGCGCGTAGGGATCGTAATCCGAGCGATTCCAATCGATTGAGGAATCTTCTTGCACAACTTCATCGGAGCGCTGGCCGCACACGGCGACGGTGCTCACGTGGCTGAACCGGCGCAGGCCGTGATCGTCGCGAGAGCGCGTTGCCAGCTGGATCACTTCGAGCGTGCCGCGCAGATTTACGTTGAGGCAGCTTTTCTCAGACTTGCGATTCAACGAAGCTGCGCAATGAATCACGGAGTCCGTGGTGCGAACCAGCTTCCGGTAATCATCTTCGGAGAGACCGAAGTGCGAATCGGTGAGATCGCCGAGGAAGATATGGATCTTCGAATTCAGAAAATATTCGAAGCGAGGGAAATCCATATGCAGTTGGAGCGAGCGCCAGACGCGTTCGCGCGCTTCCTGCGCATCGCGCGCGCGGACCAGCAGGTTCAGCGGCTCGGAATGATCCGCGAGAAGATTCGACGCAATGTGAGCACCGATGTAGCCGGTGGAGCCGGTGAGGAGGATCGCCACAGTGATTGGATGTCAGGCCGTCGTTGCTGGAGACAAGCCCGCCGCGCCTGCAGCATTGGCTTCGTTGTGGCCCGCCAGGGGCACTTTGCGGCTCGGGCGAGCTTCCAGAGGACGACCCTCGATGAGAGGATAACACCACTTTCGCAGAGCCGGAATGTGGACGTTGATCCAATAGTCCCACCAATCGAGCCCGCGGGCATCGAAGCCGAATTCGGCGCGTTCGCCCGGAGGGAGGGCGGCGCTGAGCTGTTCCACGTGCAGGGCTTCGAAGACATGGTCGTTGTGCAATATGAACGGCTCGAATAGCGAGACGAGCTTGATCACTTTTTCGAGCTCGCGTTCTCGTCGAGCGAGCGGCGGCTTCGCGGCGAACGGTTCGACGGTGCGATTGATCGCTTGCACGAGTGCTTTCTGTGCGGGCGCGGAAAGTTTCTGGTATCGCGACTTCGAGACTGGAATGGCGTCGAACTTCAGACGGAGGCGATGCTCGAAGCCGTTTTGCGCGCGATAGAACTTGCGATGACCAAGGCCGGTGAGTTCAATCGAGCGGCGCATGTCGCACGGGTTTGTGACCGAGGTGGCGAGCTGGTAGACGCGCTCGTGACGGCGGGTGGCGAGCGCGGCAGCAATCAGCGTCATCCCGCGGCAAACGAGGTCGACGGGAATCAGGTCGAGGCATTTGCTTTCCGTGGTTGGGAGCTGGCGGAAGAACGTGCCGAGTAAATAGGAGAGCGACGCAGAAGTATTAATGCCCTCGTTCCAGCCGCGGAACGGTTTCTCGACGGAAGTTTCGACGATCGCCGGCCGGACGACGGCGATGGCAGCGTCCGGTTGCGCATCGAGGAAATTCCGGATGAGCGATTCGGAGAGGCTTTTCGTGAACGTGTAGGTGTTGGGCCAGCCAAGCTCGTTCGCGCGCTGTGTCGCAATGTCGGTGAGAGTCTGGCGGAGCCAGCGTACACGATTTTTACGAATTTGATTTTCGAGCGCTGCGCCGCTCAGATCCTTTGCGGCATGCTCCTTCTTGAGCGCCTGAGCTCGAAGTTCGGCGGTCACTTCGGGCGATTCCGCGCGTGCTTCCATTTCTCGAATCAGAGTTTCGAGCGATTGCCATTCTTTTTCGGCGTCGTAGCCGGCGAGTCCGGCCGGGGTGTAGTTCCGGGGAAGTTCTTCGAGAACGCGGCCATCGCGCCGGCCGATCACGTAGCAGGTGGAGAGATGAAGCAGGGCTGCACGATGAGATTCGCGAATGAAATCGAGAACGAATGCGGTGGAGCGGACATTGGTCGCGAGCGCGTCGCGAAGATCGGGATTGAAATCGGTGAGGCCCGAGCTGTTCACGATCACGTCGAGCGAATTTGCTAAGCGCCGGCGCATATCCGGAGCAAGGCCGAGGCCGGACTGGGTGACGTCGCCTTCGACGACTTCGACGCGTTCGCTCAGGAAATCTCCGAATCGCGGGCCGTGACGTTCCGCGAGCCCTTCAAACACCGGCGACTCTTCGACGACGCGCCGAAAGCGGTCGAGCGCGGTGCTCAGCTTGTTGCGCCGGACGAGGAGATAGACTTTCCCAATCTCGGGTAGATCGGTGAGAAGACTCGCGAGCCAGACCTTGCCGATGAATCCGGTTGCTCCGATGAGAAGGATATTTTTCCCGCGGAGCGCGTCGTGAACCGAGAGAGGAGTTCCGGCGTTCGCCGGATTGTTCAGCGAATCGAAATGGACGATGGGAACGCGAATCTTGGGCGAAGGGCGTTGCGCGGGTTGAATCTCGGCATCCACGATTTCAGGATTGTTTGTGAAGCCCAGGCTGCGCAGAAGGATTTCGCGCGAGACTCTCCCGTTCGGCTGGCGGCCCGTGAGCTTTGCAAGGGCGCCGCGCGGACGAATCACCGGATCGAGCAAACGGCCGGTAGCGAGGCCATCACGAAAATCGAGCCGGTTGCAAAGGATGCGTTCGACTCCGAGATGATTCGCGAGCGGGCGCATGATGTGTTCGAGGCCCTGGCTGACGAGAACGACGTCTGCGCCGGATGCCGTCGCCGCTTCGAGTTGCGCGACGCCGGCAGATTTCAACCGCGGTTTGAGAAAATATTGAAAAAATTCTTCGCCGAGGAGATCGAGGCGATCGCGACTGACTCCGCGCAAGACGGTGTGGAGGAGGCGCGTGGCGAACACGCGATTGGTGGCGTAGAGAATCGGGCGGGCGATGGCGAGAATACCCATAGTGCCGCGGCGCGCCCAGCGCTCGAGAAAAGTTTGCGCGTTCCAGGTGAAGAAACCGACCGGGCGGACGGCGGTGAGGTTGAGCAGACTGCCTTCGACGCGCCAGTAAACGAGTCTGCGATCGGCGCGCGATTCGTCGCCGTCGCGCTGAGGCGCGACCGGACTCGAGTCGATGGAGTTAGACGGCATCGTTGGGCGGTTCAACTGGATGTAGATGAAATTTGAAATTATCACGCTGGCGTCGCGCAAGCAAGCGACCGGCAGTGCGCCAGCAGCGTGCGGTTCCGAGTGGCGTCCGACGAAGGGCGAGATGGACGAATAGCCATTTTTGTTACGATTAGAAATCGCGTAAGTGTTTATTCTGTGGGAGTTAACGAAATTCTTGACCTGTGAATTGTTTCGATTAGGAATGTCGCGACCGGTGACGCCCGCGGAAGAGTAAACCCACGAACCCACTGATGAACACCGATCAACACGTATGGGTCGGGGCACCGCGGACCGGAGGAGGGCGAGCATCAGAGCCGCCTCGCGCTGCGCGTTGTAGTGATGGTGATCATAACTCACCGATAACGGTCGCAAAGCGTGAAAGGAGCCGCAAGGGGGTAGTTCTCGTAAACAATTGCGAGGCTGAGCCTGCGCCGCACGGCGAAGGCGGTTGCGCCTAGGCTTATCAAGTAGTGTGCGGCGGAACGAGGGTTCATTTTTTGGGAGGCTCGGGGTATTGGAAGCGGAAGGAATCGCCGGCGGGGCCTGCTACGCCGCGGGTGTTGTAGTCGAGCAGGTAGTCGAGATGAGTTTTATCTTCGGGATACTCGAGGCCCGGAGGATACGGGTAGGGGACGAGCGTATGGAACGGGAGCGGGTTGACGGTGTCGCCGTGAGCGGCGTAGAAGTCCATGTCTTTGGCGAAGCCGTCGGCGTAGAAGAAATAATCGCGCTTCCAACCTTCGGGGACATCGGGAAGATTTGTGGAATCGAAATCGACGGAAACTTCATCGCCTGAGCCGTAGATGACGTACTTGTCATCGGAATTGCGGATGAGACCGGTGACGTCGCCATAGCGAGTGTAGTTGCCGATCTGGCGGGTATAGGGGCCGGTGGCGCTCACCTGTTCGTAAATGTAGCTCAGATCGTTGATGGGATTTCCCTCGACGACTCGCGGATAACCGCGGAAATCGAGTTTGGCGGCCGTGAGAGGGACTTCCGTGACTTTGAACGGAATGTCGCGCGCGGAATTATCGACGCGAATGCGATCCCAATAGATTTTCAGATTCGTAGTGATGCGAATGAAGCGAGAGCCGGAGGGGAGCTTGCCGGTGAGATCAACGACCATCGTGCGCGAGAGGCCGGCGGGAAATCCCATATCATTCACGATACGAACCCATTTCGCGGAGTCATCGAGCATTTCAACGTACGGCGGAACCGGCTCGATGCCCGCCTGCCATGCCGCATACATCGAGTTGGCGCTGAAATAATCGGTGAAGCCGTCCATGATCAGGCGAATGGGACGGTCGGCATCCCAGGGGCCGAGGTCGAGTTCAATGGTGTGCATGCCTGCGAAGCCTTGATATGGCGCGTCCGGAAAATTCGTGACGTATTTGCGATCGCGTTCGCGGAGAAGCGGAAGTAGATCATGGTGCTGGTCGTCCCACGCGCCGGCGGGCGGATGCGCGTCCTGGCTGGCGATCACTTTGAAGGGCGGGAATGGAGGCTCGCTGAGAAAGCGTTCGTTGGGATAGACCTCGACATCTTCGGGATGATCGACGGCAAGAAGGCGCGTTCGATCGAGGTAGTCGAGCTCTTCCATAGGCTCGAGCATTTTGAAACTGATGAGACCGTCGCGCGGCTGGACCTGATAACCGGAAACTTTGAAATATTCGTCAGGGTCGGGAGTGTTGTGCTGGTTCGGTCCGGTCCAGTGACCGACAATGCCCGGGCCGATCATGTCCGCCAGGAATTCGTATTTTTCGCCGTTCCAGACGAAGACGATGGGGCAGGAACTGCCGCGGCGGTCGATTTCAGCGACCTGTTCGTTTTTCAGCGCCTTGATTTGCATCTCGTCCTGAAGGACTCCGGTGGGCCAGAGAAGGCGAACGACTTCGGCTTCGCGCTCGAAGCCGAGTCCTGCGACGATGTCTGTGGGGCCCTGGCCGAGGTAGCCAGAGGCGCCCGTGACTTCCCATTTCTGTTGGAGCGCTCCGGCAGAGAGCTCGACTTTCGTGCCGATCCCGGTTTTGTTGTCGTGTTCGCCTTTGAACGCAAGGCGAAGCCAGTTGTAACGGTTGCCACCGGTATTTTTGAGGAGGACTGGCGGCAGATTATTTTGCGTGACCAGGAGATCGACGGTGCCATCGCCGTCGAAATCGAACGCGACGACGCCGCGTGGATCGCGGAGTGAGATCTTATCGAGGCCGGTCTCGGCGGTTACATCGCGGAAGCCGGCGGGGCCTTCGTTGCGAAGCAGCTCGATGCGGCCCTCGCCGGAGAATGTTTCACCGACAGCGACGAGATCGATCCAGCCATCGTTGTCGTAATCGAGAGCGCCGACGCCCCAGGCGCGCATGAACTCGAAATCCGGGAGCGCGACGCGTTCGAAGGACTTGCCGTTTACGTTGCGCCAGAGGCTCAATCCCGGCGGAGCCCAGTGCGTGAAGGCCAGGTCCATCCAGCCGTCTTTGTCGAAATCGAGCGAGACGACGCCGGCCGTGGAAGCAGGCATATCGGTAGCCCACGGAGTAGTGGCGCGGAAGGCGCCTTCGCGCTGGTTCAGGAATGCGACGGGAGGCTTTTGCCAGCCCGTGACGACGAAATCGATGGCGCGATCGTTGTTGAGATCGCTGCCGAGTGCGCCGACGGAGGGGGCGGTGCCTGCGAGAGCCGTTTCTTTCGTCCAGTCGGTGAAGGTGCCATTGCCGTTGTTGCGCCAGAGAATATTTCCGGGAGGGGTGGCGTCTGCGGGGAAAGCGAAGGGCTCGCGGGGATTCTCGAGAGGGAAATCATTGAAGCGGGTGACGTAGAGGTCGAGATCGCCGTCGTGGTCGTAGTCAATGAAGGCGAGGCCGAGCGCGAGGCCGTCGGTTTTGATTCCGGCATCTTCGGTGACGTCTTTGAAAGTGCCTTTGCCTTCATTGTGATAGAGAGCGACGCGCCCATTGAAGCTGACGGCGAGATCGGGTTTGCCGTCGTTGTCATAGTCGCCGACGGCGCAGCCCATTCCTTCGCCGCTCATTTCGAGTTTTGCGGATTTCGTGACATTGCTGAATTTGCCGGCGCCGAGATTGCGGTAGAGAGCGGCGTTTCCTTTGCCGTCGGCATTGACGAGGAAGATGTCGAGCTTGCCGTCTCCGTCGTAATCGATGATGCAGGCGCCGCTGCCGAGGAAGCTGGCGAGGGAGCGCGGCTCGGCTGTGTAGTCCCGGGGGGGCGGGTGCATGGCAGACCTCGAATGGAGGCTGGCGGACTTCACGACGGGCTTTCGCGCCGCTGGCTGCGCAGGCAATCCAGCGAGCACAGTGACATTCGTAAAATGCACAGGGACGGCGGGAGGCACCGGTTCCGGCGCGGGGCGCATGAGTTCGGCGAGCGAATATTTTCCCTGCTCGCCGTAGATGAAGCTCATGGGCTTGCCGAGTTTTTCGGCAGTGAGGTGCTGGAAGCGCTCGAGATGCTCGATGGCGCGAGCGTCGTCATTCTTGCGGCGATAGGCTTGCGCGAGACCGAATTCGGCGGAGACCTGGAAGGGGTTGAGTTTCAGTGCATTTTCGAAAGCGGCGATGGCTTTGTCGTAATCCTGCTGCTGGGAGTAGATGAGGCCGAGGAAATATTGCGTGTCGGCGTCGGAGGGATCGAGCGCGGCGGCTTTCTGGAAATTTTCGATGGCGGCGTCGGGATTGCCGGCGGATTTGGCGAGCAGGCCGAGGTTGTACCAGGCGCGCGGATTTTTCGGATCGCGCTCGGCGGATTTCCGGAGGATTTGTTGGGCGTCGTCGAGGCGCTGCATATTGAGGAAGGCGATTCCGACGTTGACGCAGCCGACGTCGGAATCCTGATCGAGGATGCAGGCGCGCTGAAATTTGCCGAGGGCATCTTCGAAGTGCTGGCGGTTCATGAGTGCGACGCCGTAATTATTTTCGCGGATGATTTCTGCGCGGGGGTTTTGGGTTTCGGCGGGAGCGGCGCTTACAGGAGCGGGTCTTGCGACGCGATGGTGGCTACGCGGGCGCTGCGTCGGCTGCTGTTGGCCGAGGGTGGCGAGGGAAAGGATGGCCAGGGGGATAGCCAGGAATGCTGCGCGGAAGAGAGGTGCTGATTTTGCTGCGGGTTTCACGGGATTCAGTTTAGTCGAGAAATCGGGAAGTGCAAGTGGGCTGGGGATCGACGCAAAACGGACAAACGGTTTCCTCACGGGCTAAAGCCCCCTTGTTTCGAGCGATCGATGTCGGAGCTGAAGCTCCGACCCCCTGAAAAGCGATCTTGTGGTACTGAAAGCGCTGTTGTGCTACTGAAAACCAACTAGCGTTTGGCTAGCGGTTTGGATGCGACGATGCCGGAGCCTTCTTTCACGGTGATGATTTGATCGGCTGGGATGTTTGCCAGGCGCTCGGTTTGGCCGCTGGGCCAGTGGATTTCGATTGCGTCGGCTTTGGCGCGATCGGCCAGGCCGAAGGTCAGAATTAGTTCGCTGGAGGAGAGGTAGCTGCCGCCGCTCGTGAGCGTTTTCGATTGTGTGTCGCTACTTGCGGTGACGCGGACTGAAGCGCCGAGGCCATCGCGATTGGATTTTGTGCCTACCAGCTTGATGCGGAGGCTGTGATTTGTGGCGCCTGTGTTTTTGAAGAGGGCGGCGAGGCCGCCGTTTGTGGAGATGAGGACGTCGAGCGCGCCGTCGTTGTTGATGTCGCCGTAGGCGGCGCCGCGGGCTACGCGGGGGGAGGCGAAAGCGCGGCCGACGGAATCGGTGACTTCGGCGAATTTTCCGGCGCCGAGATTGCGGAACAGGTGCGGAGGTTCGGCGTATTTGACGCGGGGCTGGACGCGTTCGATGGCGTCTTCGATGTGGCCGTTGGCGATGTAGATGTCGGGCCAGCCGTCGAGATCGTAATCGAAGAAGAAGCAGCCGAAGCCGAGAGTGAGGAGAGAGGCGCGGCCAACTTCCGAGTGGGGAGCTTCGTCGACGAAGAGGCCGTTGCGCTCGTTGTGGTAGAACGCCAGCATTTGATTGGAGAAATTAGTGATGATGAGGCTGGGGTAGCCGGAGCGATCGTAATCGGCGGCGGCAACGCCCATGCCGGCGCGGGCGATTCCGTCTTCACTGTAGGCGACGCCGGAGGGGACGGCCTTTTCGGTGAAGGTGCCGTTGGCGTTGTTCATGTAGAGCTTGTTGGGCTGAGTGTCGTTGCTGACGAAGATGTCGGCCCAGCCGTTTTGATTCGCGTCGAGAATGGCAATGCCGAGGCTTTTGGAAGTGGTGTCAAAGAGGCCGTCTTTTTGGGTGGCGTCTTCGAACGTGCCGTCGCCGCGATTGTGCCAGAGGCGGACGGACGCGCCTTTGTAGGATTCGGGCGTGCAGTAGGATTTCGATTTGCCATCGAGCGTGCAGTAGAGATCGGTTTCGGGCGACCACTGGACGTAATTGGCGACGACGAGATCGAGATGGCCGTCGCGATCGTAGTCGAGCCATGCGGCGCCAGTGGAGAATTCGTTGGGACCGGAGAGGCCGGCTTTCTGCGTGACGTCGGTGAAGGTGCCATTGCCGTTGTTGTGGAAGAGGCGGCTTTGGCCGAGGGCGGTGATGAAGATGTCGTCGAAGCCGTCGTTGTCGTAATCGCCGATGGCAACGCCCATGCCCATCATTTCAACGGCGAGGCCTGCTTTTTGGGTGACGTCGGTAAAGGTGCCGTCGTGATTGTTGTGGTAGAGGGCGAGGGTGGAGTGATGTTTGTTGTGGCCGGGCCAGTCGGTGCCGTTGACGAGGAGGATGTCCTGGTAGGCGTCGTTGTCATAGTCAATGAAGGCGACGCCTGAGCCCATAGTTTCGGGGAGGTATTTTTTGCCGAAGGCGGCGTTGTTGTGGGTGAAGTGGATTCCGGCAGAGTGGGTGACGTCTTGGAATTGGATTGGGGAGGTTTGCGCGGGCTTCTGTGTTTGGGTGGCAGAGGTGGTTGCGAGTGTGAGGATGAGGAAAAGCGCACAGATTAGAGTACCCGCCACGGCGGGCAGGCGTGGGTTACTTAAACAGGGGGTGCGTGGAGTCATTACGTTGTGCCTTTCTGGGTTGTTGGGGCACAGGCAAGAGTGCCTGTGCTACTTAAACCGAGCATTTGTGGAGTCATTAGTCGGAGCCTTTCGGGCTTGATTCGGGTGTGGATGAAACTTTTTGAGCTTCGCGACTGCTTGTGGGCTTCTTCTGAGCGGCATGCGTTGTGAGTAGTGATTCGGAAACGTGTTCGTGGATTGGCTGGCGCTCGAGATTGTCGTCCGGGTGATTGCGGCGGTAGGGGCCTGTGAGGGTTTGCGCGGCTTCATCGGCTTTAAAGCGCAGATAGCGCTTTTGGAATTCGGCGGCGCGATCCGGCTGGCTCAAGCCTGTGTAGCAGAGCATGAGGTTGTAGTTGGCTTCGAGATCTTCCGGGTCAATCGCGAGTGTGGACTGAAATTCTGCGATTGCGTCTGGGTAACGGCGCTGGAGGAAGAGGATGTGGCCGAGATCGTCGTGGACGACGCGGTCGCGGGGATATTGCTTGATGACTTCGCGGAGATGCTGCGCGGCTTCGTCGTATTGGCCTTCGTTTCGCAGGACGCGCGCGTAGAAATAGTGGGCGCGAGCGAGATCGGGCTTGAGCGCGAGTGCGCGATTGAGAACTTCTTTGGCGGCCGACATGTTGCCTTCCTGCACGCGGACGCGTCCCAGATTGACCCAGCCGTCGGGATTCTTCGGATCGATTTCGGTGATTTTCGCGAAAGCTCCGGCGGCGCCTGTTAAATCGCCCTGTAGGAAAAGGCCGATGCCGAAATCGTTCCAGCGGGTCCAGTCGTCGGGATTCAGCTGGATATTGGGCGCAGGCTCGATGGAATTCGTTGGGAGGACATTGAGATCGATTGTGGATTGAGCGACTACGACGATCGGGAGAACTGGAATACCCTTTGCGCCGCCGGGGACTTTCATTGGGTCGGCGGTGAAAAACCAGTGGCGGTCGTCGAAATCGGGAGTGGTGGCGGCGTATTGCTGGGCAGGATCGTGGATGGACGCGAAGGAGAATTGTGTGTTCCACCAGGCGAACTTGCGGTAGTTCAATTTTGCGAGGATGTGGATGCGATCGCCTGCGCCGGGCGGAATCTGAAGGCGGAAGTGAGCCGTGTCAGCAGCGCCGGGCGGGATCAGGTGCGCGTAGACCGTGGCGCGGGCGGCCCAGGCGTTGCGTTTGTTGATGGCGTTGCCGTGCGAATCGATCAGAAGCGAGCGATAGAAATGCGCGCCGGGATCGACTGGGCCTTTGCCGTCGTCGGCTGCGCGGCCGCTCCAGAAAATTACGCGGCCTTTGTCGTCGGTGGCCGAGAGCTCGAGCCAGCAATCGAAGGCGTCTACGGTGCCGCCGGGGAAGAAGTGTCCCATTTTGCGGGTGCGGACGACGACGTCGACGCGATAGGTGCCGCCGCGGCGAACGGAGGCGGACGTGCGGTCGAGCGGCGCGGTGAGCAAAGCGACGGGGGTTGCGGAAGCTGAATCGGGCGCGGCGACCGGTACCGATGAAGAAGACTCTTCGCCGACAGCGAAGGTGGTTTCAATGCCGGGAGCGGACGGTGCTGGCGTTGCGGATGGAGGTGCGGAGGCTGCTGCGCTGCCTCGTGATTTCTTCGCGGGCGCTTCTGGAGAGATCGCGAAGATATCTACGCTGAGTTCTTTGTCGGTGAGGAACTTCGTCGTGTCGTCTAGCTGTTTGGCGTCGTCATTGACGAACGGGAGCGCGGTATTCGCGGCGGGGAAGCGATGCGAATGGATCGTGCCAGCGATTGCGCCGGCGTCGGAGGATTTCTCGGCAGGCATGTGGCAATCGGGGCAGGCCATCGGCTTCGCGGGATAGTAGAACGAGCGCGCGCCTTGCCAGCCGACACCGCTGGCTTGCCAGTTATCGTAATCGTTGAAGCCGCGCGTCCAGCGATAGTGGTTCACTGGGACGTCGAGATGGACCTTGTGGCAGGTGGAGCAGAACTCGGCGGTTTGGGTGCGCATAAAGGGCTTGAGGAAGACGCGGCGGTGCGGCTCGGGATTCAGTTCGGTGAGGAAATCGTGGACGCGGCGGACGAATGGATTCTTGCTGGCGGCGAGTTTGTGGAGCGCGGGATATTCGAGATCGAAATCGCCCTGGCCCATCGTACTTTTCACCTGCGCGATCGAGTGGCACATCATGCAGCCAAGTCCGGCTTGCGCGGGCGGCGTATCTTCGATTTCGCGGACGGGACGATCGAACATGCCGCTGTAGAGGAGAGCGGGATCGTGGCAGCCGGCGCACCATTTCGAGGGCTTCACACCGACGACGTCCTGCATGTACTCGATGCTCTTGCGGTACCAGGCGTTGTTGAATGAGGAGAAGTGGTGCGCAGAGCTTTGCCATTGCTTGTAGATGTCGGAGTGGCAGCGTTCGCAGCTCTGCGACTCCATAAAATATGAGGCCGGAATTTGACCATGATGCAGCGTTTGCGCGGAACTGGGGAAGAACGGCCCGCTCGGGCCGTCGCCTTCGTTGTCCATCGAGGCTGGAGCGATGGCGGGATTTTCGATGCGATGGCTGCGCTGCCAGGGGACCGTGCGGAGCCAGTTCGCGCCTGCGGCGAGTGCCGCGGCTGCGACGAGGAACAGCGTGTAGCGGGCGAGGGTTGCGCCCGAGCGGCCGGTGAGGAATCCGCGGCGGCCTGCCCACTCGGCGGCGAGCAGTGCGCCGCCAGCTACGCACGCCGTAATGTGCGCGTAAAGGAGGGGCCATTCGTTGCGGCGAGTGCCGGTGTAAATGAGGATCGCGCCGAGGGTGCCGCCGAGCACGATGAGTAGCCAGCCGATTGTCGAGGCGGGCGGCGACGCCTGGAGGATCCTTTTGATCGTGAATATAAGCGCCACGAGGAGAGCAATACCGGCAAGAACATGCAGGATCACTCCAGCGAAGTAGGGGACGCTGGCGCTAGGCCAGGCGTATACGTAGGCGGCGGTAAGGAAAAGGGCTGCGAGGAGGATGGATACAGCGCGTTTCACGAGGGCCTCGCGGCGAGAAGCGACCGGATTATTTCACAGAAAACAAACGTCATGTTGTGAGAGTAGGCGGCATTCTCGTCCGGCGGCGGAGGACGGGCAATAATACTTTTATATTAGACGGCGTCGCGGGGCGTCGATCAAAAGACGCGGTGGGACGCAGGCGACTCGAAGCGCAGTTGTGCTTGGCGGGCGGCGGGCGGAACTTAGATCCACCCCTACTTGTGAAGCGGGAGCTACGTTCCTTGGTTCTCATGATGTTCTCCAATCTCGGCATGGTAGACTGCGCGCGCTTGATCGCAGTTGTTGGGAGTTCGCGGAGGGCCGAGTGGATGACGTTTTGTATGGGTCGCTGATTGGGATGGCGGAGCAGGTGCGGTCGGGAGATATTTCGCCGCTGGAGCTGGTGGACGCGCATTTGGCGCGGATCGAACGGTTGAATCCGAAGCTGAATGCATTCGCGAACGTGGATGGGGAGCGGGCTCGGGCGCGGGCGAAGGCTGCGGAGGCGGCTGCGAGCGCGCCGGGGGGCAAGAACGCACTGGGGTCGTTGCATGGCGTTCCGATTTCGATCAAGAGCTCGATCGATGTGGCGGGGCTGCCGTGCGAATGCGGGAGCGCGCTGCGAAAGGGGTACGTGCCGGAGGCGGATGCACCACTCGTAGCTCGATTGCGCGGGGCGGGCGCGATCATTCTGGGAAACACGAACGTCCCGGAATTGCTGATGGCGTACGAGACGGATAATTTGATGTATGGGCGCGCGAATAATCCGTGGGACCTCGAGAGGACGCCAGGAGGATCGAGCGGCGGGGAATCGGCGGCCATCGCGGGGGGATGCTCGGCGGGAGGAGTGGGGAGCGACGGAGGCGGGTCAATCCGGATCCCGGCGCATTTCACCGGGATTTGCGGGTTGAAGCCTACGCCGGGACGAATTCCCTCAACCGGTCATTTTCCGGGTTCGGCAGGACCATTCGCCTACGTTGGAGTTGTAGGACCTATGGCGCGAACGGTGCGTGATGTGGAGCGATTGTTCGAAGTGATGGCGGGGCCCGATCCGGGAGACCCGAGTTCCGCGCCTGTTCCGCTGCGGCGGTGGAAAGACGATGAGCTTCGACGCCTGCGGGTGGCGTACTTCGAGGATGACGGAACGACGGCAGTAACGCCGGAAACGGCGGCGGCGGTGCGGCAGGCGGCCGAGGCGTTGCGCGAGCAGGGCTTCGAGGTGGAAGCGTGGCGGCCGGAGAATCTCGATCGGATCTGGCAATACTGGTGGAATGTCTTTGGGCGTGCCGGGCAAATGGCGTTTTCGCCGCTACTCGATGGGGAGGAGGCGCGGATGAGTCCGCTGCTGCGGGAATTTCGGGCCCGCGTGGCAGCAGACGGAGCGCTGAGTGCGAGCGAACTGCTGAATACTTTGCTGGGGCGCGACGTGTTGCGCAGCGCGTTCCTCGCGAAGATGGAGAAGTTTCCTATCCTTCTGTGCTCAGTCTGCGCCGTGCCGGCGTTCAGACATGGCGAGCGAGAGTGGAGCGTCGCGGAACGGAGCGTCGAATATTTGAAGGCGATGAGCTACTCGCAGTGGTTCAATCTACTGGGGAATCCTGCGGCGGTGGTGCCGGTGGGCAAATCGCCGGAAGGATTGCCGATCGGAGTGCAGATTGTGGGGCGGCCGTGGGAAGACGAAGCGGCGCTCCTTGTGGCGGCAAAGATTGAGGACGCGTGCGGAGGATTTCAGCGGCCGCCGAATCTAGGCTGACAGACCCTAGAACCACAGATGAACACAGATAAGCGCAGATAACAGCCAATTCACAAAAACTCGGGGCAGTTCAACAAGAGAAATAATCTCCAGCGGCTGAAGCCGCACGACTTCGGGATATTTGTGGCACGGCTGAAGCCGTGACCTGACGAAAGTCGAGTAATTGCGCAAGAAAAGATAAATACAGCTGGCGGAAAATATCCGCGATGGCGTCGAGTTTTACGCGGTGGCGTGGGCGATCAGCAGGATGGCCAGAATGTAGAAGATGAACATCAGGGCCAGGTAGGATTTGGCCTTGGTGTTAGCGCCTGCGAATTCCTTCCACGCGAAGATGCCCCAGAGAGCGGCAACCATCGGAGCGGACTGTCCGATGGAGTAGGAGATCGCTACCCCCGTTTGGGTGGAGGCGACCAGGTCGAAGACGAGTCCTGTGGACCAGATCGCGCCGCCGATGAGCCCGAGGAGGTGGCCGTGAACGGGGCCGTGGAAGAAACCGCTGAAGGCGACCGGTTCGCCGACGAGCGGGTGCTTCATGAAGTAGAAATTCCAAATAAAGCAGGAGAGCAAAGCGCCGAGGCAAAGGAAAACGCTGACGCTGTAGGGGCCGAGCGTATTGCCGTGAGTCATGGCGTGAGTGGAAAACGGCGCCCAGGTGCTCATCAAGATGCCGGAGACGACGCAGGTGATGAGTCCTTTGCGCGAGACAGCCTTATTGCCGCTGAGCTGGCCGTATGCTTTGCCGTCGAGGACGACGGCGAGAACGCCGCAGAGGAGGCCGGCGCCGATCATCATCACGTTTCCCTTGGGTTGGAGGATGTAGCTGAGCACCGTCCCCACGACAAGTGCGATGCCAATCGAAACGGGGAAGGCGGTGGCGAGACCGACCATGTCGATGCCCGCGACAAGCAGCAGGTTCGCGAGATTGAAAATTAATCCGGCAAAAAGGACGCGGTAAATATTCGCGGTGTCGGCGGAGTGGACGTTGTTCAGGAAACTCTGCGCGTCACTGCCGATGCTGCCCATGGTGAGCGCGTAAATCAACGCGGCAAGAAAAATACCGATGGCGTAGTCCCAGTAGAAAAGCTCGAAGCGGTAGTTCTTCACCCCTTTGTAGGTGTTAGCCCACGACCCCCAGCAGATCGAAGCAGTCAGCATCATCACCAGGGCAACGCCAAAGCTTTGCGGTGTGAACATGTGGCTCCTTTCGATGCTGCGGGCTCAAGGCCGCACTTCGCGATCTACGATGCGCCTCTTAAAATGCGGGCGCGCCCGCCGGACTGTTCGATTTGATAAAAGCGAGCACGTCATCGCGCTTGGACATGGCGCGGGCGCCGACTTTCAGGCAGCAAAGCGCGGCGCAGGCATTCGCGAAAAATCCCACCTTTTGCTGGTCCCATCCTTGCAGGAGTCCGTAAGACAAGCCGCCCATGAACGCGTCGCCCGCTCCGGTGGTGTCGACCGGTTTTATCTTGAAGCCGGGAACGTGGACCATCTGCTGTCGAGTGGCGATCAAGCAGCCCTCCGCGCCCATGGTGACGGCAATCAGCTTGGGGCCGAGATCGAGGAGCTTGACGGCAATTTTCTCGTGATCTGCTTCACCCGTCATTTCGCGGGCGGCCGCTTTGCAGGGTTTGAGAACGTCGACGAGCTTGAGCGAAGCAACCAGTTCTTCCTGTGTGCCGAGGTTTGCCTGTGCGAAGAAGCTGGGAGAAACGTCGAGATCGAAGATGACGCGGACGTTTGCCTGCTTCGCGATTTTCATCGCTTCCTTTACAGGAACGATCGGAAGCTGCGAGGCTTCGGTGTGGAAGTGCTTCGCGGATTTGATGTGGGGAGCGAAGCGGTTGTCGACCTGGAAGCAGGAAATCTTTCCAGTGACGTTCGGGAACATGTAGATGCAGCGCTCGCCTTCGACGTCGACAGGAATCCAGGTGAGTGAAGACATTTCGCCTTTCACGATTTCGATTCCGGTGAGATCCATACCGTCATCGGAAAACGCCTTCTGGATGATGCGGCCGTTCTCATCGTCACCGATCAAGCCGAGCCAGCCGGTGCTGGCGCCCAGGCGCGCGACCTGCGTGAGATTGTTGGCGGTGACGCCTCCGGCATGAATCTCCATGCGGGTGGCGTTGATTTTCTCCTCAGGACCGAGGAGGCGAGGAACGATCGCAAAGAAGTCCACGGTGCAGCTTCCGATACCAACGACGTCGACACTCTTAGCCATGCGTATCCTCGATTAGTGGGCCGCCTGGCGCGCGCCAGGAGTAGGCCGGGTCATGAGATCGATAAACATTTTGTCGAATTTCTCGAGATTCAATTCAAGAGGGACATGGACGAGTTGCTCTCCGAGTCCGGGCTGCGTGCCGGGAGCCCAGACGAGCGTGTTGCCGTAGCCGGGCCCGTGCGAATAGTCGATGTCCATGTAGAGCTCGGTTTCTTTGGTGATGATACTGGGATCGAGCCAAGCGGCGGCGGCCAGTTCGTCCCAGCGGAATTCTTCGTCGGCGTATTTTGCCAGATATTGGGCCGCGGGCGTTTGCGATTTTGCGATTTCGGCGATCATGGCTTTCTTGAGCCAGGTCTTCACGGAGATATCGACAGTTGTGTCTGTGATTTTGTGCCACGGGGCTGTGTAGATCATGTGCACGGATTCGGGGTCCCACCAGAAATTGAATTCGCGGCGGTTTTCCGGGGCCCAATCGTCCGGCACAACCGGAGCAATGCTGCCGCCCATTACGACGAGTTCCTGCGCGAGATCGGAAACGGCGGGATCGATGCTGAGGGCCTGAGCGATATTGGTGAGCGGACCGCCGGCGTAGATCGTCACCTCGTGCGGATATTTGTGGACCATGCGGATGATGAAATGCGCGGCGTCTTCGTCGAGCGGCTTCGTCGTGGGATTTCCTTCTACGAGCTGCGGAATTTCGTAAGGGCCGTGGTAGACGCCGCGGATTCCGTCGCCGAGAGGTTTTTTGTTCCACGCACCTTTGTAGGAAACTTTTCCATAGAGTTGCTCCCAGCGAAGGATCATTTCTTCGCGATTGATCAGGGGGAAGATCGCTCCGGGCACGACGGGGATATCGGTGCGGCCGACGAGCTCGAGCATGCGGAGCGTGTGGGCGACTTCTTCGTCGCGCCACATATCGCCGCTAACGACGGTGATGCCGAGCGTTTCGACCTCGGGGGATTGGAGGAAGACGAGGATGGATTGCTGGTCGGTGGTCGCGGGGCCGCGGGCGTCTTGATCGATGATGACCTTACGCTTGGTTTGGGCGCTGGCAGATAGCGCGAAGACGAGAATCAGTACGGTTGAAATGGCCGGGCGAAGATACATGTGATTGAGAATCTCCTTCATGTCTACACTTGCAAGTTGTCGCGACGCAATCGGCACGCGGTTATTCCTTCGCATTCGCCGCCGGTCTTGCTCCGGGGGTCGGGCGCGACATCAAGTCGATGAACATCTTGTCGAACTTCGCGAGATCGAGATTTTGCGGGACGTTGACGAGTTGCTCTCCGAGTCCCGGCTGCGTTCCAGGCGTCCAGACGAGCGTGTTGCCATAGCCTGGGCCGTGCGAGTAGTCCATATCCATGTAGAGCTGGATCTGTTTCGTGATGATACTGGGATCGAGCCAGGCTGCGGCGGCGAGTTCGTCCCATCGATATTCTTCATCGGCATATTTGGCGATGTATTGCGCGGCGGCATTCGGAGATTTGCCGATCTGGGCGATCATGGCCTTGTTCATGCGCGTCTTGATCGAAATGTCGACGGTGGTAATCGTGATTTTGTGCCAGCCGGGAGCGGTGAGAGTCATATGGACGGATTCGGGATCCCACCAGAAATTGAATTCGCGGCGATTGGTTGTGGCCCAGGGATAGGGAACTTCGGGAGCGATCGCTCCGCCCATGATGACCAGTTCCTGTGCGAGATCTGGAACTGCCGGGTCGATGCTGATCGCTTGCGCGATATTTGTGAGCGGGCCGCCGGCGTAGAGAGTGACCTGGTGTGGATATTTGTGCAGCATTCGGATGATGAAATGCGCGGCGTCCTCTTCAATCGGCTTGGTGGTGGGATTTCCTTCTTTCAGATCCGGGACATCGTAGGGACCGTGAAAAACTCCGCGCTGGCCGTCGCCCGTGGGTTTCTTGTTCCACGCGCCCTGATAGCGGACTTTGCCGTAGAGGCCTTCCCAGCGTTCGATCAACTCCATCCGATTGATCAGCGGATAGACGGCGCCGGGAACGACGGGAACGTCGGTGCGGCCGACGATTTCGAGCATGCGGAGAGTGTGAGCCATTTCTTCGTCGCGCCACATGTCGCCGCTGACGACGGTGATGCCAAGGGTTTCGACTTCGGGGGATTGGAGGAAGACGAGGATGGATTGCTGGTCCGTGGTCGCGGGGCCGCGCGCGTCCTGGTCGATGATGACTTTGCGTTTTGTTTGAGCGGAGGCGGACAGTGCGAAGACAAGTAAGGTTATGGCAAGGACTGCGTATTTGAAGCGCATATCGCTTGAAGCTCCTTGGGGTCCCAGAGAGTTGACGGAAGACGAGAACGTTCGCGGTTGGCCGGCAACACGGCTAAGAAAATTCATTGTGGGCAAGCGGTGTTTATAGTTTGAGGCATCATGCGAGTCAAGAGAAAAGGGCGAATTGGGGGCATTTAATCGGGGTACTGAACGGGGCGCGTCAATTGCAAATGTTATAATTCCGAGCATGATTTTGCGTTTGTGTAGAGAGGCTGTACCGCATCCGAACATGCGCGGGCGAGGTAGCAGTGTGGCAGTGGTCGAACGATTTCTGGCAGCGTTTCTGTTGGTTAGCGCAGCGGCGTGGCCGTCTGGGTTCGCGCAGCAAGGTTCTGCGCTGAGCTCCGAAACGCTGAAACAGCAGGCTCATGCAGCGGTTGCCAGCGGACAGTGGGACGCGGCCGTAGAAAGCTACGAAAAGGCGGTGGAGCTTTCGCCGAAGGACGTCGAGCTGCGCGTGGAACTGGGCGCGGCGCTTACAAAATCGGGGCGGCTGGCGGATTCCATTGCGACTTATCAGGAGGCGCTACGAATCGCGCCACGCAGCGTGTCGGCGGAGCTTGGACTGGCGCAAGCGTATCGAGCCGTTCCTAATTACGAGGAAGCGAAACACGTTCTTGGGCGTGCTATCAGAGAGCATCCGAAGTCGGCGGCGGCGCTGGCCGCGATGGGCGACTTCGAGCTTCAGCAACAGACGTACGATGCGGCGATCGGACATCTGAAGGCTTCGCTTGCGCTTGCGCCGGCGAACGTGGAGACACGGAACCTGCTTGCGGCGGCATACAAGGCGAAGGGCGATTTGACGAGCGCACTGGCGGTATTGCAAAAGGCGCTCGCTCGCGATCCCGACAACGCGCTCGCGCATTTTCTGAGCGCTGAAATTTATTCCGACCGAAATCAGGATGAATTGGCGCTGCCGGAGGCCCGGAAAGTGGTAGCGCTCCAACCGCAGAATGAGCGAGGGCGAGCGGTGCTGGGGAAAATCCTGCTGCGCGCGCCGCAGGGAATGGCGGCGGAAGAGGTTACAGAACGGTGCAGGGGGGCGGTGCGAGCGCTCGAGCCTGTGGCAGAGGGCAAGGGAAAAGATTCGCAGACGCTCTTCCTCCTTTCACGCGCGTACCGATGCGCCGGGCAGGCGGAGCAAGCGGACAAGGCGGCGGCTGCGTTCGCAGCGGCTTCGCAGAACGAGCGGAGCGCGAAAGAGAACGAAGCGCAGTCGTTGCATCTGGTGCAGCAAGCAAACGAGGCGGCGTTGAAGAACGATCTTCCCGGCGCACTTGAACTTCTGCAGCAGGCGCTCGAGAAGGATCCCGACAACGGCGCGGCATACTCGATGCTGGCAAAGCTCTATTATTCGGCGGGCGATATCGACAAGGCGAGCGACGCGATCCGGAAGGCGCTCGAGAGAGGGCCGCACCAGCCGGATTTCTTGTACGTGCAGGGAAAAATCCTGGAGAAGCAGGGAAAACTGGACGAGGCGCTGGCCGCATTCGCGCAAACGACGCTGATCAATCCCCGGGAATCAGACGCTTATTTCGAAATTGGCGCGATCTACCAGCAGCGCAATGACCGGCTGCGAGCAATCGCTGCCTACAAGAAGGCGGTGGAAATTTCACCGGACGATCCGGATTACCGGCGGGCGTTAGCTTCGGCTTCGAGCGGGGCGAGTGTTTCGCCATGATGTTGCCTGGCGCCAATAAGTAGCGCGAGCGGAAGAGGGCGCGGCCGGCCGACAATCGGCGAGGCGGGCCTGCATGCCCCTAGCGACGAGCTCCGGGCGTTGGGCGCGTCATCAAATCCATGAACAGGCGATTGAGTTTCACGTTGTCCACTTCATCGAGGACGTGGACCTGCTGCTCACCAAGGCCCGGTTGGCTGCCTGCGGGCCAGACGAGTGTGTCGCCGTAGCTGGGGCCCCGGTCGAGCGAGATATCCATGTAGAGGAATTCCTCTTTTGTGACGATGCTCGGGTCGAGCCACGCTTCGGCGGCGAGCTCGTCCCACATATAGCCGCCGTGGGAATACTTCGCGACGTATTGCGCGACGGTCGAATTTGATTTCGCGAGATCTTCGAGCATTGGCTTGGTGAGATCCGTCTTGATGGAGATGTCGATCGTGGTGACCGTGATTTTCGGCCACGGTGAGCGAAAAACGATTCGCGTCGCTTCCGGATCCCACCAACAATTGAAGCCGCGGCGGGGCGCTTGGTAAAACTCGGGGTCAGCCGAGCCGGGGTTGATGATCGGACCCATGAAGACAAGCTCTTGCGCTAATTTCGGAAATTTGGGATCGATGCTGATGGCTTGCGCAAGATTCGTGAGCGGGCCGCCGGCGTAGATGGTGATTTCGTGGGGATATTTATGGACCATGCGAATCAGGAAATGCGCGGCGTCTTCGGTAGAGGGCTTGGTCGTTGGGCTGCCCTCGGGCATCGGCGGGATCGCATACGGATCGGGCCGGTAGCCGGGATTCCATGCACCCTTGTAGACGACCTTGCCGTAGATGGCTTCCCAGCGCGACACGTCTTCTCGGGAATTGACGAGAGGGAAAATCGCGCCGGGGATGACAGGAATGTCCGTCCGGCCGACGATTTCGAGCGTGCGAAGCGTGTGGGCCACTTCCTCGTCGCGCCATTGATCGCCACTGACGATCGTAATCCCGAGCACGTCCGTCTGCGGGGATTGTATCAGGAGGAGGATGGCTTGCTGATCAGTGCTCCCGGGTCCGCGCGCGTCCTGGTCGATGATGACTTTACGTTTCGCTTGTGCCGATGCGGAAGCGACTGTAGCGGCAAAAAGGGCAAGCATAAAAATTATTCGAATCGATCGCCACACGATTAGGGCTCCTGACTAAAGAGAAAGCTTTCGAGATTTCCTGGGGCGCCGTCGCACCTATTTCGCTTCGAGCGCCGGACGCGTCAACAGCTCAATGAATTCCCGGTAGAATTTTTCCTTGTCGAGATCCTCCTGTACGACCACTGGCCGCTCGCCGAGGCCCGGCTGGCTGCCCGGCGCCCAGACGAGAGTGTCGCCGTAACTTGGGCCGTGGTCAACGGAGACGTCCATATAGAGGTTCGCGGTCCTGATGATGATGGTGGGATCGAGCCATGCGACGGCGGCGAGTTCATCCCAGAGGTAACCGGTCTGCGCGTATTTCGCGACGTATTGTGCGGCCGGCGCCTTGCTGCTCGCAATCTGCGAGATGAGGTTCTTGTCCATATTGGTTTTCACGGAAATGTCGACGGTGGTGACGATGATGCGCGGCCAGGGCGAGTGGAACACGCGGTAGGAGGATTCGGGATCGAGCCAGAAATTGAATTCGCGTCGCTGTGTGGTGGCGAATTCCGGGTCGTCCGTTTCGGGATGGATGCTTCCTCCCATGACGATCAGCTCTTTTGCGAGCGATGCGAACTCGGGGTCGATCATCTGTGCGAGCGCGAGGTTCATCAGCGGGCCGCCCGCGTAGATCGTGATTTCGTGCGGGTACTTGCGCACCATGCGAACCAGGAAGTGCGCCGCGTCTTCGTTCGCAGCTTTCGTAGTGGGAGCGCCTTCGAGTAGCGGCGGCACCTCGAATGGGCCGTGTAACGGCTTTCCGTAATTCCATGCGCCTTGATAAACAACCGTTCCGTAGAGCTTTTCCCACCGCTCGGTGGATTCTTTGCTGTTCACGATCGGGAAGACGGCCCCGGGAACGACGGGAATATCGGTGCGGCCGATGATTTCGAGAAGGCGCAAGGTGTGCTGCACTTCTTCATCGCGCCAGGCGTCTCCTGTGACGACGGTGATACCGAGCACGTCCGCCTTCGGGGAATTCACGATCGCGAGGACAGCCTGCATGTCCGTACCGCCGGGGCCGGCGCAGTCCTGGTCGATGATTACCTTCCATTTTTGTTGCGCGGGCAGTGGAGAGGCGATTCCGGCGAACAGAGCGAGTAGCACGAGCAGCTCGCAACATCTCCTTACGGTCATCGGTCGGTTTCCTTTCGAAATTCGAGCGCCAAATTTAATACATGATGGTTCGGGTCAAATGGTGAGGCCAAAATGTCGTGTGGTAGTGCGTCCAGAGCCGCTCATTCACCTGCGGAATGATCACCTGCAAATCGGGCGGCCGAATCTTATTGATCTCTTCACGCAACAGAGCGGTGGCGTAGATACTGTGCGCCCGGATTTCTACTTCTTGGGTCGAATCGCGCGGAATCAATTGGTACGAGTCGATTGCGCGCTCGAGCGAAGGTGAATAGCTGTTGATGCCCAGCAGTCGCAGAGCGACCGGGACGATGTAATCGGGGAACGTGGTCATTTTCTCCACATCGTTCAAGCGGACTGGCCCTCCTTTCGGATAGGTGGCGTAGGCGAACCAGAGTCCGAGCTGCGCAAGCTTATAGAATTTAATTTCATGGCTACGGTACTGACTTATATCGTTGAATCGCGGGAATTCTTTCGCCATGCGTTCAACCAGCCCATTCCCGCCGTCGTAGAGCAGAGGTGGGCACGACTTGATGAATTTGTGAAATCGCCCGTCATATTTTTCGGCTAGCACCGAACCAACCTGGCGAAGCACTTCCAGTTTCTCGCCGAGCATCGGCATTTCGATATTGCCGGCGAAAATCCTGTCGAGCTCGGGCCGGGTGATCTTCGCGAGAAATTTACCGTCAAGCATGGGAACGCCGTTGTTCATGGCCCGGTTCAGGCACGCGAACATGGCATCGGAGTCGGACGAATGCTGGCCCTCGTAGTCCACCTGGAATTTGACGTGGGTATTGAAGTCGGTGAATGCGGTATCAATTGAATTGGCCACCAGAATCAAATCGACGACATCGTTCGGGTCTGTCGATTTCACCCCAGTGGGAACGGGATAGACAGGCATAGCGAGTTCCTCGTAAGCCATCCAGCTCGCGACCTCGACGATCTTCTCAACGTGCGTGAACACGTCGCGAGAGTTATCAATCGCAGGCCGGATGCTTTCGAGGACCGGGCTGCCGATTGGCTTTGGCCAACGAATCCCGGACGTTGAGGGTAGTTGTGACGCCGCCGGGCGCAGAGAAATCCTTCCCGCAGCCGCCGCAACGGAAAGTGCGGAGATGTTCTTTACGAAGGTGCGCCTGCTTGCGTCCATCGAACCCTCCTCCCGGAGGCAGGTACTAGTACATGATCGTTTTGGTCAGGTGGTGCGGCCAAAACGTAGTGTGGTAGTGCGACCAGAGCCTTGCGTCAATCTGAGGGATGATGATCTGCAGATTGGCGGGCCGAATTTTATTGATTTCCTCTGCGAGCAGGGCGGTGGCGTAAAGCGAGTGCGCCCGAATTTCGATTTCCTGCGCGGAATCTCGCGGGATGAGCTGATAGGAATGGATGGCCTGCTCGAGGGCGGGCGAATAGCTGATGATGCCCAGCAATTGCAATCCGACGGGAATGATGTAATCGGCGAAGGCGGTCATTTTGCCGATGTCGACGAGCGGCAACGTGTTCGTCGAGTGGAGCCCCGAATAGATGCCCCAGTAACCGAGCTGGGCGAGCTTGTAGAACTTGATTTCGTGACCGTCATACTGGCTCACGTCGTTGAAGCGAGGGAATTCGGTTACGAGACGATCGACGAGCCCTTTGCCGTTATCGTAGAGTTTAGGCGGACAGGACTGGATGAAGTTGTGAAAGTAACCGTCGTATCGGCCGGCAAGCACTTTGCCTACATCGCGAAAATTCTGCAGCTTCTCGTCGAGCATGGGCATTTCGATATTGCCCGCGAAGATCTTCTCCATCTGAGGGCGCGTGAGCGCTGCGAGAAACTTGCCGTCGAGGATGGGAATGCCGTTGTCCATGGCGCGCTTCAAGCACGCCAGCATCCCGTCGGAGTCCGAGCGTATCTGGCCTTCGTAATCGACTTGAAACTTTACGTGGGTCTTAAAATCGGTGAATGCCGAATCGATCGTGGTCGTCACCATGATGAAGTCCATGGCCACGATTGGATCTTTCGCGAGCCCGTAGGGGACGCTCAACTCCGGCATAGGCAGATCCTCGTACGTCATCCATTGGGCAACCGCGACGATTTTGTCCACATGTGTGTAAACGTCTCTCGAATGCTCGATCACGGGGCGAAGGCTGTCGAGAACGGGGCTGCCGGCCAGATTGCGCCAGCGGGTTCCTATCGAATCGGCCTCCCTCGCCCCAATTGCCTCCACCGGCGCAGCAGATGCCGAGCGCAGAAGTTCCGAGGCGGCAGCGGCAGCGGCTGAAAACGCAGAAATGCCCCTCACGAACGCGCGTCTGCTTGTGTTCATGGAGCCCCCGAGGACCAGAATCAGTACATGATTGTCTTAGTCAGGTGGTGCGGCCAGAAAGTGGTGTGATAGGGCATCCAGAGCCGCGCGTCGATCTGCGGAATGATTACTTGCTTGTCGGCGGGGCGGATCTTGTTCACTTCTTCGCGGAGCAGGGCCGTGGCGTAAATGCAGTGCGCCCGGATTTCCACTTCCTGCGTGCTGTCGCGCGGAATCATCTGGTAAGTGTTGATGGCGCTCTCAAGCGCGGGCGAATAGCTGGTGATTCCGAGGAGTCGGAGTGCGACGGGGACGATATAGTCCGCGAAGGCGGTCATCGCTCCGATGTCGCCCAAATGGAACTTGCCCGTTGCGTGCAGGCTCGAATAGACGAACCAGATGCCGAGCTGCGGCAGTTTGTAGAGCTTGATTTCGTGGCCGTCGTACTGGCTCACGTCATTGAAGCGCGGAAATTCGACGACGAGGCGTTCGATGATGCCATTGCCGTTGTCGTACAGACGCGGCGGGCAGGAATGGATGAAATTCGAGAAGCGACCGTTGTATTTGGCGGCGAGGACCGGACCCACCTGATGAAGCACAGCGAGCTTTTCGTCGAGCATGGGCATTTCAATGTTGCCCGCGAAAATCTCATTGAGCTGCTGGCGAGTGATTTTGGCCAGGAAATTTCCGTCGAGGATCGGAATGCCTTTATCCATGGCGCGCTTCAAGCAGGCGAATTCCGCTTCGGAATCGGACCAGTGCTGGCCGGCGTATTCGGTGGTGAATTTAACGTGCGTGGTGAAATCGGTGAAGGCCGTATCGATCACGTCGGCGACCATGATGAAATCGATGGCTTCGTTCGGATCGTTTACGCCGACTCCTGCCGGCAGATGATATTCCGGCATGGGAAGTTCCTCGTAGGCCATCCATCCGGCGACTTCCGCGATCTTGTCAATGTGCGTGTGGACGTCGCGGGAATTTTCGATTACCGGGCGGAGGCTGTCGAGAACGGGGCTGCCGATTGGTTTGGGCCAGCGCAGAGAAGTATCGGATTTCACGCCAGCGAGATTAACACCGGAGGGAGTTGCGCCAGCAGCGTGCCGGAGGGGATTCCCTCCGGCAGCTGCCAGCACTACGGAACTTCCAAGTCCTTGCAGAAACCGCCTGCGTCCACCGGGGCCTGAGGTCATCAGAAGATGAACTTGGCTCCTGCCTGGAATGCGAACGGCGTGCTGCCCGGAGCGATCTGGTTGACGACGCGGAACCCAGCCGCCGCCTTCGCGGCCGCCAGAGTGGAGGCCGTGAACGGACTGCAATCCCACCCGAGCTCCCCGCCGCCGCGTGCCGTGCAGTTGGGTGCATAGTCCACGTTGGCGTTGGTATCGGGATTCGAATACACGTTGCCGCGGTTCGTCAGGTTAAAGAAGTCGCCCGAGAGTTGAATGTGATACCGGTCGCTGAGTTTGAAGTCTTTCTGAAGGCGCGCATCCAACTCCGCAAAACCGGGCTGGTCGGCTACGTAACGGCCGAGGAGAAACGTCTTTCCCCCCGCACTGGTGAAGGACGGACGGTCGTTATTGTGTGAGAAGCCGGAGTTGGCTACGCCGTCTCCGTTGATGTCTCCGGCGAAGGATCCGAAAGGAGCGCCTGGATCACCGACCAGGTAGAGCGGGAACGGCACACCGGAGTGCGCGATCAAGGTGCCGCTGACGGTGAAGCCCATCGGGAGTTCGTACACTCCACCCGCCTTGAACTGATGCTTGATGTCCAAGCCGTTTCGGCCGTAGTCCAGATTGATGTTGAACGGATCCTGCTGGCCGAAGTAAGTGTCTGTGTCGCGCTCGCTCGCTCCATTGTCCTTGTTCTGCGACCAGATGTAGTTCGTGAAGATTTGGAAATGGTTTGTGAAGCGTTTGGTCAGATTGAAAACGCCTGACACGTAGTTGCCGTGGGCGTAGCTGGCCGTGATGTTGGTGCTGGAAGCGAGCGTATCGTCGAGCACGCCCGTCAGGATTGCTCGCCCGAACTGGTCAGTGCCATCGGATGTGAAGTTCCGGTACCACGCTTCTTCCGAGCCGTAACCGCCCGTGCGCAGGTGCTGAGAGTTGGCCCATGCGAACGTGAGTGTCGCCGTCCAGGAGCGGGCAAACGTATGTTCGATGCTTCCTGTCAGGTTCGAAATGCGCGGATTCTTGAAATTCGGATCCACGATGTTGGGTCCCGGGCATCCATAGACCACGCCGTTTTGCGGGTCTGGCGTGTCGCAGAGCTGGTTAATCCCCAACGAAGTGGTGTTCGGGAATAGATACGGGAACTGCGGAGTCGGCTGACATGTGGGGCCGGAGAAGCAGAACAAACCGACTGTCTTTCCGCCGCCGCCCGTCGGCAGGAAGATCGTGGGAAGCTGAGCGTAGTAGAAGCCCCACGCGCCGCGGATGACTGTCGGGGCGTCGGTCGAACCGATGTTCCAGGCGAACCCTACGCGCGGGCCCCACTGGGTCCAGTCGTTGGGCATATGTTGAGGAATCGGGATCGTGTGCGAATTCGCGCCTGTTCCGACCCACGTTTCCTGCCCCGGGAATGGTGTCTGGAAGGCGGGGTTGCGAGTTCCGTCCCACCGGAGTCCATAGGTGAGTGTGAAGCGAGGCGTGATCTGCCACTTGTCCTGGACATAAAGTCCAACGCCCGTTTGGTACGCTGGCTTGAGCAAACCCGCTTGCAACAACGGAATGTTGTTCAAGCCAAGGTTCTGAATGAACCCAAACGGAGACGCGTTGTTGAAGTCATCAACGGTTCCGAAATCATACTGGCCGGTGGACCAGCCGATGAACGCGTCGTTGCTGTCGCGGAAAGTATCGACGTCGCCGCCGAACTTGATATCGTGCTTTCCGAACGAGTACGCGAAGTTGTCGCCGATTTGGAACTTGGCGTTCGTGCCCGTAATCGGCAGGTAGTAGCGCTGGCCGAACAGTGCGGGGCCTACCAGGATTGTTGGCTGGCCGGGTCCATTCGGATTGCGATCGCGGGTTTCGCGCTGGTAGCTGAAACGAACTTCGTTCACTTTCCGGCCGAGCACCGTGTTGAGGGCAAACACCGCGCTCGCGCCCTGGTTCACGAAATTCTCGGTTCCGCCGAACGCGATCGGCGTCTCGTTCTGGCCGAGGCCGCCGGTAAAGCCGCTCGTGTGGTTTCGAGTGAAGTAAGCTCGCGTGCTGAAGTGATTGGCGGGCGTAATCTGAAAATCGTAGTGACCCAGAATGGTGAACAGATTCTGGAATTGATTATTGGCCAGGTTGAAGTCGCCCAGGCTGTTGACGCCAAAGCAAGCGTTCAGGAAAGAATCTCCCGCCGCGGGCGTGCCGCAGGAGGGAGGCAGAGCGAAACCGGCGGTGCCAGCAGTGCCAGGGGCAGGAATTTGTCCGGGCAGGCAAGTCCCAGGACCAAGACCGCCTTGCGGGCGGATCGCAGCAACTACGTCCGGTACTGGCGCTGTGCAGTTCGCGAATACAGGCCCTGTGGCTTCCGACAAGCTCGTGGCACAATCCGCAGCGCTACCGACGCCGCAGAAATTGGTGACGAGCGGCCCGTTCTCGCGCTGAACGTCCGCCGACAGAAACAGGAATTGGCGGTCCTTGCTGATCGGGAAGCCGACCGAACCGCCGATCTGATTCTGGTTGTCGATGTTGGGCGGATTGCCGACGGCATCGTTCGCGGTGAGCCCGCTGCCGCGATAGTATTCGTGCGCTTCGCCGTGGAGTTCGTTCGTACCGGACTTGGTGATCACGTTGATCAAACCGCCGGTGGCACGGCCGAATTCAGGGGCGAAACCGTTAGTGACGACCTGGAATTCCTGCACGGATTCGAGCGGCACGGTGAAGTTCTTGGTTTCGAGTGAGCCGAAGAATTCACCGAAGAAGTTGTTGAAGCTGTCCTGACCGTCGATCACCAGGCCGGCGTAGTCGCTCTGCTGGCCGCCCAGGCGAATGCCGCCGCGCAGCCCAGGAACCACCTGCGCCGACGAGCTGAGATTCGCAAGGTCGCGATAGTCGCGGCCTGAGAGGGGAAGATCCTCGATATTCTTCTGGTTGATGATCTGGTTGATGCCGGCTGTCGTGGTGTCAACCGCTCCAGCCTCGGCCGCCGTTACCGTTACGGATTGCGTCTGGCCTTTCACCGGCAGCGTGACGTCCAGATTCAGGCTCGCGCCGATTTCCACGGTGATGTCCGTCAGCGTAATGCTCGCGAATCCCGAAGCCTCCGCCTTGATTTCGTACACGCCGGGCAGCAGCTGGGCAAAATCATACGAGCCGGCCTGGTCCGTGGTCTGTTCGCGCTTGTAGCCCGTCGAACTGTTCGACACGGTTACGTGGGCGCCTGGCACGATCGAGTGCGACGAATCAAAGACGAAGCCGCGGATCTCGCCGCGCTGCAGGTTCTGCGCGCTCGCGCTGCTGATCGCAAAAAGCGAACCGGCCAGCACAACAACCAAAAACGCAATCTTCCAAATCTTCATTGTGACTCCCCCCGTTTCGTTGCTTGCTGTCAATTCCATTTGCGCATCCCTCTGAATCTGACCCGCTACTACTTTCCTTGAACTCGTGAAATGAACAGCTGGATGAATCGCTCCGAATCGACTCCGACGCAAACCTGCACGTTCGGAGTGACCTTTTCGAGCCCTTCAATGATGTAGCGATCGCCGTGCAGCACGTTCTTCTCGATTTCGTTGCGGCGGTTCGCCACGGTCTCTCCGCGCGAGTATTCCCCTCGGGTTTCGACGTCCACATGCATGGCCTGAGCCTTCACGATCGTCGAGTCAATCGCTGCACCGACGGCGAGCGAATCGTACATCGGAGAGCCGGCGGAGCCGAACTTCTCGGAGAGGTCAACGAGAAATGTGTTCACCTGGACCATGAAATCGTTTTCCGGGCCGTGCGTTTTCGCGAGTTGCTCGAGATGCTTGCGAGTGAAAAGAGTCACGTTGCCGATGTCGAGTCCCGCCATGGTGACGGGCCAGCCGGCCTGGAAGACGATCTGCGCGGCTTCGGGGTCGTTGTAGATATTGGCTTCCGCCGCGGCGTTCACGTTTCCGCCGGATATCGACCCGCCCATCACGATCACTTCCTTCACCAGCGGAACGATCGAGGGATCCTTCAGGACCGCGAGCGCGATGTTGGTTTCCGGTCCGATCGGCAGCAGCGTGATTTCATGCGGATACTGGTGCACCATCTGAATAATCAGGTCGGGACCGAAACGGGCGTCCACTTTGCACTTGCTCGCAGGCAATTCCACGTTCGCGAGGCCGTTCTTTCCGTGCCAGAACTCCGCTGTAATCAATTTCTGAAAGAGCGGGTGCTGCGCGCCGCCAGCTACGGGGATGTCGCAGCGGTTCGCGAGCGAAACCATTCGAAGTGCGTTTTCGAGCCCCTGCGCGGCGACGACGTTCCCGGGCACAACCGTCAGCGCGCGCACATCAAGTTCCGGCGAATTCAGGGCAAGCATGATGGCAACCGAATCGTCGGTGCCGGGATCCGTGTCGATGATTACCTTTTTCGGGGAGACCGGCACGACAGCAGTAGCCGCGCTCCTGGAAGTCGCGGAGACGCTAAGAAGTGCGATAATCGCGCCAAACGCGAGGGCGCGAACTATGGCTCGCCAGAGAACCGCTTTATTCGCAGTAAGCAACGTTGCTTCCCAGTGAAAATGGAAGGGGAGAAACTAAAACTTGAACGGACAGGCTCGTGAGCCCTGCACTAGGATATTCAAGCACTATCGGCTTCCCACCCCTGGTGCCGAATCGGACGCAAGGCTATCGCCCACATCCCTGTACTGTCAAGATAAAACTAAGGTTGCGGGATGGAATTCCACAGGCGGTGACCAACGGTTCACGTTACCTCACGCCGTCTTTCCTGTGCTGCGAAGTGGGAGATAAGTGCCGCTCCGGTAACTTTCCGGCCGCCGCAACAGAAAAAGCTCATCGAGTCTGGCGTTCGAGCGTCCCCAACGACCCGGGCGGGTACTCCTGCGTGCTAGAATCTGTGCCGGAATGAGTCGGCCCTGCCCGCGCTACCAATCATGGTTCCTTTTGGGATTGGTGATCGTGTTCGTGGCCACCTCCGATCTCTCCGCAGGCCTGTTGCGGCAAGACCCCGCGCTTGGACAAAATGGGCAGCAGGAGAAACCGGAGCCGCTTCGCCACCGCCCGAATCTGTCCAACCCGTACGGTGTGGAGTTTCGCGACGCCACGAGCGAAGCTGGCATTCATTTTCACCATGAACGGGCGCAGTCGGCCAAGCGGATGTACCCCGAGACGATGGGCGCCGGCGTAGGATGGATTGATTACAACCAGGATGGCTACCTGGACGCGTTCTTTGTGAACAGCGGCTTTACTCCGCTGTTTCATCCCGCTCAGCCGCCGCAGCCGGCGCTTTATAGAAACAACCGCGACGGCACGTTCACCGACGTGACCGCGCAGAGCAAGATTCACTCCGACGGCACGTTCTTCTTCGGCGTGGCCGTCGGCGACTATGACAACGACGGCTTCCCGGACATATATATGACCGGGTATCGCCACTCGGTGCTGCTGCATAACAATGGCGACGGCACGTTTATGGATGTGACTGCGAAGGCCGGCGTGGGCGATGATGGCAACTGGGGCACGGCCGCTGCGTGGTTCGATTACGATCGCGACGGCAAGCTCGACCTGCTCGTGGTCAACTACGTGAAGTACGACGTGGACCATCCAGTCACGTGCGGCGACTTCCGCCCCGGGTACAAGGATATTCCGCACGTAAGCTCCTACTGCCACCCGGATAATTTCCCGGGTACTTCGCCGCGCCTCTATCACAACAATGGCGACGGCACGTTCACCGACGTCACCGAGAAAGCCGGCCTCCTGAACAATGACGGGAAGAGCCTCGCCGTGGTGACTGTGGACCTCAATAATGACGGTTGGCCCGACATCTTCATCGCCAACGACACCCAGAGAAATTTCCTCTACATCAATAAGGGCGACGGCAGATTCAAGGACGCCAGCTATGCGTCTGGCGCGGGATTCAGCGAAGACGGCCGCCCGGAAGCGGGGATGAGCGCCGACGCGGCGGACATCACGAACAACAGCTTGCCGTATCTGTTCGTCAGCCATCTTGATTACGAGCTGGATCGCTTATATCGGAACAATGGAGACGGCACGTTTACGGACGCCACAATCGCATCCGGGATCGGCCAGACGAATCTCTTGAACAGCGCGTTCGGCGCGCGGTTCATCGATTTCGACAATGACGGCTGGCGAGACTTGCTCGTCGTCAACGGGCACATCCTCGATAACATCGCGACGTACCATCCGGAAGTGACGTACGAGGAAGTGAAGAAACTCTACCGCAATACGGGGCAGGGCAACTTTGTGGATGCGACGAAATCGCAGGGCGCGGATTTTCGCGCGCCGCGCGTGGGCCGCGGGCTGGCGGTGGGCGATTACGATAACGATGGATGGCAGGATTTTCTAGTCAACAACAACGGCGAGGACGCGCAGCTGTTTCACAACGACGGCGCCAGTTCGGCCGCAGCGAAAGACAATCACTGGCTCGCGGTGCAGCTCGTCGGCACGAAGAGCAACCGCGACGGAATCGGCACGCACCTGAAACTGATCGCCGGAGATCTTACGAGTTACGAACAGACGAAAGGTGGCATGAGCTACTGTTCGGCGCAGGATCCTCGGATCTTCTTCGGTCTCGGCACTCACTCTCGCGTCGATTCGCTCGAAATCTGGTGGCCCAGTGGCCTGAAGGAAACGATCACCAACTTGCCCGTCGATATGTTCTTGCGCGTGGAAGAAGGCAAAGGCTCGGCGAAGGCGTTTCGCTATCCCGCCGCGAAACACGCGCAACCGTAACCCGATTCAAGCGAATACCGGTAGCCAATCCATGCGAGACCTGTCGTCGCCCGCCTCGAGGACTTTGGTTCGACTCGCTTTTTCTGTCATGCATCGAATTGCGTGCCGTGATTAAATGCACCCCATGCGAAGAGGAATTCCACTCATAGTCGCGCTGCTGTTCTCCGCATCGATCGCCGGCCGACTCCAAGCGCAAACAAGAATTGATCCCTGGCAAAACATCGTGGTTGCTACGAGCGCAAGCTTTCGGGCCTTGAGTGTAGTCGATGCTGACATCGTTTGGGCGAGCGGCACGGATGGAACCGTGATTCGCACAGTCGACGGGGGCGCCACTTGGTCCGTTCGCATGGTCGCAGGCGCAGAAAACCTCGACTTCCGGGGAATCCATGCATTGAATGCGAACGCAGCCGTAATCATGAGTTCTGGCAACGCGGAAGACGGGCTTGCGCGCATTTATCGCACGACCGACGGCGGAGAGATTTGGAAAATGGTGTACGAGCAGAAGACGCGCGGGATTTTCTTCGATGCGATCGCGTTCTGGGACAGGCGGCATGGAATCGTCGTGAGCGATCCGGTCGGCGGGCGCTTCGCTTTGTTCACGACTGAGGATGGCGGCGTAACGTGGACGCAGATACCGCCGGCGAGCTTGCCCGCCGCGCTGCCGAACGAAGGAGCGTTCGCGGCTAGCAATTCGTGCCTCACAGTCGAGGGCACGAACAACGTTTGGTTTGCAACCGGCGGTGCCAGCGTCGCGCGCGTTTTTCGTTCGACCGATGGAGGCAAATCGTGGCAGGTGGCGGAGACGCCGATGCGTCCGGCGAACGCGAGCTCGGGTTTGTTTTCGCTCGCGTTTCACGACGCAAAGAACGGAGTTGCCGCCGGCGGCGATTACGCGCATCCGAGCAACTCGCCCGGGCCAGTCGTGTTTCTCACGAGCGATGGCGGAGTCACGTGGCGCGCCGGCGCCCCGGCCGATCCGCCAGGATTGTTTCTCTCTTCCGTCACCTACAGGCCCCGGGCGCGCGGCGAAAAATCCAGCGGCGGTGAGATAGTCGCAGCCGGCACCGCCGGAATTGTGTCGACGGTTTCCGACAATGTGTTGGTGCGCGAGAGCGAGCAGAGTGTAAACGCGGTCGCGTTCGCCACTCACGACCGAGGCTGGGCCGTGGGCGCAAAGGGCATCGTGCTTCATCGAATTCAATGAGGTTGAATGGCCATTACGGCTTTGCCTGGTAGATTTTCAGTTCGTCCCAGCCGCTGCCCTCTTTGTCTGTTTCGCGCGCGAAGCGGACGCCGACGAGTTCGCCTAACGTAACTTCCGATGTGGTGTAGATTTTGCAGCCGGTCATCAGATGGCCGCCAATCATGTTGCCCTGGCCGGTGGCGATCGAGAGGTGGATGTGCTCGCTGCCTTCCTCGACAGTTCCAGTGATCGAGACAATTTCGAAATGGCCTGTGTGAACGTGCGCTTCGGGTTGATTGGCGTAGCGGATGGACGCTTGCGTCAAGCTGCCGACGGAGCTGAGCAGCACGGCCGCCTGAATATGATTGTGATTCACGTAGGCGCGAATCGAACCCAGCAAATCGTCTCCCGGACGCAGGCGGAAGACGTGGATGCGCATGTGGTCAGTGGCGATTGCTTCGTGATGACCGGCGAGCTGTTTCGACCAATCGGCGGGAAGAGCGGGAGGTTCCGGCGCGTTCTCGAGCGTGCAGCTTTCAGGGACTGGTTCCGCTGCGGGCGGTTTGTACTGCGGCGGAACGGTCTTTGTCTGCGCGGCGGCGCTCAACGCCATCGCTGCGAGAAGAACGGGGATCGCAATCGCTCTCATTTATTTCTCCTGGATGGGGTGCGCTGCATGTGAGCAACAGATGAGCGGCGCGGCAAAACGATTCTGAGAATCACTTACCGGCCGCCTCGTAGATCAGGAGGCGCGCCACCGGCACGCCATCCTCCTCCTGTTCGGGGGCGTAGACGCGATGCGTTTCGGTGTCGACAGCAATGCTGTGGACGGCGTGGGCGACGGTGACATCTCGCAGCTTGCGATAGTGATCGGGATCTTTCTGTTCGAAGACGGAGATCGCGCCGCTGTAACACGCCACGTAAATCCGATTGAGCCCGGGGTCAAATTGTACGACGTCGGCGCCATCGGCAACCGGGAGGTAAGCGATTGGCTCGGATTTGTCGAGATCGAAGACGGTGAGAAGGTTGTTGTCCTGGCATGAGAGGAAGGCGCGATGGTGTTCTGGGTCGAGCGCCATTCCGTGATTGCCTTTGCATTTTCCGGCGGGATTCATTCCGACCACTTGATCGTTCGCCGGATCGATGACCGCGAGAATATTCTGGTCCTGGAGGTTGACGTAGATTTTTTTCGCGACGGGATCGTACTGCGGCATTCCCGTTTCACTGTCGAAGCGGAGAGTGCGGACGACTTCATCGCGAGTCACGTCGACGATGGCAACTGCTTTGGCGCGTTCGTCCGACACGTAGAGCTTGTGAAACGGGGCGGCATAGGCGGTGCCGTCGGGCTTCGATTCGGTGGGGATTTTTTTGATGACCTGCAGCGTTTGCACGTCGATTACGGCGATTTTGTCTTCGTGCCAGTCGGATGTGTAGATCTTCTTGAGATCGGGCACGTACTCGACGCCTTCCACTCCGGGCAGATCCTGAATCGTTTTCACGACTTTGTTTGCACGCAGGTCAATGACGTAGAGAAGCCCCGGGCCCAGGTGCGCGCAGAAAAGATAGTGGTCGTCGTGGTCGATGGCCAGGTAATCGAAGCGCAAGCCGGATGGGCCGGGCAATTCGATTACTCCGACGCGTTTGAGTTCGCTCGCGAACACTCTTGCGGCCAATACGAGGAAAATAATGGCGACTAACGCAGCGGCAGCGAGCTGTGTCCTGGTCGTGCGATTGATGGCGTTCATGCGGGCTCGCCTTTCACTACGCCGGTGGCGACGAGATCGTTGCCGCGCTGTTCGAGCGTGATGCGCGGAAGCGGACGAGGCGGTGGGCCGGCGAGGACAGAACCATCGGCAACGGAATACACGCCGCCGTGGCAGGGACACACGATTTGATTTTCTTCGGGACGGTAGAAGACAGGACAAGAGGTGTGCGTGCAGATGCGGCTGTAAGCGAGGTAGGCGTTTTCCGACGGGCGCAGGAGGATGCAAGGTTCTACGTCCGTGGGATAGGTGAAAATTTTCGAGCCGCCGACAGGAATTTCTCCCGCTTGCGCGATTACGCGTGCGGGAAAGTGTTTCGAGCGGCTGCGCAGAACAATCCAGGCGGCGGCTGCGGCGGCGAAGCTGCCGAGCGCGAGAAGTTTGTTGAAGCCGCGGCGCGAGAGTTTCTGTTCGCGGTTAACGCCGGTTGGTTTTCGGTCAGCGATGTCCGAAGAATGTGTCATTGGCGATCAAAGTTTACGATCCGGCGAGGTTGCCTACCTGGAGGCGCGTATGCAAGACGCGAAGAATGTCGTCGAGCCCAACCATACCGACGATGTGGCCGCCGGCGATTACGGGCATTTGGCTGATGCTATTGGTGCGCATGCGCTGAAGGACTGCGAGCACGGGTTCATCGGGTTCGGCGGAATGCATGCGGTCGAGCGGAAGCATGACGGCTTGAATGGAGGTGTTGGTCCACTCGTCGCGCGGAACGGCTCGAGCGACGTCGAGGGAGACGAGACCGACGGGAGCGCCAGCGCCGGTGACGATGTGAAATCTGGCGCCGGTGCGGAGGACTTCGTGGACGTATTCGTCGATCGACATATCGCGGGTGACAGTGGGAATGTCGTGCGTCATGACGTCGCCGGCGCGAACTCCGACCAAAGTGTTCTGGACAGCGACTTGTGCGTAGCTTTCTTGCGCTGCGCTGAGAAGGAACCAGCCGATGAAAGCCGTCCAGATTCCGCCGACCCAGTTTCCGGTGAGCGCCTGCCACGCGCCGAAAATAATCATCGCATAGGCAAACACTTTTCCTGAGACGGAAGCGATCTGAGTGGCGCGCTGGAAATTTTTCGTGACGGCCCAGGCGACGCCGCGCAGGATCCGTCCACCGTCGAGCGGAAATCCCGGAACGAGATTGAAGATCGCGAGGGCGAGATTAATTTCCCAGAGCCATTTTGAGGACGCCGCCACCATGTCGTCGCCGTGGAAGAAACGAGCGACAAGATAAAAACATCCCGCGAGGAACAGGCTCGAGAGCGGGCCGGCAATGGCGATATTGAATTCCTGTTTCGGTTTATCGGGTTCGCGGCTGATGCTGGAGAGCCCGCCGAAGACGAAGAGGGTGATGGACTGCACGGGAATTTTGTAGCGTATGGCGACGACGCTGTGGCTGAGCTCGTGGAAAACGACCGAGCCGAAGAAGAGGGCGCTGGTGATGATGCCGAGAAGCCAGTGCTGCTGCGGAGTCCAACTCGGGTGCTGCGAGGTGAATTGCGTGCGGAGGGAGAGTGTGATGAGAGCAAAGATAATGAACCAGCTGGCGTGGAGGTAGATGGGGATGCCGAAGATCTTCCCGAGACGGATGCCGGATATCGGGCGAACGTCCGGCGGGAGGGTATTTGGGTCGGGGCGAGTGTTCGCGCTGTCTGGATTCGTGGCGGACATGGTTTTCGCAGTGCCTCTCCGCTGGCATCATTATCATAGAATTTGGGGTCCAGGTGGAGCAAATCGGGCGGAGCGGGTGAATTTGGATGAGAAAACGCGATCCATTCGCGATTAGGAATTTTTAGAGGGCTTAGTTTGCTATAAGTTAGATGAAATTCTAATCCCGTATTTGTGATTAGAATTTCGGCGCTAAGTGCTTTCGCGTTAGCGGCGGGATGGATCGTTTTCGGCTGAACCGTTTGTTCCGCCGATAGTGTTGTTTTTGTCGTCATATAAAAATGGGTAATGGTAGCGTGGATTGAGTCGGTTCGAAATTCGTAGAACTACTCACAAGCTGTGGAAAACGGAGATTTTTTTTCCAAAAAATAATGGGAACGCGGTGGTCGCGATGGCTGAAACGGAAGCCGCCGGCTGGTGGCTTTGCCCGGCGTGATTGGCTGGCGGGATTCGACGCGGCGGTGTCGAGGTCCTGTTTGCCAGGTTGCGCAGAGCTAAGCCACCTGCAAGGGTCTTGCCGGCAGTACCTCCCGGTTGGTTGAATTTCTTCCGCGCCCGCCATGTCGGGTTGGGGAAGACCAGCCGGGAATCTTGGTTGTGGTTCCAGTGCGCCTAGTTAGAGTCAGCAATGAAATCCGTCCGCGGCTAAAGCCGCGTTCATCGAGTCGCGTTCTTTCAGGAGCGCTTAAGCTCTCCTTCCCCGCATGAATGCGGGCGCTCCCACCTGCAAACCGCAAATCTCAGTAATGGGCGGGGCGTCGCTGCGAGTCGAGATGGCACGGTCCGGAAAAGCCATCTGGGATCTTCGACGTGCTATGCCCCGACGGGATTGTTCGGTGATGGCCAGCGATGTGTGAATTGGCTGCACTGTGATTTGCTCCTGCGGTATTTTGCTCAGGACTAATTTGCTCTTGCGCTATTTCGCGCCGAGTTTCAGGGGCGCGTCCGTTACGGCTGAAACGGATTTCAGGACATCGTTGGTGAAAAAGAATCTGCCGTCGGTTGGGACCATCATGATCTGGACGCGGTCTGAGAGGCGCTGGGCGACCGTGTATTGAACGAGAAGCGGATTCGTTTTCAGCGCAGAGGCTTCGAGCTGGAGCTGTTCAGCTTCGGCTTGGGAGGTGACGCGGATGTTGTGGGCTTCGGCGTCGGCGAGCAGGTTGCGATGTTCCTGTTCGGCTTTGGAGTCGATGACCTTGGCTTGAGCAGCGGCTTCGGCATTTTTCACGACGAGAATATTCTGGGTTTCGGCGAGGAGCCTGTTGCGCTCGGCGTCGGCTTTGCTTTGGATCACTTTGGCTTGACCCGTGGCTTCCGCAGTTTTCACCTGCGCTGTGGCTTCCGCTTCGGCATTTTGAATTGTGGCTTCCTTGCGGGCCTGGGCTTCCAGGCGCGATTGCTCGATCTGTTTTTGTTTGAGCGGAAGCGTGTACTGCATGGAATCGGATTCGGCTTTGGCCATGAGGACGCGGGATTGAGCGTCGGCTTCGGCGTGCTTGATCTGGCGGATTTTGGCGGCTTCGGCCTGCGATTCTGCGATCTTCACTTTCTTCTGCTCGATGGAAGCGTCGACGAGAGTGCGATCGTCTTCCTGTTCCTTTTCAAGTAACCCCTGGAGGCCTCGCGCGTATTCTTCGGGGAGTTCGACTTTTCGAAGCAGGACTTCTTTGACGATGATGGCGTCTTCGCCGAGGCGGGCGGTGATGGTCTGGGTGGCTTTCTCGCGGAATTCGCCGCGCTTCGTGGAGAAGAGGTCGCGGACGATGTAGTTGGGGCCGAGATCGCGGAAGGTGCTGGCGACGACGGGCTCGACGATTTCGGTGTCTATGGGTTGTGGGAGATTTGCCTGGACGTAGGCGAGGCGCGTGGGATCGACGCGGTAGCGGACGGTAACGGCGAGTCCGACGGAGAGGCCTTCCCGGGCTTCGATGTTGAGCACTTCCAATTTTTCCTTGGGGCTGGCGATGGCCGCGGTGGAGAAAACTTTGTCGCGGACGTCGTAGATCGCGACGCGTTCGATGAGCGGGAGGATGAGGTGAGCGCCGGGGTAGAGAGTGCCGGAGCGGACGCCGGAGATCTGGCTCACGCGGACGCCGGCTTCGCCGTCGGGGACGACGACGAGACTTTTGCCTGCAAGCGAGGTGACGGCGGCGACAGCGATGAGTTTGGCGGCGACGGTCCAGCGGATTTGGCGGCGCGGGCGAGTGGGCGAGAAGCGCGGCGGGGCTGAGGCAGTAGGAGGCGCGCCGGTGGCGGGTGCGGGTTCGGATTCGGTTGGGCGTTCGTTGCGGCGGAGGATGCGGCCGAGTTCGAAGGCGAGGTAGATGTCGTAGGCGACGGTGCCGATAGCTCCTGCGAGGAAGCTGAAGCTGACGAGTAAGAGCAGGAATCTTAGAAACAACATGGCTGCCTCCTAGCGTTCGTTTTCACTCAACGAGCTAGCCGCTCGTTCGAAACTCTCTTTGCTGCGGGCCGTGAGCCGAGGGCGGTTTCTCTCGTTCAACACTCTCGTGCTCGTCAGAGCACAGGCAAGAATGCCTGTGCCACTGGAACCTTCGCATCAGGCGGCGCGTTTGCGGTCGATGAAGGCGACCGCTACGGACGCGGGATCGGCGGCTAGCTCGGTTTCGCTCATCTCGGCTGCGTTCGCGTCGGCCGCGGCGGCGACTGGCTGGCGGGGCGGCATGAATTTCAGCAGGCCGTTGAGCGCGAACCATTCGAGAGAGAGAGCGATGCCGAGCGAGAGAACGATTGCACCGCTGACGGCTGCGAAATCGAGTAGTGCTTCCATGGTGTCTCCTTTATGAATTGCCGTTACGGGGAGGAGCAATGCATGGCGGGGGCCAGAGCGAGGAGAGCGGAAATACGGCGGTTAGGATTGATTCGAGAGGCGATCGTCGTGTGGGCGCGTACACGGCGTGTTGTGGCGTAGTCGGTGAACGGCAAACGGGGGCCTCGCTTCGCTCTGTTCTCGGTGCGCGCTGCGCGCGGTGAGATTTATGTCGCGGCTGCCCTTCGTGCCTCAGGTGAAAAGCCGCGACCCACAAGGAGTCCTGAGATTTGGCTGGTTGGTCCGGGTTGGGTTTCCGGGATTGGTTGGATCGAGGTCGTCAGAGCACAGGCCCTTCGGAGGTTCAGGGTAAACAGGAGTGCCTGTGCCACCAAAACCGGCGCAAGCCTGGGAGGGTGGGATTTCCGGTTGTGTTAGGATGCCGAAATATGAACGGCAGGCAGTGGAATTTGCGGATGCGGGTTGATCGGCGGATCCTCGTTTTAGTTCAGACAGCGATAATTCTATCGCTTGTTCTTGGTACAGCGATTCGAGTGCAGGGGCAGGCCACAAGCGCTGATCCATCTGGGCGAGTTTCTGCGCCCGGCGGAACTCCGGTGCAGAACTCTTTCCCTGCGGCGTGGGGCGAGGGTGTGAAGGGGCTGGCGGCGAAAATTGCGACGGCTGTGAAGCCGGCGCGGGTGATTTCGCTCGAGGTAAAGAATATTTCGTCGCTGGGGGCGGCAGAGGTGGAGGCGATTCAGAAGGGGCTTGAGGCGGAGTTGCGGAGCAGGGGGATGAAGGTGGGAGCGGCGGAGGCGTCGGTGACGGTGACGCTGTCGGAAAATGTTGACGGATACGTTTGGGTGGCGGAGATTCGAACCGAAGGTTCGAGTCGAGTCGAGATGCTCGGCGTCGCGAAGCCGGCTGACGCACCGACGGCTGCGAAACCGATTCCCGTGTTGCAGCGACGAATTGTGTGGCGGCAGAAGGATCCGATTCTTGATTTCGCGACACCCGACTATGCACCGCCCTTGTTCGAGCTCAGCTCCGCGACGGTCCTGGAGCCGACCCGAGTACGTGAGTTTCGGCCTGGCTATACCGAATGGAGTGGAACCAAATCGGCCGTCATCCCGGCGGTTCGCGGACCTCGAGATTTGAGGGGTTTTCTCGTTCCGAACCGAGAGGGAGGAATGACGGCTTATGAAGGCAAAGAAGCGTGCTTCGGACTGTTTCTAAGTCCTCAGTGCGGCGAAAGTTCGAGCCAGGCCTGGCCTTTGTCGGATCGTATTTTTGCGCGTTTTTTCGGAAGCCGGAACTATTTTTTGGGATTCACAAGAGATTCCTATCCCTTCTTGCAGGATCGGCCATTTTATAGCGTGGCGATCGGAACCAATGTATTCGACCACAGCACACCGATCATCACGACGGAGTTGGATGGCGCGGCACACTCCTACAGCGATATCCAAATTGTGGAAGCCGTGTTTGGTGGCTGGGGAGACGATATCGCGACGATTAAACCTTCTTGCGGGTTCAGCTGGCAAATCCTCGTAACCGGAACGGGCGACTGGACGGAACCGGATTATATCCAGGTGTACGGAATCTCGTTCGGAGTCAGCGCCGCGACGGCAAAGAAAATGGGCCAGCCACTCGAGTTCCCCGGACCGATCCTTGCTCTGTGGCAAGCAGACGACGAAACATCAGCTCGGGTGGCGTCAAAAAATTTGCAAACAGGAATGTATGAAGCGTCGATCGTTACGGTTAGCTGCAGCCAGTAGCGCGGGGGCGGTGATTTTGGTGGGAGTGTTGCTCGGAGCGCCGGCGGGGGAGACGGCGCGGCGGCCGAGGTATGGGGGGACATTGCGGGTGGAAGTGGGGGCGGCGGTGGCGTCGGTGGATCCGGCGGTGGCGGCTACGAGCGATGCGGAAGCGGCGTTGAAAGCGGAGATAGGGTCGCTGATTTACGAGGTGCGGGACGCGGACGGGACGTTTCGCGGGGCGGGGGCGTTTCACGTGACGGCGTTTGAGGCGGGGAAACGGGTGGTGCTGGCGGCGACGGAGGATTACCGGTCGGGGCGGCCGTTCGTGGATGCGATTGAGATTTCGATGGGACGCTCGGCGCGGGAACGGATTGTGGATTTGGAATTGAACAAGACGGATTTTGCGGAGATACCGGCGGAGGATGCGCGGAAGGCGGCGGAGCGGGGGGGGCGGGTGAGCCGGTCGCAGCCGGATGAATTGCTGGCGCTGGTTTTCAGCGGAGGGGCGGAGGCGGGCCGGGGCGAGGC